>JALUXU010000042.1 GCA_027013225.1 Acidihalobacter sp. | reverse complement strand
AGGTTCGGAGCCATGGCTTCCGCAACAAGGAGCGCTTTGCCAACGCTATTTATTTCCACCTTGGCGGACTCGATCTCTACCCAGAGGGAGTCAGCCGGTGACCGTTACCCACCTCATTTGGTGAAGAACCATTTTTTTTGCTGATATACGGAGAAATTCATCGTATCTCAGTGTTCAGTTATCTGCATAAGTGGCCGGATAAAACATTCGGGTCGGGTCGTTCATGAAAGAGTGAGAAAACGGGCTCTTGCAAAATAGTTTTAAAGGAGGCGCGATGGTCGGATGCAAGTTTTGAATATGAGAGCAGCAGGCTATGCGGCTGTGCAGTGTTGGGGGGCTGATCCACAGTGAACATTGCAAAAATGGCGCGCCCTAGAGGATTCGAACCTCTGGCCTCAGCCTCCGGAGGGCTGCGCTCTATCCAGCTGAGCTAAGGGCGCGTATACACGCAATCATATCGTCTCATTATTGATGCGTCTATTATTGACCTCTTCGCGCCTTGCTGAATAGGCCTTCCCGTTGGCGCGGTATTATAAATGAAAATGGTATTTATAATAAAAAAACCCCGCCAAATGACGGGGCTTTTTGGATTCTGCTTCGGCAGATTCCAGTCTTACTGTGCGACGACGTTTGCCGCCTGAGGGCCCTTGGGGCCTTGCTGTAGATCGAAGGAAACCTTCTGACCTTCTGCGAGAGTTTTGAAACCGTCTGCGTTGATCGCACTAAAATGCACAAAAACGTCGTCTCCGCCGTTATCTTGCGCGATGAAACCGAATCCCTTGGATTCGTTGAACCACTTCACGGTGCCTGTTGCCATAATGATCTTTACCTGGTATTGCTTGAAAAAAGAACCTACTGCAGTCGTGAAGAGGCCGAGAAACGATACCTGTGAAGCATGCTTACAACCACTGCCTGATCTGCAGCGTGATGGATCTTACGGGAGTCTTTGCCAGAATGCAACTATTTGTCCTGGTTCAGTACATATGAGACACGGAGACCTCGGGGACCTCATACCCGGCCTCACGAAGATACTCGGCTGGGGTTCTCTGTTTCAATGCCTGATGGGGGCGCAGCAGGTTGTAGACCTGTTCCCACCATTGCACCAGGGGACGAAGCGCCCGTATCGTGGTCGGTAGCGGGTAGCTGGCATAGAACGCGTAGCGCCAGATGCCATTGGCCCGTTCCACCCCGCCATTGCGCTGGGGCCGTTTCGGCGGCAGCACATAGAGGTCGATACCCGCTTCCTGGCAGGCCTGCTCGAAGTCGCCCTTGAATTCCGATCCTCCGTCGATCTGGATCGCCCGGATCGGAAACGGGCTGCGGGCCTTAAGCGGCTTGAGAAAATCCGCCCCACAGCGGCTGCTCACCCGGCTGTACACCTGCCCCACGCGCCAGCGGGAAGCGCTGTCCCAGGCGGTGAAGTGGTAGACCGTCACCCCCGGCAACAGATTCACGTGCAGGACGTCCACCTGCACCAGCTCTCCGGGAGCCTGGCCCTTCAGCCCATAGGGCGCGCGCCGCGCCCAGGGACGCCGCCAGGGGCGGCCATGGCGGCGCCCGCCGCCACGAACCGGCGCAACGGGCAGGCGGCCAGCCGCGCGTCCCATCGCCGCCGCCGAACACGCCGCGGGCGGCGGGAACGGGATCTCAGACCCAAGGGGCCCGCCTCGGACAGACGCCGGCACCAGCGGTACAGGGTGGCTCGGCTCACCCCCAGAATCTCCGCCGCCTGATCTACACAGTCAGGCCATGCCGCTTTCGCAGCCGCTCGAACCGCTCCAGCTGATGGAGACGAAAAATCACCTCCGGATCATCAAAAACCTTATCCCTTCAACGTCTCACATGTGTCTGAACCTGGTCACCCCAAGAGCCTCTTCCAATCAGGACCACGTCACCTAACTGTGGCGGAGCGGGCGTCTGCCCGGAAAACGCCGTGAATACATCCCTGTAGGCTCGACGGCGGCCTCCTTGCCGCCGACGTTTTCCGAGCAGACGCCCGTTCCACTTTTCAACGGCTCACGAATTTAAATGACAGGGCCCTGACCGAACACTCAAGGACCTCAGGTGTATATAGTTGCTTGGCTTGTTCTTGGCTCTATTCTCTCAAGTGTTGCAGCCTCCGCAAAACCCGATGCGATTCAGGCGTCAGCCACCTCGCTCTTCAGGTTGATGTCTGGATCGGAGAGGACTCTAACCATAACCACAAATCTGAAAAGCTATCGATGCTTTATAGGCAAAAAAAAGCCCCTTGCGGGGCCCAATGCTCTCAGGAGGGAGATGAGTGGCGGCGCGGCACCGCCGGGAAAACTTTGGATTGAAATTGGATTCGGTGGTTGATTGATTCGTTGAGAAAATTATGGGACGAACCAATGCAAAGATGCGGGCCGAACGGGTAAAGCTGGGTAAAACCGTAGCATGCCACATTATGTGGAGCGCTGGTCTATGGCAGCATTTTCTAGCAAGGTTTGATTTGACTGTAGAATTCTACTCAAGAGACGCCGGGATTGTGCATCAAGGTCAGGCTTGCTATATGCGTTTAGGCATGAAAACAGCGTTTTCACCTTCAGGCTCGCATACGTTGTCCTGCAGAGGCGAGCCTCATAGAGGAATAATTGAATAGGGAGCAAAGAAAGAAATATGAATCGGGTGTTGTTGGTCGATGACGATACCGAGTTGTGTGAAATGCTCGGTGATTATTTACGTGCAGAAGGTTTCGACGTGCTCATAGAGCACGATGCCGAGAGCGGTATCAGGATTGCGCTTGGTGGTGACGTGGACGCCGTGGTGCTGGACATTATGATGCCCGGCCGTAGCGGGCTGGATGCATTGCGAGAGATTCGGCAACAATCACTGCTGCCGGTGGTAATGCTGACTGCAAAGGGTGACGATGTAGATCGCATCGTCGGACTGGAACTTGGAGCGGACGATTATCTTCCCAAGCCCTGCAATCCGCGTGAATTGGTGGCAAGGCTGCGAGCTGTTCTCAGGCGCACGGCTTCGGCCCGTTTGGGAGAGGAAATCAAGATTGGTCATTTGACCCTGAAACCCGGAGAGCGGCTGGCCGAATGGGCAGGAGAGTCATTGCCACTGACCAGCACTGAATTTAATTTGCTCGAAACTCTTGTCCGCAGTGTCGGCCATGTGGTCGATAAAAATGAACTTTCCGAGCGTGCGCTGGGTCACCCTTTAGCGCGCTATGATCGAAGCGTTGATGTGCATATCAGTAATCTTCGTCGCAAACTTGGAACGCTCGAAGATGGCCGATCCCCCATTCAGACGGTTCGAGGTGTGGGATATCAGTTCATAGAGCACCATTGATGGGACGACTTTTCTGGAAAATTTTCATAGGGTTCTGGCTGATGCAGCTGGCCATTGGTTCGGCAGTTGGATTGGCTGTCTATGTATACAACCGGACTCAACTCGAGGATCTGACCTATCTGAGCAATGGGGGGCCTCGCGCTGAATTCGTGCTCAATGCAGCCGCCATGGCCTTGCGTTTGGGGGGGGCGTCAGCGCTGCGGGTTCTGCTTGCCAACGAAAACCTCATGTACCGGATTCCTGTGTTGGCAGTAAACTCAAAGGGTGAAGACATTTTCGGTCGCCCCGTGCCCCCAGAAGCGTTGCGCAAGGCGCGTGAGGCGCTGGCGGCGAGTAACGGAAAAGCTGTGCCTCGCGGACTGCGCCTTGTAGCTACCCCCGATGGCCATGTGTATTTATTGTTCATTCCAGCGCACATCGGTGGCAAGCCGCTTCCCCCCTCTCGTTATCCCGTGGCCGATACCTTGCTGATCCAGTTGGGGGTGGCATTGTGCGCCAGTCTTATTTTCAGCCTGCTGCTTGCCTGGTATCTCACCCGACCGGTACGTCTTCTGCAACGGTCAGCCAAAGCCCTCGCTGCAGGAGACCTGAGCGCCCGCGTCTCTCAGGCCATGGGGGTTCGCAGCGACGAGATCGCCGATCTGGGCCATGATTTCGATTACATGGCGGATAGACTAGAGAACATGGTCAATACGCAGCAGCGTCTGATGCACGACGTATCGCATGAATTGCGCTCGCCATTGGCGCGCATGCAAGTGGCACTGGCGTTGGCCCGGCAACAGCCCGATAAGTTGGAGATGGCGCTGGAGCGAATCGAGCGCGAAGCGGCGCGTCTGGATCAATTGGTGGGTGAACTTCTTACGCTGGCCCGCCTTGATGCGGGCGTGGGTATGGAGGCGGAGGAGGGGATCGATTTGGCGGCCTTACTCGAAACCGTGGTCGATGATGCCAATTTCGAAGCTTCTGAAGAGCGCCGAGTGGTGCTCGAATATTGTGACTCGGGATCACTCAAGGGACGCCGGGAATTGTTGCGAAGGGCTTTTGAGAACGTTATCCGCAACGCCTTAAAATACAGTCCTAAAGGCGCAGAAGTCACGGTCCGGGGCGAGCGTGAAAGTGGCCAGTTCAAAGTTATCGTCTGTGATCGTGGTCCGGGTTTGCCTGAGGATCAGCTCGCTGCCATCTTCGAACCTTTTGTCCGCGCGGGTGACGCTCCAACGGGCGCCCGATCTGGCTATGGGCTGGGACTGGCCATCACGCGCCGTGCGGTAGAGGCTCATGGCGGCAGCGTCAAGGCGGAAAATCGAGAAGGCGGTGGATTGTGCGTGCGGTTGAGTCTGCCATTGCCTGTGGTTGGCAAGGCCCGCCAGCAAAACCGCGACGCTTCGCCGCGATTGCCTGCCAGGAAATGACAACTCAAGTCGAGGTCCTGGATCCCACGCGGCAGATCCTGCAAAAGGTCTTCGGATACACGCACTTTCGTCCACACCAAGCGGAAATCATCAACCATGTGATCGCCGGTGGCGATGCCCTCGTTATCATGCCCACAGGCGGCGGTAAATCAGTTTGCTACCAGATTCCGGCGCTATTGCGCCCAGGCACTGGAGTCGTGGTTTCCCCTTTGATTGCTTTGATGCACGACCAAGTGTCGGCCTTGCGCCAAAATGGTGTGCGCGCGGCTTTCTTGAACTCTACGCTCGCGCCGGAGGCGGCCGGTAAGGTAGAACAAGCGTTGCTTGCAGAAGAGCTGGATCTGCTCTACGTGGCACCGGAACGTTTGCTGCAACCGCGAATTCTGGAGTTGCTGGCACGTGCGCGGATCGCCTTGTTCGCCATCGACGAGGCGCATTGCGTATCGCAGTGGGGGCATGATTTCAGGCCCGAATACATGCAGCTTTCCCGGTTGCATGAACGTTTTCCCAAGGTGCCGCGCATTGCATTGACGGCGACTGCCGACGCACCCACGCGTGGCGAGATCGTAGAGCGGCTGGCCTTGCATGAGGCTCATACCTTTATCGCTGGTTTCGATCGTCCGAATATCCGCTACCGGCTGGCAGAAGGGGGTGGCAACGCCCGGGAACGGTTGTTGCGGTTCATTCGTGAGGAGCATGAGGGCGAGGCGGGCATCGTCTATTGTTTGTCACGGCGCAAGGTCGAGGAAACCGCCGCCTGGTTGAGCGCCCGCGGACTGACAGCCTTGCCCTATCACGCTGGATTGCCCGCCTCTGAGCGGATGAATACGCAGGAACGTTTTTTGCGTGAGGAGAGCGTCATAGTGGTCGCCACCATTGCTTTTGGTATGGGTATAGACAAGCCTGACGTGCGTTTTGTCGCCCACCTCAATTTGCCCAGAAGTCTGGAAGCTTATTACCAGGAAACCGGGCGGGCCGGACGCGACGGCTTGCCGGCGGACGCCTGGATGCTCTATGGACTGCAGGATGTCATCACCTTGCGCCAGATGCAGGATAATTCACAAGCAGACGAAGCCTACAAGCGGATAGAGCGACACAAGCTCGAGGCCATGCTGGGGTTCTGCGAGTTGACCACCTGCCGACGCCAGGCCTTATTGCGCTATTTCGGTGATACTTTGGATGCGCCTTGCGGAAATTGCGACAACTGCCTGTCGCCGCCGGCAACCTGGGATGCCACCGAGGCTGCGCGCAAAGCCCTTTCGTGCGTATACCGCACCGGCCAGCGCTTCGGAGTGAATTATCTTATCGATGTGTTGCTGGGCAAGGATGAGCCGCGCATAAAGCAGTTCGGCCATGACTTGGTTTCCACTTTCGGGATCGGTCAGGAGCTGCCGGCCGAAGACTGGCGCGGGGTGTTCCGGCAGATGATTGCCCGGGGGTTATTGGCTGTCGATCTGCAAGGACATGGTGGCTTGCGTCTTACAGAAGCGAGCCGGCCGGTGCTGCGCGGTGAGTCCAAGGTGCAATTGCGGCGGCGCGAGCGCATACGAAGCAAGGCCCAAAGCCACCGCCGCGAACGACGACGCTTTGCAAAGTCGGCCGATCGCGCGCTCTGGGAGGCTCTGCGTGCCAGGCGCAGTGTTTTGGCTGAAGCCGAAGGACTGCCCGCTTACATGATTTTCAGTGATGCCATGCTCGCAGACATGGCCGGGGTGCCCGGCGTGGGTGAACACAAGCTGAAAGCCTATGCCAGCGATTTTCTCGAGGTACTTAAAAGTAATGCCGCCGCTGCGAATCCGGTTTCTGTTGTTGAGACGGTGGAGGAAAGCCTGTTGTTGTACCGGGCAGGCATGGATGTGGAAGCGGTGGCTCGCCATCGCGGCTTGCGTGCGGAAACGATCTACCAGCATTTCGCCGACGCGATCGGTCGAGGCGAGATGAGCGCGGCCGAAGCCACCGGCTTGGAGGATGTCGAACTCGACTCGATTCGCCAGGCGTTTGCCATGCACGGCGATGAACGCCTCAAGCCGGTGTTCGATTCCTTGGACAAAGCGTATTCTTACGGAATATTGCATTGCGTACGCGCCGAATTCAGACACAAACATCAATGAGTCCGTCGGCTTGATAGATCTAGTGAGATGCGTGCCGGATTGCCGCCCCTAAAATCGGCTCCGCCTTCACATCGCCCCATCGCCACAGCAGACTTTTCTAATCCTGCAACCTCTTAGCATTGACGGAATAGAAGGCGCCGCATAACATCAGTCGATTCCTGGGAGGGAAGATTTCATGACCTATTGTTTGGCGATCGATGTAAAAGACGGTTTGGTTTTTTGTTCCGACTCGAGAACGAATGCGGGTGTCGATCAGGTAAGCACCTACAGCAAAACGCATGAATTCAGCGTGCCGGGGGAACGTGTATTCGTATTGCTTTCGGCAGGAAATCTTGGCACCACTCAGGCGGTGCTGGTGCAAATCAGAAAAGATATGGAAGATGGGGCCGAAACCTCGCTAGCTTCGGTGCCTGATCTTCCCGAGGCAGCCGCATACATTGGCCAGCTTAGCTTGGCAGAACAGCGTAAGTATTTGGCGAATGATGGGCAGCAAGCCGGCTTCGATCCGCAGGTCAGCTTTATTCTAGGGGGACAGATTGCCGGCAAAAAAGCAGGCATATTTCTGATTTACCCTCAGGGCAATTACATCACCACCTCGAAAACAACGCGCTTTCTCCAGATCGGAGAAAGCAAATACGGAAAGCCTATTCTGGATCGCATCATTCAAGCCGACACATCGCTAGCGGATGCCGCCCGCTGTGCGCTGGTGTCGATGGATTCGACCATGCGCAGCAATGTCACCGTGGGGCCGCCGGTGGAATTGCAGATATATGAAAACGACAGCCTGTGCCTTAAGCCGCGCGTTGTACTGGGCGAGGATCATCCTTATTTGCGAGAAATCCGCCAGAGTTGGGATGCTAACATCCGCGAGGCATTCAAAAACATGCCTCCCTTGTGGCCCAGCTTATTCAAGTCCGGCGGCGCTTGCTGACTCCAAGTGCTCGTGGGGTTTGGGAAGCTCCAGTGCGGCGTTGAGGACGCCTCGGATCCCCCGGGCGAGTGCGGTGTTACAGGCCGGTTGCATTTTCTTACTTGCTGGCATGCAAAGAATGGTATTGTTAATCAGCATCTTTTCATATTCCACCAGCCACGGGATGAAGCATTCGGGCTAGGGAGCGCCATGAGTAAAAGTCCTTTGGAGGAAATCCATGATGACCATCGTCACATGGCGGTTTTGTTGGAATTGCTGAGCAGCGACATGGCGGCACTTCGCGAGGATCTGGAGGGCGCAGTCGATCTCGAGCGTGTCCGACAGATCATGGATTATTTCTCCGGCTATCCGGATCGCATTCATCATCCCCGCGAGGAAACCATGTTGGAGGTTTTTCTCGAACGGCACGCGCTCTCAGAGGCGATGGAAGATACGTGGAAGCGTGTTCGGGCGCAACATGCCACCCTGCATCAGTTGACTCGAGGCGTTCTTGAAATGCTTGATGCCGCCACGCATGACGTGGCGGTTCCGCGTGAGCATCTTGTAGAGTGTTTGCAGGATTTTATAGTGCGCCAGAGAGAACACCTGGATATGGAAGAAAGAGAAATCCTGCCGTATCTGGAAAAAACCATGGATGACGGGGATTGGCGCGAGGTAAACACCCGCATGCCTAACAGCGTGGATCCGATGTTCGGCGAACAAATCGAAACCGAATATCGCGAGCTGTACCGGCTTTTGAAGAACCGGAAAACTTGAGAATAGCGGTAAGTTCGCCTGTTGATCAGCAGGTGTTCAGGCCGGTTTGAAAGCGGCGACAGTGGCGGCATCGAAAACCGGACCGTCTACACAAACCCGTTTCATGGCCTGCCCATCCGCCGTTTCTATGGCTACGGTGCAGCCGGCGCAGCCGCCCACCCCGCAGGCCATGAACTCTTCCAGTGATACTTGCGCCGGCAGATCGTATTTCCGTGCGAGCCGGGCGACGGCCTCGAGCATGGGATGCGGGCCGCAGGCGAACAATTCGACCTCAGCCAGCTCTCGGGGCGATAAAGTGTCGAGCCAGCGAACCACCAGATCCGTGACGTAGCCATCATGACAACCGGGGAACCCCTGGAGGCTTGCCAGTCGGGAAGGTATCAGCCAGTCCTCCAATAGCGGCATGGCGGCGATGATGCCATCTGGCATGCCCGGCACCAGAATTCGGGAAGGTCGGGGTATGAAGGGGAATGGCACTTCCGAGCCGAGGATAGCCAAGGGCTTGAAGCCAGGCAGGCGACGGAGATGATTGGCGAGAAAAATCATTGGAGGGATGCCCACACCGCCGCCGATCAGCACCGCGCGCGGGCGGTCGGCATGCACCGCGAAGGGGCGTCCGATCGGCCCCAGCAGGCTGAGGTTTTCACCTGGCCGTCGGCGGGCGAGCAGTCTGGTGCCGTAGCCGATGATTTTGTAGAGGAACTCGACCCATCCGGCCTCTGGATCGACGCGCATGATCGACAAAGGCCGTCGCATGGGAAGGAGAGGATCGCATTGCAGATGAGCGAAGCTTCCAGGGCGCGCCGCTTGAGCGCATTTAGGCGCCTCGAGTTTAAGGATGCGCTGCTCGCCGGGATGCGATTCATGACCGAGAATGCGGGCATCTTCAAGATAAATGGTGGCGCGATGAGGTGTGCTGTTCATTGGTGTTCTTCTGTAGTCATTGCGTGTACCGGCCGGCCACCGACCAGAGTAAGGCTTACGCGGCCGCGAAACAGCCAGCCATGAAAAGGGGTGTTTCGACCGCGGCTTTGCAGGCGCTCTGCATCCAGTTCCCACTCGGCCCCAGGATCTATGAGACATAGATCCGCCGAGGCACCCACGCCCAGATGGCCAGTGTTCAGGTTGAGAATGTGCGCGGGTACGCTGGTGAGGCGAGCAATAAGATCATGGAGAGGCATGACGCCTTCTTCGACCAGTCTGAGCCCCAGCGGCAGAAGGGTCTCCAGGGCGGAAATGCCTGCTTGGGTCGAGGGGAAGGGCGCCAGTTTGGCATCGGGTTCGTGGGGTTGATGATCCGAACAAATGGCCCCGAGTACACCTTCTGCCAGCGCTTCCCGCAAGGCATCGCGATCACGCTCCCCGCGCAACGGCGGCAACATATGGCATTGGGGATTGAAACCGAAGATATCCATCTCGCTGAGAAAGAGCTGGTGAGCGGCTACATCGGCACTCACCGGCAGACCATCTGCCTTGGCGCGGCGAAGCATGCGCACGCCGGCGGCGCTGGAAAGGCGGCCGAAGTGGACTCGCGCGCCGGTTTCTTCTACCAGGGCGAGCCATTGCCCGAGTGCGGCGGTTTCTGCGGCCACGGGTATGCCGGGCAGTCCGAGGCGAGTGGCGACTGCACCCTCGTGCGCGCAGCCGCCACGGGTCAGGCTGGGGTCGGAAGGCTGCGCAAAAACTGTGAGACCCAAGCCTGCAGCGTATTCGAGGGCGCGGCGCAATACCAGCAAATCACTGATCGGTCGCAGCGCATTACCAACCCCTGCGCAGCCAGCTTCCTGCAGCGCGGCCATTTCGGTCAGGTGTTCACCGTCGAGTCCTTGAGTCAGCGCGGCGATAACCGCGATTCTGGCGCCTCCGGCCTGTTCGGCTTTCTGACGCAGAAGACGCACATCAGCGGGTGTGTCCACTGGCGGCAATGTATCGGGCTGGGCGCATACGGTGGTGATGCCGCCTGCTGCTGCGGCCCGGCATTCGCTGGCGATTGTGCCCTTGTGTTCTTCGCCCGGTTCGCGAAGCCGTGCGGCAAGATCGATGAGTCCAGGCACGATCCACTGCCCCTCGGCGGGGATGATTTCGTCCGCCTTGAAATCTACCGGGTCAAGGCCGAGGATGAGGCCATTGTCGATGGCGAGATCGGCGTGGCAATCGATACCATTGGCGGGGTCGATCACACGGCCACCACGGATCAATAGGCGCTTCATGCGTCCCCCTTTGGATTTGCGCCCATGACCATGGCCATGACCGCCATTCGCACTGCGAGGCCGTTGGTGACTTGTTCCAGTATGACCGAGTGAGACCCGTCGGCGACCGACGAATCGATTTCCACACCCCGATTGGCCGGGCCCGGGTGCATCACCAGCGCATCAGGGGCGGCCAGGGCGAGACGCGCTTCGGTGAGGCCGAAACGCTGGAAGTATTCGTGTTCACTGGGAATGAAGGCGCCGAGCATGCGTTCCCTCTGCAGGCGCAACATGATGATCACATCCACATCACGCAGGCCGGTTTCCATGTCATGGTAAATTTGCACGCCAAGGGTCTCGGCCTCCGCGGGCAGGAGGGTGCGAGGTGCAATCACACGAACTTCCCCAGTGGCCAAGGTATTGAGTGCGTGAATATCTGCACGGGCCACGCGCGAATGGAGCACATCTCCGACGATGGCCACGCGCAATCGGGACAGGTCTTCCTTGTGGCGGCGGATGGTGAACATATCGAGCAGGGCCTGCGTGGGATGCGCATGCCGCCCGTCACCGGCATTGATTACGGCGATGCCGGGTGCGACATGACGGGCGATAAAATGAGCGGCGCCTGCTTCGTTGTGACGCACGATGAACATATCGCATTGCATGGACTCGAGATTGCGCAATGTATCGAGCAACGTTTCACCCTTGGTGGTGGAAGAGGTGCTCATGGACACGCTCATGACATCCGCCGACAGGCGTTTGGCGGCGAGTTCGAAGGTGGTGCGCGTTCGGGTGCTCGGCTCGAAAAACAGATTGACCACGGTTTTGCCGCGCAACAAGGGGACTTTTTTCACTCCCTGTTCGTTGAGGCCGGCAAAGGAGGCAGCGTTGTCCAGGATCTGTTCCAGCATGGCGCGCCCCAATCCTTCGATGGAGAGGAGGTGGCGTAAGCGACCGTTATCGATCTGTATGCTGTTGGGAACGGGGCCGGGGAGGGGCGCTTGCGCTTTCATGTCATGCCCTCTCGTGCGGCTGATTTTTTGGCTGAGGTAACTTCGAGCTGGAGTGGATCGGGGCCAAGCAGGCGGATGCGGACGTTCTCGGTCAAATCGTCGATGCGTGCGCCGGCGAGGTCAGCTGCAATGGGAAGCTCATGGCCGGCGCGCACGATCAGCACCAGCAAGCGCACTCGCGCCGGACGCCCGAAGTCGAACACTTCGTTGATCGCGGCACGCACCGTGCGGCCCGTATGGAGCACATCGTCTATCAGCCAGATGGTACGGCCATCGACGCCGTCGGGCAAATGGGTCGGGTGGAGCCTGGGATGCAGACCGCCTCGGGCGAGGTCATCACGATAATAGCTCACGTCCAACGTGCCCAAAGGCGGCGGGTTTTGCAGTCGCTGCCGCAAGGCTTCGGCGATCCAGACCCCACCGGTGTGGATGCCCGCCAGCAAGGGATCCTTGTCGTCCTTGGCGAGTTCGGCCTGCAGGCGCTGGGCGAGCTCATCGAGCAGGGGCGAAACGTTGGGAAGATCGCTCATTGGTGCGGGGCAAAACGGGTTTCACGCGAAAGCCAGTCTTCCAGCAGCAGAGCGGCGGCATAGCGATCCACTTCATCTTTTGCGATGCGTTTTTTGCGGCCCGAGGCGCATTGTTCGCGCAGCAGGGTTTCGGCTGCTCTTGAGCTCAGGCGTTCATCGATCAAAGAAACCGGCAGTGAATAGCGTTTGGCGAGCGCCTTTGCAAAGCGTTCGGCGGCGCGCGTCATGGCGACAACCGAGCCATCCATGCGCGTGGGACGGCCAACGAGCAACTCCTTGGGTTGCCAGGTCTTGATGAGGCGATCCATCGCCACCCAGTCGATCTCGCCGTTGGGCATGTTCAGGGTGGCGAGGGGGCGCGCGCTGGCGGTGAGGCGCTGACCCACGGCGACGCCGGTGCGCCGGCTGCCGTAATCGAAACACAGAAGAGGTGAGTGCTCAGGCATGTCCCGTCTCCGTACTCAGTAGGCCAAGATCGACTCCCAGGCGCGCCGCTGCCGTTTGCCATCGCTCTGGCAAGGCCGTGTCGAACAGGATATTCTCGCTGGCAGGGAGTGTGAGCCAGGCATTTTCGCCGACTTCAGCTTCGAGCTGCCCGGGGGCCCAGCCGGCATATCCCAACAGAACCATGACATCGGTGGGCGCGTTTTCCGCGCCGCGGGCCAGGGCTTCCAAAATGTCTCTGGACGTGGTGAGTCCCAAGGTGTCGCTAATGGCGAGGGTGCTTTCCCATTGACCGAGAGGACGATGAAGCACAAAGCCACGCTCCTTTTCCACTGGTCCTCCGGAGGATACCGGCTGGCGCTTGAGCGAGTCGATTTCCGTCTGGATGCCCACATGTTCGAGCAATTGGCCCAGGCGTATTTCCTGACTGCGATTTACGACCAGCCCCATGGCACCGTTTCGGTCATGCTCACAAACCAGAGTCAAGGTGCGATTGAAATTGGGATCAACCAGCTGTGGCATGGCGATCAAAAAGTGATTGGCCAGATGCATTTCAGCGTTCATGTGCATAGTATCAAGCGGCCATGACGGTCATGGCAAGAGTCAATATCAATCTGCAGGCGATGGTTGACTTTGAGCAAGGAGACTGAATGCTCCAACTTTGGGCGCCCGGATCAGCATGCGAGTGCGCCCAGCATCGGTCCGATAACATTTCATTGTCTGTTGATATGAAAAAAGCTAACTTTAATCAGTGTGTTATTTAAATAATATCGGCGACTGGGTGAGGTTGTCATGGATAGAGCCGATCACGGTGTTCCGGGGGGAAATTAAGCTCGACGCCATTGCCCGCGGGGTCGGTCAAAAATATTTGACGATGGCCGTCGGCAGTTGGCTCGGCCAGGCGGTATTCGATATTCAGTCTTTGCAAGCGGGCGATGAATTCAGTCAGTTCACTGCAAGCAAAGGCGACATGGTCGAATGTGTTGCACACATCGGCTGGGCGAGGCTCATCTGGCCGTTCCGCAGATAAATGGAGAATCGCCTTGTCTTCGGCGTACAGCCAATAACCATGGCTTGGCAAGTGGCGCTCGCCTTCCCGTAGTCCGATGACTTCGACATAGAAATCCCGCAATGTCTTGAGCAATGGACGAGCGGCGCGCAAATTGACATGATCGAGTCCCTTGATCGGCATGGCATCAATGCAACAGATAGCTTGTGAAAATGCCGGCGAAGATCACCGCGCCGAACCAGTTGTTGTTAAGGAAGGCGCGGAAGCAGAATTCAGGCACTTGGTAAAGGGTGAGCAGTTGCTGATACGCGAATAGTCCGGCGCCGATAAACAACGCCAGAAAATAGGGCCAGCCGAGATGGGCGTCACGCCCTACCAGATACAGCGCGAGAATCATCAGTACCTGGAGAATGCCGATGATCAGCCGATCGGCGTCGCCGAACAGGATGGCGGTCGATTTAACTCCGATCTTGATGTCATCTTCGCGATCGACCATCGCGTATTGGGTATCGTAGATCGTCGCCCATAGGACGGCGGAGACGAAGATGAGCCATGCCAGTGGCGGTGGGAAGTGTCCGGTTTGCGCAGTCCACGCCATCGGCACCGCCCATCCGAAGGCCGCGCCGAGATGGACTTGAGGCAGATGATGGAAGCGCTTCATGAATGGATAGCTGGCGGCCAAGGCAATACCGACGAAAGCAAATAAAATGGTGAGGCGGTTTTGAGTGAGCACCAGCGCAAATGCGGCCAAACTCAATACGACAAACACGCCGATAGCCTCGCGCGGGCGGATGCGTCCGGCGGCGAGCGGCCGATCCACGGTGCGGGCGACGTGCGGATCGACATTGCGGTCGGCGAAATCGTTGATGGCGCATCCAGCAGAACGCATGAGCCAGGTGCCAAGGATGAAAACGATAAGCACGTCGATTCGCGGATGACCGCCGGATGCGATCCATAAAGCCCACAGCATTGGCCATAGAAGCAGCAGCGTGCCTATGGGTTTGTGCATGCGGGCCAGCAGCGCGTATTGCCAAAGTCTTTCGCGCAGCGCCGGCCAGCCATTGAAGGTGTCGCCAAGATTGGATGTATTCATGGCATGAAACTTTGGCATCTAGGGAGGCGAAAAATCAAGTTTCGTGTATGCTTTTTGCGGATGCCGGGGATATATGGGTGGCAAAGGAGCCGCGCTGCGGGCGTTGGCGAAACATTCAAGATGTAAGCCCGGCGGACCCGCGAATACTCGCGCCTAAACTCACCAGGCTGCAGATTTTTTGAGGAATGCGTATGAGCACGGATCATTATGACTTGATTGCGATCGGCGCCGGCAGCGGCGGATTGTCTGTGGCTGAACGTGCGGCATCTCATGGAGCGCGGGCGGCAGTCGTCGAGGCCGGAAGGCTTGGCGGCACCTGTGTCAACGTCGGCTGTGTCCCGAAAAAGGTGATGTGGTTCGGCGCCCAGATTGCACACGTTTTGAAGGATGCGCCTGATTACGGCTTCGACCTTGATGTGCGTGGCTTCGATTGGGCGACGCTCAAACGCAAGCGCGATGCCTACGTGCGGGATATCAACGATTGGTATGAAACCTATTTGGCCGATTCCGAGGTGGCATTGCTTCGTGGACGGGGACGTTTCGTCGAACCGCATGCCATCGAGGTGAATGGAGTTGTGTACACCGCCGAGCATATTGTTATCGCCACTGGCGGCGAGCCGATATGGCCGGATGTGGCGGGCGCCGAACTCGGTATCACTTCAGACGGGTTTTTCGAACTCGAGCAATTGCCTACCCGAGTGGCCGTGGTGGGCGCCGGTTACATCGCGGCGGAACTTGCGAGCACGTTAAGGGCGCTCGGCGCGGAAGTTGCTTTGTATCTGCGGGGCGAGCATTTGCTGAGACGTTTCGATTCCATGTTGCGTGAACACCTTACCGAGACCATGCTGGACGAAGGCATCGATATCTTCCCTCGCACACGGCTCACGGAAGTGCGCCGTGGAGCCGATGGGCGGCTCAGCCTGCATTGTGAACAAGGCAGGGAAAGCGCTGGCTTCGATAGCGTGCTTTGGGCGATAGGCCGTAGGCCAAAGACACATGAGTTAAACTTGCAATCCACTGGGGTGGAAGTGAACGAATCGGGATATGTCGTCGTCGATGCCTGGCAGAACACATGCGTGAAGGGCGTCTATGCCATTGGTGATGTCACCGGTCAGGCGGAACTGACGCCGGTGGCCATCGCCGCCGGCCGGCGGCTTGCCGACCGTCTGTTCGGCGGGCAAGCCGAACGGCGACTCGATTATGAAAATATTCCTACGGTGGTGTTCAGTCATCCGCCGATTGGCACCATTGGCATGAGCGAGGACGATGCGCGGGAGAAACACGGTGGCGCGGTGAAAATCTATCAGTCGGTTTTTACGCCTATGTACCATGCGCCGACCCGCCGTAAAGTAAAGACTGCTGTCAAGCTGGTCACGGTAGGCGCTAGGGAGAAGGTTGTCGGCGCCCATGTGATCGGGCAGGGCGCCGATGAAATGCTGCAGGGATTCGCAGTGGCGATCCGCATGGGAGCCAGCAAGCGCGATCTGGATGACACGGTGGCCATTCATCCGACCAGCGCAGAGGAATTGGTCACTCTGCGCTGAACCGGCAGTCGTTTCAGCCCGTTTGGGTTACAGGGATCAAGGTAATGGTGACGCGGCGGTTCTGGGCTCGGCCCGCTGCGGTGGCGTTACTGGCGACCGGATCGGCCTCTCCATAACCCACGGTCTGGATGCGGATCGGTTGCACGCCCTGGGCGATGAGATAGTCCGCCACTGCTTGCGCCCGTTTGCGCGAGAGCTGCAGATTGTATTGGGGCGTGCCGGTGTCGTCGGTATAGCCGGCGACGATGATCTGGGTCTTATAGTAGTGCTTGAGTACTTTGGCAACCGAATTCAGTACCGGATAGAAGCGTGGTTGAATAGCGTACTGATTGATCGGGAAGGTGATGTCGCTCGGCATATTGAGGATGATGTTGTTGCCTTGGCGGGTGACGCTTACACCCGTGCCTTGAAGTTGCCGGCGCAGCGCGGCCTGCTGCTCATCCATGTAATAGCCCACCGAGCCACCGGCGATGGCGCCGAGCACGGCGCCGATTTCCGTGTTCTGGCGCCGATGGCTGCCGCCAATGGCCTGACCGAGAAGGGCTCCGGAAACAGCGCCGATGCCAGCGCCGATGGCGGCTTTGCTGAGTTCGGGCTGACTGGTGTAAGGGTTTGTCGTGGTGCAGCCGGCTAGGGAGATGGAGAGCGTGGCAATGCCTAGCCACAGAAAAGGTCGTTTATTCATCTGGGTCAAGCCCCCTAAGTTGTAAGGTGTGATAAATACAACTTTAAGTTTTTACCAGCGTGTTGCGCAACTGTGCGATGACAGGTTGGGTCTGCGGACGCTCCCCTCGCCAAATATGAAACGATTCAGCGGCTTGTTCGACGAGCATGCCGAGGCCGTCGGCGATCAATGCGACATCTTGTGATCGGGCCCAGCGCAAGAAGGGCGTCGGTTCCGAGCCATAAACCATGTCGTAAGCTACCGCATTGGCGGCGAATATGGTATTCGGCAGGGGAAGGCTTTGTCCTGAAAGGCCGGCGGATGTGGCGTTGATCACCAGATCGAACGGCATCTCGCCATCAAGCTCTTTAAGCCCGATACCCCCCAAGGCACCCATGCCGGCAAAGCTCTGCGCCAACGATTCGGCTGTTGTGGCTGTGCGGTTGGCGATGACCAGAGACAGGGGATTGCGTTCCAGCAATGGCTCGAGGACGCTGCGTGCCGCCCCGCCCGCGCCCAGAATGAGGATACGCTGCCCCTCGAGCGTCAGGCCGAGATTATGTTCCAGGTCTCGCCGCAGGCCGACGCCATCGGTCGTATCGCCGCCAATGCTTTTGTCGTCAGCAAAACTCAAGGTGTTGACCGCGCCGGCGCGGCGGGCGCGTGGGGTGAGTTCTGTGGCCAGCGCGAAAGCTTCCTGTTTAAAGGGGACGGTGACATTGAGGCCGAGCCCGCCGTCGGCGCGAAAGGCGGCGACGGCTTCGGCAAAACCATCCAGCGGCGCCTCGATTGTAGTGTAAATCAGCTTTTCGCCGGTTTGGCGGGCGAATTCGGCATGAATGCGCGGCGACAGGCTGTGCCGGATCGGATGGCCGATGACAGCGTAACGGGCGCTCATCTCAAACGCCGGCGCGCAGCCAGATGGCGGCCCGCTTGGCGTAATAGGTGAGGATTCCGTCAGCGCCGGCGCGTTTCATGCTTATCAACGACTCCATGGCGCAGGCGCGTTCGTCCAGCCAGCCGTTGCGGCCAGCGGCCGCGAGCATGGCATATTCGCCACTGACGTGATAGACGAAAGTCGGCAGGCGGAATGCCTGTTTTACCTGCCAGAGGATGTCGAGATAGGGGAGGCCGGGCTTGACCATCACCATGTCCGCTCCTTCGGCGATGTCCAGCGCGGTTTCGCGTAGCGCCTCATCGCTATTGGCGGGATCCATCTGGTAGGTGAACTTGTCAGCCTTGCCGAGATTGGCGGCCGAACCCACCGCGTCACGGAAGGGTCCATAGAAGGCCGAAGCGTATTTGGCGGAGTAGGCGAGGATGCGGGTATGGATGAAGCCTGAGGCTTCCAGCGCTTCGCGTATGCGCCCCACACGGCCATCCATCATGTCCGAAGGGGAGACGATGTCCGCACCCGCTTCGGCATGCGAAAGCGCTTGGCGTACCAAAGCCTCTACGGTTTCGTCGTTGAGCACGTAGCCATTTTCATCGATCAGGCCGTCTTGTCCATGGACGGTGTAAGGATCCAGGGCGACGTCGGTGATCACGCCAAGTTCCGGAAAGTCGCGCTTGAGGGCACGCACGGCGCATTGCGTCAGTCCTTCAGGGTTCCAGGCTTCACTGGCGTCCAGTCCCTTGCGTTCGGGCGCAATGACCGGAAACAGATCCAACGCCGGGACACCCAGATCGACAAGCTGCTCAGCTTCGCGGAGCAAGTCGTTGAGACTCAGGCGTTTGATGCCAGGCATGCTTTCCACCGGTACGGATTCATTCCCTTCGTGAATGAATACCGGAAGAATCAGGTCGTCAGTTGTGAGCGTATGTTCGCGCATCAGGCGGCGGCTGAAAACGTCGCGGCGCATCCGCCGAGGGCGATAGTTGGGGTAAGGCGCAAGGTTCATCAGTTCGACTCCTGCCCCGCCAGGGCGATCCAGTCGCGGGGCTGCAGATAACGTGTATACAGGCGTTCTTCGGGAGTTCCGGGTTCGGGCCGCCAGGCATAGCGCCAGGCCGCTTGCGGCGGCATGGACATGAGAATGGAATCCGTGCGCCCGGCGGATTGCAGTCCAAACAGGGTGCCCCGATCGTACACTAGATTGAATTCGACGTACCGTCCGCGGCGCAAACGCTGGAATTCACGTTCACGGGTACCATACGGCATGGCGCGCCGGCGTTCCACGATCGGCAGGTACGCATCCAGGTAGGCTCGCCCCACGGTTTCAATGAATTCCAGATCGCGGTCGAAATCGCCACTATTGTAGTCATCGAAAAATATTCCGCCGATTCCGCGCGGCTCATTGCGGTGTTTGATGTAAAAATATTCGTCACACCAGCGTTTGAAGCGCGGGTAGAGTTCCTTGCCGAATGGATCACAGGCGCCTTTGGACACCTGATGCCAGTGGATGCAGTCTTCATCGAAACCATAATAAGGGGTGAGATCGAAACCGCCACCGAACCACCAGACGGGTGGTTCGTCATCGTGTTCGGCCAGGAAAAGGCGCACATTGGAATGCGAGGTGGGGACGTAAGGATTTAGGGGATGAACGACCAGAGACACCCCAAGCGCACGAAACCGCCGACCGGCGAGTTGTGGGCGGACGGCGCTGGCCGAAGGCGGCAGGGAATTACCATGCACATGGGAAAAATTGACGCCTGCTTGTTCGAATACGCCGCCATTTGAGAGCACGCAAGTGCGGCCGCCGCCGCCTTCCGCGCGCGTCCAGTCGTCGATCCGAAAACGGCCGCGGCCATCGACCTGTTCCAGTGCGGCGCAGATGTCCTTTTGCAAGGCTTGCAGGCGGTCTTCAATGGTCCGGATATCGATGTGCGTCATGCTCTGATCACTTTTCCTGTGAGCGCGTCGCGGATGGTGCTGGGGCGGTCGCGGCCACCCAGTGCGCCCGAGAGATAATAATCGATCTGTTCCTGAAAATGTTCCCTGAGTGGCTCGAGGGCCCTAAAAGGTTCGGCACCGGCGGGATTGGCGCTGGTCGATACGATCGCGCCACCAAAAGCGCGGCACAGGGCTTGCACAAGCGGGTGCGCTGTCACCCGCACCGCCAGGGTTGAATGTTCGCCGCGCAATAACCTGGATACATGTGGACGCGCAGGCACCAGCCAGGTAGTAGGACCGGGCCAACTGGCGAGGATTTCTTTGCGTCTCGCATCGGGCAAGGACTCGATCCACGGCGACAACTGGAAATATTCGCCGCCGATCAGGATCAATCCCTTTGCCGCCGGTCGTTGTTTGAGCTTCAGCAAGCGGGCCAGCGCCTCTTCATTGGCGGGATCGCAGCCAAGACCGTAAACGGCTTCTGTAGGGTAGGCGATGATCCCTCCTCGGCGCAGGGTTTCTGCGGCGCGTTGAAGTCTTGACTGGGGCTCCAAGGTTTTGCTGCTCGTTCGGATTGGAAAAGCGCTGGTTTCAGGAAGCATCCATAGCAGCGACTAGGTCTTGGATTTCGCAGTTGTGGCGCGGGCGCTGCCCTTGGTTTTTCCGCCCGTTTTTCTGGGTCTTTTGGCTTTTCCCTTGGTAGCAGAGGTGCGCCGGGATTTTTTCGCCGGAGCCTCGGCGAGCAGCTTTTCGCAGGCGTCCAGGTCAAGGGTTTCCGGCGCCGCGTCTTTGGGTATGCGCGCATTGCGTTCGCCGTCAGTGACATAAGGGCCGTAGCGTCCGCGCAGCACTTCTATCTTGCTGCCGTCGGAACGCTCGAAACGGTTGATGACGCGTTCGGCTTCCAGGCGCTTTTTTTCCTCTATCAGTTCTAGCGCGCGTTCCAAGGTGAGGGTATGCGGATCGTCTCCCTCTTTGAGGGACACATATTTGCTTCCGTATTTCACATAGGGTCCGAAGCGGCCGACATTGGTGCTTACCTTCTCCCCTTCGGGGGTGGTGCCGAGTTCGCGCGGCAGATCGAACAGCTTAAGCGCTTCTTCGAGCGTGAGGGCATCCATCTTCTGACCGGGTTTCAGTCCGGCAAAGCGGGGTTTTTCCTCATCGTCGCGGGTGCCTATCTGTACGAAGGGGCCATAGCGTCCCATGCGCACGCTGACCTGCTTGCCGCTTTCGGGATCGATGCCCAGTTCCCGCGCTTGCAGAGCTTCGTCGCGGCTGACTGTTTGGGCGCGGTCTTCGATCAGTTCATGAAAGGGTTGCCAGAATTCACGCAGCACGGGCACCCATTGTTTTTCTCCGCGTGAGATTTCGTCGAGTTCATCTTCCAGGCGCGCGGTGAAGTCGTAATCAATGTAACGGGTGAAGTGTTGAGTCAGGAAACGGTTGACCACCCGGCCCACATCAGTAGGGACGAAACGGCGGCTGTCGAGTTCCACGTATTCGCGCGCCAACAGGGTGGAAATGATCGAGGCATAGGTCGAAGGGCGCCCTATGCCGTATTCCTCCAGCGCCTTGACCAGACTGGCCTCGGTGTAGCGTGGTGGAGGCTCCGTGAAGTGCTGTTCGGCCAGCAGGTCGTTCAAGGCGATGCGCTCGCCCTCCTCCAGCGGCGGCAGCAAGCGGTCATCGCTTTCTTCCGCGTTGTCGTCACGGCCTTCGCGATAGACCAGCATAAAGCCGGGGTCGCGCACCGCCGAGCCGGTGGCTCGGAACAGGCCCACGCCTTCGCCCGCTTCGAGATCGGCGGCCACTGTATCCAGGGTGGCGTGGATCATCTGACAGGCCACGGTACGCTTCCAGATCAGATCATAGAGACGAAACTGCTCTTGGCTGAGATGAGGGCGAAGTTCTTCTGGCAGCCGCAAGGCAGATGTGGGGCGGATGGCTTCATGGGCTTCCTGGGCGTTTTTCGACTTTGTTTTGTAGCGTTGCGGCTGGCTCGGAAGTTTGTCATTACCGTAGCGTTGCCCAATCAATTCGCGCAGCTCGGCAACGGCTTCGTTGGCCAAATTGACCGAGTCGGTACGCATATAGGTGATCAAGCCGATCGGTCCGCTGCCGAGGTCGATCCCCTCGTAAAGTTGCTGGGCAACCTGCATGGTGCGTCGCGCGCTAAAGCCGAGTTTTCGAGAGGCTTCCTGTTGCAGGGTCGAGGTGGTAAATGGGGGCGTCGGATTGCGTTTGCGTTGTTTCTTTTCTACCTTACGCACTGTAAGCGCGCCGTGCGCGGCCTTTAGTAATGCATCGCGAGTCTTATGTGCGACCCTTTTCGAGTCGAGATCGAATTGTTCCAGTTTTTTCCCTTGATAGTGACTCAGGCGGGCCTTGAAAACAGCTGCATTTTTTTCAGTCAAAGCATCAATGGTCCAGTATTCCTTGCGCACGAAGCGTTCAATTTCTTCTTCGCGCTCAACGATCATGCGCAGCGCTGGACTCTGCACCCGTCCGGCAGATAGTCCTCGTCTTATTTTGCGCCACAACAGCGGCGAAAGATTGAAACCGACGAGGTAATCGAGCGCCCGGCGCGCCTGCTGGGCGTCGACGAGAGGGGTAGACAAAGAACGCGGCGCGTTGATGGCCTCGTTGACCGCCTGTTTGGTGATTTCATAGAAAGCCACGCGATGGACGGGTTTATTGTCCAATAGTCCTCTTTCCTTGAGGAGTTCATATAAATGCCAGGAAATGGCCTCGCCTTCACGATCCGGGTCGGTGGCAAGATAGAGCGCGTCGGCTTTCTTCAACGCTCTGGCGATGGCATCTACATGTTTTTGATTGCGCGCTATGATTTCATAGCGCATGGAAAAATCATGTTCCGGATCAACGGCGCCTTCCTTGGGCACGAGATCACGGACATGGCCATAAGAAGCCATCACTTCAAACTCTTTGCCGAGATATTTCTTGATGGTCTTGGCTTTGGCAGGGGATTCGACGATAACCAGATTCATACTTTACTTTGATTCGTTGGGATAAAGGTCCGCCGCCACAATAAGGAAACCCGTATTGCTACGGCGAGAATAAAAGGGGATTAATGCAGATAGGGCGGGTTTTCCTCGAAAACCCAGTCCTCGAGCTCGCTGAACGCAAGTTCGCGATCCGGCTGGTTGAACAGTACCATGAGAACGACCCATTTGAGTTGTTCGAGGTCGATCGACGCTTCTTCCAGCGCCATGACGCGGTCGATGACCAATTCCCGTGTGCGCGGGCTGAGCACGCCGCCTTGTTCAAGAAACAACAAAAAACCACGCAGATCGGTATCCAGCCGCGCTAGCTCCTGATTCGTATAGAGTCGTATGGCATTTTGCGTGTCTTGAGCCTTAAGGGTTTCACTCTGTTGCGCCAAGCCGTCGAGCCAGACGAACGCCCGATTGATATCACCTGTTGGAAAGCCGGCTTCGAGAAGCTGGGTTTCCATTTGTTCACGGTCGGGTTCGGAAATTTCAATGTCTTCTTCGGCATACTGTCCGAAAAGATACATAAGGACGTCGAGTACGGATTCTTTCATGTCGTTTTGCGATTCGAGTCAGAGCTTGTTGTCATGGGAGTCTTTGGTAGCGTCCGCCATCGAGCTTGGCGACTGCCCCTTCGAGTTCGAGGATCAGGAGCATGGAGGAAATGGCTTCCGGGGTCAATCCACTGCGTTCGACCAGAAGATCGATGGGGGCGGGATCATAACCCATGACATCGAGAAGCCGGAGATGTTCCGGATCTTTCGTGCCTTCGTGGGAATGCGCCGGCGTTGTTTCAGCGGAAGGCGTCAAAAGGCCGCACGCGGCTATTTCGGAGAGAATGTCATCCGCGGTTTCCACCAGTTTCGCGCCTTCGCGGATGAGGCGATGGCAGCCGCGAGCCATGGGATTATGTATTGATCCCGGGATAGCAAAGACTTCGCGACCCTGTTCGGTGGCAAGCCGCGCGGTGACCAGTGAGCCGCTTTGGGTGGTCGCTTCGACCACCAGTACTCCCAGGCTTAGTCCGCTTATCAAGCGGTTTCGGCGAGGGAATGCGCCACGGCTTATAGGCGATCCCAGGGGTGTTTCCGAGATCATCAGTCCTTCTTCGACAATACGTTCGGCCAGTTCACGATGTGCGGAAGGATAAACGCGATCAAGCCCGGTGGCCGCTACAGCGAGGGTGATGCCGCCTGCAGCGAGCGCACCGCGATGGGCCGCGCCATCAATGCCCAAAGCCAGCCCGCTGGTGATGCCGATGCCGGCGGCGGCTAGATGCTGGGCGAATCGGTAGGCGTTTTCCTCTCCTGTCGGCGTGGCTCGGCGGCTGCCCACGATCGCTAGTTGTGGATGATGCAGAAGTTCTGGATCACCGGCCGCATAGAGCAGGGCGGGCGGATCGCTGATTTCGGCTAGTCGCGGTGGATAAGCGGCGATGCCGAAGGGGATCAGGTGATGACGGGGATGAGAGGCCCACATATAAGCGGCGTCCACATCCATCCGCCGGCTTTTTTGTATCGCATCGATTGCTCTGCGGGAGAGGCCGGCGGCCTCAAGGCCGGCCGTAGGCGCCCGCAGCGCCGCATGCAGGGATCCGAATGCGTCGATCAGCTTGCATACGCTGCGCGCACCCAATCCGGGCACCTGATGGATGCGCAGGCACGCATCCAGTTCGCGATCGTATTCCGTGGGCATGCTGATAAAGCAATCATCCCGTGCTTGCGGAAGGGTTGGTCGCCACATCTCCCACCACGATAGGACGGGTGGCCGACATCACCAGTGCGTAGCTGATGTTTTTGAAGGTTCGGAATATCATGGCCAGCCCGGAGCGCGAATTGGGTAGGCGAACATAGCGGGATTCACCGGGTGAGGCATATTTGTCGAGAATCTCGCCGCCGTGTTGTTCAAGGGCGACAACATCACCTCGGCGCACGCCTTGTTCGCTGCCCAGATCGAGCACCACGACCTGATACTGGCCTACCATGCTGATGGCGTTGAACAGGGAGATCACCTGCCCGTGAATTGCTACCTTGGGTGCCTGGGGCATGAAGGTGTAGTCACTGGGCAGCTTGTCGTAAGGCAGGAGGCGATCACCCGGCAGGACTTCTTGAGTTACACTTTGAATGACTCCAGTGGCGATCGGCCCTTGATCGCGGATGATGCGAATCGTCCCGACATAAGTGGCCTGATGGGCGATCACTCGGCCGGTCTTTGGAGACTTCAGCGCTTTGCCAGGGCGATAAAGGCTGTAGAGCATGGCTGGTTTGGCAGGAAGGCCCCGCACGTAGACCTGGGCGCCGTTCCCATACATCAGTTCCCTGCTGCTGGAGCCTACAATGTGGGGCGATTTGATCATTTCCTCGGCGGGAACGACGCGAGGATGGATCAGGAAGGGACGGATCGTCTGGATGGGTATCGGGCGTTCCGTGGCAGGAAGCTTTTCGTAGGTGATGGTGGGTTTGAGTGCGATTACGCGCGGTCCACCGGTGACCGAAATGCGCGGCTTTCCATTTACGTAGTAGAGTGTGAGTACATCGCCGGGGTAGATCCAGTGGGGGTTTCTAATCTGCGGATTGGCGTACCATACTTCCGGCCAGTCCCAAGGGTCGTAGAGGAAACGTTGGGCGATGCCCCATAAGGTATCGCCTTTTTTCACTATATACCGGGTCGGTGCGGTGGGTTTGATTCTAACCGGCGCGGGTGCGGGTGCGGTGGTGACGGCAGGAGCGATCTTGGGCGGTGCAGGGATTGAAGTGGTTTGCGTCGCCGGCGGACGTTGACTGGCGCACCCTGAGACCAAAAGGGTTACAATGGTGGCCGTCGGAACAAGCGCGCGCTTGAAGGCGATGTTGTTGAGAAGCATTAGTTGTTCCCCCAGGGACCGTTATTGTTGGATCGATAACAGCAGTCGAAGCTCAAGGACGAGACGGGCAAAATACTGCGGTCCTGCCGGACCGGGCTCATCTTGAACCCGGACCTGAGAATTCATCATGGCGCACGTGCAAGATTTCAACAGTCTGTTATGTAAATACTATGGTTATTAGTGACAGATATCGTGTTTTGCGTCGCTTCCTTATCGCGCGGATGTGCCCGACGGGCGAAAGCGCTTTGAGAAGTTTTCGCACATTGGCGATCAGAATTCAATATGATCATACCTCATTCCTGAACCTGAGCGTAAACAAATAATGGCCATTCTAAAAGTACTCCAATACCCCGATCCTCGCTTGCGAACCAAAGCGGCTCCAGTTGCAGTCGTAGACGAGGCCGCGCAAGCCATTGTGCGAGACATGTTCGAAACGATGTATGCCGCGCCCGGCATTGGTTTGGCGGCCACTCAGGTCAACATACACCAGCGTATCATCGTTATCGATGTATCTCCCGATCACGACCAGCCGCTGTGCCTGATCAATCCCGAGCTGATCGAGACAGAGGGTGAGGAGGAAATGGAAGAAGGTTGTCTCTCCGTGCCTGGTTTCTTCGAGACAGTGCGCCGTGCCGAACGGATCAGGGTCCGGGCCTTGAACGCGCAGGGCGAATCTATGGAGTTTGAAGCCGAAGGCTTGCTTGCCGTTTGTATTCAGCACGAAATCGACCACCTCGAAGGTAAGCTGTTTGTCGACTACCTGTCCACTCTCAAGAGAAGCCGGATTCGCCGCAGGCTTGAAAAACAAACACGTACGCAGCAAGCGTCGACAGGCCGGGAAAAGCAGCCCGCCATTTGAGTTTTTTAGCATGATGTGAAATGAATATCGGCAGCACGCCGACCCCAGTCCTCACCCCTATTGGAGCAAGATTCTAGTGCGTCCTTTGAAAATCGTTTATGCAGGTACGCCCGAATTTGCCGTGCCGGCATTGAAGGCGCTGAGCGAGGCCGGGCATTCGATCGGGGCAGTCTATACCCAGCCGGATCGCCCTGCTGGGCGGGGACGCAAGCTGCAAGCAAGTCCGGTGAAAAAGGCTGCCCTTTCCCTGGGGATTGAAGTTCGCCAACCGGCCATGCTGAGTGGCGCAAAAGCGGTGGCGACTTTGCGGGATTTGGCTCCGGATCTGATCGTGGTGGCCGCCTATGGATTGCTGCTCCCTCCTGAAGTGTTGACGATTCCTCCGCTGGGTTGCGTCAATATTCACGCTTCCTTGTTGCCTCGCTGGCGAGGTGCCGCGCCGATTCAACGCGCAATACTCGCCGGCGACCGCGAAACCGGCGTCACTCTTATGCAGATGGACGCCGGTCTTGATACGGGGCCCATGCTGGCGCGCCGCGCGACGACGATTACGGAGTGCGACACCGCTGGCAGCGTGCATGATCGGCTCGCCGTGCTCGGGGCCAATCTTTTGATCGAGACTCTGCCGGCACTGGCGGCGGGAATGCTCGCGGCCGAGCTGCAGGACGAAGCGCAGGCGACCTATGCACGCAAGTTGAAGAAAACAGAAGCCTTTATCGACTGGACCCGTCCTGCTGTCGAGATCGCCCGCAAGATACAGGCCTTCAATCCGTGGCCGGTGGCCGAAACCCGCTGGCGGGGCGCTCCTTTGAGGCTGTTGGAAGCGCGTGCCTTGCCGCAGTTGGCCGCCGCGCCACCAGGCACGCCCATCCACGTTGGGCGCGAAGGAATCGATGTGTCTACAGGAAACGGCGTCTTGCGCATAGTTCGCCTGCAATTGCCCGGCCGCCGCGCCCAGAGCGCGTCGGAGTTCATCAACGGTCGCGATTTCGGCCATCAGGCTTTACCCAATTGAGGGCGAGGACCGTTCGTCCCAAGGCGGAGCGATTAGGTGATTGAGCAAGATCGTACTGCGATGGCTGTGAGAGCGCGTGCAGCGCGCGTATGCCATGAGGTGCGCCATCATGGACGCTCCTTGAGCACTGCCTTGCCGGCCGCCGAAGAGGGCTTGGAGGCCAACTCGCGCGCTTTGCTGCGCGAATTGAGTTATGGCGCGCTGCGCTATGCGCCCCGCTTTGATGTCTGGCTCGAGCGTTTACTCACCCGGCCTCTGCGCCGTCGGGATGCCGAGGTGGGCGCTTTGCTGGCCGTGGGTCTGTACGACATGTTCCATTTGCGCACCCCCGATCACGCAGCGGTGTACGAAGCCGTAGCCGTTGCCAGGAAAATGAAGCCGCCCTGGGCGGCCGGACTCGTCAATGCGGTGCTGCGCGCGGCTCGGCGAGAAGAAACGCAATTGCTGCGTCTAGCCAAAACCAATGTCGTGGCCGCGTATGCACACCCAGCCTGGTTGGTGGAACGTTTTCGTTGCGATTGGCCTGAAGACTGGGAAACCCTGTGTGAGGCGAACAATGCCAGGGCGCCGATGGTCTTGCGGGTCAACCTCATGCGCGGAACACGGGAAAACTACAGGCAACGATTGGCGGCTGAGGGTATTGAGTCGCATATTTTAGCCGAAGCGCCGGCTGCCTTGAGGCTGGAGGAGGCTGTCGATGTTTCCCGTTTGCCAGGTTTTTTTTGCGGTGACGTTTCGGTGCAGGACAGCGCGGCGCAACTCGCCGCCGGCCTTCTGGCGGCACGACCGGGCGAGCGCGTGCTGGATGCCTGCGCGGCTCCCGGAGGAAAGACGGCCCACATTCTCGAATCCGTGGGAGGCGACCTGGAATTGACCGCCGTTGAGCGCGATCCCGCACGCATGGAAAGCCTTCGAGACACCTTGGCGCGTCTTGGATTGCGAGCCGACCTGAAAACGGCCGATTTCGCCGCACTGGAGACATGGTGGGATGAACGCCCATTCGCACGTGTGCTTTTGGATGCGCCCTGTTCGGCCACCGGGGTGATACGCCGTCACCCTGACATCAAAAGCCTGCGCCGAGCGGAGGATATCGGTTCGCTTGCGGGCGCTCAGCAAGTGCTTCTGGAAACGGCCTGGAAGGTGCTGGCGCCGGGCGGGCGATTGGTATATGCAACATGTTCTGTGCTGCGAGAAGAAAACGTCGCAACGCTTGAAACATTTCTTTCTCATCATGCAAACGCCCGCGAGGAAGTTATCGCGGCCCCCTGGGGGCGAGCCGAGCAGGTGGGCCGTCAGATCCTGCCAGGGGAGGGATTCATGGATGGTTTCTACTACGCCGTGTTGATCAAGGAGAAATCGTGAATCTGGAGGTGAAGCGGCAATGGCGATTACTTACGCTCTGGCTGGGCCTGCTGTTTTCATTGGGCGCACAGGCGGCATCGGCTCCGGATTTTGTAATTTCCTCGGCTCACGTTTTCGAGCGTCATCAGGTTTATTATCTCGACGCCAAGGCGAAATTGCGCCTGGATGGAAACCTTGCCAGCGCCTTGCAGAATGGAGTGGGTCTGGTATTCGTGTGGGATATTCGTATCATGCGACCCCACGGGTGGTGGTTCGACAACACCTTGGCCTCTCTTTCCACACGCTATCGATTGCGTTACCAGCCCTTGTCCCAGCGGTATCGGGTGGATGATCTCAATAGCGGCGTGAGTCACAGCTATTGGTCGCTTTCACAGGCTTTGCAGCGTATCGGCCGGCTTCAGGATTTTCCGCTGATCGATCAAAGTTTGTTGCTGCCCGAAAGGCCGCTGTTTGTTGATCTGCGGGTGCGGATCAGCGCGGCGGCCTTGCCCTTGCCGTTGCGAATTCGTTCTTACCTGGATGCCAGTTGGCGCCCGGCCAGTAAATGGTTTCGATGCGATTTGCGTTAAGACATTTTTCATTTCGCGTCTGGCCCGTGGTGGCGCTCATCGCTCTGACGCTGGTCGCCGTGGTGCTGATGTCGGATGCGGTGCAGAACTCGCAGCGGTTCGGTAGCCATTATTTTTGGCTTCTGATCTTCAACGCCGCAGTTTTGTTGCTGTTGGCCATTCTGGTCGTCGCCAATGTGATCGAGATGATACGCCGGGGCTTGCGCCGAGATCCGGGGGCCCGGCTCACTCTGCGCTTGGCCGGGGTGTTTGTACTGCTCTCATTCATCCCGGTTTTCGTCGTATTCGCTTTTTCCCTGCGGTTTCTCGAAAACGGCATCAATAGTTGGTTCAACGTGCGTATAGAACGCGCGCTCGATGATGCTTTGGTGCTGGCGCGATCGTCATTGCAGGATCGGGTCAATGATCTTTTGCGGCAGACAGAAGAAGGCGCGCAAAGTCTGAGTGGTATCGATCCCCTGCGGCTGCCGCAAAAACTTGGGAGCTTGCGTCGTCGTCTCAAGGCCTCCGAGCTGACCCTGTTTGGCCGCAACCAGGCCATTTTGGCGACGAGTGGAGGCAGCTTGAGCATGCTGGTTCCCAGCCTCCCCCCGCCGAGTGCGCTGCGTGAATACGCGCGCGCGCATCATTATGCCGCTTTGGAACCGAGCTCAGGCCAGCATTTGCTGATCCGCATCCTGGTGCCAGTTCCGCCACCGGCCGATAGTGTGAAGGTGACTGGCGGATCGGAAATGTTGCAGGCAATCTTTGGCATCGATGCGCGAAACAGCGCACTCGCGGCCAATGTGCAGGACGCCTATAACCGCTATCGCGAGCTGGTGTTCTTGCGCGTCCCACTCATGCAAAGCTTTACGCTGACGCTTTCCATGGTGCTCTTGCTGTCGGTGCTGTCGGCGCTGTGGGCTTCTTTCGTGCTGGCGCGCAGAGTGTTGCGGCCGGTGCGTCAGCTTATCGATGCGATCAGGCGGGTGGCCGAAGGAGATCTTGGAACCAAGCTGGATGCCAGGCGACGGGACGAGGTGGGGCTGTTGGCGCGGTCTTTCAATGAAATGACCAGGCGTCTTGCCCATGCCCGCGAGGAAACTGAGCGCGCCCGGCGTCAACTGGAGCGCCAGCGAGGCCATTTGCAAACCGTTCTGGAGCATTTATCGCCGGGCGTGCTCACCCTGGATCGAAATGCCGTTCTACGTACCGCTAATCCATCCGCGGATGCGATTCTTGAGCAACCCTTGAAGCCTTTTTTTGGCCGTCGCTTGGCGGATGTGGGGGAGCATGCGGGGCTTCTGCATCAGCTGTACCGGGCTGTCGAACCTCGCCTCGACGCAAACGAAGAGACTTGGGAAATAGAGCTCGAGTTGTTTGGAGGAACCGGCGTGAAGATGCTGATCTGCAAAGGCGCGCGTTTGCCCGAATCGTCGGGGGGAGGGCATGTGCTGCTTATCGATGACGTCACGGCCTTGATCCTTGCGCAACGCAATGCCGCTTGGGGCGAGGTGGCCAGGCGCCTTGCCCATGAAATCCGCAACCCATTGACCCCAATCCAATTGTCGGCTGAACGGTTGCGTCGCAAGTTGTTGCCTCAGCTTGCGGGTGAGGACGGACGGATCTTGATCCGCGCCACCGATACCATCGTCGCGCAAGTCGAAGCGATGCAGCAACTGGTGACGGCTTTCAGCGATTATGCGCGCGCGCCCGCCATGCAGCCGCAGGAGGTGGACTTCAATGCGCTGGTTGAAAGCGTCGTCGAGCTGTACAGGGCCCAAGCCGACATCACGCTGCAATTTCAACCCGATAAGCAGGTGGGGTTGATGGTCGTCGATCCCAATCGCATGCGGCAACTGTTGAATAATCTGATCAAGAATGCGATCGAAGCCTGTGCGGCTCAACCGCAACCCAGGGTCGAGGTGGCCACTCGCGTGGTGGTGGCGGAAAATGGGGAGGTCGGTTATGTCGAATTGAGTGTGAGCGATAATGGACCAGGTATAAGCGCCGAATGGTTTCCCCGTCTTTTCCAGCCCTATGTGAGTCATAAACTGGGGGGTACGGGTCTTGGATTGGCTGTGGTTAAGAAAATCGTCGAAGAACACAATGGACGGGTCTTTGCGGAAAACGGTAACACTGAAGGTGCGCGTTTCGTGATTTTATTGCCGCGGCATGGCCTCGCGCCGGAGCGCAATGAAAAACAGGGAGAAAGCTGATGGAACGGCGACTGCTGGTGGTGGATGATGAACCCGAAATCAGGGGATTGTTGCGGGAAATATTCGAAGATGAAGGCTATGCGGTCGAAGTGGCCGCGAATGCGGCCGAGGCGCGCACTGCTGTTTTTAGGCGCGCACCAGACGTGGTGCTGCTCGATATCTGGATGCCAGACGAAGATGGCGTGAGCCTGCTCAAACAATGGAATACAAATGGCACGCCGGCCTTCTCGGTAATCATGATGTCCGGTCATGGCACGGTCGAAACCGCCGTGGAGGCGATTCGGCAGGGTGCCTTCGATTACATAGAAAAACCCTTGTCCATGGAGCGCTTGTTGGTGACTGTGCGCCGTGCGCTCGATGCTCGACGGCCCGCGAGTGGCTCGAAAGGCCTCTCGGAAGAAGGCGGTGATTCGCAACTGATCGGTTCGAGTCCGGTCATGCGCGGTTTGCGTGAGCAGGCGCGCCGCTTGGCGATGCGCCATGATCGGCTGTTGATTTGTGGCGAGCCTGGTGCGGGCCGCCACGCGCTCATGCGCTACATTCACGCTGCAAGTCCGCGCCGAAACGGGCCCGTTGTCGATTTGAGCGAGGCTCGGTGGGCGAGTGTTTTGCATCTGGATGAGGCGCATGACAGCGCAAATGGGCCGGATGAGGTGATTCGTGTTGCTAATGGAGGCTTGCTGTGTCTTGGCGAGTTGTTACATCTTTCTCCACAAGAGCAATTGCAGTTGTTAAGACTTTTGGAGGGGGTGGCTTGGCCCTCTGTTGACGTGCGTGTTATGGCGCTAATAGATGAAGATCGCGAACCGGCGGATCTGGTGAAGGAAGGGCGTTTGGCCCAGGGTCTGGCGGCGTGGTTTGGCGCTTCCTGCGTGCATGTTCCAGCATTACGGCACCATGGCGCCGATGTGCCCGAGCTGTTGCAATACCATGCCGAGCGATTGCAACGGACGGAACATTTGCGTCCTCGTCCTTTCAGTGCGAAAGCGCTGAATAGATTGCGCCGCTACGACTGGCCTGGGAATGTCGCTGAACTGATCGAATTGCTGCGCGTGCTCCTCTCAACGGGTGCGGAGAATGAGATCGATGTGCCGGGGGTCGATGAGGCTCTGGAACGGCTCGGGCAGCGCCGTCTCGCCGCCTCCTATTCACTGAACGATGCACTGTTCCAGTTGCCGCTCAAAGAAGCCCGCGAGCTGTTCGAGCGGGCTTATTTGCTCTATTGGTTGGATCAAACTAATGGTAATATTTCGCGCCTTGCCGAGCAGTCAGGCGTCGATCGAACTCATTTGTACCGCAAGCTGCGCGCATTGGGCCTTGATCCCAGATTGGATCGACACAAGCGATGATTCCGGTGGTCTAACTGGCGCATGAAAACATTGAGGAATTGAGCCGCATGAAAATCATTGTTTTGGGCGCGGGCCGTGTCGGCAGTTCCGTGGCGCAGCATTTGGCCAGCGAGGCCAATGACGTTACTGTAGTGGATTCCCATCCGGATCTGCTGCGGGAATTACAGGATCGGCTGGATTTGCGTACCGTCACCGGACATGCGGCCTACCCAAACATATTGGAGCAGGCCGGCGGCACGGATGCCGAGATGCTTATCGCGGTGACTAGCAGCGATGAAACCAACATGATCGCCTGCCAAATCGCCTATACCTTGTTCCGAACCCCCACCAAGATTGCCCGCGTGCGGGCGGCGGAATATCTCCAACAACCTCATATTTTCAGTCAGGAATCCATTCCGGTAGATGTGCTTATCGCGCCGGAAGATCTGGTCACTGACTACGTTTGCCGACTGATCGAACACCCGGGTGCTTTACAAGTGCTCGATTTCGCTAACGGCAAAGTCTCGCTGGTGGCGGTGCGCGCCTATTATGGCGGCCCCCTGGTGGGGAACGAGCTGCGCGCTTTGGGCGAACATATGCCGGGCATTCAGACCCGCGTGGCGGCTATCTATCGGCGTGGCAAGGCGATTTTCCCGCAGGGCGATACCATCATCGAGGCTGATGACGAGGTGTTTTTCATCGCCTCGAAGAAAAATATCCGCGCCATCACCAGCGAACTGCGCAAGCTTGATAAGCCCAACAAGCGTATCATCATCGCCGGTGGCGGCAATATCGGCCGACGGGTGGCGGAGAAGCTGGAGGATCGTTATCAGGTCAAGATCATAGAACACAATCCCGAACACGCGCGCCTGCTTTCGGAGGAGCTCGACCGGGCCATTGTGCTGCGTGGAGATGCGGCCGACGAGCAGTTGCTGCTCGAGGAAAACATTGATGCGACAGATGTTTTCTGTGCGCTGACGAACGACGATGAGGCCAACATTCTTTCGGCCATGCTGGCCAAGCGGCTGGGCGCGCGCAAAGTGATGTCGCTTGTCAACCGCCTGGCCTATGTGGATCTTCTGGAGAGCAGCACCATAGACGTGGCTATTTCCCCCCAGCAGATCACCATCGGCGCGCTGTTGACGCATGTGCGCCGTGGCGACATCGTAGCGGTCCATTCCCTGCGGCGCGGCGCGGCCGAAGCGATCGAGGTGGTCGCGCATGGAGACCAGCACACCTCGCGCGTGGTGGGCCGCAAGATCAGCGAGATCAATCTGCCCAAGGGCACCACCATCGGGTGCATCGTGCGCGGCGACGAGGTGATCATGGCAAGTGGCGACACGGTTGTCGAGCCTGACGATCATGTCATCCTATTTCTCGTGGACAAGTCGCGAATCGGCGATGTCGAGCGGTTATTTGCGGTCGATGTGACTTTTGTCTGATGCAACCCAAAGTCATTCAGCGCATTCTCGGTTTGCTGCTGGCGGTGTTCAGCTTTACCTTCCTGCCGCCCGCGTTTGTGGGATGGTACTACGGCGATATCGGGGTGCGGCCTTTCTTGGAAGGTTTTCTAGCCGTCTTGATCATCGGCCTTGTGTTGTGGTGGCCGGCACGACGCGAGCGGCGTGATCTTAAATTACGCGACGGCTTCATCGTGGCGGTCTCGTTTTGGCTTGTGCTGGGCCTGGCCGGCGCAATTCCGCTAGCGTTGGCGGCTCACCCCCATCTTTCAATCACCGATGCGGTGTTTGAATCGATCTCGGGATTGACCACAACCGGTGCTACCGTCATCGTCGGTCTGGATGCTTTGCCCAAGTCGATTTTGTTCTATCGTCAAGAACTGGAGTGGCTTGGCGGCATGGGCATTATCGTGCTGGCGGTGGCGGTACTGCCCATGCTGGGCGTTGGTGGAATGCAGCTCTATCGTGCGGAAGCTCCCGGGCCTGTCAAGGACGCCAAGCTTACCCCCAGGATTGCCGAAACAGCCAAGGCGCTATGGTATATCTACCTCGGCCTTACCATTGTCTGCGCGCTGGCCTACTGGCTGTCGGGCATGGACGTTTTCGATGCCGTGTCCTACAGTTTTGCGACCGTATCGCTGGGGGGATTCGCGCCGCACGATGCCAGCATGGGGTATTTCAACAGCCCCTTGATCGAGTCGGTGGCCATCATATTCATGCTTTTGGGCGGCGTGAACTTCTCTTTGCATTACTATGCCTTAAGCCGCCGCAGTCTGATGCCCTATCGGGATGACGCCGAATTCCGCACCTATATTTCCGTGCTTGGTTTGCTGGCGTTGATCGCCGTGAGCTACTTGTATTTCACGCGCTATTTCGGAAATTTCGGCGAGGATCTACGTCAGGGCCTTTTTCAGGTGGTTTCCATCGGTACCACGACGGGTTTCACCACCACCTCTTTTCACCATTGGCCAGGTTTTCTGCCCGCCCTATTATTGTTCGCCAGTTTCATCGGCGGATGTGCCGGCTCCACCGGTGGCGGCATCAAGGTGGTTCGCTTTGTGCTTTTGTTCAAGCAAGGAATGCGCGAATTGCATCGGCTGATTCATCCAAACGGTGAATTTACCGTCAAGATCGGCCGCCGCCCCGTGGATGATCGTATCATCGATGCCGTATGGGGTTTTTTTGCCGCTTACGTGGCCACGTTCAGCCTCATCATGTTGGCACTCATGGCCACGGGATTGAACCAGCTTACGGCATTTTCCGCCGTGGCCGCCTGCATGAACAACTTGGGGCCGGGTCTGGGTGCGGTGGGTGAGAACTATGCCCATATCAATCCGGCCGCAAAGTGGCTGCTGTGCCTGGCAATGCTCTTCGGGCGGTTGGAGGTGTTCACGCCCTTGGTGTTGTTTACCCCTGGCTTCTGGAGACGCTGAGAAATGCCTAGGCTGGCGGCCGTTTCGCGTGTGCTTGGCATTCTGGTGGCCGCTTACAGTTTCACCATGTTGGTGCCCGCAGTGGTTTCATTAATCTACCACGACGGGCAGGCTATCCATTTCGTTGAGGGATTTCTGGTTACATTGGCGCTTGGTTTGGTCATGTGGCTGCCGGTGCGCCATACGACCCATGAATTGCGGGGTCGTGACGGCTTTCTTTTGGTCACTCTCTACTGGGTCGTGCTCTCGGCAGCCAGCTCGCTGCCATTTCATTTCAGCCCACATCTGAATTTCGCGGACGCTGTGTTCGAAGCGGTATCCGGTTTCACCACCACCGGAGCCACCACCATTGTCGATGTGAATGCGGTCCCCAAGTCAATTCTCTATTATCGCGCGCAGCTCAACTGGCTTGGCGGCATGGGCTTGATTGTGCTCGCAATCGCGATTCTGCCGTTGTTACGCGTAGGCGGCTCGCAGATGTTCAAGGCGGAAACGCCCGGCCCCTTCAAGGATGAAAAACTCACCCCCAGGATCGCCGACACGGCGCGCGCACTCTGGTTGATCTACGTCGGCATGACCGTGGTCAACATACTTGCCTTCTGGGCCGCTGGAATGACGTTTTATGACGCTGTCTGCCAGGCTTTTGCGACCATGGCGACTGGTGGTTTTGCCACTCACAATTCAAGTTTCGCCTATTGGAACAGTCCCGCGATCAGCGGCATCGCCGATGTATTCATGTTCCTTTCGGGAATGAATTTCGCTTTACATTATATGGCCTTGCGCAAGGGACGCCTGAGTGTCTATTGGGCGGATGCGGAAGCCCGCTGGTATACGGCTTTCGTTGCCGTCAGCATCGTGGTGGTGAGTTTCACGCTGTTGTTCACCCATACTTATTCCACATTGGGCGCGGCTCTGAACTATGGTGCCTTCCAAGTGCTCACCGTGATCACCTGTACTGGTTTTACCAGCGCCAATTTCGGTACCTGGCCTTTGTATCTGCCTACCTTGTTGATGATGCTCGCCATCATCGGCGGCAGCGCCGGCTCGACGGCAGGAGGCATGAAGGTGGTGCGCGTCTATCTTGTGGTCAAACAGAGCTTCCGCGAGTTCCGCCGCATCCTTCATCCGCGCGCCGAGATCCCTGTCAAGCTGGATGATATCGTTCTTCCCCAGCGTGTGGTCAGCGCCATCTGGGGATTCCTGGCGGCCTATATTCTGGTGTATCTATTCTTCATGCTGGCCCTGATGGCCGCGGGCATGAACTGGTATAGTTCTTTTGCCGCCGTTTCCGCCTGTTTGAACAACATGGGCGCCGGGCTTGGCCAGGTCGGGGCCAACTTCGCGCACATTAGCCAGGCGGCCACCTGGATCTGTTCCGTTTCCATGCTCGTCGGCCGCTTGGAGATCTTTACCTTCCTGGTCATATTTACACCGATGTATTGGCGCAGCTGATGTCAGACTGGGACAAGCGCTACGCCGATCTCACACTTCGAGTCGAACCCGCCCGTGTACTGGAGGATTTCGCCCATTTGCTACCCTTCCAAGGGGAGGCGCTGGACTTGGCTTGCGGCTTGGGAGGTAATGCTCTGTTGCTGGCCAAGCAGGGCTTGAAAGTGAGAGCCTGGGATCGCTCGCCCCAGGCCATCGCCAGGGTGCGCGAGGCGAGCGCCAAGGAGAACCTGGATATCACCGCCGAGGTGAGAGACGTTGTCCATTTGCCTCCCGCGCCCGAAAGCTGGGATGTGATCGTCGTCAGCCGCTTCCTGGAGCGATCTCTGGCGCCGGCGCTCGCTGCCGCCTTGCGCTGTGGCGGCTTGTTGTATTATCAAACCTTCGTTCGTGAGGCCGTCCACCCTGAAAAAGGGCCTAGGCGACGTGAGTATCGGCTGGGTGTGAACGAGCTGTCAGAACTGTTCTCTTCTTTGCGGCTCATCGTTTACCGAGAAGAAGGCCGGCTTGGCGACCTCGGCAAGGGGTTGCGCGACGAGGCTTATGGCGTATTTCAACGTAACGGGCATACGCATGGATAAAATAGAACAATTTGAACGAATGTTGGCGGCAGGTCAGGATAACGCCTTACTGCGATTTTCTCTGGGCGGACTCATGCTCAAGCATGGCAGGTTCCTGGAAGCAGCTGTTCATTTGCGCGCCGCCCTGGATCAGGATCCCCACTATTCTGCGGCCTGGAAACTGCTGGGCCGGGCGCTTCTGGATTCAGGCGATGAAAAAGCCGCCCTGGAAGCTCGGCAAGCGGGTATTGGGGTAGCTAAAGAGCGCGGCGATATACAAGCAAGCCGCGAGATGGAAGTTTTCGTGCGTCGGCTACAACGCCGGGCGGGAGACCCGCATTGAGAGTGCTTCTCACGTCCACAGGCCGCCTTTAAGTTTTTAAGATGATGGATAAGACACAGGAGAAAAAAATGGCAGGTAAGTTGGAAACATCTTCAGAAGAAGTGGCAAGCGAAGAAAAACGCGAGATGCCTATGGAGGAGCAGCTGCTGTTTAAATCCAGGCAAGTGCTGATATTCGGTGAAATCGACGACGCCCAGGCCCGCGCCGTCTGTCGGCGTCTGTTGGCGCTGGATGCCCAGTCCCATGATCCGGTCACGATTTTTGTTTCCTCGCCCGGTGGACATGTGGAGTCGGGAGATGCCATTCACGACATGATACGCTTCGTGAGTTCTCCAGTGACGATGGTGGGGACGGGATGGGTGGGTAGCGCGGCCGCACATATTTTCCTCGCGGGGGAAAAGGCGCGTCGCCTATGTTTGCCCAATACCCGTTTTCTCATCCATCAGCCCGCTGGAGGGGCAGGCGGCCAGGCGACTGACATCGCTATCCAGGCGGAGCAGATCATCAAGATGCGTGAGCGCCTCGCCCGCGTGATCGCCGAGCGCACCGGCCAACCGATCGAGCGTGTGGCCAAAGATATCGAGCGCGATTACTGGATGGATACCGAGCAGGCTATGGAATACGGCCTCATATCGCGAGTGATAGAAAGCGCCGGCGAATTGTGAATTGTCCGTTTGATCGAATTTCCGCTTGCTAGAGGCGCTGTCTATTCGGGTGGCCGGCGTGAGAAGCGCCGGTAGCTCCACAGATATTGTTCTGGGCTGCGTCTTATCAGGGTTTCCACGCAGCGATTGAGTTCGGCGGCGGCTTTCGCAGGGTCCTCCGAGTAGATGGCATCACCCGCACGAACGGCATGCACCCGATAGGCGCGCTCGCCCTGCAATCGCTCGCAAAATGCCAAAACTACAGGCGTTCGACGCGGCCTGGCAAGATTCGACAACAAGCGCATGGTATAAGCCGGTTGGCCAAAGAACGGTGCGAATACTCCGCCGTTGCCCTTGGGGGTTTGGTCGGGCAGCAAGCCGACGACCTCGCCGTGTTCCAGGGCCTGATAGAGCGCGCGAACGCCGGCGGCGGTGGTTGGGACGAGGCGAGAGCCGGTGTGCGTGCGCGACCTTCTGATCATGGCATCGAGGGAAGCCATGCGTGGAGGGCGGTAAAGGGCAGTGGTGGGACGCAGGATGGCCAGGCAGAGGCCAGCGAATTCCCAACTGCCCAGATGAGGCGTGGCAATGATGGCTTCACCGCGAGAGCCGACGATCTGCAACAATTGCGCATTGTCGCCGTATCTGAGCATCGATCTCAGCGTGCTTTTCGATTGCCGCCACAGCCATGGCGCTTCGGTCATGGCGCGCGCGCTCTCGATGAGGCTGCGCCGCCCCGTCCGCCGCAGCCAGCGGGCATCGGCATCGGGAAAGCAGGTTTTCAGATTAGCCAAGGTGAGGCGCCTGAGTTTGGGTGACAGCCACCACAGTAACATGCCTGCCGAGCCCCCTATTGTCTGATTGACGCGCCACGGCAGGTGGCCGAAGAGGGGCAACAGCAGCCGCACTAGGCGGCTCGTGAAGGCGGTACCGAGTTTCATTCTTCCGGCAGGCCTTTGGCCATCAATGGCTTCATGGCCGAGAGCAGGCTTCCGAACAGGCGTGGATGGGCGCTTTCCTCACGCGCCAGGAGCTGTTTCATGCGCTCCCGCTGGGTGGGCATGGCAAAACAGGCCGGACAGCTTTCAGGGATTACCGGGAGGTTTGCGCTGGCAGCGAAATCGCTTGTCTGCCGCTCGCGCACATACACCAGCGGGCGGATTACGCGTAGATCACCAGCATCGATACGATAGTGCGCCTTCATGGTGTTCAGGCGCCCCCCATGGAAAGCAGACATGAGAAAACTTTCGGCGAGATCGTCTAGGTGCTGCGCCAAGGCGATTACGTTATACCCTTCGCGCCGGGCGGTGGCATACATCACCCCGCGTTTCATGCGTGCGCAGAAGGCGCAGTAAGAATCCTTGTCCATATGCTTGTCCGCCAGATCGAGAATGGCTTCCCGCTGGTAAAAGTACGGAACGCCCAGATGCTCCATCCACGGGATCAGAGGGCTGGGATCGAAGTCCGGCGATTGGGGATCCACCGTCACCGCGCCTAATTCGAAGCCGATGGGCGCATGCCGCTGGAAGTGCATAAGGATCATCAGTAAGCTCAGCGAATCCTTGCCACCTGACAATCCGAGCAGCACGCGATCGCCGGCGCGAATCATGCTGTAATCGGCGATGGCACGCCCGACAAGGCGGGTGAGGGATTTGGGAGGATGGGCAGCGTAATTCATACAGGCAAGTTTACAATGGAAACACCGAAACGCCATGCATCATGGAGCCAGCTCAAAACTCAATCAATGTGCTGCCGTTGCGGTGCGATCAATGGTTCCTGTAAGCAAAAAGTTCTGCCTCGCAGGCAGGCAGAGGTATGCATGACGGGATGCACTGGAAATATGGAAATAGGGGATTTTCCGATATGAGCAAATTCGAGCTTTACCCTGAGATTTTACCGTTTCGTAGCCGCATGCTGGCCGTGGATGATTTGCATACCTTGCATGTCGAAGAGAGTGGGCGCTCAGGCGGGTTGCCCGTCGTGTTCCTGCACGGCGGGCCCGGCGCTGGTTGTGAGCCTTGGCACCGGCGCTTTTTCGATCCCGAGCGTTATCATATTGTTTTGTTCGATCAGCGCGGCAGTGGCCGTTCGGTCCCCCACGCCTCGCTGGAACGGAACACCACCCAGGCATTGATAGAGGACATCGAGCAGGTTCGCCAGGCACTGAATATCGATCGCTGGGTCGTTTTCGGCGGCTCATGGGGCTCGACCTTGGGCCTCGCTTATGCCCAAACCCATCCCGAACGGGTGCTTGGATTGGTTTTGCGCGGCATTTTCTTGTGCCGCCCTCAAGACATCGCCTGGTTTTACCAGGAGGGAGCTAACCGCCTGTTCCCAGATTACTGGGAGGACTTCATCGCCCTTGTTCCAGAGGCCGAGCGTGACGATGTGCTTGCCGCCTACCATCGGCGTCTGACGGGCGACGACGAGATTGCAAGAATGGCGGCCGCGCGCGCCTGGGCGCGATGGGAGGGGCGAACCGCCTCGTTGCTGCCAAATCGGTCCGTGGAAGAGCATTTCATCGATCCCCATGTGGCGTTGTCCCTGGCTCGCATCGAAAACCATTATTTCATCAACAAGGCCTTCCTTCAGCCTGAGCAATTGCTCAGGAATGCATCGCGTCTTAGTGGTATTCCCGGTTATATCATCCATGGCCGTTACGATGTCATTTGTTCTCTGGATCAGGCTTGGGCCCTGCATCGGGTCTGGCCGGAGGCTCACTTCGAGGTCATCGGGGATGCAGGGCATTCGGCCAGTGAGCCTGGCATTGTCGAAGCACTGATTCGGGCGACTCGCGAGTTGGCGGATCGTTACGCATGATCGCATTGCTGCAACGGGTCAGCAGCGCCGCTGTGCGTGTGGAGGGCGAAGTCATCGCGCGGGTCAGTAGCGGACTGTTGGTTTTCCTGGGCATCGAGCGCGGCGACAGCGATCGGGAAGCCGAAAAATTGCTCGAACGGGTGCTGAAATACCGTATTTTCCCTGATGCGCGAGGCAGAATGAACCTCGCGCTTGCCGATGTTGGCGGTGACTTGCTGATCGTGCCGCAATTTACGCTCGCTGCGGATACGCGCAAGGGTTTGCGCCCATCGTTCGAGCCCGCCGCCGATCCAAAAGTGGGGCGTGAGCTTTTCGATGGTTTTCTTCGTCAGGCGCGCAGGAAGCATCCAGCCGTCGCGAGCGGCCGCTTCGGCGCGCACATGCAGGTCGAGCTGGTCAACGATGGGCCAGTGACATTCTGGCTGAGGACGGTTCCCCAGGAATGATGCCGGATGCAGCCTCTACAGTGATTCCACCCTGTTAAACGAACTCTTCGGGTTACTTTGCCAGATTCGAATCCGGCTTGTCGCTATCGGATCCGGTTCTTGCCGTTACCATCAGGGCTTCCGGTTTTAATATCTTGAGTTTTTTTCGCCGTATTTCCAGTAGTCCCTCGTTTTGAAAACGCGTGAAAAGTCGGCTTATGGTTTCCACGGCGAGGCCAAGATAATTGGCGATATCGCTACGAGACATGGCGAGCTTGAATTCGTGGTTGGAATAGCCGTGGTTGCCTCGGCGCTCTGCCAGGTTGATGATGAAACTGGCAAGACGCTGATCGGCGCTGCGATGCGTAAGCGAGCGCAAGAAAGCGTCCTCGGCTTTGATCTCACGACTCATGATGCGTAGCAGTTGATGTTGCAGCCCTTTAATATGTTGAGCGAGTTCTTCGAGCTCTTCAAAGGGAAGTTCGCACACGCTGCTGGTTTCCAGAGAGATGGCCGAGCTCGGGCAGCTTCTTTCACTGATAGAGTCAAGGCCGAGGATCTCTCCTGGGAAATGGAATGCATTAATGCTTTCTCGGCCATTATTTTCGTAAACAACGCTTTTGAATGAACCCGAGCGAATGGCGTATAGGGCGCGAAAATCTTCTCCTTGGCGGAAGAGAGCCTGGCCAGCCGGCAGTGGGCGTTTGCGTTTTATGATGTCGTCAAGCCGTTGCATATCCTTCCGGGAAATCCCTATGGGCAGACATACGTCCTGCAGGTGGCAGTCGGCGCAGGCTTTGGCAAGGCTGTTCAGGGTGATGACTTTCTCTTCGTTCATGTTATCTCGCGGGTTGCAGGCGGGATTTATCTGGCATGGGGCGATTGATGCGCCTTTTCACCCGTTCATGATCCAGGCTTGCTCATAAGTAAAGCATAAAAGAACCATACAGGTTGTATTCTAGATGGCTTTCAGAAGATGCCAGATATGCTATTCTCAAACTCCAATTAAGCTGTTTTTTAATCATGTCCCAGCGTATCGCAGCAGTCAAACGACAGACCCTGGAAACCCGCGTCAATGTGCAGTTGAACCTCGATGGACAGGGAACGACGCGCATCACAACGGGCATCCCGTTTTTCGATCACATGCTCGATCAGGTGGGGCGCCATGGTTTGATCGATTTGACGATCGAAGCCGAGGGTGACTTGCATGTGGATGCCCACCACACCGTGGAGGATGTCGGTATCGGGATGGGACTGGCGTTGGCGGAAGCTCTGGGAGACAAGCGAGGCATTCGCCGCTACGGGCACGCCTATGTCCCGCTGGACGAGGCGCTGTCGCGGGTGGTGGTCGATTTTTCCGGTCGCCCCGGTTTGGTCCATAAAGTTGATTACCGGCGCGCCAGCGTGGGTGGCTTCGATACCGATCTCATTCACGAATTCCTGCAGGCGCTGGTCAATCATGCGCGCATGACGCTGCATGTCGATGGCCTGCGAGGCCGTAACGCCCATCATATCGCGGAAACCGTATTCAAGGCGCTAGGACGCGCCTTGCGAGCAGCAGCGGAGCCCGACCCGCGAGGGTCGGATCAGCTTCCCTCCACCAAGGGCGCGCTTTGAGGTGCGGGATGGCAGTCACGAAATTTCTGCGACGAAGAATACTGAAGTTTTGCAAGCATGGCTGAATTGGCAATCATTGATTACGCAATGGGTAATTTGCGTTCGGTAGAAAATGCTCTGAGGCAAGTCGCGCCTCCCGGAGATCGTATCTTGGTGACTTCGGATCCTGAAGCTGTCTTGGCCGCGGACCGCGTGATTTTCCCAGGCCAGGGCGCGGCCCGGGACTGTATGCGGGAACTGCGGGCGCACGGCCTCGAGGAAGCGGTGCGTGAGGCATTCAGAACGAAACCCTTCCTCGGCGTGTGCATGGGAATGCAGGTTCTGATGGAGCGCAGCGAGGAAAACGGCGGCATTGAATGCCTCGGCCTCTATGCGGGCGAGGTGCGCCATTTCGGTGAATCTCCCCGTGATCCTCGAGACGGCAGCCGCCTCAAGATTCCTCATATGGGATGGAATCGCGTGGAGCAAACACGAGTTCATCCGCTTTGGCGAGGCATCGAATCTGGCGCCCGCTTCTATTTTGTTCATAGTTACTATGTCGATCCCACGGATCATGTGCTCATCGCAGGAACCACGAATTATGTGCTGCCTTTTTGCTCCACCTTGGCGCACGAAAATGTATTCGCCATTCAATGTCATCCAGAAAAAAGCGCCGAAGCCGGTCTGCGCCTGCTGGCAAATTTTGCCCGCTGGGATGGCTCCGCCGGTTGATTTTTACCTTAACGGCTACCCAGGAGAGAGGAATAGCGTCATGTTGTTGATACCCGCCATCGACATCAAGGACGGGCGTTGCGTGCGTTTGCGCCAAGGCCGCATGGATGATGCGACCGTCTTTTCAGAAGATCCGGTCGCCATGGCTGCCCAGTGGGTAGAAGCTGGCGCCCGTAGGCTGCACTTGGTCGATCTGGACGGGGCCTTGGCCGGCGGCCGGCGCAATGCAAAAGTGGTGGAAGCCATCGCAAGGGCATTTCCAGAATTGCCCATACAGGTGGGAGGTGGGGTGCGCGACGAAGAAACCGCGCAATCCTATCTCGATGCCGGCGTACAGTATGTCATCATCGGCACTAAAGCCGTGGCGACGCCCCACTTTGTCAACGATCTATGCCTGGATTTTCCCGGCCATATCATCGTCGGCCTTGATGCCCGCGACGGCAAGGTGGCTATCGATGGCTGGTCCAAGCTTTCCAATCATGACGTGATCGACCTGGCCAAGCGCTTCGAGGACGATGGCGTGGCCGCTATCATTTATACCGACATCAGTCGCGATGGCATGCTCAGTGGGCCGAATGTGGATGCCACGGTGCGACTGGCCCAGGCAGTCAATGTGCCGGTAATTGCCTCAGGCGGCGTAGGCAAGCTGGCTGACATAGAAGCCTTGTGCGCCGTCGAGGAAGAAGGCGTGTCCGGCGTGATTATCGGTCGAGCCTTGTACGAGGGGACGCTGGATTTCGCCGCGGCACAAAAATTCTCTGACGAGTTCTGCTAGGGACGCTGACCATGGCGCTTGCAAAACGCATCATTCCCTGCCTGGATGTCGATGCCGGCCGCGTGGTCAAGGGCGTGCGCTTCGTCGATATTCGCGATGCCGGCGATCCGGTAGAGATCGCCCGCCGGTATTACGAGCAGGGAGCAGATGAGATCACCTTCCTCGATATTACAGCCAGTAGCGAAGAACGGGATACGATGGCCCATGTGGTGGAAGCAGTCGCTGCCCAGGTGTTCATCCCGTTGACCGTGGGCGGCGGTGTGCGCACGCTGGAAGATATCAGGCGTCTTCTCAATGCCGGTGCGGACAAGGTCGCAATTAACACGGCCGCTGTGGCCCGGCCCGAATTCGTCGCCGAAGCTGCAGCACGCTTCGGCAGTCAATGTATTGTTGTGGCCATCGACGCCAAAAAAGTCGCTTTTGAAGCGCCTGGTCGCTGGGATGTTTTCACCCATGGCGGACGCCGCGCCACGGGCATTGATGTGCTCGAATGGTCACAGCGCATGGCCGCATACGGAGCGGGTGAGCTCCTGGTGACAAGCATGGATCGGGATGGAACCCGGGAAGGTTTCGATCTGGCTTTGATGCAGGCCGTGAATGAATCGGTCAACGTGCCTCTGATTGCCTCGGGTGGGGTGGGAAACCTGCAGCATCTGGTCGAAGGCGTGCTGGAAGGCGGTGCGGATGCCGTGCTTGCGGCAAGCATCTTTCATTTCGGCGAGTATACTGTGAGCGAAGCCAAGGCCTGCATGGCCTTCCACGGTATTGAAGTGCGCGACTGATCCAGCTGCGTGGTATGCTCATTAATATGGCCGAATCGAATTCAATGAAATCCAGCAAGCGCGGCGAGGCGAACGTTTCTTCCGGTTTTCTCGATGCCATTGCATGGAATACAGAGGGTTTGGTGCCCGTCATAACTCAAGATGCCGACAGTGGCCAGGTTTTGATGCTGGCATGGATGAACCGCGAAGCGCTCGCGCGTACGGTCGAGCGGGGCGAAGCGGTTTACTGGTCGCGTTCCCGAAAGCGTCTCTGGCACAAGGGTGAAACTTCCGGCCATGTGCAGATTGTGGAGGATATTCGCCTCGATTGTGACGGCGATGCCCTGCTGCTGAGCGTACGCCAGCAAGGCGGGATCGCCTGTCATACCGGCCGTCACCGGTGCTTCTACAGGCGATTGGAGAATTCGCTTTGGCAAAGCGTGGAGCCCGTTTTGAAGCCGCCGGAGGCAATCTATGGAAAATGACGTATTGCGGCGCTTGGCGGATGTATTGGAAAGTCGCAAAACGGCTTCGGCGGATGAATCCTACGTCGCTGGCCTGTATGCCAAGGGGCTCGACGCCATTTTGAAGAAGGTTGGGGAGGAAGCTACGGAAACGGTCATGGCGGCCAAGGATGGTGTGCCAGAAAAGCTTGTTTACGAGGTGGCCGATCTTTGGTTTCATACTTTGATCCTCCTGGCCGAGGAAGACTTGGGTCCAGATGATGTGTTGGCAGAATTGTCCCGCCGCATGGGGGTTTCCGGTCTCGAGGAAAAAGCTCGGCGAAGCAAAACGGGCAGTCTTGTTGGGAAAGGCTGTAAATAGTTAAGGAGTACGGGGCGGAATGCGCGACCCGCGAGCGAATATGGAGAATAGTGATGATTCCTGGTGGATATGAATGGTTGGTGTTGTTGTTGGTGGTCGTGCTGGTATTTGGCACGAAAAAACTGCGCAATGTGGGCGGTGATCTCGGGTCTGCAGTAAAGAGCTTCAAGAAAGCCATGCAGGATGAAGACGATGCGGTCAAGAAAAACGAGCCGCCTGAGCAGATCACTGACGACAGCAAAGCGCGCGTGTTCGACGCCAAGTCCGAAACGCACGAAAAAGACGACGCCAATCACAAGACATGAGTCGCTCGCGCGAGCCGCGGAGGCGGTAGATGTTTGACTCCGGTTTCACCGAGCTGCTGCTCATCTTTATCGTTGCCTTGATCGTGTTTGGGCCGGAACGCTTGCCTGAACTGGCGCGAAAGGCCGGTTACTGGATAGCCAAGCTCAGGCGTTACGCCAATACCGTTCGATCCGAGATCGAACGCGAACTCAATGCCGAAGAATTTCGCAGCATGCTCAGCAAGCAGGAAGAAGAGATCCGTGAGTTGCGCGATATGCTCAAGGACACCCGTACCCAGGTCAACAAAGAGATCGAAGATATCGATCAGGAAGTCAAGGCGACGGGTGAACAAGCCGAACAAGCGCTTGTAGATCGAAACAAGGGTGAGACGGGCGATTTCCCTTCGTCAAATTCTTTCCCGGAAACCCTTCATCCCGATGAGCAAGAAAAAGACTCAGCCGCATCGGCCACCTCCGCAAAAGAATCTCAAGAGGCGCGCCACGACAAACCCCGCGCTGCTTCCTGAGATTCCCCAACAATGACTTTTCCATTGGTTCTTGTCATCCCTTTGGATTTTCCAGTAACCCGGACCTATGAACGATAAAACCCAAAACCAGCACCAACAGGCGCCTGAAGAAGATGAATCTTCCGGCCTGTCTGGTTTGATGGAGCACCTGATTGAGTTGCGTTCGCGTTTGCTGCGATCAATAGCTGCGGTGCTGGTCGTGTTTATCGCCCTTTCACCTTTCGCCAATCGGTTCTATGAGTGGTTGGCGGGCCCCTTGATGTCACAGTTGCCCCACGGTGACAGCATGATCGCTATCGACGTGGCTTCCCCGTTTATCGTTCCGATCAAGCTGGTCTTCTTGCTTTCCATCGTCATTACGGTGCCTTATCTGCTGTATCAGGTGTGGGCATTCATCGCCCCTGGGCTCTACCGTCATGAAAAGCGCATGGCGCTGCCTCTGCTGATATCGAGCATCGTTCTGTTCTATACGGGCATGGCATTTGCTTATTTCATTGTGTTTCCGATGATGTTCCGGTTTTTCGCCCATGCTTCTCCTGCGGGCGTCAAGATCATGACCGACATCGGGGCCTATCTGGGTTTCGTAACCAATATGTTTCTGGCCTTCGGTGCCGCTTTCGAGGTGCCGGTGGCGGTGGTGTTGCTGACGGCGATGGGCGTGGTCACGCCTGACAAGCTGGTAAAAGCGCGCCCTTATGTGATCGTTGGTGCATTCGTGGTGGCCATGCTGATTACACCACCGGACGTGCTTTCACAGGTTTCTCTTGCGATTCCGCTGATCGTGCTGTTCGAGGCGGGGGTCATCGCTTCCAGAGTAGTTTACCGACGCAGCAAAGCCAGGGAGGCTCAGGAGGCGAATGATGAATCCATGGACGCAGAAGCCATGGAAGAGGAACTTGACAAGGCCGCCGAGGAAGAAGAACGCCTGCATTCCAGAAATCGATCGGAATGATGCGCCGAGAGTCGTCTATAAGCATCGAGGGTGAAAGTATGCTGACGACAACATTATTGTAATCAGCATGTTATCGGCTTACAGCGGCGGACGTAGGGGTGATTCAGCTTAGCGTGAGGCCATGACCCGGCGGGTCAGTTTGTTCCAAGGCAGCATCCGTCGCAGCACATCGTCACCCAATATGTAGTGATGGTGCAAGGCGGCCAAGGCATGTAAAACAGCGGCGGACGCCAAGGCAGCGGCAATCGCGGCGTGGACTTGCATCAGCCCGCCTTCGAAAACGGCTCGAGGATTGGGCAATACGGGCAAGGAAACATGCCACAGGAAAAAAGTCAGGGGGTGGCCGAGCAGGCCGACGATCCAGATGCCGAATAGGCTTTCGCTCAGAATCAGGAAATACAATGCGGCGTGCATCAAGGCAGCGAGCCGCGTTTGCATGGGATCCAAGCCATGACCAGAGCGTCGCCCTTCTACCCAGCGCAGAGCGAGCATGGTCACCGTCAGCAACAGTATCAGCACGCCAACCTCTTCATGCAGAGCAATGGTGGTGGCTCTTTGTTCATAGAACCAGGCGACATGAAGATTGGCGAAACCCAGAAGGCCCTGGAAAATCACCAGCAAGGCGACCGACCAATGCAACATGCGCAGAAGCAGGCTGGGGCGCGATTCGATGGACGGATTCGATTCAAAGCGTAGTCCCATAGCAAATCTCCTAATGTGATGAAATATTCGACATTAGATTAATCTCTGTGCCCAAGAGTGTCCCTTACCGCTTGGTAAGGATGGTTTTGATAGATCTTCTCAATGCATGGCATGCGTTCCATGGCGCATGATTCAATGGTGTGAACAGGTACTGACGAAAGCGTATGACGACAGTAGCAAGCATTGGATGGGTTTCTTTGGGATGTCCCAAAGCACTGGTCGATTCCGAACGCATACTCACCCAGATCCGCGCCGAGGGGTATCGGGTCGTGTCGAGTTACCAAGATGCCGATCTGGTGGTGGTCAATACTTGCGGGTTCATTGATGCCGCGGTGGAGGAGTCTCTGGATGCAATCGGCGAGGCACTTTCTCAAAACGGCCGCGTTATCGTCACCGGATGCCTGGGCGCGGACGATGGGCGCATACGCAAAACCCATCCATCGGTCTTGGCCGTCACCGGGCCACATGCCTATGAAGAAGTCATGTGCGCCATTCATGAACACCTGCCACCGCCGCATGATCCCTACGCCAGCCTAGTGCCTTCCCAAGGCGTCAAGCTCACACCCAGACATTATGCTTACCTGAAAATCTCGGAAGGGTGCAATCACCGCTGCACTTTTTGCATCATCCCCGGCATGCGCGGAGATCTGGTCAGTCGGCCGATCGGCGAGGTCATGGATGAGGCTGAAAATCTTGTAAAAGCCGGAGTGCGGGAGCTTTTGATCATCGCTCAGGATACTTCGGCTTATGGGGTCGATGAGGGTTACCGCACCGGCTTCTGGCGGGGGCGGCCGCTCAAATCCAACATACAAACCCTGGCCGAGGCGCTGGGTGAACTAGGCGCATGGGTGCGATTGCATTATGTCTATCCCTATCCCCATGTCGATGCATTAATCCCCTTGATGGCCGAAGGCAAAATTTTGTCCTATCTCGACATGCCCTTACAGCACGGCAGCCCCCGTATCCTCAAGGCCATGCGCCGCCCGGCCGCCGCCGAGAAAGTGCTGGAGCGAATTCAACGCTGGCGCGCGCAATGTCCTGACCTCACGCTGCGCAGTACGTTCATTGTCGGTTTTCCTGGAGAAACTGAAGAGGATTTCGAATTGCTTCTGGAGTTTATCGAGGAAGCGATGCTTGACCGGGTCGGCGCCTTTGCTTACTCGCCGGTCGAAGGAGCGGCGGCCAACGCGCTGCCTGGCGCAGTGCCCGAAGCGGTCAAGCAAGAACGCCTAGAACGCTTCATGGCGCGCCAAGCCGAGATCAGTGCGGCGCGTCTACAAGGCAAGATCGGGCGGCGATTGCAGGTGCTGGTCGATGAGGTTGGTGAAGCGGGCGCGACGGCGCGCAGTATTTCCGATGCACCGGAAATCGACGGGCTGGTTTTCGTTGATGGGGCATGCAATGCACGGCCGGGTGATTTTTTGAATGTCGAGGTGATTGATGCCGACGCGCATGATTTGTGGGCTAAAATCGTTCCAGGCTGATCCGTATTCTGCGCAAATTCCTGCCAAACAGCGGTTCGAAAAAAAGGAGGGGTGATCTCGGGCTGTTAACCCATCTTTGTCACCCCCTCTGAAAGTAGCTTGCAATTCAGTCAGTTGGTGCAAAGAAAATCGCCGAGTGGCACTACATGGCGATGATTTTGTGAAAACGGGTGTCAGTGGATGAGCTTTTGT
>JALUXU010000041.1 GCA_027013225.1 Acidihalobacter sp. | reverse complement strand
ACGCCCCATATAATAACCCTGCGCCTTATCACACCCCATCACCTCCAGACGACGCCACTCTTCTTGTGTTTCTACGCCCTCCGCAACAACCTTATATCCCAAGAAATGGCTCATCTGAATAACAGTCTGAACAATCGTCAAACTGTTCGCATCATTCTCCATTGCGCCAATAAAACTTTGATCAATCTTAAGCTCATTTACCGGCATATCTTTCAGGTATGACAACGATGAGTAACCCGTCCCAAAATCATCAATAGAGATCGGCAAACCAATATCATGCATTCGCTGCAAAGTATCCAGTACCCGTTTAGGTTCCGTAATCACCCCTCGCTCGGTAATTTCCATCATAAATTGTTCAGGTGGAACATTCCATTTTACTATTGCTTCCTTTAACCGCTCAGGTAAATCCGCCTCTAACAGATTGCGGGGAGCTAGGTTAATTGCAACTACGAGACTGATTCCTTTTTGCCTCCACTCACCCACCTGCGCAGCAACAGTATCCACCAGCCATGCCGTAAATGGATGAATAATCCCGCTCTCTTCGGCCAAAGGAATAAATATATCCGGCTGAATCATCCCTTTCTCGGGGTGCTGCCAGCGAACCAAGGCTTCAGCCCCTATGGTGGTTGCACTACGAATATCCACTTTGGGTTGGTAATAAACGACCAGTTCACCGGCTTCAATTGCATGCCTTAGTTCACTCGCCAAAGACAAGCTTTCCAACTGGTGTTGTTCCATAGCATGATCGTAAATCGCATGCATCTCCTGCATTCGACGAGCTGATTGCATTGCCATCTGGCTACAGCGTAGCAAAGCCTCGGGGTTGTTGCCATGTTCTGGATAGCAAACAATGCCAATGGATGCCTCTGTTTCCACGCTGAAATCTTTCAATTGAAGCGGCCTGGCTAATGCATCATGAATCAGGTTGACTGTATCCAGCACATCAACATCTCCACCAGCATTCACCCAAGCAACTGCAAAGCCGCTACCGCCTATGTGTCCTACAACAGAGCCTTTCGGAACCATTGCTTTCAAACGTTTTCCTATTTTTACAAGCACCTGATCGCCGGTAACATGCCCCAACACTTCATTAATCGATTGAAAACGATCCACGCCCAGATAGAAAAGAATAAAAGCTCTCTGATCTGCGATAATTTCTTCGAGGCACATCATGAAACAAGGTCTGTTGATCAACCCGGTACGGTCATGGCTGCGAATAAAGTCTATCTCCTGCTCTCGTTCCCTGCGTTGCGTAATATCGTGAATGAAGCCCAAGTAATGTTTCTCACTACCAACCTGCATTTCAGTTACCATGAGTTCTATGGGAAATGATATACCACTTTTTTGGAGCCCTATTAGCTCTCGCCCGGCTTTGTTGATAATTCTGGCACATCCTGTATTTTGGTAGCGTCTGACAAACTTATCATGCGCGCTACGATAAGGCTCTGGCATTAATAGACTAATATTTTTTCCTACTATCTCGCTCGCAGAATAACCGAACATTTTTTCTGCTGTTGGGTTAAAAGATTGAATAACACACCGAGCGTCAATTGTGATTATCGCGTTGGGGGAACTGTTTACTATTACATCAGCAAGGTTTTTACCACCACTCGCATGGCTATCGATCAGTTCTTTTTGCGACATAAACATTACCCTCTCTAAGCACTAAAGCATGCCAGCTCGGCCACTTCATTCGCTTTCACCGGCCTACTGAACAGATAGCCTTGAATCATTTCACAACCCAATTGTTCTAAAAAATCTGCTTCAGGCTGCGCCTCCACTCCTTCAGCGACAACATGCATGTCAAACTCATGTGCCAGAGAAATTACAGCTTTCACCAGTTTCCCATCTCTCGGGTCGCTTAACATCCCCGTCACAAACTGCTTATCAATTTTCAACTCTGTCGCTGGCAGTTGCCTTAAATAAGCCAACGACGAATACCCTGTTCCAAAATCATCTATCGAAACC
>JALUXU010000040.1 GCA_027013225.1 Acidihalobacter sp. | reverse complement strand
CAGCGTTTGAGGCACGACGCCCAGGAACTCGCCGGCTTCGCGAATACTGACCATCTTACTAGACATGCTTAATTTGTATATGAACGCGCAATATCGTGCAAGTAACTGCTTAACTGCTCGAGCCCTCTGTCGAACCTCACTAAGTGCCGGCGATGAAATCCCCGCGCCCTCTGCCACACCCCAAAAATCCACCGTTTTCTGAACTCATGAGGGAACAAGAGGCTTGTGCGCCGCGATACTCTGCAAGATTCCAAGTACCATTGCCATACTGACCAGCGAAGTTCCACCGTAACTCATAAAGGGCAAGGGCACGCCGACCACAGGCAGCAATCCCAAGGTCATGTCGATGTTGACGAACACCTCGATTGCGAAAATCAGCGAGAGGCTCGCGGCAAGAAGGCGTGAATAATTGTCGCTTGCGCGCCAGGCAATGTATAAGCCGCGCAAGATGATGAAGAGATAGATTGCCAACAGCGCGAGCCCTCCGAACAAGCCGAACTCCTCGCCGAAAACCGCAAAGATGAAATCGGTGCGGCTTTCCGGAAGAAAGCCGAGTTGAGCCTGCGGGGCATGCGGCCACCCCATGCCATAGACCCCGCCCGAGCCGATGGTAATCATCGACTGCACGATGTGATAACCGGCGCCAAGCGGCGCATTGGCCGGATCCAGGAAAACAAGGATGCGTTCGCGCTGATACGCGTGCATGAAATGCCAGGCCACGGGCAAGAGAGCAAGGCCAATCACGGCTCCAATCAACATATAACGCCAACGTGCGCCTGCAAGCACGATAATGATGATCGCCGCCATGGCCATGATCAAAGCCGTACCCAGATCCGGTTCCTTGTAGATCAACAAAAAAGGCAGCGCGAGAACGAGCAAAGACAGGCCGATGTCACCCAGGCCAATGGGCAAGGGTTTGCGGCTTATCAGCCATGCCAGCATCATGGGGACGGCCAACTTCATGAATTCCGACGGCTGCACCCGGAGCGGGCCGAAATCCAGCCAGCGCCGCGCTCCCAGCTCGGCGTGCCCATGCACCAGCACCAGCGCCAATAGGCCCACCCCCACCACGTAGAACGCAGGGCTGAGCCGGCGCAGATCGTGAGGCGGGATCTGCGCCACGAACAGCATGACGCCCAAGGCGATGAAAAACTTGACCGCCTGATGGATCACAACGCTGTAACCCGGTCCGGAAGCACTATACAACACAGCTTCACCCACCAGAAAAACCAGCAGGACAGCGACCAGCAGAGGCGCGTCGAACTTGATCGATCCAAAACGGGCCGCTGTATTGCCAGCAAGACTTTCAGTCAACATGGATACACATCCTCAATGCGATTTTGCAGTGGTTTTGCGCCACACCACCAGCTTCTGACCGACCAAAATAGGCTGTTGAACGCTGAAAAGATGATTCCACACCATCAAATCCTTGATGGTGACCTTGTAGCGATGAGCGACTTTCCATAGGGTATCGCCGGGCTGAATGATGACTTCGATTCGCTTGCCGGGCGGATGGGCTGGTTTTTTACTTCGGGCGGGCACTGTTTTTGCCGGTTTTTCCGGAAGCTGGGTATGCAGAACCAGTTTAGAGAACGGCCGATCGATCTGGGAACGATGAGCATACCAGTAGGCCATCACCTTGCGCGCCACCCGCGAGGCGGCGCCAATCATCACGCCGGTATGCTCGACCACCACCACGACCACCAACTGAGGATGCTTGATCGGCGTAAACGATTCGAACAAGTCATTGTCACGAAGATAGTAAGGCACCTTCGCCTGCCGTGCATAGGGATTGGTGTGCGGCGTAGTGAATAATTGTGCCGTGCCGGTTTTGCCGGCGACCGGATGCTTGAAGCCCACAAATGACCAATAGGCGGTTCCATGCGGCGAGGCGGTGACATCATGCATGCCGGCGATGACATCATTCCAGTATTGCGGATTGCGAAGGTGGATCGCCGGCAAAGGCTGAGGCGTATTCCGGCGCATCTTTCCGGTCAAAGGGTCGTACCAGCCGCGCACCAGACGGGGAACATAACCGTTTCCATGCATGGCGATGATCGATACGGCCTTTGCCAGTTGCAGGGGCGTGACTTCGAGATAGCCCTGGCCGATACCCATGACTACCGTATCGCCCGGGTACCACGGCTGACCCAACGCCTTCCGCTTCCAGGCAGGCGAAGGCAACAGGCCACGGGAAACACCTGGCAGGCCGGGCATGGGATCTCGGCCGAAGCCGAACATCGACAAGGTCTGATCAAGGCGCGTTATTCCCATTTTGTAGGCGACCGGATAGAAATAGGTATCCACCGATTGCTCGATCGCCTTTTCCACATCAGTCCAACCGGCGCCCGCAGGCGTCCAGTCCCAATACTTGTGGTGGGTCGGATCGTGCGGAATTTCCCAGTACGGGCCGGCGAAAATTTTCTGCGTTGCGGTGACGATGCCATCCTGCAGCGCACCCAGGGCGATATAGGGTTTGATGGTGGAGCCCGGCGCATAGGCGGCTTCCAGCGCGCGATTCCATAATGGCTTGTTGGGGTTGTTCAACAACTGATGATATTGTTTTTCGCTGATGCCATTGACGAAATCATTCGGATTGAAGCTGGGGCTGGACACCAACGCAAGGATCGCTCCGGTACGCGGGTTCAGCGCCACCACCGCCCCCTGCTTTCCCTTCATGGCTTGCTGGGCCACCCGTTGCATGCCTATGTTTATCGTCAGAACGAGATCCCGACCGGGGACGGGCAAATGCTGTTTCAGGGTTTTCAGAGGGCGGCCGGCCGCGTTGACCCGATAGACCTTGTAACCCACATCGCCGTGAAGTTTCGATTGAAAATCGGCTTCCAGCCAGGTTTTTCCATAGTAATTGGTTCCCGCATAATTGTTCGCATTGACCTTGGACAGCTCGGCCGCGTTGATGCGTCCGACATAGCCGACGAAATCCGCGGTCAGATTCTTGTAAGGATAGTAACGAACGAGTTGCGTCTGGACACGCACCCCAGGAAAACGGTACTCCTCTACCGCGAAACGGGCGATCTGACGCGGCCGCAGATTCGTCATCAACGGCACCGGCCGATAAGACGGGGTGATGCGCAATAATTGATAGAAGCGGTTGATATCAGCGGATGGAATTGACAGCCAGCGGCGCAAGGCATTGACCGTTTCATGCACGTTTGCAACCTCATCCGGCACCAGCACCAAGGCATAACTGGGCTTGTTTTCAGCCAGTAGATAGCCATTGTTGTCGTAGATCAAACCTCGCGGCGGCGGCAGCGGTTCGATCCGCACACGATTGCCATGTGCAGCGAGAGCGTAATTACGGTGATCGACGACCTGAAGTTTCACCAGCCGGTATACAGCCCCTGCCAGCAGCACAAAAACCACGCCCACCATCAAGGTGAGACGCGCGCCGAAAAGACGCCTTTGTTTGCTGGTTTCGGCAACGGGGGTTTTCAATCTTGACATCTTAGTCAGGACAAGTATCGATGCCGGCGCTGACCCGCATTCCATATGAATGCGAAATCGTCAACATCCAAAAACAAAAAGCAGGCATGGGGAGGCTGATTGTTTCTAACGAACGAGACGGCACATTTTAGCAAGGTTCCGGCGAAATAAAATCCACTTCTCCCCACGGCCCCAGGACCACGTCATCTAACCGTGGCGGAGCAGACGCCCGCTCCACTTTTCAACGGCTTACGAATTTAGATGACACGGCCCTGCCTCATTGCCCCCACTCCATCCAAAGAGATTCGGTTGAATAATGGGAGGATTATCGACCGCTATTCGACGCCTATTATTAGCGCCACCGGCCTGCCCACCCCCCTGTATGCAATCGAGGTGATGAATGACTTGCATGAACGAGGCGTTTGCATGTCGATCGATGATTTCGGCACCGGCTATTCATGGCTAAGTTATCTCAAGAAATTCAAGATTTACAAGCTCAAGATCGACCAGTCCTTTGTGCGCGATATTCATACCGACGCAGGTAGCCGGGCCATCGTCACCGCGATCATCTCCATGGCCAAGAGTCTCGGTTTGAAATCAATCGCCGAAGGGGTGGAGACAGACGGGCAACTCGCCTTCCTGCGTGAGCAAGGCGGTGACGAGATTCAGGGTTATTACTTCAGCAAACCTTTGCCGGCGGATCAATTGGCCGCATTCATTACGCGAAACGCAACGTAACAAAAAGCGTTCTCTCATCATTTCAATGCTACTGGCGTATCCGCTCACGGCTTTAATTCCAAAAAGCCCTCATGCCCCAGCGGTGCGCTCTGCAGCCGCTCCCGCCGTGCTCGCCACTGCGGAAGATGCCTGTCCATGAGCTGGCGGAAGCTTTGGTTATGGTGGCGTTCGAGCAGGTGCGCAAGCTCGTGCGCCACGATGTACTCCAGGCACTCGGGCGGTTTCTTCGCCAGCTCCAGGTTGATCCAGATGCGCCAGCTATCGGGATTGCAGGTGCCCCAGCGGGTGCGCATGCGCTTGACGCCCCAAAAGGCGGCCTGCACCTCCAGCCTGGGTTCCCATTTCTCGATCAGCGCAGGAATACGGGCCTTGAGTTCAGAACGGTACCATTCGTTCAGCACCCGCTCGCGACGGGCTCTGTCGGCGCCCGGATTGACCGTCAGACGCAATCGCCGGCCAGCGGCTCGCTCCACCTTCTGGCGGCCCCATTGCTCGACCACGTCCAACCGGTATTTTCGGCCCCAGACGTAGTGGGTCTCGCCGGTGACCATCTCACGCCGGCTTTGACGCGCCTGCTGCCGGAACCGCTGTTGTTGCCGGCGTATCCATCCCAGGCGTCCGACTACCGCCAAACGCACGGCTTCGTCGTCCAACCGCAGCGGCGCGGCGATCCGCACCCTGCCCTCGGGTGGATAGACGCCCAGATGCAGGTTCTTGATCGCCTTGCGCACCACCTCCACCTGGATGCCACTGACTTCGATGTAGTGGCGTTCAGTATTCATCCTGGTTTTTCATGATTTCGAACAAGAGATCCACCAGTTCATCATGTGAACCGATGACTTCGGCAATAGCGTTTCGCACCTCCCGCTCCTTGAAGCGATTGCCACGCCAGTCGGCCTTCTTGGTCTTGCGCACCACCTCGTCGATGGTCCGGGCAAGATGTTCGGCCAGATCCTGGGTGTCGGCCACCATCTCGCTTTCACTGGCGATGGCCTCGAGTTCGGGCCTGTCCTTGAGGTTGTCATACAGGGCGCGCCGCGCGGGGCTGTTGATGCTGGGCGGATAGTGGGATGCTCCGGCCGGGTTCTTGACCTTCTCCGACAGCTCGACCAGCCGCTGCAGGTATTCCTCGTACTCCAGTGCTTGTTGCCGGCGTTCCTCAATCAGCGCATCCAGCAGCTCGGACATGCGCTCGTAGTACTTCGGGTTTACGGGCTGCTCGTCGATGATGAGCTTGCGCAGGTTGTTCTCGATGGTCTCGGCCATGGCGTCACGGTCCGAGCGGATGCTCTCGGGCAAGCGCTCGAATGCCTCCGGCCCCTGTTGCACGATCAGATCCACCAGGCCCTGTTCGTCGAAAGCCGACAGCACGCGGCTTTCCTTGGCCTCGATATAGGTATCGAGCAGGTGGCGCATGGCCGGTTCGTACAGCTTCATGTTCAGGTAGTCGGCGCTGGCCAGCTTCACCTCTTCCCGAACCTGCTCGTAGTGCTTTACTTCATACCGAAGCCGCTCGATATCCGCCTCACTGTAGCCCGCCTCGGGCAGCTCGTTGGCCAGGTTGGCGAAGGCGCGCAGCAGGGCCGCGACTGCCTTGTACAGCGCGATGCGCTTCGGCTCGTTGTCCTTGAGCGCCTCCTTGTCGGCGGTGTCGGCGGCGCAGAAGTAGTGCAGATAGGCCCTGGTATCCTTCGGAGGCTCGACCGGCTCGCACAGGGCGCGCACCTGTTCCAGCGCTTCTTCGAGGCGTTCCCTGCCCTTGGCCAGCCGGTCTTCCAGCAGACCTGCCACGTCGGCCTTGTCGTACCCACCCAGCGCCTCACCGGTGTAGTCCTGGATAGCGCCCTCCAGCGACTTGAACAGATCCTTATAGTCGATGATGTAGCCGTATTCCTTATCCTCGGTGTGCAGGCGGTTAACCCGGCAAATGGCCTGGAACAGACCGTGGTCGCGCATCTGCTTGTCGATGTAGAGATAGGTAGCGGGCGGGGCGTCGAAGCCGGTAAGCAGCTTGTCCACCACGATAAGCAGCTTCATCTGCCCCGGTTCCTTGATGAACTTCTCCTTGACCTGCTGCTCGAACTCATCGACGCGATACATAGCCTTTTCTTCGTCCTGCTCGAACCAGTCGGCCAGCATCCTGCGATAGATGGCGTATTGGCGCAGGCGCTCGGTCATGCCCTCGCCGGTCTCCTCGCCCTTGATGTCGGCCGGCGACGGCTTGTAGCTGGTGACGATGGCGCATTTGCCGGCCAGCGGCGTCCTGCTGAACAGCTCGTAAAGCTTGCAGGCCTGGTAGATGCTGCTGGAGACCAGCATGGCGTTGCCCCGCCCGCTCATGAGACGGTCGCGGGTCTCCATGTCGAACAGGATGTCGGCGACGATCTTCTCCAGCCGCGACTGGGAGCTGAGCACCTTCTGCAGGGTGCCCCATTTCCGCTTGAGCTGGACACGCGCCAGATCCGACAGCCCCCGCGTCTTGGCCTCGAACCACTGGTCCACCTTGTCCGGGGCGATCAGCACCTGGTCGATGTCCCGCGCCTCGTAGCGCAGGTCCAGCACCACCCCGTCGCGCACCGCCTCGTCGAACTTGTAGGTGTGAATATAGGGCCCGAACACCTCGATGCTCTTCTGCTTGTCGGCCTTGAGCAGTGGCGTGCCGGTAAAACCGATGAACATCGCCTCCGGCAGGATCTTCTTCATCGCCTTGTGCAGCTTGTCCGACTGGCTGCGATGGCACTCGTCCACGAACACGAACAGATTGCCCTTGGCGGAGAAGCCCTTGGGCAGGCTCTTTTCCAGCTCGTCGATGAACTCGTCCGTGGCGGCATCCTCGCTGCGCCCGAACTTGTGCACCAGCGAGCACATCAGCCACTGATCGGTGGTGTTGAGCTGGGCAATGAGGTCCGCGCCGCTTCGGGTGCGATAGATGGCCTCATTGACCCCCAGATAGACGCGCTCAATCTGCTCGTCCAACTCGGTGCGGTCGGTGACCACCAGCACCCGGGCATTCTCCACGTGCTCGCGGATCCACTTGGTCAGCCACACCATGGTCAGCGACTTGCCCGAACCCTGGGTGTGCCAGATGATGCCGCCCTCTCGGGCACGAATCCGCGCCTGCGCCGCCTTGACGCCGAAATACTGATTGTGGCGGGGCAGCTTCTTGATGCCGGCATCGAAGACCACGAAGTCGTGGATGATCTCTAGAAACCGCTGCTTGTTGCAGAGCTGCCGTAGCGCAGTATCCAGGGGGGACAGCGATGATTGTCCATTATCCATTGTCCGTTCATCATTACCTGTCTCCTTCCAGGCCAGGTAATACTTCTCCGGCGTCTCGATGGTGCCGTAGCGCAGGCCCTCGGTGTCGTTGCCCGCCATCACCAGTTGCTGGGTCGTGAAAAATCCCCGAATGAAGGCCTTCTTCTGGTTGTCGAGGTTTTGGCGGATGCCCTCGCTCACGGCCACCGTGGCGCGCTTCAGCTCCAGCACGCCAAGGGCGATGCCGTTCACATAGAGCACGATGTCGGGGCGCTTGGTATTCTCGCCGGTGACGGAGACCTCCTCAGCAATAGCAAAGTCGTTGGCCTCCGGCTTCGCCCAGTCGATGAGCCACACGGTCTGGAACGGCTCACCAGCCCCCTCCTTGACCTTCACGCCGTACCGCAGCAGCCTGTAGACCGCCTTGTTGGCATCGTAGAGGTGCTTGCCCTCGCCCAACGCCGCTGCCTTGTCGAGCTGGTGCAGGGCACGGGTGATCAGGCTGTCGGCATAGCCACGCCGCTTCAGCCAATCGCGCAGCAGGCCCTCCTCGATGTTGCGGTTGTTCTCGCGGTCGATCCAGTTGCCGAGGTAGTCGTAGCCCAGTTCCTTGTGGAAGAGCCCGACGACCCGGGCCTGGGTCCGGCGTTCTTTTTGGCCGACGCTACTCATCTGGCTTCTCTTGATCCGCCAGCAGGTTCATGATCAGCCGAATCAGTATCGCTTTCTGTTTCGGGTCCGATTCCGCCACCAGCAGGGTCAGTGCCGCCAATCCGGTGTCGTTGATGATCGGCTGCCCCTCCGCATCGAACAGCCTGCCGTTACGGTGCAGAAAATCCACGAACAGAAAGGCCGCGCTGCGCTTGTTGCCGTCGGCAAAGGGGTGATCCTTGACCACGAAATAGAGCAGGTGCGCCGCCTTGCTCTCGATGGTTGGATAGGCCGGTTCACCGAAGACGCTTTGCTCCAGATTACCGAAGATCCCTGCCAGCCCATCATCGCGTGGACGGGCGAACAGCTCCGTGGCCTCGCCGCGCGCCATCAAGTCCTGCTTGAGTCGGGCCAGGTCGGCCATGGCCTCCTCGGGTGACGGCAGCTTCCCGCCCTTGTGGCCCGCAGGTTCCTTCAGCAGGCCCTCGTCATAACGCTGCAGCCACAAAAAGGTCTGGGTATAGCGGCTGATGATCTCCACCAGCCCGCGCCCCGCGTCGGTATCCAGCACCGGGGAACGAGCGGCCTTCTTCACCAGTTTCAGCGCCTGCTCCAGCTCCCGGGCGTTCTGCTCCAGCCGCTGGCGGTCGATGGCGTAGCCCTTCACCAAGTAGTCACGCAGGCGCTGGGTGGCCCAGATGCGGAACTGCGTGCCGCGCCGTGAATTGACCCGGTAGGCAACGGAAATGATGGCATCCAGATTGTAATGCCTGAGTGTTCGCCGGACCCGTCGCCCCCCTTCCTGCCGAACTACCGAGAAATCCTCGGTAGTTGCCGCCTCCGATAACTCATTGTCGGCATAGATATTTTTCAGATGGAGGCTGATGTTGTCCGTCGAGGTTTCCAACAGCTCGCTCATCTGCTTCTGAGTCAGCCAGACGGTCTCCCGCTCCAGCCGGACTTCCACCTGCTGGTCTTCGGTTTCGTAGATCAGAATATCGCCCATGGCAAACTCCGTATAATGGGCGATGGATAATGGACAATGGATAATGGAAAATCGACAAAGAGCGCGGTTTTATGGCTCCCGCCGCTCAATAACGCTGCGCCAATATCCATTATCAATTCTCCATTATCCATTGATCAAACCAGCCTTATCTTGCCGGTGAGAAGCTGCTGCATCATGCCCTGCTTGATGGCGCGGGTCTTGTCGCGGCGGGTTTCCAGGGCGGCGATCTCGGCGTCCATGTCGGAGAGGACCTGGGCGATGGCGGTTTGCTCTTCGATTTCCGGCAGCCGCAGAGTGAGTTCAACCACATCCCTCTTGGATATTTCCAGGAACGTCGAACCCGAGGCTTTTTCAATCAATCGGCCTTTTTCCATCAAGAGCTTATAATATAAAAATTCACTACTCACATCCTCCTTGCATACCAACGACTTAAATCCCTGGTTGGTTGCTATTGGCACAGTTGAGATTTTCATTTCTCCAATTGTTGCCCGGGTACATAATAAAATTGATCCCGGCGGTAAAAGATGTGCCGAGCTAGCCAGCAATCCCTCTTTAGAAATCGTTCTTTCACTGCCATCAATATACTTTCCCTGAGTTTTTGTAACATCTGTTGGCGTACACCAGAAAATCCCTCCATCCCAATATTCAGCAACACCCGACTTGGGCGTTCCACCGCTTACCACCTCGGCTAGTTCTCCCAACCGCTTCGTTTCCCATTCGCCGCTGAAGCCCGGCAGGCGGGTTTTGCCGGTGAGGAGCTGCTGCATGGCGGCAGTTTTGATGGCGCGCTTTTTGGCGATGAGCTTGTCCAGCGCAGCGATGAGTGCATCGACGTCCGACAGGGCGGTGGCGATGGCGCGTTGTTCTTCGATTGGAGGTACTGGAATTTTAAGTTTTCGAAAGGTAGTCGTTGGCTGAGCAATCGCAGGGACGCCAGTGTGGCCCTTGCCTTCAAGCAAAGCCAGCGCCCCCTTGTCCGATAAAAAATAAGATGTAACCCAACTTGGAAGAACGTCCTTTCTAAACCTCACTCTAAACTGACTTTGAGATATTACGTACTTCTCATATTTTGAATCAGAAGGTATGTAAGATATTTGACCAATAGTGCCACGATGTGTAACAACAATATCCCCTCTAGATGCAACAGCTTTTTTTAGTCTTTTTGCTTTTTCTTGGGTAACGTAGTTAGTAAAAGAGTCTATAAGCCTTTCGGAACTCACATTGAATCCATTCAACACAGGAACCCCAGACGATACAAAATTCGAAACTTTTATATCTGAACCAAATGGCCCCATTGAAATTTCGGAAATTAGAGAGTCTACCTGAGAAACATCCCAATCCTCCGGAATCACCCCCACCTCGGTCCGCTTGTATCCCGCCGGAACCTCGTCCAATGGAGAATGGTCAATGGATAATTGATAATCGGCAGGGGCTTCGTGGCATTGTCCATTATCCATTGTCAATTACCCATCACCCATTATCTCTTTGTTTTTCTTCACAATCGCCACCAGCAACTTCAATATCTCCGTCAAATCCGAACCAATGGATTCCGCACCCTTCGCATCGATATAGCCGGTTTCTTTGAGCAACTGAATCCAGTACTCCGATTCATTCGCTTCCTTGAGTGCAATCGACATCTTGTGAACAAAGTCGGCCCGGCTTTCTGCCTGATCCGCTTCCCGAATCAAGGCGCCGATCGCAGTGCCACTGCGCAACAACTGCTTGCTCAGCACATATTCGCGTCTTTCCTGCTGCACATGCTGACACAAACGCACCACGCGCACCGCAAAGGCAAACGACTTGTCCCGAACCACACTCCCCTTCACACGTCCCTGTCCATCATCCATTGTCAATTATCCATTATCAACTATTCATTGATAGCGAGCCCCATCCTGCGCAGGTGTTCGTCCACCCTGGCCTGCAGGGTCTCCACCTCCTGCATGATCTCGGGCAGCGGCTCGGCGTAGCGTTCCTCCAGCTCCCGGATGCGGGTGGCGAGCTGTTGGGTGACGCGCTCGATCTCGCCCTGCACGGCCTGTTCGAGAGCGGCGAGCCATTTGTCGTCCACCACCAGTTCCTTGATCTCGGCCTCGGTGAGTTTGGCGTAGTGCTTCAATACCGCCTCGTCGCGGGCCTTGATGGCGTCCTTGAGCTGCTTGTTGGCGGCGGCCTCGGCGTTGAACAGCGCCAGACAATGTTTCAATGCCACCCTCTCCTCCGCTGTCCATTGTCCATTGTCCATTGTCAATTGCTTCACCCTGGCCTTGGTGATCTTGCCCTTGTCGGTCTTGGCCTCTTCCAGCAGGCCGTCCTCGCCCGAATGCTCCTCGATAAAGCTCTCCAGCGCCTGCGCAGCGGCGTCGGCCTCGGCCTGGAGCTGGTCGATGTGCTTTTGCTCCTCGGCGAAGTAGCGGGCGACGATGAGATCTGGCGGAATGAGGTCGGTCTTGTATTTCTTGCGGCCGATGGTGAGGTCCGGGATCTCCGTGTGCTTCTGGCCTTTCTCGGCCACCAGCTCGCGGGGCCTGGCGGCGGCCTGCCAGCCGTCCTGGACGATGGCATAGACATCGTCCTGCATGGTCTCGGCCCAGTAGTCCATCAGGTGCTGGTAGACGGCATAGGGGTCGATAAGCGGAGCACCTTCAAACTGCTCCAGCAAGGCCTCGGACAGTTCGTGGACGAGCGCCTTGGGCTCGGTGTCGCCATTCAGGCCCATGAGGCCGGGCCGGTGCGGGTCGCGCCAGGCGTGGAAGCGCTCGAGGATGCGCTCGCGGAAGGCGGCGAATTCGGGGTGTTCGAGGATGGTGGGTTTGACCTGCGCCGGCTCTATGCTGGCTTGACTGTAGCCGGGGCGCAGGGACTCGAACAGGCTGTCGCGCAGGGTCGGGAAGATCTGCCAGTAGTCCTGCAGGGCGTCGATGTCGCGGTTGGGGATGCCGCCGTTGAGGTGGGCGTTGAGGTCGTGCAGGTCCTCGGGGTCGCTGGCATCGATATAGCGCGGGATGTTGAGGTTGTAGTCGTTGGCCTCGATCTCGCGCAGGGGCACGAAGCGGGCATAGCGCGGCAGTTCCTTGCGGCCGGTGAAGACATCGACGATCTTGTGGATGTCGCGCTCGCGCAGGCGGTTCTTGTTGCCGTCCTTCATGAAGCCCTTGCTGGCGTCGATCATGAAGATGCCGCCCTGTTCGGGGTCGGCGTTCTCGGCGGCGTGTTCCTTGTCGAGGACCAGGATGCAGGCGGGGATGCCGGTGCCGTAGAACAGGTTGGCCGGCAGGCCGATGATGCCCCGGATGAAGCCGCGCCGGACCAGGTTGCGGCGGATGTTGGCCTCGGCCCCGCCGCGGAACAGCACGCCGTGGGGCAGGATGACCGCGCCCTTGCCGGTGCTCTTGAGCGACTTGAGGATGTGCAGCAGGAAGGCGTAGTCGCCGTTCTTGGCCGGCGGGATGCCGTATTCGAAGCGACCGTATTCGTCATGCTCGGGGTCGAGGCCGTTGCTCCAGGCCTTGTAGGAGAAGGGCGGATTGGCCACGGCGTAGTCGAAGGTCTTGAGGCGGCCATCCTTCTCCTTCCAGTGCGGGTTGGCCAGGGTGTTGCCCTGCCAGATCTCGGCGGTGGGGGCATCGTGCAGGATCATGTTCATGCGCGCGAGGGCAGCGGTGGCGTTGTCCATCTCCTGGCCGAAGATGGAGAGGCCGCGCGGGGCCTCGTGGGCCACCTTGAGCAGCAGCGAACCCGAGCCGCATGTGGGGTCGTACACCGACTGGTCCTGGCGGGTGTCCTTGCCGACACCGATGACCTTGGCCAGAATCCGCGAGACCTCGGCCGGGGTGTAGAACTGCCCCTTGCTCTTGCCCGACTCGGTGGCGAAGTGACGCATCAGGTATTCGTAGGCGTCGCCCAGCAGGTCGTCGCCGTCGGCGCGGTTGGCGCGCAGGTCGATGGTCTCGAAGATGGCGATGAGCTTCGAAAGCCGGTCCACCATCTCCTTGCCCTTGCCGAGCTTGTCTTCGTCGTTGAAGTCGGCGACGTCGATGACGCCCTTGAGGTCGTTCTCCTCGGCCAGGCGGCCGATGATCTTGTTGATCCTGTCGCCGATCTCCTTGTCGCCCTTGAGGCGCGCCATGTCGTCGAAGGAACCGCCCTCGGGCACCACGATGAGGGCCTTGGGATCCCCGGCGTACTTGTCGGAGATGTATTTGAGGAACAGCAGGGTCAGGACATAGTCCTTATACTGCGAGGCATCCATCCCGCCGCGCAGCTCGTCGCAGGATTGCCAGAGAGAGGAGTAGAGCTCGGATTTCTTTAACGCCATGGTGTGCTATGTCTTTGGCCAAACTTCAAGTATCTCGGAAAACCCCATCCGCAACAATTACATTTCGACTAAATACAAAAGAGCCCTGTAGAAACAGGGCTCTTTGAGACATATTTTACCTTTTATGGTTTAGGTGTTTCCTAGAACGGTATATCGTCATCGAAATCAGCAATGTTTTCAGAAGCGGGCGGAGTGGGCGTACGGGGCGACCCTTGAGAGGGATGCGCCTGGCGTTGCGCCGGGGGTTCGGCATAATTGCCCGAACCGGGGCGTCCACCCAGCATTTGCATTTCGTTGGCGACGATCTCGGTGGTATAGCGATCCTGCCCGTCCTGACCTTGCCATTTGCGGGTGCGAATACTTCCCTCTATATAGACTTGTGAACCCTTGCGAAGATATTCCGCGGCAATTTCCGCCAGCCGGTTGAAGAACACGACGCGGTGCCACTCGGTTCTTTCCTGCGTGTCGCCCGTGTTCTTGTCCTTCCAGCTTTCGCTGGTCGCCAAGCGGATATTGGTCACCGCGCCGCCGCTCGGCATGTAACGTGTTTCCGGATCGGCGCCCAGATTACCGATGAGAATGACTTTATTAACGCCCTTGCTGGCCATGAGCCCTGCCTCCATATACAAGCTGATTTGAGCCAGGCATTTTACGCCGAAGCCGGTGCAGGGGAAAACTTCTTCAACGCTTGCTCATCCAGCGCCGCCCGATCGACGCGGAGATAGGCCACGCCTTCTTCAGGCACCACTTGCGCTTCGGCCACGCCTGATATCCGCGTCAATTCTGATTCCAGGCCATTCGCCTGATCCGTTGGAAGCTCGCCAAGATGGAGAACATAGGTGGAGAGATAACGCGGATTACGCATGCTGCTGGCAAACAACAGCCAGATCGCCGCCAATCCCGCGCTCATCAGAAAAACCCCGTCGACACCCCAATGCGCATAAGCGGCGCCGCCCGCCGCCCCGCCTAGGAAAATGCCGAAAAACTGCGAAGTCGAATAAACTCCCATGGCCGTCCCCTTACGGGTGGGCGGAGAAAACTTGGCGACCAGAGACGGCAAGGTGGCTTCCAAGGTATTGAAAGCAACGAAAAAGAACAGCATGACCGCGATGATTTCCGCCAAAGAATGGTCGCTGAAAAGGTACATCAGTTCGCACAACACCAGAATGCCGATGGAAGCGGTGAAGATCGGCTTCATCTTGCGGCGCTTTTCGGCGATGATGACAAAAGGCAGCATGATGATGAATGCGATCAGCATCACCGGCAGATAGACCGCCCATTGCTCATTGGAAGCAAGGCCGGTCATCTTCGTCAGGACAATGGGAAGAATGACGAAATTCGCCGTCAAGATGAACTGCATGGTGAAAATACCGAAGTCGAGGCGCAAAAGTTCGCCATTACGCAGCACTTCGGCGAAACTGTCCATCACCACTTCCGTATCCCGATGCAATACGTGGCGCGCCGGCGTAGGCACCAGAACAGCCGCGATAACGATAGCGAAAAGCCCCAATACGGCGGTCAGCCAGAAAATGCCCGCCACTCCAATCCATTGATTCAAAACCGGCCCGCCAATAATCCCCAGGCTGAAGGCGAAGCCGATGCTCAGGCCGATCGTCCCCATAATCTTGGTGCGATGTTCGTCGCGCACGAGATCGGCGGCCAACGCCATGATCGTCGATGAGATGGCGCCCGCCCCCTGCAAGGCTCTGCCGAGGATGACCCCGTAGATGGAATGGGAGAAGCCGGCAACGGCGCTTCCGATGACGAAAATGACCAATCCAAGATAGATGACCGGCTTGCGGCCGATGCGATCAGAAAGCATACCGAAGGGAATCTGCAGAATCGCCTGGGTCAGGCCATAAATGCCGATCGCCAGACCAATCAAAAAAGGCGTATGGCCGGTCAACTCCGAACCATACAGCGTAAATACCGGCAGGATCATGAAAAGGCCCAGCATGCGGACCATGTAAATGCCCGCCAGCGAATAGGCGGTACGCTTCTCCTGGGGCGACATGGTGTCGTCGAATCCGGATGCCTTGCGACGCATAGATGACAATCTCCAGTTTAAGTTCTGATTGGGATGGTGCGAACCATCATGGCTTTTCGTATTACGACTCTGCTTGCGAAACTTTAGTGCGAAGACGCATGGCCACGATTTTCTCTTGCCGCCAGCTTATCCCGGGCAGCAAGGAAATCACTTCGACCACAAGATAGCGAAAAAATTCCATCCAATTTCAATATTTCTTTCGGATTTGTCGCGGCTCGTCTTCGCCATGAGAATCGCTGAGCCTTTTTCCTCAAATACTCTTCAAACACGCCTCGAGGGAAGCCATGTTACAGCCGCCTATGTGGGATAGCTTACGAACCCTGATAACGACCATCAATACCGGGCTATCACAATCCATCTGCAACAACGTAATATGCCCGGCTGGATCGCAAACAAGCAAGTGACACCTATGGAGTTTATCCACATTCGCGGCGCACGCACGCACAATCTGAAAAACATCGACCTCGACTTGCCGAGAGAGCGGCTGGTGGTGATCACCGGCCTGTCGGGATCGGGCAAATCCTCTTTGGCCTTCGACACGCTGTTTGCCGAGGGGCAGCGGCGCTATGTCGAGTCTCTGTCCGCCTATGCCCGCCAGTTCCTTTCGGTAATGGAAAAGCCGGACGTAGACTACATCGAAGGCTTGTCGCCCGCTATTTCCATCGAGCAGAAAACCACTTCTCACAATCCACGCTCCACCGTCGGCACGATCACGGAAATCTACGATTACCTGCGCCTGTTGTATGCGCGCGTCGGCGAGCCGCATTGTCCCGAGCACGGCTTGCCCCTGCAAGCGCAAACGATCTCGCAGATGGTCGACAAGGTACTGGCCCTTCCGGAAGGATCGCGCGTGATGTTGCTGGCTCCTGTGCTGCGCAACCGCAAGGGGGAACACCAGCAGGTGATCGAGGGATTACGCAGCCAGGGCTTCATTCGCGTCCGCATCAATGGGGTAATACATGAGCTTGACGCCCTGCCCACGCTGGATGCGCGGCGCAAGCATACCATCGAAGTGGTCGTCGACCGCTTGAAGGTGAGGCCCGACATCGCCTTGCGGTTGGCCGAATCGTTCGAAACCGCTATCGGCCTGGGCGATGGAATCGCCATCGTCGCTTTCATGGACGAGACGGAACGGCAAGAAATCGTGCTGTCATCCAAATTCGCCTGCCCGATCTGCGGCTATTCCATTTCCGAACTCGAGCCTCGCCTGTTCTCTTTCAATAGCCCCGTAGGCGCCTGTCCTGCCTGCGATGGCCTCGGGGTACAAAGCTTTTTCGATCCGGAGCGAGTCGTGGCGCACCCGGAGGTCAGCCTCGCCGGCGGCGCGATTCGCGGCTGGGATCGGCGCAACATCCACTATTACAAGCTGATCCAGGCGCTGGCCGAACATTACGGCTTCGATCTGGAAACACCGTGGAACGACTTGCCTGAAAACATCCGCCACATTCTTCTCCATGGCAGCTCGAAGGAAAAACTGAAGTTGCCGGGACGCGCCCGCCCGCAGCCTTTCGAGGGAATTTTGCCGAACATGGACCGGCGCTACCGCGAAACCGAATCCGCCGCGGTGCGCGAAGAGCTGGCGCGCTACCTCTCTGTGCGCCCCTGTCCCGAATGTCATGGCACCCGTCTCAATCGGGCGGCGCGCCATGTGTTCGTTCAGGATAAATCCCTGCCCGAAATCGTGGATCTGCCGATAGAAAAAGCGCTGGCTTTCTTTGAGCATCTCGATCTCCCGGGGCGCAGGGGAGAAATCGCCGAAAAAATCGTCAAAGAGATTTATTCGCGCTTGAGCTTTTTGGTCAACGTCGGTCTCGATTACCTCACCCTGGCGCGGAGCGCGGAAAGCCTTTCCGGCGGAGAGGCTCAGCGAATACGCCTGGCGAGCCAGATCGGCGCAGGACTGGTAGGAGTGATGTATGTGCTCGACGAACCTTCCATTGGCCTGCATCAACGCGACAATCAGCGCTTGCTCGATACCTTGATCCGCTTGCGCAATCTTGGCAATAGCGTGATCGTGGTGGAGCATGACGAAGACGCCATTCGCACCGCCGATCATGTCATCGATGTCGGCCCCGGAGCGGGCGTGCATGGCGGCCGCATCGTCGCCCAGGGAACGCCAGAGGAAATCGCCGCTCACGCCGATTCTCTCACCGGCCAGTACCTATCCGGCAGGCGCCGCATCTCCCTTCCCGCCAAACGTCACTCCACCACCGACGGCCCCTGCCTTCGACTGATTGGCGCGCGCGGCAACAATCTCAAGCAAGTGGATCTGGAGTTGCCGTTGGGGGCGTTCACCTGCATCACGGGTGTTTCGGGATCGGGAAAATCGACCCTTGTCAATGACACGCTGTATCGCGCATTGGCCAGGCATTTTCACCGCGCTCAGGAAGAACCCGCCCCTTATGAGCGCATCGAGGGGCTGGATCAGCTGGACAAGGTGATCGCCATAGATCAAAGCCCCATCGGCCGGACACCACGTTCCAATCCCGCCACTTATACCGGCGTATTCACCCCCATCCGTGAACTGTTCGCAGGCACGCAGGAAGCCCGTTCCCGCGGTTATGCGCCGGGCCGATTCAGTTTCAACGTCCGTGGGGGACGCTGCGAAGCCTGTCAGGGAGAGGGGTATACCCGCGTGGAAATGGTGTTTCTTCCCGATATCTTCGTGCCTTGCGATGTCTGCAAGGGACAACGCTACAATCGGGAAACCCTGGGAATCAGGTATAAGGGAAAAAACATCCATGAAGTGCTGGAAATGACTGTGGAGGAAGCTCTTGAATTCTTCGCCAACGTGCCCCTGATCCAGCGCAAGCTGCAAACGCTCATGGATGTCGGGCTTTCCTACATCACCCTCGGGCAAAGCGCCATCACCTTATCCGGCGGCGAGGCGCAGCGCGTAAAACTGGCCAAGGAACTGTCGAAACGGGATACCGGCCGCACCTTGTATATCCTCGACGAACCCACCACCGGCTTGCACTTTCACGACGTGGCTCAGCTACTCGATGTTCTCCATCGCCTGCGTGATCGCGGCAACACCGTGGTCGTCATCGAACATAATCTCGATGTCATCAAGACGGCGGACTGGGTAATCGATCTCGGCCCAGAAGGCGGTGAAGGCGGTGGACGGATCATCGCCTCCGGCACCCCTGAGCAGATTGCAGAGGTTACAACCTCCTACACCGGCCAGTTCTTGCGCCAATTGCTGTCAAGTCATTCCTGACCGCCCCAGCCCACCCAGCGGTTCACGAATGGTTTTCAAAGGCTGTCAATCCGCAAGCACTTCGACTGGCGAGCCCACCTCCAGCCCGAGAGATTGCCCCGCGTTGCCCTTATTGACGGCGATCTCGGCCAACCCGTTGGCGTTTTCGTACCAGAAGGCTGTGCCGGGTGAAACTGTAGAAAACACTTGAGCCGGCATCACATTTTCCCCGGCCACGCGCAAACGAGTGTGGCTAGGCAGTCCGGCCGCCCGCAGGCCGGTCAGCGCGTTGCCATAGTGATCGAGGTATACGATCTCGGCCAAATCGAGAGGCCAGTCATCCCCGACGGCGGGTGATGCGCTTTCCAACCACCCCCGGGCAGTGGGCTGCTGCGCGAGGCGTGCCGCATGAGGCGCGAACCAGTCCCGCCCATGAAAAGAAAGGGAACTATCCGCCGGAGGCGGCGGCAGACGCCACCACTTCGCCTGCCGTGACCATTTGGCAGCAATGGCCAGCAATCCATTGTCGGGACCCACATACCAGCGCCCGTCGGCCAGCAAGGCCAGTCCGGCGCGTTCGCTGCCCACGCCCGGATCGACCACACACAGGAACACGTCTCCTTCGCGGCTGGGCCTGGAATAGGCCGCGACCAGATAAGCGGAATGAAAGGCATCGAAAGTCGGCGCATTCGTCAGCAAGCTGAAAACAGGCATCCTGGGCGCCTCTTGATGCAGACGCCACAATACTTGGCCGACATAGGGACCTTCTGCGCCGAAATCACAGATCAAAAACAACGCCATGATCAGATTACCCTGGAATGAGTGACCTTAATTCGTTCGCCAATGGAAAACTAGGCGGTTTTTTACACCCGGCGAAACCTTGGTGCCGTCAACGTTTCCCCGGCCTGACCAATCCGCCCAGGCCCGCCTCTATCAGGGTTTGCACGAGCATCTCGCGGATCTGCAGGGGATCTTCCATCTGTAATGCCGCCTCAAGCACGCTTTTCGCCTGTTTGCGCGCGAACGTCCGCACCACCCATTTAACTCGCGTAAGGCTGGCCACGCTGACACTGAGTGACTCATATCCCATCGCGAGCAAAAGAATGACCGCCGCCGGATCGCCGGCCATTTCTCCGCAAACGTACACCGGTTTTCCGGCTTTTGCCGCGCCTTCGCGTATCTGCATCAAGGCGCGTATCACCGCTGGATGGAATGGCTGATAAAGCGAAGCGACGCGGCTATTGTTACGATCCACGGCGAGAAGATATTGCACCAGATCGTTGCTGCCAACGCTCAGGTAATCGACGCGTTTGGCCAACGACTCGACCACATAGACCGCCGAAGGCACCTCAATCATCACGCCTCGCGCGGGCTTTGCAATACTATATTTTTCTTCTTCCAATTCAAAAATTGCGCGATCGAGCAGGCGGTTGGCCTCTTCGATTTCCGCTACCGTGCTGATCATCGGGAACAAAATACGCAGGTTTTCAACGCCCTCGCTCGCTCGCAACATGGCGCGCAACTGCGTCAGAAACAATTCGGGATGATCCAGCATCACGCGGATGCCGCGCCAGCCAAGAAAAGGGTTGTCTTCCGTAACCGGAAAATAAGGCAGCGGCTTGTCTCCCCCGATATCCAGGGTGCGCAATGTCACCGGACGCGGATGCAAAGCGGTCAATATCTGCCGGTAGATGGGGATCTGCTCCTCTTCGGATGGGAAGCGATCGCGCATCATGTAGGGTATCTCGGTGCGATACAAACCCACTCCTTCCGCTCCCGAACGCAAGGCTGGCTCGACATCGGCCAACAAGCCGCTGTTCACATAGATTGGCATTGAATAGCCGTCCGGCGTCTGAGAAGCCAGTCCTGCAAGACCGCTCAAATCCCTGGCCAACGCGCGCTCTTCCCGCGCCAACCGCAGAAACTCGCGCCGAACCGCGCGGCTCGGCTGGATGACGACGCGGCCGTTGTAGCCATCGATGGCGATTTCCCTGCCATTGAGTCCGCCCACAGCCAGATTGGTTGCGCCCATAACTGCGGGGACACCCAAAGCACGCGCCAGAATAGCAACATGAGAAGAACCGGAACCCCGGCCAGAAACGACGGCCGCAAGGCATTCCGGTGGCACCTCGGCGAGCTGGGAAGCGGACACATCACGGCCAATCAACACCGTGTTCCGGGCATAATCCATCTCTTGGCGCTGCAGCAGAAGCAAATGCGCCAGAATGCGCTGTCCAAGGTCGCGAATGTCCGCGGCGCGCTCGCGCAGATAGTCGTCCTCCATCTCCTCGAACAATCGCATGTTTTGCTTGACTTCGTCTCGCAGGGCCGCTGGCGCCCAAAGGTTTTTCTCCCTGATCCGCTGCTTGATGCCGCCAATGAAATATTCGCTGTCCAGCAACAGGGCATAGGCATCGAAAAGCGCCCTTTCGGTTTCCGGCAACACCGTGGCCATGCGCTCGCCAAGTCGTTTCAGATCGCTCCTCACCGCCTCTACGGCCTGCTCCAAGGCCGCTACCTCGGCAGCCACATCCTCGGCCGGTCGATCCGGCACGCTCTCGATCTCCGCCTGGGCGCTGACCACCCGCGCCACACCCAGCGCCACGCCGGGCGCGCCCGGAAGTGCCTCCACCAGAATATCGGTCGATGACTCGCCACGCAGCAAGCGTTGAATCTCGCCCGACAACTCAGCCTGGCGAATCGCGGCCGCCAGTTGCGCAGCCAAAGTAGACAGAAAAGCGACGTCGCTATCATCGAAGCTGCGCCGGGCACGTTGCTGCACCACCAGCACACCAAGCACGCGGCGTTGATAAATGATGGGAACGCCTAAAAAGGCGTGATAGCCTCGTTCGCCGGTTTCTGGAAAAAACTTGAAACGAGGATGCGAAGGGGCCGCCTCGAGATTGACCGCCTCGGCACGTTGCGCGACCAGGCCGACCAAGCCTTCATCGAATCCCAGCTTCACCTTGCCCACGGCCGAGGGATTCAGACCTTCCGTGGCCATCAAAAGCAACTGTTCGCTGCCCGGCTGAACGAGATAAACCGAACACACATCCACTTTCAGCGCCGCACAAACACTGCTTACCAGGACACGGAGCGCCTCGCCCATGGATTCAGCCTTTCCGACCTCCTCGACGATATGCTGCAGGGTCTTGAGCAGAGGTGATGAACCTGTTTCGTTCAAGCCACTGGAAACGGTTTTCTCAGGACACACGTTCTGTACCGCGATTTCGTTCCGCAGGACGTTCGAACAGCAATGGTTCGAGCTCGCCCAAGGCACGCTCATAAACGCGACGCTTGAAGAACACCACCTCGCTGGCCGGCAGCCAATAATCGACCCAACGCCATCCATCGAACTCTGGATGGGAGGTCGCCCTCAGGTTGAAACAGCTTTCTTCTGTATTGAGGCGCAAAAGAAACCAGACCTGTTTCTGTCCAATGCATCGTGGCTTGGAATGGCGACGAATCAGACGTTTCGGCAACCGGTACCGTAACCAGCCTCGAGTGCGCCCCACCAATTCCACATGGCGCGCTTCCAGGCCGGTTTCCTCCCAAAGTTCACGGTAAAGCGCCTCTTCGGGAGTTTCATGGCCGCGAATTCCGCCTTGGGGAAATTGCCAGCTTTGCTGACCGACGCGCTTGCCCCAAAACACGCGTCCACGGGCGTTGCTGAGAATGATCCCTACATTTGGCCTGAATCCATTCGAATCAATCACTTGAACACCCCAAATCGCTACCAAAAAAACCCGTTCGCCCGAAAATGCCTCAGCAGTCCGATCGCTCACAAAAAGACGGCGCGCACGGCCTGTCTTTATGCGTAACGAGTGATATCGAAAAGAGTGGCGAGGAGCGAACGAACACGCGACGCAATCGCTTGGCTACGCAGAGGGTTTTCGAGCAAGCCTGAAGTCATTTTTCCACAAGCCGAGCTTGCATGGCAAATTGTTCTCGGCGCTTCGGGTACAATCTTATGTTCTATAAACAATTCACTGGAAGACCGATGGGACTAGCGCTTTTCGATCTTGACAACACCTTGCTAAGTGGCGACAGCGATTATGAATGGGGACGATTTCTTGCTGATACCGGCGCCGTGGACGAAAAAGAGTATACAAAGACAAACGCCCGATTCCACGCCGATTATCTCGCCGGAAAGCTGGATATTCATGCGTTCTCGAGATTTTCATTTGCACCACTGGCGCAAAACCCCTTGCCTGTCCTATTGTCTTGGAGACGCCGCTTCATCGACGAGCGCATCCGTCCTTTGATCAGCGAAGCCGCGCGGGCGTTGGTGGAAAAACACCGCAGCGCCGGCGACGTGCTCGTGATCATCACCGCCACCAACAGCTTCGTAACTCAACCGATCGCCGATCTTTTTGAAGTACCGCATCTCATTGCTACCGAACCCAAAAAGGTCGGCGACCAGTTTTTTCCTGAAATCGAAGGAGTGCCTGCCTTTCAGGAGGGCAAGGTGAAGCGTCTGCAGGCGTGGTTGGCCGAACATCCCGAAGCCGCGGGAACGCAATGGTTCTACAGCGACTCACACAATGACATTCCATTGCTCGAGCGGGTAGACAGGCCTGTCGCCGTCGATCCGGACGAAATCCTGCGGCAAATGGCCAGAGAGAGAAACTGGCCGATCATCCATCTACACAGCCTCAACCCGAAAGCTCCCTCCCCTCGCCGGCAGAGCTCAAAAGATGCTTGTTAACAAATAGCGTTTGCAAGCAACGAAATGGATCCGCAAAAGCGTTGGACGAATCCCGGGATTAAAAATCATTGGAAGTCGGAAAAAGCGTAGCGATGGACCCTCAAGAACTCTGGAAAGCCGCAGCGAGCGCCATTAGCCGCTCCCCCGCTTCGCTTCGAGCCTTGTTTGCCCGCCTCACCGCCTCGGCATACCCTTGGAAGAATTCGGGCAGCACCTGTACCAACTGCCGTTTCCGCAAGCGAGAAATACCATAAATCGGCCACATGGGGCGCAATGCAGCGTTCGGAAGCCCGTCGCATACTTTCAAACCCCATCCGGACTCTGTTACGTTCCACACATGATGACGCACCACCAAGCGAAACACATGCTCGGCGCCCATTTCGCGCATGCCAATGCCAGGCCCGACATATTCAACCCGCAGCGCGTCGGCGATTGCGCTCATTTGTGCATCCAGCTCGCGCAGGGATCGATCCATCTCATCATCCCCCACGCGAGGCGCTTGCTCCAGGGACTGCGCCACCAAGAAATCGATGCTTGCCTGATCCATGTTCAAATTTCCACCATTTCGAAATCTTCCTTGCTCGCGCCACAGTCTGGACAAGTCCAGGCGAGGGGCACATCTTCCCAGCGGGTTCCAGGCGGTATGCCTTCTTCCGGCAGGCCTTTTTCTTCATCATAAATGAAGCCACAGATGACACACATATATTGCTTGTAGTCTTTATCCATAAATTCCTCGAACATTTATCCACGAAAAGCGCTATTGTCCACAAATGATCATGAATGAGTAACCCGCATGCAATCCCTTCCAACGCTTTTGTTCTTTTCCGGCAATGACCCAAGCGGTGGGGCCGGTCTCGCCGCTGATACAGCCGTCGCGCTCAGTCTCGGCTGCCATCCCGCGCCGGTGGTTACTGCGGTAACGGTACAGGATACCCGTCAGGTATATGGCTATGAACCCATTTCAGCGGAAATGATCGCATCCCAGGCACGCGCCGTCCTCGAAGACCTACCGGTGGCAGCCGTGAAAATCGGGATGCTCGGTTCCGCCGAGGCAGTGGAGGCTGTTCAGGGAGTATTGCGTGATTATCCCCATATACCGGTGGTACTGGATCCGGTACTTAGCGGCGGCGGTGGCGGAATGCTCAGCGACATCGATCTGCCCGAGGCCGTACGTCGGCTTTTGCTCCCTCAGGTCACTTTACTCACACCAAACCTTCCCGAAGCGCTTCGACTGGCTGGCGATGCCGACGGCTGCGATGCTGCCGGCGCCGTGCTGAGAGCACTGGGAAGCGAATATGTGCTCATCACTGGCGGTCATGCCAAAGGCGATGAGGTTGTCAACAGGTTATACAGCCCCCACGGCGGATGCAACAGCATGCGCTGGCCACGACTGCCTGGTGAATATCATGGCAGCGGCTGCACCCTGGCTGCAGCTGCGGCGGCTTTCATTGCCCAAGGCGAATCACCGGCTGCTGCGGCGCGCAGCGCACAGCGCTACACATGGAACAGTCTGCGCGCGGCCTACAAAACAGGTCAGGGACAAAACCTGCCTGACCGCCTATTCTGGGCCCGCCATCAGGAGACATCTCCATGACCCGCATCGCTCTCAAGGGGCTTTATGTCATTACCGATGCCAGGCTTATTGGTGGCGAGCGCTTGATACCTGCGGTGGAAAGCGCGATCCGCGGGGGGGCACGCTGGGTGCAATACCGCGACAAGCAGCGGGATCATAGCCGTCGTCTCAGCGAAGCAACTGCCCTGGCCGACTGTTGCCGACGCCACCATGTCGGGTTCATCGTCAACGATGATATCGAACTTGCGCTCGCCAGCCGCGCCGACGGTGTTCATCTGGGAGAGGAAGATCCTTCCTTACCACGCGCCCGCCGCATCCTCGGCTCTCAGGCGATCATCGGAATCTCCTGTTATGACCGCCTCGACGCAGCGACCGAGGCGGAACAGCAAGGTGCGGATTATGTGGCTTTTGGCAGCGTTTTCCCTTCACCCACCAAACCGGAGGCCGTGCATGCCGATCTGGCACTTATCTGTCAGGCCCGCGCCACGCTTTCCATCCCCGTGTGCGCCATAGGCGGGATTAATGCGGGCAACGCCGCGCAAGTGGCGGCCGCGGGGGCCGACATGCTGGCCGTGATCAGCGGCGTTTTTTCCGAGGATGACATAGAATCTGTGGCACGCCGCATCGCCTCGGCCTTCGATGCATCCAAACGCTCCGGCTGAGGCGGCCTCCCGTATCGCTATAAACAGGCATGCCGGAGATAGCCTGACGGAATTGGATTGCATGCGCCGAGAAGTTCATTCGCCGGCGACCGTCATGCGTTCGAGCAGGATCGATCCAGTACGGATATTGCCGCGCAAATCCACATCATTGCCCACCGCCAGAATGTTCCGGAACATCTGTTTAAGATTTCCGGCAATGGTTATTTCCTCTACTGGATATTGGATACGGCCACCTTCGACCCAAAAACCTGCGGCACCCCGCGAATAATCACCCGTCACCATGTTAATCCCATGACCTATCAATTCAGTAACCAGAAGTCCGGTATCCATTCGCGCAAGTAAATCGTTGAAGTCCGTGTCTTCGCCAGAGACGATCAGGTTATGCACTCCGCCGGCATTGCCGGTGGTTTCCATACCTAACCGCCTGGCTGAATAACTATCGAGCACATACCCCTGGAGGACGCCGTCGGTAATGATATCGCGGGGCTGAGTGGCCACGCCTTCGCCATCAAAAGGAGCGCTGCCTAGGGCGCGGGGAATATGCGGCGCCTCGCGCAACTGCATGAAGACGGGAAAAACAGCCTCGCCCAGATGGTCGAGCAGAAAGCTCGCCTTGCGATACAAGGCCGGACCACGGATGGCCGCCACGAAATGTCCGATCAATCCGCGAGCCACCCCCGCTTCGAAGATTACCGGCACCTCCCGAGTCGAGAGGCGTCGTCCGCCCAGACGACGGACAGTGCGTTCCGCTGCTTGCCGGCCGACACTTTCGACATCCTGCAAATCCTCAGCCACTCGGGATGTGGCATACCAGTAATCGCGTTGCATGCCGCCATCCTGCTCGCCGACTACCGAACAACTGACGCTGTGGCGAGTGGCGGTATAACTGCCGACAAAATCATGTGTATTGCCATAGGCCAGAGTACCGCGAAAGGTGGTGACCGTGGCGCCTTCGGAATTGCGGATGCGCGGATCGTAATCGCGAGCGGCGGCTTCGCATCGGCGAGCCAGCTCGACCGCCTGCTCGGCTTTTATATCCCAGGGATGATCGAGATCCAGGTCGGGGTAATTTTTTGCCAGCTTTTCTGCATCGGGCAGACCGGCATACGGATCTTCGGCTGTATGCTTGGCAATGGCCGCGGCGGCGGCAATCGCCTGGACTATTCCTCCTTCGCTCAAATCTCCGGTGCTGGCATTCCCCTTGCGTTTGCCGAAATAAAGCGTCAGCCCCAAGCCTTTGTCGCGATGATATTCCAGCGTTTCGACTTCACCGAGCCGCACGCTCGAACTCAAACCCAGATCACGGCTGACTACCGCCTCTGCGGCGTCAGCGCCGGCCTTCCTGGCCTGATCCAAAACATTTTCTACGATTGTCTCCAGCGAGAGCCGCTCTGTCCTTGAAGACTCCACATCATGCATAGTTATCCCTCGCGTCAATCCGAAACAGCATGCTTGTTGATCGACTGTCTGCTGCCCCAGCGATCGAGATCATCGACCCGAACGCCCAGCCACCAGAATTCGCCTACGCTGTCATGGCTTCGGCCACCCACCAATTGCTGCCCCTCTCCAAGCTTGATGCATGGAATGAACCGCTCAGCCTCATCGAGGCGACGAAACACATGCCAATGAACGATTCCATCCATTCCATCGCCTTTAGGCAAATCGACTTCTTTTTCAAGAATATTTTCATTATTCATGTCCGCTACTCCCTAATGCTCGTTGTTGATTGCCAAACCTCGTCATGAAGCCCGTATATTTGTCAGGCCTGAGTTCCGCCCACCGTCAAACCGTCTATCCGCAGGGTGGGCTGCCCCACTCCGACAGGAACGCTCTGCCCGTCCTTGCCGCATGTGCCGACGCCTTCGTCCAGCTTCAGATCGTTGCCAACCGCCGAAACCCGGGTCAGAACATCCGGGCCGTTGCCGATCAAAGTGGCGCCCTTTACCGGCCGCGTCACCTTGCCGTTTTCTATAAGATAGGCTTCCGAAGCCGAAAAAACGAATTTTCCAGAGGTGATGTCTACTTGGCCGCCGCCGAAATTCACGGCATAAAGCCCCTTGTCCACCGAGGCGATGATTTCTTCCGGCGCCTGGTCACCTGCCAGCATATAGGTATTTGTCATCCGCGGCATAGGCAGATGGGCATAAGACTCTCTCCGGCCGTTACCAGTGGCCGGCATATTCATCAAGCGCGCATTCATGCGATCCTGCATATAGCCGACCAGCACCCCGTCCTCGATCAGCGTCGTGCATTGGGTTGGGATGCCTTCATCATCCACATTCAAGGAGCCACGCCGTTGCGGCAGGGTGCCATTGTCTACCACCGTGACACCCCGGGCAGCCACCTGTTGCCCGATCTTGCCGCTGAAGGCCGAGGTGCCCTTGCGATTGAAATCGCCTTCAAGGCCATGCCCGATCGCCTCATGCAATAGCACGCCAGGCCAGCCGGGCCCAAGGACGACATTCATGCTGCCAGCGGGCGCCGGAATCGCCTCGAGATTGACCAATGCCTGGCGCACGGCTTCCCGCGCATACGTAAGCGCACGATCGTCCTCGAGAAAAAACCCATAAGAAGTCCGTCCTCCCCCTCCGAAGGAGCCGCTTTCGCGGCGCCCGTCCTGTTCAACAATGACGTTTACATTGAGGCGCACCAAGGGTCTGGCATCGGCGACCAAGGTGCCGTCGCTGCCAGCCACCAGCACCAGATCGTGGCTGGCCGCCAAGCTGACCATGACCTGGCTCACGCGAGTATCGAGCCGCCGGGCTTCGGCATCCACCCGCTGCAACAAGCTCACTTTCTCGTCCGCGCTCAAATCGGCGCTGGGATCAGCGGGCGCATACAAGTTGTGCCCCTGGCATGCCTGCCAGGCACGAATGCGCCCGTTTTCTCCGTGGCGTGCAATCGCCCTGGCCGCATGAGCGGCGTCTAACAAAGCGGGCAGGACGATCTCGTCGCTGTACGCAAAGCCCGTCTTGTCGCCACTGATGGCGCGCACCCCCACACCCTGATCGACATGCCAGCTTCCTTCGCGCACGATGCCGTCTTCCAGCGCCCAGGACTCGTGCCGACTCAGCTCGAAATAAAGATCGCCATAATCGATCGCGCCTCCAAGAAGCCCTGAGAGCACGCGCTCGAGTTCACTCTCGCCCAGGCCTGTGGGACGCAGCAGATGTTCCCGGGCGAGATCCAAAACGTTTTCACTCATACATCCTCCATCGGTGCCGCACATTTCAGGCGGCGGTGATCAATGCTGGGAAAAGATCGACGCAACATGCTTTGGCGATCGAGATCGATCTTGGCCGTGATCACGCCGTTTCCACGTTCCCGCCAGCTTATGATCGTACCCCATGGATCGATAATCATGCTGTGCCCATAGGTTTCACGGCCATTGATATGGTAGCCGCCCTGAGCGGCGGCAACGACAAAACTCAAATTTTCTATCGCCCTTGCTCGCAACAGGGTCTCCCAATGGGCCCGTCCGGTGGGAACGGTGAACATGGCCGGGATCACAATAACCTGCACACCTCGATCGAGCATGGCGCGGAACAACTCCGGAAAACGCAGATCGTATCCGATAGCGAGGCCGATACAGCATGCGCCCGTATCGACACAAACCACCCGCGATCCCGCTTTTATATCGGTCGACTCGTGATAACGTTCGCGACCAGTTTCGAGTTCCGCATCGAACAAATGCATCTTGTCATAACGCGCCACGCGTTCGCCGGCGGGAGAATAAACCAGCGTGGCGGCATAGGCGCGAGACGGTTCCAACGTTCGCAATGGCAATGTTCCACCAACCAGCCAGATCCGATGGCGCAGTGCCTGTTCGGCGAGGAAATCCTGTATGACTCCCTGGCCTTCCGGCTCTGCCGCAGCCACGCCACCTATGCCCGGCGTCAACATCAAACCGAAATTCTCGGGAAGCACCACCAGCCCCGCTCCCGAGGCCGCCGCCTCAGCAATAAGCCGCTCGGCTTCCAACAAATTGGCCGACAGGTTCGCGCCCGATGCCATCTGTATCGCCGCCACTTGCATCATAGCTCCCTCAATAACAATCACAGCTAAACAAACGAATCATTGCCTCCCCCAATGGTACAATAATCACAATCAATACAACGGAGTGTTATGGTGAGACGGAGTGACACCCTTGCCCGCCAATCCACCTGCCGGCATGATCTTGGGATCAGTCCATGATCCACCCACATGGTAACGCACGGCGACGAGCTTGTTGATCTGCTTACCGACGCCAAGCACCCTATCGAGCAAATAAAGCACAGCGCCCACAGCCGGCCCTCCTGCGATCGCGCCGGCAATGGTCACAGTCGAGCTGATCTGCGGGATGGCGCTCACGTCGATATCCAGGGACTGATTTAGCATATTGATCTTCCCATGGGCCTGAATGCGCGCGGTCGAACCGGTCACCTGGACATTCTGGAGATAGATATTTCCTTGTCCAAAATTGGCATTGCCGGAAATTTGTGAATAGGGGAACCCAGTCTTGAATGCGCTTGTGAACCCCTGGCTTAAATGGGCGGGCAATGCGTTTAGATTAAATAGACCCAGCAAATGCCCGAGTATGCCGATACGCACCTTGGTGATGCGGCCGTTTTTCAGCGACAGGGCGGCGTTGCCGCCAAGGCTTTTCCAGTTAAAGGCATAGGGAGCGCCGCTCCATGAAAGTTTGGCTGAGATTTGGCCACTGCCTCCGGCCATTGCCTCATCCACCTTAAACAGAGACAAAGCCGCACCTGCGTCATCCGTTTTAATCAACGCCTGCAAAGACGTCTTTGCGCCACTTCCGGTCTGCAGCCATTGGCCGCTCACATTGACATCCAGATGGGGCTGTGCGATCTGCAGGGTATGCAGTTTCAAGCCGTCAGGCATGGGTGCCGTGGCCAAGTTAATGTTTTCCAGCTGGCGACCCGCGATATCGAACTGCGCGATGTGGCCCGTGATCGGCGGAATTGACGCTGGATCGAATGAAGCCGGCAGGTTTTTCACTGATGGCCCCGTCCCCGACAGCCAGGCGGTCTCTATGTGCAGCCGTTTGAAATCGAAGCGTATCGGCCTGCCCGCTTGCAGATCCAACGGCACGCTGACTTGACCCTGTAGTGGAGTGGAATCTATTTGTGCCTGCCAATCCATACGCTGGCGTTGTGCCTGCAAGGAAACCGCGCCCAAAGGCGTGCCGAACGCCACGAGCTTCGAGGTCTTGAGACGCACGCTTTGCAAACGTCTCAGAACGCCTCCCATTCCGCCTGGGCAATTCGGTGAAGACGTCTTGAAAGAGGCAGCGGAAAAATCATGGCTCAACTTGAGCCATGAGTCGACATCGAGTGTCGGCAAATTGGCCTCGACGGATATTCCCCGCCCATTCAATCGGGGAGCGCCGGCATCATAACGAATATCCGCCGACGCCAAATAATGACAGGCTCCGCTGCCAGCGATTTGCAATAGCGCCCGCAAACCACTGCCATAGCGAAATGCAATGGGACCCTGTCTATTCAAAGAAAAACTCAATTGCAAGGGCCGCGCCGTGGCGGCCTGTTTGCCAAACGGGGCGGGCATGTCGATGGTCAAGCCGCGAAGATTCGAACTAATATCAAGTCCGATGCCATAGCGATCCATACTCGCCTGCGTCATAGGCAGGCTCAAGGTGGCGGTCACGTAGCTCCCGCCTTGCATCAGATTCATCAGTGGCGTGTTTTTGGCGGGCAGCATGTCACGAACAGGAAAATAACCACCAAGAGTCAAGGTGGCCACATGCCGGGAATCAGTCGCCGCATTGATGCTCACGGGCTGGTCACGGAAAAAGGCTTTGACATCCTGTGCGCTCAGGCTGTGCAGAGTGAAGTCGAAAACCCCATTGATTCTGTCAAGTGCCACATCCTGAACCGGCATGGAAAAACCGCCGTTTATAATTCGGGTTTGCCCTGAAAGCTTCATGTGATCCAGGGGCCCGTGATCCAGGGGCAACTTCAGATGGATGACGGCCTCTTCCTGGCCCTTGGCCTGCATGCTTTGGAACAACTTCTCATGCCCCACGCCGACGGGAGTAAAGGTCAGAAACCGGGGCACATCGGCCAGGGGGCCGAGTGCTTTGCCATGGATATCGATCACTGGATGCATGATGTTCGGAATGACCACGCTCGCCGACTGGATCTGCGTCGCCAGAATCTGACCGCTGCTGGCCGCGCCTTTCAAAGTAGCGTTATCGAAACTCATGTGCGCAGTCACATCCGTCAACGGAGGCCAGCGCTTGAGATAATCGATTGCTCCACCGCTGATATCCGCCTCGGCCTTGAACGCGCCTCCACCTTTGCGGAAAGGAAAACGCCGCGGATCACCCTGCAATAGGACGCTGGCGTGAGTGATCTTGCCAGCCACCAGAGATGTATTCAGCCAGTGCACCAGATGCCTGCCGAGCAGGCGAGTGGGCATGTATCGGGGCACCGCCACGACACGCCCATGATCGATATCGGCCACAAGATCGAGATTCGGCGCGCCGCCTGTGAAGGGCAGCAACAGACCGAAGCGGCCTGTGACGCCAAGATCGGCATTGTTGAGGCTGAATGTCGGCGCCTGAAACTGGATTTCATCGGCTTTTTGCGCCCAGGTGATATCGGCGTTGAGAGCGGCGGGCGGGGGTGGGCGCCGGAAATACTCGGGGGCGTCGAATACGAACGCTGGGCTGTGGATGACAGCCGCTCCGCCGCGGGGAGTGATGGAAACGCTGCCGCTCAAACCTTCGACGCCAGGAATCCGGCCCACCGCTCGCATGCCGATCCCGGTGAACTCGGCCGCCGCCGTTACTTCAGGCAGTCCCTTGTTCGGCAAACTCAGATCGAAGCGGGCATTGGATATGATGCCACGTGGCATGGCGGCGATGATCTTCGCCTGCGCAGCCTCGGGCACTACAGGCAGGGCCGTGAGCAAAGGCAGCAGATTCTGGAGAATGAGATATTGCGCCCAACCATAGATCCGCCGTCCCGGACGATCCTGGGTGGCCACACTGAAAGCCGTGCTCGGCCAGCTCTGCAGTTTATTGCCAGCCACCACATCGGCAGCGTCCAGTTCCCAACCGTCGGGGCGGACAAGGAACCGGAAGTTGCCATTCATGTGAGTGATGGCATTCGATTGCAAAGACGAATCGTTGCTGGCCTTGAATCCCGTCAAGGCGAAATGGCGCAGATCGAAATGACCCACGGTCCGTTCCGGGCGACCGTCCCTCCAATACGACCAGGTTTTGGCGCTCAACACGCCCTTCACTCCGGGCCATTGATGGATGAAGACGCGCAACAGCGGCAGCCCCAACGGCGCCGCATTCAATTGTGTATAGATAAGCCCTTTCCAATGCCGGCCACCATCAGGCGCCAAATCTTGCAAGTCGGCGGCGAACTGGAAGCGACTGGTTTGGCTGAAAGGCAATTGAACCGCCCCAGCCACTCGCAGGGCGCCCTTGGCGCCTATCCGTGCGCCAAGGGTCACAGGACTCAGACGATAGCGTGTGCCTGTGGCCTCATTAACGAAAATCAAGGTGGAATCGCTGAGCACGAAGTGCGCACCGTCGAGCCAATAGAATGCCTGAGCCACGCCCTTGCCACTCCCTTCCCCGGCCTTGGCCACCAAAGGCAGGCCACTCAAGGTAACGCGGCCATCGGCTTGGCGAATAAATTTCACCGTCAATCCTTCGACCACGATGCGCCCGACCACGGGTCGCAATTCACGCACGGAAGCCAGTGGATCGAGACTGGCGCTGATCTGCTTCAGACTCAACACGGCCGGACCGTTGGGCGTTCGCAAAAGACGCACGTTATCGAGCTGAATGAATGGCGATAAACCACCCCATCCGACGGTGATCGAGCCGATTTTGAGTGGATAGCCGACTGCCTTGCTGACCACGGTTTCAATAGCAGTCCGGTAGTGCGGAACCTTCGGCAACAGCAAGCGCATAACGCCGGTGAGCAACGCGGCGAAAATGATGATTCCAGCGCCGAGCAAGATCAGCTTGCCCAGCAGCCATACTATCAATCGTCGTAGTGATTCGCGATTCATTGGCTCAGAGGGAGACCGCGCCTACAAAGGCACGACATCGAATTGTTCCTGAGTGTACAAGGTTTCCACCTGCAAGCGTATGGGCGTCTGGATGAATTCCTGCAACTCGGCAAGACTGGCCGACTCCTCATCCAACAGCCTGTCAATCACGGCCTGCGAAGCCAGCACCAACACTTCCCGCGCCTCGAATTGGCGCGTCTCACGCAAAATCTCCCGAAAAAGTTCGAAACATACGGTTTCCGCCGTCTTCAATGAACCCCGACCGGCGCAGACCGGGCACGGCTCGCACAACACATGCTCCAGGCTTTCGCGCGTGCGCTTGCGGGTCATTTCCACGAGGCCAAGGCTCGACACTTCCAGCACCTGGGTGCGAGCATGATCACGTTCCAAGGCTCTGTTCAGCGCCCGCATCACCTGACGGCGATGTTCCGGATCACGCATATCGATGAAGTCGATAATGATGATGCCGCCCAGATTACGCAATTTCAGCTGGCGGGCAATGGCTTGCGCCGCTTCGAGATTGGTTTTGAGGATGGTTTCATCGAGGTTCCTGTGGCCGACAAAAGTGCCGGTATTCACATCTACCGTGGTCATGGCTTCCGTCTGGTCGAATACCACATGCCCACCGGATTTGAGCTGCACCTTGCGTTCCAGCGCCTTTTGGATCTCGTCCTCCACACCGTACAGATCGAAAATCGGGCGCTCACCACTGTAATGCTCGATTTTGTCTAGCAACTCAGGGACATAATGTTCAGCGAAGTCGCGGATGACGGCAAGGTTTTCCCGCGAATCCACGCGGATCTTGTCCACCTCATCACAGGCCATGTCCCTGAGCACCCGCAACATCAAAGGCAGATCCGCATACACTCGCGCGCCGGCTTTGGCCGACGGCGAACGCTTGCGAATCGCTTTCCACAATCTGCTCAGATATTGAAGATCGTGTCGCAGCGCTTCGGCAGAGGCGCCTTCAGCCGCTGTGCGCACGATGAACCCATGTCGCTCCTCACACGTCGCGGCCAACTCCTCCATCAGATTCCGCAAGCGTTCGCGTTCGTTTTCATCTTCTATGCGAGTTGACACGCCCACGCCATCCCCACCGGGAATCAGCACCAGATACCGCGATGGCACCGACAGATGGGTTGTCAGGCGAGCGCCCTTGGTGCCCAGCGGATCCTTGACCACCTGCACCAGCAAATGCTGGCCCTCGTGAAGCAGCGCGGATATCGGTGTTGGCGCCGAAGCCTCACCCATGACCGAGTCTTCCTGATGCAGACGCCTCAAGTCCGAAGCGTGCAAAAATGCCGAGCGGTCCATGCCGATATCCACGAAGGCCGCCTCCATGCCGGGAAGCACGCGGCAAACCTGACCCTGATAGATATTACCCACCAGCCCCAAACGCCTGGCGCGTTCGATGAAAACTTCCTGCAACACGCCGTTTTCCACTAGAGCGATGCGTGTTTCCTGGGGCGTGATGTTAATCAGCAATTCGGCGCTCATGTGTGCTCCAATGACGGTGGGACGGCAATACCCGCTGCGCCCAACAGGGCGGCGGTTTCGTACAACGGCAACCCCATCACCCCCGAATAACTGCCATCGAGGTGGGCCACAAAAACCGCGCCCATGCCCTGAATTGCATAAGCGCCGGCCTTGTCCAGCGGCTCCCCCGTGGCTGTATAAGCCGTAATTTCCGCTGTATTAAGCGTGCGCAGGGTAACAAAAGAGCGGGATACGATGGTTTCTTCCATGTTGTCGCTGACAAGGCACACCGCGGTCAGCACCTCATGAGTGCAGCCGCTCAGCTCTGCGAGCATGTCTCTGGCCTCCTCCTCATCGGCGGGTTTGCCGTAAATCCGCCCGTCCAAAGTCACGCAGGTATCGGCGCCGAGAACGGGCAAATGTTCATTTGCCGGCAATCTGCTCCACGCGGCCACGGCTTTGTCACGGGCCAGGCGGGAGACATAACTTGGAGCTGTCTCTTTCTGCCGCCAAGATTCATCGACATCAACGGGGCGAATCCGGCAAGCAATGCCGAGTTGCGCCAGCAACTCGCGTCTTCGGGGAGAAGCGGAGGCCAATACTATATCTGCTTGCCAACTCATGGATTCAAGGCCGTTGGAGGTCGATGCGTTCAGGATATGTTTTTGTACTTTCCCCGCCATAGAGCTCCAATCAGCCGCTCCATGGGTGGGGAAAGCACCCTAGTCCCGGTGATAAGGGTGATTGCGCATGATACTGAAAGCGCGATAAAGCTGCTCGGCCACTATGACCCGCACCAGAGGATGAGGGAAGGTCAAAGGCGATAGCGACCACAGAAATTCGGCCTCCTTGCGGGCGCGGTCCGTCAGACCTTCTGGTCCTCCCACCCATAGAGCCACATCACGGCCATCTTGCATCCATTGCGCCACCCGCCCGGCGAGGGCGGGCGTATCCAGCAGACGGCCTCGCCCATCCAGAGCAATGACGCGCGCCTTGGCAGGCGTCGCCATTCGCAAACGCTCGGCTTCGCTTTCAGCGATGCGGGAGAGGTTCGCTTTGCGAGTGCGCTTCTCGGCCGGGATTTCAATCAAACGCAACTCTGCCTCCGGTGGCAGGCGCGTGGCATATTCGGCATAGCCGTCCCGAACCCAGGCGGGCATGCGCTGGCCGATGGCGATCAGATGAATACGCATACCCGCGTCTTATATCCAACCGAAAGCGCGATTCACCGCCTGCTTCCAGCGCGCATAATAGCGCTCGCGGCGTTCCGCGCCCAAAGCGGGTTCCCAGACATGTTCCGCGATCCAATGGTCGCGAAGCATTTGGGTATCAGCCCACAACCCCACTCCAAGACCCGCCGCATAGGCGGCCCCCAGCGCCGTGGTTTCGAGCAGCCGGGGGCGGATCACAGGGCGATCCAGCATATCGGCCTGAAACTGCATCAGCAAGCCATTGGCCGCCATGCCACCATCGGCCTTGAGATGACGCAAGTCGAGGCCGCTGTCGACCCGCATGGCCTCTGCCACATCGCGCACCTGATAGGCCACCGCTTCCAGTACGGCCCGCGCCAGATGAGAGCGATTGGAAAAGCGCGTCAATCCCGCGATGAGGCCGCGGGCATCGTCCCGCCAGTAAGGCGCGTACAGGCCGGAAAAGGCCGGCACGAAATAGACATCACCGTTATCCTCGACTTCGGCGGCCAGCGTCTCGATGTCGGCTGCCCGCCTGATCAGGCCAAGATTGTCGCGCAACCACTGTACTGCAGCGCCGGTGATCGCAATCGCGCCTTCAAGCGCGTAACGCGGCGCCTCCTCACCGAATCTGTAAGCCACCGTGGTCAACAAACCGGCACGCGAAACCACCGCCTCGGTACCGGTATTGAGCAAAAAAAACGCGCCTGTGCCATAGGTGTTCTTGGCTTCTCCGGCCTCAAAACAGGCCTGCCCTACCAGAGCCGCCTGCTGATCACCCAAAAGCCCTGCCAAGGGCACTCCGGCGAGCGGCTCAAGCGTAATCTCGCCCAACACCGCAGATGAAGACACGATGCGCGGCAGGCATGCCGCGGGGATCCCAAAAACCCGAAGCAGATCCGCATCCCACTCGCAGTTATGAATATTCATCAACTGGGTGCGGCTGGCATTGCTCACATCGCTTACGTGAAGCCCGACAGCCGTCCCGCCCGTAAGATTCCATGCCAGCCAGCTGTCCATAGTGCCGAACAGGATGTCACCTTGTTCGGCCCGCTGCCTGGCATTCGGCAGCTGATCGATCAACCAGCGCAACTTGAGTGCAGAGAAATAGGTGGAAAGAGGCAGCCCGGTTTGTTCGCGAAACCGATCGCGCCCACTTTCGGCCGCCCATTGCTCTACCATCGGCTCGGTGCGGGTGTCCATCCACACCAGTGCCGCATGGAGCGGGCGGCCGCTGTCTCTTTCCCACAACAAGGTGGTTTCACGCTGGTTGGCGATACCCACCGCAGCGAGATCGCGTGCATTCAATCCGGCGCGCGCCAGGGCCATGGCCGCCACTTCGAGGGTGTTGCGCAAAATTTCTTCGGCGTCGTGTTCCACCCAACCCGGTTGCGGACAAATTTGCCGGTGTTCTTTTTGCGCGCTGGAAACCACACCGCCCTGTCTATCGAAGACGATGAAGCGTGTGCTGCTCGTTCCCTGATCGATCGCGCCTATATAGGATGCCAGCATGCCAGCCTACTCCGTCTCGGCGGCCCAGAGTTTTTCCAGGTTATAAAAATCACGAATCCGCGGCAGCATCACATGCACGACGATATCATCCAGATCGACCAGCACCCACTCGGCCTCGCGCTCGCCTTCACTGCTGCGCACTCGGAAACCTGCTTCCTTTGCCTTGCGAATAACGTTTCCCGCCAGTGACTTGACATGCCGATCGGAGCGCCCGGTAGCAATGATCATGATATCCATCAACGGCGACTTGCCGCGCAGATCCAGACTGCGCACATCCTCTGCCTTGAGATCATCCAGCGCCGCCAGCACGACAGCGTGCAGCCGTTCGACCTGATTGTGCATTTCCTTCTCATTCATTCAATTTTCCCTCTCATATTCTCGCGCCAGCCATACAACTCTTGCCGCCGGATCGCATCCCACACCCGATCGGGCAACAAAAAACGCGGACTTCGACCCGCGGCCAGAAGCGCGCGAACCGCCGTGGCAGAGATCGCCAGGCGGGTAACTTCTATAAAGGTCACGCGGCCTGCCGGCGCCTGCGCCAGCATGTCGGGCGAATCACACACGCGGCCCCGGATGAGGCGATCCAGAGCGGGGTTTGGATGTGGCGATGCTTCCTGCGGGCGCTGGGCGACTACGATATGCGCCAGTCGCAGCAGGTCTTTTGGGCGATGCCATTCCGGCAAGCCTTGAAAGGCGTCGGCTCCCATGATCCAGCACAAACCCGCCTCCTCGCCCAGTTCGGCGCGAAAAGATTCCAGGGTCTCCACGGTATAGGAAGGCCCTTGGCGCTCCAGTTCCCGCCCATCCATAATGAAACCCGCCTCGCCTTGTATTGCCAATTGCACAAGCAGAGCGCGCACCCTTGCCGGCTCACGCGGCTGCGAGCGGTGCGGTGGCTGGCCACAAGGGATAAAACGCACTTCATCCAGCCCCAGGCGATCGCGGATTTCAAGGGCGGGGCGCAAATGTCCGTGATGCACTGGATCGAAGGTGCCACCCAGCAGGCCGATCATGCGGCGGCGGCCAGGGCACAGCATATCCGTAAGCGACTCACCCACTCCTATTGCCGGATCTGGCCATCGCCCAATACGACATATTTGAGGCTGGTAAGCCCTTCCAGACCGACTGGACCGCGCGCATGCAGCTTGTCCGTGGAGATGCCGATTTCCGCACCCAAACCATATTCAAATCCATCGGCAAAGCGGGTCGAGGCATTCACCATGACGGAACTGGAATCGACTTCGCGCAGGAAACGGCGTGCGTGGCTGTAGTTCTCGGACACAATGCTGTCGGTATGATGCGAGCCGTAGGTATTGATGTGCGCCATGGCCTCATCCAGATCATCCACCACCCGCACCGCCAGAATGGGGCCGAGGTATTCAGTTACCCAGTCTTCCTCAGTGGCCGCCGCCACTTCCGGCAAGATCTCCCGTGTGCGTGGACAGCCGCGCAACTCCACGCCTTTTTCGGCATACGCCCGCGCCAACGGCGGCAAGAGTTCCGCAGCCCGTGAGACGTCCACGAGCAAGGTCTCCATGGTGTTGCAAGTGCCATAGCGCTGGGTTTTGGCATTCACGGCGATGTCAATGGCCTTTTGGGCATCGGCGGCGGCGTCGATATACACATGGCACACACCGTCCAGATGCTTGATCACGGGGATCAGGGATTCTTGGGCCACGCGTTCTATCAAGCCCTTGCCACCGCGCGGAATAATGACATCCACCCAATCCTTCATTCTCAGCAAAGCGCCCACGGCGGCGCGATCAGCCGTTTCCACGACCTGTATGGCCGTCTCTGGCAGGGCAGCGGCGCTCAATCCCACGCTCAGACAGCGGGCGATGGCGCGATTCGATTGCAGCGCCTCGGAACCACCCCGCAAAATGGCGGCATTGCCTGATTTCAGGCACAGAGCCGCGGCGTCGGCCGTCACGTTAGGACGGGATTCATAAATAATGCCGATAACGCCAAGGGGCACGCGCATGCGTCCTACCTGAATGCCGCTGGGTCTGTAATTGAGATCGATAATCTGCCCCACTGGATCCGGCAAGGCGGCAATTTCGCGCACGCCCGACGCCATCGCGGTGATACGGGCGTCGGTCAATTCCAGGCGATCGAGCAATGCCGCGTCGAGTCCAGCCGCGCGCCCATTTTCGAGATCGATCCGATTGGCTTCCTTGAGGGCCTCTACGGACGATTCGATCTCATCCGCGATGGCCAGAAGCGCCTGATTCTTGTGCGCCGAATCGGCGCGCGCCATTTCCCGCGAGGCGGCACGCGCGGCGCGGCCGATTTCCTCCATGTAATCTGTCAGATCCACTCTCGATTGTTCACTTGCGCTCATGTTTTCGTATCACTCCCGTCTCTTCGATGCCAATGGCATCCGCAGGTGGAAAGAGAGCCTTTCCGCTCAAGAATAATGCAAATTGTAGCAATTCATCCCAGGGATCGCCGCCTTTCTCTTGCCCCTTGACCACTCGATCCAGACGCGCAGCGAGACGAATCAGGCCAAGGGATCGTTTACGGGGCCACCGCGCAGCCGCCCTTTGCAAGAGTTCGCGTCTTCTGGGAAAGACGCCGCGCCACAGATCGCTCCCAGAGTGCCCGGCCGTCCATCGTGCCAGAAAGCGCGCCTCACGGGCCAGCGCCCACGCTGCCAGCGCCGGCTCAACCCCTTCTTTGCGCAAGCCATCGAGGATGCGCGAAGCGCGCAACGCGTCGCCTGCCAGCACGGCCTCGCCCAGCGCGCTCACGTCGAAACGGGCGCTGCCTCCTACGGCCTCCTGAACGGCTTCCACGCTCAATGGTCCCGAAGGCAACAGCAAGGCCAGGCGTTCGACTTCCTGTGCCGCTGCCAGAAGATTGCCTTCCACGCGCTCGCATAACAATTCCAGAGCGGCCTCATCGGGATGCAAGCCCCGGGCTTTGAGACGTTGCCTCACCCACTGGTGGGTCTCGCTCGGCAGCAGCGGCCAGACCGCTACCCATACGCCTTTTTTTTCCAACGCCTTGACCCAGCGGCTGTTGGCGGCGGCACGATCCAGGCGCGCCGATTGAATGAGCAAAACGGTCTCGTCGGGCGGGCGGAGCAAATAGTCCAGCAACGCCGCCCCCCCCGTTCGCCCCGGCTTGCCTGCTCCCAGGCGCAACTCGAGCAGGCGTTTTTGCGCAAACAGAGATCTCGCACGTGCCTCCTCAGCCAGCCGGCTCCAATCGAAGCCGGCTTCCAGGGCAAGCACCACACGCTCCTCATGACCCTGGTCACGCGCAGCGCGGCGCACGAGCTCAGCCGCTTCTTCCACTTGTTGTGGCTCGTCGCCGCTGATCAGGTAAGCCGGCTTCAGGCCTGATCGCAGCTGAGCTTCGAGTTGCGCCAGTCGTATCGGCATCAGCAAAACGCCCGACAAAAGGGACGCTGAAACGCCGCAAACGCTTCTCTTCGTTCCATCAGGGTCGGGGCGCCGGCAAACGCTGGGCCGCTGCCTGCAATCGCAACATGATCAGGCTGGCCAGTTCCCTGTCCATATCGGCCTGCAAACGTTGAACCTCATCATGCTTGGAGAGCACCTGGGACACGCTGTAGGTGTAATTGCGCCGCACCGACAGGTGTGTGAGCGGAAGGGCCCACTTTCCGTGTGTCCCCTTTGCAGAAAAACCCAGGGAACACACCATGAGATAGCCGGAAACCTGCCCCGCCGGGGTGAGGCTTAGGACACTTTGTTGGCAACCGTAGTTTTCTATTTTCAAGACAGCGCTGGCATTTTTCTTCTGCGTCACAACGCGCACGCCCGAGGCCAGCAAGTCCAGGCGCAAGGCATTGTTCAGAGTATCGTTAGCGCCGAGGATGTAAGTTCGATCCATTGCCGGCGGCAACGCCACGCGTCCGCGCAAATGAAAACCGCAGGCGGCCAGAGTCACGCCAAGGCCAGCCAGCGCCAGCAGACGCATACCATACCGAACCGCCCCACCCCAGCTCATGCGACGACCACATTAACCAAACGGCCCGGTACGACGATGACTTTGCGTACTGTGCGGCCTTCGGTGAAACGCGCCACGTTGGGTTCGGCAAGCGCCGTTTTTTCTATCGTTTCCCGATCCGCGTGGGTCGGAACCCCGATGTGGCCACGAAGTTTCCCGTTGACCTGGACCACCAGCTTCAGCACATCCTTTTGCAGAGCGCTTGCATCCACTTGCGGCCATGGAGCATCGAGGATATCGTCCCCAAAACCAAGTACGCGCCACAGATGATGGCTGATATGAGGCGCAATGGGCGATAGCAAACGCAGCAGAATCGACAGACCCTCGCGGCGCACGCCCGCGGTTTCTGGCACGGCCTCCAGCCGACTGAGAATATTGAGCATTTTCATGCAAGCCGAGACCACGGTATTGAACTGATATTTTTCGAAATCAACGAGCGCCTGGCGCAAGATCTCATGCAGTTCCTGGCGCACTGGCCGCATCGACTCCGGTATCGTTTCCGCAGATTCCGCGAAACTTTGCTCGACAGCGAAATTCCATAAGCGCTTTAGAAAACGATGCGCTCCTTCGACACCCGCTTCGTGCCATTCCAAGGATTGCTCGGGAGGCGCCGCAAAGAGGGTGAATACGCGAGCTGTATCGGCGCCGAAACGTTCGATCAAGGCCTGAGGGTCAACGCCGTTGTTCTTGGATTTCGACATCTTCTCGATACCCCCCATTTCCACCGGCAAACCATCGGCCTTGAGGACGGCGGCCACGGGCCGGCCTTTCTCATCATGACTCACCTGCACCTCGGATGGATTGAACCATTGGCGGCGGCCTCCCTCACTTTCGCGATAGAAGGTTGGGGCTACCACCATCCCTTGGGTCAGCAAACGCTTGAACGGCTCACTCTCTCGCGTCAAGCCGAGATCGCGCATGGCCTTGGTCCAGAATCGGGAATACAACAGATGCAGAATCGCATGCTCGATGCCACCGACATACTGATCGACGGGCATCCAGTAATCGGCACGCTCATCAACCATGGCAGGCGCATCCGGACAGGTGTAACGAAAGAAGTACCACGAAGAATCGACAAAGGTATCCATCGTGTCGGTTTCCCGCCGCGCAGCCCCCCCACAAGAAGGGCAATGGCAGTTGACGAAGGCTTCATGTTTGGCCAAGGGGTTTCCCGAGCCGTCCGGCACCAGATCCTCGGGCAGCATCACCGGCAGTTGCTCGTCGGGTACGGGCACATCGCCACACTGAGCACAGTGGACGATGGGAATCGGCGTACCCCAATAACGTTGGCGTGATATTCCCCAATCACGCAATCGCCAAGTGACTTTTTTCTCGCCCAATTTCCGCGCTTGCAGATCGGCCGCCACTGCCTCGACCGCCGCCTCGAATTCGAGGCCATCGTATTTGCCTGAATTGATGCATACGCCATGTTCGGCGTATGCGGCCTGCCAAGGTGCCGGCGTCTCGTCACCTGCCGAAGTGCGGATCACGGGCCGGATCTGAAGGCCATATTTGTGTGCGAACTCGAAATCACGCTCATCGTGAGCAGGCACGGCCATCACCGCGCCTTCGCCATAGCTCATGAGCACATAGTTGGCAACCCAAAGAGGCAATTCTTCTTTGCTGAGCGGATGTTGCACCGAAAAGCCCGTGGCCATGCCTTTTTTCTCCTGCGCTGCAAGTTCAGCCTCGGAGGTGCCGACATGGCGGCATTCCTCCAAGAACGCGGCCAAGCGGGGATTGTGTTTTGCTGCATGCAGGGCCAGCGGGTGTTCCGGGGCGATGGCGACGTAGCTCGCGCCCATGAGGGTGTCGGCCCGGGTAGTGAACACCCACAGCACGCCACCACCGTCGATCTGATGAGGAAAACCCACGCGCACGCCCTCACTGCGGCCGATCCAATTGCGCTGCATGGTACGCACCTGCTCGGGCCACTCGGGCAAATCGTCCAGGCCATCCAGCAATTCCTGGGCGTAGCGGGTAATTGCCACGTAATACATGGGGATTTCCCGCTTTTCCACCAGCGCTCCGGTGCGCCAGCCACGACCTTCTATGACCTGCTCATTGGCCAGGACAGTCTGATCCACCGGATCCCAATTCACGACGCCGGTTTTTTTATAAACGATGCCACGTTCCAGAAGACGCAGGAAAAACCATTGATTCCAGCGGTAATAGTCGGGCTTGCATGTGGCCAGTTCGCGCGACCAGTCGATAGCGAAACCCAAGGATTTGAGCTGCTCGCGCATATAGGCGATATTGGCGTAAGTCCATGCCGCAGGCGGCTCATGATTGCTCAAGGCCGCATTCTCCGCCGGCAGGCCAAACGCGTCCCAGCCCATCGGCTGAAGCACGTTTTTGCCTAGCATGCGTTGATAGCGGGCTATGACGTCGCTGAGAGTGTAATTGCGCACATGCCCCATATGCAATCGCCCCGATGGATAAGGAAACATCGACAGGCAATAGAATTTTTCCTGCCCTGACACCTCCTGCACTTCGAAACTGCGATTTTCATCCCACCAGCGCTGGGCGGCCGCCTCCACGGAGCCCGGATCATATTGTTCCTGCATAGTTACTCTTCGCTTCTAAAAAGATAGATATTGCCGCCGTCGGCATTCAATAGGGAAGGACTCGCACATTGCCATCGGGTGAAAACAACACCTCTACCCGTTCTCCCACATAAACTCCCTGTGCACCTGTTTCCGTGACGGCGATCAGCCTCCCGCTGCGCAAGCGCACGGTAATCAACTCCCCGACCCCACCGGTCACACGGTTGCCTATGGACTGACCGAGCATGCCGCCGAGCACCGCGCCACCCAGCAAACCCAGGCCGTGAATGACGGTGGAATCGGAATCACCTCCAAGTTGTGATCCAATCAATCCTCCCGCCACCGTGCCTATCGCGCCGCCAGCATTATTGGGCTGCAAGGCCACCTGCCGGATAGCGACGACACGGCCTATCTCCACGCGTTGCGCGGCCAATCCCGTTTGATAGGTCTGCGCATTAAAATTCTCCGTGGCACACCCGCCCAGCAACACCAGGGGTAAGGCAACAGCCAATGACCCTATTATCCGTGTCGAAACAAGCATTCCGAACCTCCTCTCATGGATATGCAAAAATAGTTTACCGTGCCAACTCCTCTTCGTCTGCTCCAGGCCGCTGCAAAATCTGTTTCCGAGTCTCCCTGCGCCACGGTAAAACCGCTAAACTGTAGTCATTCGATGCAAAGGAAGTCATTATGGATAATGAGCAAGAATCCACGAAAATGGAAGAAGCCTACCAGCACATGCTGGAGCGCATGTACGAGCACATGACCGGCGAGGGCGCCCCGCTGGAAAAAGCCATTGATCTGGCCCGCGAAGACACCGTACGGAGCAAGGGAATCACCCCAGACGAAGCCGACAAGATAGCCGGTTACCTTCTTCGCGATCTACAGGATTTGGGCGATCATTTGCACCAAGACAAAGAAAAAAAAGATTTGCGGGACTGGCTACTCATGGACACCACCCTGATCGAAGCCGCGATACGTGATCTGTTGTTCTCGGTGGCTGACAAAACCGACGTGGAGCTGATGGATCTGGCCGAACACCATTGGCGCCCCACCCTCCTGCATACCGGCGAAGTCACCGCACCCGGCGTTCTGGCATGCACATTCTGCGGAGAAGAACTCCACTTCGACCGCATAGCACGCATACCGCCGTGCCCTCACTGCAATAACACGGAATTCAAGCGGCTGCGCGGCGCGAGATCTCGCGCCACCGAATAAACACCGCATTCCTGTCTGGTAGCCAACTTCGTAGGCGCCTTGCCGACCGATGGGTAGCTTTGGCGGTTACAATCCGCTTTTTGCCAACACAGAAATGGTTCTGCCGTAAATCGTCTGGACCACGTCATCTAACCGTAGCGTAGCGGAGCAGGCGTCTGCCCGGAAAAACGCCGTGAACACCTCCCTGTAGGCTCGACGGCGGCCTCCTTGCCGCCGACGTTTTCGAGAAGACACCCGCTCCACTTTTCAACGGCTTACGAATTTAGTATGACAGGGCCCTGTGTAAATGGTCATGTTACAAGACTTCATCGGCTGGCGGAGGTAAATGTTCGACCTAGACGCCATACCAGCTTGTCTCGCCATCCTGGGCCGCCAGAATAATCTCATCCTCATCGCACCGCAGTCCCTTGGCCAGGGCTGCCCGCGCATGGGCAGGCGTGTTGTTTTTTTCACTCAGATGGGCGCCCATTAGCCACTGGAGCCTGGAAGTATCCAATGACTCGAGCAAGGCCGCCGCCTGATCGTTTCCGAGGTGACCGAAGGGCCCTCCTACGCGGGCCTGCAAGGCAGGCGGATAAGGCCCCGACCGCAGCATTTCGGATTCGTAATTGCATTCGAGCACCAGCGCATCAAGACGACTCAACATACGCTCTATGTGAGGCGTGATGTTGCCCACATCAGTAAGCTGTGCCAGGCTTTTCGCGCCATCGCCAAATATGAATTGGGCCGGTTCGCGCGCATCATGAGGCACAGGGAAAGGATGCAAGTGGAGATCCCCGATCCCGAATGCTTCATGGGCATGGAAAATTTCGGTGCGATGAAAATCGGCATCCTTGCAGGCAGAAAAGGTACCGATAGTCGTCCACACCGGTAAGCCGTAACGCCGTGAAAGACGGGCCACACCTGCCGCATGATCGGCGTGCTCATGCGTCAACACGATTGCGTCCAGATCACTGCCGGTCAACCCCAGACGGCTCAAGCGCTTATCGATCTGGGATACCGAAAAACCGCAATCGAGCAGAATCCTTGTCTTACCGGCCTCGATGACGCAAGCATTGCCGCGGCTGCCGCTCCCAAGCGAAGCGTATCGCAGACTCACGACTTATTGCAGGCTGCCAAGAAGCTGCTCGAGCACCTCACGCGCACCTTTCGCCGGGAGAGGCTTGCCCTCGGTATTCATCGCATATATAAGCACAGCGCCACCTTGCGACACGACCTTGATCTCGAATCTGGCACCATGATTCAGCACCGAACCGCCTCCGAACAGGCGCTGCAAGGGAGTGCTCTGACTCTCACCGACATATTTCACCGCATAGATCCCTTCGGCTCGATCCTGCTTTTCAACAACCAGATTTGCGCGATCCAGCCCCAAACCCACCTGAGGCCAGACTATAGCGAAGGGCTGCTCGGTTTTAAGTACCGGCGTACCGCCTTCCTCGGCTAGCGTGTAAAGTTGACCCATCGGCGCATGACTGGCTGCCAGCATGGCTTTGGCTTCCTGCTTGGGCATACCCATATAGACCATCAATGCCTGTAATGTCGTCGCCTCCTTGGCGGGATTGGGCGGTTGCCACTGCCAAACCAGATCTCCCTGCGAATCTTTGGCCTTGATCGCCCCTTGTTCGCTCAGAAAAACATCCGTCGCCTTGCCATCGTGGGCGCCCACCAGACGCACGACATAACGCTCGCGTTCCCCGGAAGCAACAATATTGCGAATCAACATCCCCAGAAATCCTTTGGGAAGGCCATGAGCGCTTTCTTTCCAATTCGTGATCAAAACACCAGAGCGGGGATTGGCTTCGACAAAGGAATAACCATGCGCCTGAAAATAGGCTTTGATCTTTGGCCAAACCACGCCTGGAGGCGCATCCACGCGTAACCAATGAAAGGGGCCGGCCTGCTCGAGCTTCATGCCGGCCACCTTGGGCAGGACACCGGCCTGACCCGCTTGTGTGGACAGCGCGCCGTTAGCGCTGCTCATCTGCGAGGACGGAGCGCCCAATCCCGAAGCTGGAGGAATAGCATAGGTGCTCTCAGTCTTAGGAGGCGACAATTGGGGCGGCATTTGCAACGCCTGTGCAGAGGTGCTTTGCTGATAATTACCGCCTCCCCCGAAAAGTGAGCAACCACCGAGGCTCATGATCGCTCCAACAAAAAGCAGCTGGCGCCAGGAATTATGCATGGGTATCTCCATTCAGAGGGATGCCGGCCCGGCGTAAAGCCGCGCGTACAGTTTCATGGTGAGAAGGCGACAAGGGAGTCAATGGGAGACGGATGCCTGATTCGATCAGGCCCAGTTGATTCAATGCCCACTTGACGGGAATCGGATTGGATTCGATGAACAAGGCGTGGTGCAGGCCGTCAAGCCTCGCATTGATTGCCTCGGCTTCCTCGCGCCTCCCTGACGAGGCGGCTTCGCAAAGCGCATGCATCGCTGCGGGTGCCACATTTGCGGTCACCGAAATCACTCCTTTTGCGCCTGCCAGGATGGATTCCATCGCGGTAGCGTCATCTCCCGTGTAGATATCGATACGGTCGCCACAGCGCTGAAGAAGGTCGCGGATACGCTCAACTGTTCCATAGGCTTCCTTGATGCCGATGATATTCGAAATGTCGGCCAGGCGTGCGGTGGTCTCTGGATGCAAGTCGACAGCGGTACGTCCCGGGACGTTATAGAGTATCTGCGGAATCGGCACTGCCTCGGCAATGGCCTTGAAATGCTGGTAGAGACCCTCCTGAGTGGGCTTGTTATAATATGGAGTTACCAGCAAACAGGCCTCTGCGCCGGCATTCATGGCGCACTCGGTCAGGCGAATGGCCTCAGCCGTGGCATTGGCGCCCGTGCCGGCGATTACTGGCACGCGCCCTTTGACCAACTCAACGAAACGACGAACGATACTGCAATGCTCGTCGAAATCAAGCGTCGCCGATTCACCCGTGGTGCCTACGGCGACGATGGCATCGGTTCCGTTTTCCACATGAAACTCGATAAGGCGCGCCAAAGCCGCCTCATCAATTTCGCCATTGCCGCGCATCGGCGTCACCATTGCCACCATGCTGCCGTGAAACATCATCTTTCCCTGTATAGAAACAGATGCGTCATAGTACTTTCAGGCGACAGGCATGACAAGACGCGTGCAAGGCAGACCCTATTCCACCTCATTGGCCAACCTGATAATCTTGTTCTGATGACCGCCTCCACTTCCAAGCCCAACAAACACGCTCATCTCGTCATTTCTATTCTTGGCGAGGACCACACGGGTGTGATAGAGGAAATCACCGATGTAATCCATGAGGAGGGCTGCAATCTCGAAGACAGCAGAATGAGTGTTCTCGGCGACACTTTCGCAATGATTCTGCTCGCCAGCGGCAATTGGAATACGACAACCAAGCTGGAAAAAGCGCTATTTAGACTGAGTCAGAATACTGATCTCGTGATCAGTACCCGCCGCGCCGAACGGCGCGCACCCGGCAGAGACTCAGTGCCTTATGACATTGACGTGATCACTCTCGATCAGCCAGGCATCGTGCATGAACTGGCGCATTTCTTCGCCGCTCGGGGTGTGAACATACACACCATGATCACGAGTACCTATACAGCACCCCATACAGGCTCACCCATGTTTAGCCTTCACATGACCGTGGAAATACCGGCCCAGGCGCATCTAGCCAGCTTACGAGACGAATTTCTCGATCTTTGCGACGACCTGAACCTTGATGGCATCATGGAACCAGTCACACATTAGAAATCCACCACCATTTTCTAGGAGACGCACATGCTGGAAATCGGCAAGCCTGCCCCCGACTTCACCCGTCCTTCCACCGGAGGAGACATCACCTTGTCCAAGCTTCGAGGCCAAACGGTGGTGTTGTATTTCTATCCCAAAGACAATACGCCCGGCTGCACCAACGAAGCCATTGATTTTCGTGATCATTACCCCGAATTCAAAACGGCCGGCACTGTTGTTCTAGGCGCTTCACGCGACAGCCTGAAATCCCATCTGCGCTTCAAGGAAAAACTGGCACTGCCTTTCGACCTGATCTCCGATGAAGACGAGTCCCTTTGCAACCTTTATGAGGTGATCAAGCTCAAAAACATGTATGGAAAACAGGTTCGCGGCATAGAACGCAGCACCTTCTTGATAGACAAGGAGGGCATCCTTCGAAACGAATGGCGGAAAGTCAAAGTGCCCGGGCACGTCACCGCTGTCCTCGAGGCATTGGAGACTCTCTGAATGACGTCGACTGAATACGGAAAACGCTTGTTTATACTCGACACCAATGTGCTCATGCACGATCCAAGCGCGATTTTCCGCTTCCAGGAACACGATATCTACATCCCCATGATCGTGCTCGAAGAGCTCGACCGGGCAAAGAAGGGGCTCTCGGAAGTGGCGCGCAACGTACGCCAAGTCAGCCGTTTCCTTGACGAAATTCTTGCAGGCGCTGCCGAGAACGCCATTCGCGCCGGCCTCCCGCTCGGGACGGCTCGGAAGGGATTGAACCAAGCTCTCGCTCCACGCAGCGGAAGGCTCTTCTTCCAAACTGAAGAACTGGCGCATGCGCTTCCCGCCAACCTGCCTGGAGCCTCTGCCGACAACTCAATCCTGGCCACGGCCCTGGCATTGCAACATGACCCGGGCCGACCGCCGGTCACGCTGGTTTCAAAAGACATCAATCTGCGGCTCAAAGCGCGCATACTCGGCGTTCCGGCGGAGGACTACCACAACGACCAAGTGCTCGATGATGCCGACCTCATCTATACTGGTCTGGAAGAACTACCCGCCGACTTCTGGGATTCACACAACAAGAACATGGAATCCTGGCAGGAAAACGGGCGCACGCTGTATCGTATCCACGGCCCCTTGATCAAAAAATGGCATCCGAATCAATGCCTGATCATGCCGGAAGATGCGCATTTTTCCGCCCTGGCACGAGAAGTCGGCGAACAAGGCGCTCTCATAGAAACAGCGACCGATTACACCACAGCCCGCCATAGCGTCTGGGGTATACATGCGCGCAATCCAGAGCAGAATTTCGCCCTCAATCTGCTGCTCGATCCCGAAATAGATTTCGTCACCCTGCTGGGCGCAGCCGGTACTGGCAAGACGCTTTTGACGCTGGCGGCAGGGCTTATGCAGACCCTGGATGAAAATCGCTACAAGGAAATCATCATGACGCGGGTGACGGTGCCGGTCGGTGAAGACATCGGTTTTTTGCCCGGCACGGAAGAAGAAAAGATGACGCCCTGGATGGGGGCGCTCATGGACAACCTCGAAGTACTCACCCGCAGCGACATCGGTGGAGAATGGGGCCGAGAGGCGACGAACGATCTACTCCGCAACCGCATCAAAATCCGCTCACTGAATTTCATGCGTGGACGCACCTTCCTAAATCGTTTTCTCATTCTCGATGAGGCCCAGAATCTGACATCGAAGCAGATGAAAACGCTGATCACCCGCGCCGGACCCGGCACCAAGATCGTGTGCCTTGGCAACATCGCCCAGATCGACACGCCCTATCTAACCGAAACCACCTCGGGTTTGACCTATGCAGTCGACCGCTTCAAGGATTGGCCGCATAGCGGCCACATCATTCTGCGTCGCGGTGAACGTTCCCGTCTCGCGGATTTTGCATCCGATTTTCTGTGACTGAGGCATCAGGAATCGGCGTAACGACGGCGGCGGCGCGCCTCAATGCATGGATCACCGCCTGAATCAGCGTGGCCAGGGGAATCGCGAAAAATACCCCCCATACCCCCCAGAGACCGCCGAAAAGCAGGATCGCGGTAATAATGGCCACGGGATGAAGGCTCACCATTTCCGAGAACAATAAGGGCACGAGCAAATTGCCGTCGATGAACTGGATCAGCACGAAGGCGCCCAGCACGTAATAGAACGGCTCCGTGAATCCCCACTGAATGTAAGCCACGAACAACAAAGGGATGCTGACGGCCACAGCCCCCACATAGGGGATTACCACCGCCAGACCAACCAGGACAGCAAGCAGCAATCCATAATGCAAACCGAGAACACCGAAGGCAAGATAACTCATCGCCCAGATGATGAGAATCTCGAGAATTTTGCCGCGCACGTAACCGACGAACTTGCGATTGACCTCCGCCCACACCTCAGACATGAGAGCTCGCTGGCGAGGCATGAGATTGGACAGCCAATTGAGCAATTCGTGCTTGTCCTTGAGAAAAAAAAATACCAGGAACGGCACCATGATGAGATACACGATCAGCGTGATCAGCCCAAATACCGACGCCAATGAGACGCTGAGGATGCGCGAACCGAAGCTGGTCAGACTGTGGCGCAATTCGCTCATCAGCCCTTCGACCTGGGCCTGGGAAACATAGCTGGGATAGCGTTCGTGCAGGTTGCTCAAGGCACTTTGTCCCTGAGCGATCATTTTTGGCAGTTCGCGGGCGAATTCGGTGATCTGCGACATCAGCAACGGCACCATTCCCCCGATGAACAGCGCCACCCCCACCACGAACACCAAGAACATGATCCACACGGCCAAAAGGCGCGGCATTCCCCAATGGTGCAGCCACTCCACTGCGCCGTCGAGCACGAACGCAATCACCAGAGCCGCAATAAGCGGCGCCAGCAAATGGCCGAACAACAGGACTACGCCTGCCCCCAGCAGCAGTAGCAAGGTCAGGCTGACAATCTGGGGATCGGAGAAATAGCGCCGAAACCATTCGCGCAAAGGCTCGAACATCGCCAAAGATCACTCGAAGAGCGCCGCGCTGATCTGATCGGCGGCCATGAAATTCATTTTAGCGCAGATGCTTCATCCGCGGACACGCTGATTGCAGGAGCCCCCCTGATCGCACTTCATAATCAGGCGTCACCCTTGGGTGGGGTTTGCGAGATTCCGTTCCATCAGACTTGCTCATTCCTGCTCAAACAGGAACAAAGCTGACTTCCTGCTTCGTCGAGGCGGGTTTCGCCGAAGTCTTGTGACGACGGCCAGCGCCTTCCTCTCCACAGGCTGATGCGGTGGAACTCACCGCCAGGTTCTTTAAGTTGATCGCGGCGTTCACGTCGCGGTCGTGGACTGTGCCGCATTCAGGGCACGTCCACTGACGTACCGACAACGCAAGATCGTCCAGCGTGTATTTACAGCCGGGACTTGAACACGTCTTGCTGCTTGGGAAAAAACGATCCGCCACCACGACCACGCCG
>JALUXU010000039.1 GCA_027013225.1 Acidihalobacter sp. | reverse complement strand
ACCGCATCAGCCTGTGGAGAGGCGGGCTCTGGCTCCGGTCGCAAGACCGGAGCGAAACCCGCCTCGACGAAGCAGGAAGTCAGCTTTGTTCCTGTTTGAGCAGGAATGAGCAAGTCTGATGGAACGGGATCCAACAGCAAAAGTGCATGTGCGGCGCCGCCGAGCGCACCTGCGGGATGGCCCAAGGCCGTGGCGCCGAGCAACACGGCAGCGATGGAGGCCGCCAATGTGGTCATGAAGGCGCTCAGGCGGCCTGCCAGTGCAGACCGGTCTGGAGGGAGAGAGCGGACAATAAGCGCCGGTAGAAGCGGCAGGCAAGGCAGGGCGAATAGCAAGGCTTTCATCATCTGGGCGCTTCTCCCCGTCGGTCTGTCAGCATATGTCTCTACTTACCAGCTTCCTGGAAGAAAAGAACCTGAGATAAAATAGAGGGACGGGTCGCTCGAATACAATCGATATTTTCGATCGATGTCTTTTTTCTCGCCTATGAGCTGACTTTCACGTCCTGCTTTTCGCGCCATTACGCCTTTAGCTTCTAATCCTAGTCTCCCAAATGGCGGAAACGCGCGGTTTATTGGACGGTAGGCCAGCCGAAATAATGAATCAGTCCAATTGAGGCAACATTGCTAGAGACATTATGGCCGCCAGGATAGGTGGCATGGATGATTTGGGTGTAGCTCAGCGTGAAAGCGGTGTTGCGCGTGCCATAGAATTCGATGCCGGTCCCATACGAAAAGGAGCCTTTGGTGCCTTTGTAGGCGCCGTTACGGGTGTTGATTTCGGCGCGGGTGTAACCAGCGAGTCCATAAAGGCTGAAGCGTTGCTGGAAAGGCACCGTACCGCGGACGTAGAGCGATTCGTAGTGGCGCAGGCGCACATTTCCTGCATAGGTGCTGGCACCCAGGTTGAGTTGTACCCCCAGGTATTTGGAAAATGCGTAACCAAGATAGACGTCGCCGGCCGTCTTGCTGTCGGAATGGCCGTTATTCTTGATGTGAAAGGTGCCGAATTCGGCGCCGACATAAGGTGTGCCTTTGGACCATTCGGCCGCTTGTACACCAGTGACTGAAAGGAGGGCGGCGATACCGAGAGCGATGAGCCTTGATTTCATGGGTAATACCCCAATGAATTATGGTTAGTAGGGTTTTCTGTGGTAAACCGTCGTATCCTCTCGGGCAATGCAGGAAATATGTTGTGGGAATAAAGCCGTGAATCCGATAGTCTATCGATTAGGAGCGCATACATTTTCTCTGTTCATTTATGCGGCCTCCGAAAGGTGGCCGCGCCGTTTGGGATAATTTTTAACTTAGGGTTTGCGAGTAGTCTGGGTATGTCTTGCAATCGAAGAGGGTATTTGAGATGTTCAAAAAAATGATCGGAATTGGTTTGTTGGCGGGATTGGCATTAGGCAGCGCATCTGCCATGGCAGCGGGTAATATAGAAGCGGGCAAGGCCAAGGCAGCCTTGTGCATGGCTTGCCATGGGGCGAATGGCATCAGCCCTTCACCGAATTACCCTAATTTGGCAGGCCAAAAAGAAGCTTATTTGATCAAGGCTCTGCATGAATACAAGGATGGCCAGCGCAAGAACGCGACCATGCATGCCTTTGCCAGCATGCTGAGCAATCAGGACATAGAAAACCTGGCCGCTTATTACAGCAGTTTGAAACCGTAACATCCCATCCTCAGTACATAACGAATAAAAAGGGCTCTTTTGAAAAACGAGTGGGTTAGCATGCCTGTTAGTTGATCCTGTGGAAGCCGAGTTTGCCAGCGATGAGGAAGATAACGGTGCGCATGGTTTCGAATCGGGTGTAGCCACGCGCCTTGCGCTTGGCGGCCTGGAACAGGCCGTTGAGCGCTTCAATGAATCCGTTGGTTTGCCGTGTCTGTGCCCAGGCGACGATGCCATGGCCAGCGCGGTTACGCCCGACAGGTCCGCTTCGGCCACGGCCAGCTCGACGTAGCGCGAGCAGATGGCGTGCACCCGGTGCCAGGATTCTCCCACCGTGCGTGCGACAGCGGCAAAGGGCATCT
>JALUXU010000038.1 GCA_027013225.1 Acidihalobacter sp. | reverse complement strand
GCCCTCATGCCGGGCGATGCGCATCTCCAGAAGCTCCTTGTCCATCATCAGGTCCCCAACCAGCCGCTTGGCGCGTTTGAGTTCCTGTTCCAGGGCGGCTACCTTCGGATCGTCGGTGCGGCGCCTCTGGGGCCCCCTGAACGCCATCGTTCTGAAGGTCGGCAACGGACCTGCCGAGGGCATCAACAGCCGCATCAAGGCCATCAAGGTTCGGAGCCATGGCTTCCGCAACAAGGAGCGCTTTGCCAACGCTATTTATTTCCACCTTGGCGGACTCGATCTCTACCCAGAGGGAGTCAGCCGGTGACCGTTACCCACCTCATTTGGTGAAGAGCTAAAAGAATTAAGCGGTATTTCCATTAAGAATCAACCTCGGCTGAGGAGTCATGCTCCGTTTTGAGGTTTATTTCCGCTCAAAAGTTTTGTAGGCACCTCAAATTTCCTCAAAACAGTCCCTCTTTTCATGTTTTTTGCAAACCGGTCTCAGAATGGATCAGAGAGGATTTGGTTGACCTCCGGGCAAGCGTTTTCTCGAATCCTCCATTGCGACATTAAACGACTTGATTACGATCATGACAGAATCTAACTGATGACCGAAAAATCGTAATCCAGTTTTTCGGAGGGAATTTGAAGGAAATTGCCTTGCACATAGTTCACACTCATTCCCCAGAGTAAGGACATATCACTTGGTTTTTCCACCTTTTGAGCAATGACCAGCCTGCCTTCAGCATGAGTTTTCTCGGTGATGTTCTGGATCGTTTCCTGGTTTTCCGGATTATCAGCAAGATTATCCATCAGAGAAGCATCAAGCTTAATGAATTCCGCCGGCACTTGTTTAAGTAATTGAAAAGGGTTAGCTACGCTACCAAAGCCATCCAGCACGAGATGACTGCGAAGTTGATGTATCCCGTTTAGAAATTCTCTCGTTTGCCGTAAATAGTTGACCGCGGTATCCGTCTTTATTTCGAAGATTAGGTGGTCTCCGGATAAACGGTTTTTTTTTATTTCTTCGGCTAGCCAGGGCAGTATTTGTGGATCTTGAAGGGTGCCGGCTGTCAATTTAATGAATAATTTTAATTGCTTGTCTTGCGGAACTTGTTTTGTCAGCTCGTTAATCGCTTTGCTTATCACCCACCGGTCTAAGATCTTGGCGGTGCCTGTGCGTTCAGCGCTGGGCATGAATTCACGCGCCGCCACAGGTTGCCCGCGTTCGTCGAGCATACGCATAAATACATTATATTGATGGCCAGGCTCGCCTTGCAGACTTACTATGGGTTGAAACAACAACCTTAATCTTCCTTCTTCTATGGCGCTGATCAAGCGTTTTCCCCAAGCCTCGTCCAGTTGCTTCTGGGTCATTTCCCCTTCTCTTGGAAGGTAGATGAATGCTCGTCCACCTCCTGCAGAAAAAGCTTTCTTGGAGGCGCGTTCCGCGCGAATGATGAGTTCATCAGGTTCGGGGGAGTTTTCATCAATGATGGCCGCACCAATACTGATAGTAGTGCTTACCGAACGGCCATCAATCTCATACAAATGAGCAGATGAAGATTCAACAAAGGTGTCCATCATCTTCTGAAGTTCGTCTTGTTCCCATACATGGCTTAGCACCATAAATTTGTTCTTCTCGAAACGACACGCAATGTCATCCTCTGATAAAAAATCTTTCAATAATTTTCCGAAATCAGCCTGGATCAGATCTCCGCCACTGATACCGAATGTCTCGGTAAGTTGATTGAATCGATCCAGGCTAATTTGTAATAGAGCACCATTTTGTTTTCCTCTCGCTGCGTTGAGGGTGGTTTCCTTGAGTTTATCGATGAAATATTGGCGGTTGTATAGACCCGTCAATAGATCGCGCTGACTGAGGTAATTAATGCGTTCTTCATATTCCTGGGCATTTTCTTGGGGGCGGACAATGATTTGAGTACAGGATTCTCCATCGACAATGGCCGGACTAAAATCTAGTTCGGCATCAAATTCTTGTCCATCAAAGGTCATGAGTTTGGCATGCAGAGATTGTCCACTTTGGGTATTTCGTTCGTAATCACGCATGAATGTTTTTATTTTTTCCCTGTCGCCGCGAGTGACGAGATCAAGCAGAGGTATTCCTTGGATTTCATCCAAGTCAGCAAAACCAAAGGATTGAAGATAGCTCTTGTTGGCAAAGACATGCATTCCCCCGGAGATATAGGCGATGGCATCTTTTGAGCTCTCAAGTAGCGTATGACACCTTTTTTCGGCCTCAAGCAATGAAGCTTCGGTTTCCTTTAATTTTCGCCAAGTGAAAACGGCGTTGGCTGTGCGGCGTATGACATGCTGAAAGTGGGCGCGGTTGTTCGTTGCGACGACATCTTCAACGCCTTCTTCGAGGTAAGTGGAAGTGTCTGGGGGGGGGGCATCAAGCAAAACGATCAGGGGGATACGGCGCCCTGCCTTTTCAATGGATTGAGTGATAGTCGAAAGTGGGAAAGCCAATCTGTCTGGTGAGACAATTATCAGATCCGGCTTGGAGTTCTTCAATTGATCATAAAGTTCTTCTTCAGTGGAAACACTGAGAGGCCTGACCGCATAACCCAGGCTTTTCATCGAACTGATCAATGTTTCGACAAGATTGGCATCGGAGCCGACAAACAGCGGTTTAAGCGGTGTGCTATTCATGGATTGTTTCCTTTATGGATTCTGTCTTGATCGACCACTTTGGTTGAACCTCCCCACGGCTAAAGCCGGGGGGTTCTGGATCCAGGTTCAGATGTCTTTCCGACTCTCGCCACAACCGTCGCTGCGGTTGGGCTACAACATCCGGAATCTTCACCTGCCCTGGTACCAATTCGAGAAAGAGCCGCTCTGTCTCTGGCACGAATGCCAAAGCTGGCAGGCAACGGCCCGCCTCTCGCAGCTTGCACAACGCCAGACACCGCTTTCTCCAGCAGCGGTTCCACAGCGCACCAGCCCTAGCGGGCTGATTCGGTGTCCAGCTTCCAGGTTTCCACGTTCTTGCGAACGTGAAGCCCTAGGTAGGCACTATACAAATCCCGCTGCGCATGTACGCCGCACGAACAATCATGCCAGCGTTTGCTCAACGGTTTCTTCACCACGGCCCCGCACTGACAACTCTGCGAGAGCTTCGTGGTCCGGGTGGGAAACTCGATCACTTCGCCACCGGCGCTTGCAGCCTTGCGACGCAAGTGATCCATGAATGTCCCTGGCGCCCGGTCGCGGACGCTCTTGCCGAACATCCGCTGAAAGGTTTTATACGACAACTTCTCGGCCATGACCGTGTTGCCCATGGCGACGACTCGGTTAGCCGGTTCGCCGTGTTCCGTGCGGCGGTAGGCCGCCAGAACCCGGTGCAGTTCCCTGAGACGGGCGCGCAGGTGCAGGTAGCCGTTGGTATATACCCATTGAAGACGCTTGCCGGGCGCCGGCTTTTTAACGGTGCCGTCCTGGTTATAGTTGTCCGGATTGGACCTTCTCCTGGACCGATCCATGGCTCGCTGTATCCGACGAATCTCCTTTTGCAGATCGGGCATATTGGCGCAAAACCGCTCCAGAAACGCACCAGCCTCGCTGACGGCCGCAATCGTGGACGGGCCAATGTCGATACTGCTTTTGACATGTCGAACCGGATTTTTGTCTTTCCACTTCGGGGACCCGGCGAGCACCAGTTGCACGAACCATCGTGTCTTGCCGCGAATGGTTCGACGGACCAGTCGGCGATACTTCAAGGGGTTTTGCAGAGCGAACGCCTGGATCCCATGCTTGTCCTTCTTGTCGTATCTCGCTTTGAGAGAAAGCCCGTTCCACTCGATATGATCTTCCCGCCAGCGCAAGCCAGTAGCGTTGCTCTTGCCTTCCATGGATTCCAGGACTTTCCACTTCGGCTTGAAGCGTGGACGCCCCCCCGTGCGGAACTGATAGCGTTGCGCCGCCGTGAATACCCTGGTGCCGATTTTCTGAGTCGTTTGCGCATCCAGATGGTCACCGATCCAGCAGGCGTTCTTGCATCGCGTGGCGTAAGACTGGATGTCGTAATCAGAGAAACCAACGGTTTCGGCAATCAGCGAGAATTCGGCAGCGCGAGCTTTTTTTTCCGGTGATTTCGGCGGGCCTTTGGGCATCTTTCGTGCAGCCGCCCAAGCGCGGGACTGCTTCATGAGGTCCACTCGCCGCACCGCTTCGCCCAGCACCGCGTTATAGAGTTGACGCCCGGCCTCGAAGCGCGAGGAAAGCACCCGGCTTTCATGTGGGCTTACCGCCAGCGGGAGTTCAAGAACGAATGACGGGTCGGATTTCCTAGACATGCTTTTGCTGCTCAATATATTGCTTGAAGATCTCCATCGGAGCACCGCCCACGGTAGAGACGAAGTAGCTGTTGGTCCAGAGGCTGGGCGGTCGTGTACGACACCAGCGGAATTCCTGGCGCAACAGGCGCGATGAACGCCCCTTGATCAGTTTAACCAGGTGATGCACGCCAAACTGAGGATCCACCTCGACCAACAGATGCACATGGTCCGGCATGACTTCCATCTCCAGCACTTCGCTATCGGTTTCCAGACACACCTTCTGTATAATCTTCTTGAGCCGAGTATCAGCACCGTTCACCAGTACATCGCGGCGGTACTAAGGGCACCACACCACATGATATTTACAAGAAAATACCACGTTTTTGTTCGACTTGTATCTGATCCTGTATTCTGACATACAGGCATTATGCAGTGTCCATATCAGATAACAATGCGCTGCCGCTCACCCCATAACTAAAGCCAGGGGCTTGCGCGGCAGATTTGGTCAGGCTTTAACCAAAAAGAGATGAATGGATATGACTTTAAATAAAGTTAGAGTGCCGCTTGATTTATATTTGGAGCCCGATTCAGGCGAATTTCCACGCAAATCATGCTATTAATTATGCCGCAAAAATAAATCATGTGCAGTAACGTGATTAGTTAATGCTTCAGTTGTCTAATACGGGAGTTTTATTAGGTTCGCCCGCTTTTTCGCAAACTAGTCGTGGAACCATGTAACCCGGAAGTCGCTGGCGTAGATCGCGTATAAGTCCTTTTGCCGTCTTCTCGCTTATATCATAATGTGCAGATCCTCTGACCGGATCGAGCAGGTGAAGATAATAAGGAATTACTTTGGTTTCAAATAGTCGCATACTCAGCTTGCTCAAAACATCAGAACAATCATTCACTCCACGTAGCAAGACGCTCTGATTCAACAGAAACGCGCCTGCGTCATGCAAAAGAAGCATGGCATTTCCCACCTCGTCATCGAGTTCATTGGGGTGATTGACATGCGTGACGACGATGAGTTGCAATCGGCTCTCTCTCATCCAGGCCAGTAACGCGTCATCGACTCGCTCTGGAATGACGATAGGCAGGCGCGTGTGGATGCGGAGTCGGCGCAAATGGTCGATTGCGTCCAATTTGCGGATCAGTCGTTGTAATTTCTCGTCGTCCAGCATCAAAGGGTCGCCGCCACTCAAGATAACTTCGTCGATTTCTGTATGGCATCTTATGTAGTCGATAGCGGATTGCCAGTCGCGCCGAGCCGGATTCGATTCAGCGTAAGGGAAATGCCGCCTGAAGCAATATCTGCAATGGACAGCGCACGCTCCAGTGGTAATCAATAACAGCCGTCCATGGTATTTATGCAAAACACCAGGCAAGGGTTCGGCGTGCCGATCTCCCACAGGATCAAGACTGTAACCTGGAATTTCTAGAAGCTCCCTGGCGTCTGGCATAACCTGTAGAAGAAGAGGGTCGTTAGGATCATGCTTTCGCATTCTTGCCACATAGCTTCTTGGAACCAAAAGTGGAAATGAACTCGACAATGCGGTCATCAGAGAGCTGGATGTTTTTGGTAAACCGAGAATCTGCATGAGTTCATTAGGATCACGGATGGCCTTGCGCAGGCTTTCTTTCCAGGGGGTGTTCGTGTTCTGGGTCCGCAAGCTTGACGTTATCATGGATAATTCCCTTGTGATTGATGGTAACAGCTTGTTCAGATTTTACTCATGCGAACGCGATCAAAGAAAAGTAGCGCGTTGGGTTGCGAAAAGCATTACCTACCGACAACATATATTCCTAATTTTGTAATTTATCGAAGAGGAAGTTATGGCAACTTATAGTACCAATGAATTCAAAAGCGGTCTCAAAATCATGCTGGATGGTGATCCTTACGCAATCGTGGAGAACGAATTCGTCAAACCCGGAAAAGGCCAGGCATTCAATCGAGTCAAGGTGCGCAATCTGAAAACGGGTAGGGTCATCGATAAGACATTTAAATCGGGTGAAAGTGTCGAGGCAGCCGATGTCATGGATGTCGACATGCAATATCTTTACTCTGATGGAGAGTTTTGGCATTTCATGGTGCCCGACACCTTTGAGCAATATGCGGCGGGGGAGGCCGCTGTAACTGATGCGAGGCCGTGGCTTAAAGAACAGGACATCTGCACGGTGACCTTGTGGAACAATTCGCCCCTGAGCGTTCTGCCGCCCAATTTTGTCGAGCTCAGGATTGTCGAAACCGATCCGGGTATCCGTGGCGATACGGCCACCGGAGGCACCAAACCGGCGACTCTGGAAACCGGTGCCGTGGTAAAGGTGCCGCTTTTCATCGAAGAAGGCGAGATCATTAAAATCGATACTCGAACAGGGCAATATGTTTCCCGCGTTAAATGATTGACAAGAATCAATACGAAGACCGGAACGAAGTGTTATACGCGCCGGCTCCGCAGACCTCCTGGGAGCCGGACGCCTCATTTGAAGCCTTACGCCAACGCGCGAGGATGCTGGATTCGATTCGCGCCTATTTTAGAGAGCGAGATGTCCTCGAAGTCGAAACTCCGCTCCTTTCACAGGCGGCCACGCCGGATGTCTACATCGACAGTTTCGTTGTCGGAAGTGGCTCAAGGTCACGGTACTTGCACACCTCCCCTGAATTTGCCATGAAACGCCTTCTGGCGACAGGGCTTGGCGATATTTATCAGATTGTGCACGTATTCAGAAAGGACGAGGTGGGGCGGCTGCATAACCCAGAGTTTTCCATGCTCGAATGGTATCGCGTCGGTTGGAATTTGGCGCGTCTCATCGACGAAGTGGTCGATTTGATCACTCAGGCGGGGGATGCGGTTTTCAAACGAAAAAAAATCGCGATTTTCCAACTGAGTTACCGGCAAAGTTTTGAAAACGCGCTGCGAATCGATCCGCACGAAGCGAATACTGACGATCTTCGAAAGATAGCCATAGGCCAAGGCCTCGAAGTGGCGGAGCCCATGAATCGTTCCGACTGGCTTGACCTATTGTTCAGCGAGTGTGTGGCGGTAGATTTCCCTCGCGATGCACTCACTGTGATTTACGACTATCCAGCCGATCAGGCCGCTTTGGCACGCATAAAGCCCGGCATCCCTCCGCTGGCGGAGCGTTTTGAGGTGTTTGCCGGGCCCATAGAATTGGCCAACGGTTTCCATGAGTTGGCCGATGCCGGGGAACAGGCAGCACGTTTCGCAGCTGAAAACAGGCGTCGAGCGAAACAAAACAAGCCAGAGATGCCGGTGGATCAGCACTTCCTGTCGGCCCTGCAGGCAGGTTTGCCGGATTGTTCCGGTGTTGCGATGGGTCTGGACCGGCTGCTCATGTGGCTGGGCGGATGGAGTTCGCTGCAAGAAGTCATTCCCTTCACTTGGGATCGGGCCTGACCAGCAAGAATTTTCCTGCGCTAATGCCGGCATCTGCCTAGCTGTTGCCCCATGCGCACAGGCATGGTTGGGGCGAGTTGGGTATCCCATGAGGCCGCGCCTTGCGAAAACAGGAGGATGACAGTCGATCCCAGGTTGAAGCGTCCCATTTCCTGGCCACGGCGCAGATTAATCGATTTGCCGTCTGCGGAAGAGTAATGAGTGTGTGCCACCTTATTCCTGTGAGGAGGTGTGATAAGCCCCGCCCATGAGGTTTCGATTGCGGCTACATTGATTGCGCCGACGAGCACAAGCGCCATGGGGCCGCAATCAGTCTCGAAATGGGCGATAACACGTTCGTTGCGGGCGAAAAGGCCGGGGATATTCTCCACCGTGAACGGCGCCACGCTGAAAAGTCGTCCTGGTACATAAGTCATATGGGTGAGTTTCCCGTCCCGTGGCATATGCACGCGATGATAGTCCCTGGGCGACAAGTAAATCGTGGCAAAAAGACCGTTGCGATAGGGCATGGCGCAGTCTTCTCCGGCAAGCAAATCTTCAAGGGAATAGCCATGGCCTTTGGCTTGAAAAATGTGCGTTTCATCAATGTGCCCAATAGCACTGATGCGCCCGTCAGCTGGACTGGCGATGGCGTCATTTTGTGAAACGACGGGGCGCGCATCCGGTTTCAGCGCACGGGTAAAAAAATCGTTAAAGGTCAGGTAAGCAACAGGATCCGGAAATTCGGCTTCGCTCAAATCCACTTGGTAACGGGCAACGAACCAGCGAATCGCCGGCGCTACCAAAGGCGAACGCATGCGAGCAAGATAAAACGTCAAGCGAGAAATAGCACGATGCGGCAATGCATATTGGAGTAATACTTTAAGATCAGGGGTCAGCTTGGGCATTTGTTATGTTTCTATGATTTAGAGGGACAGCAGGGCGGTTCGCTTATCTAGTTACTGGCTGCGGATGTCCTCCTTGAATCGAGAACACAAGCGCTTGATTCGATGTAATCAAAGTCCTGCCGGGCGCTTGATTTTACGGTTCTGTATAATCAATGACCGATTTTCAAAGACTCCAGGATTCTCCGACAGGCGGCTTGAATCTGGCATTATAAGCAACTATTCGATAACAGCGGTCAGGTTAATTGCTAATTGCAATGAGCAAAAACATCCCCGAACAGTTGCTTACATTACGCGATTTCATGCGCTGGGGCGCTAGCCGCTTCAGAGAAGCCGGGCTGGATTTCGGGCATGGGACGGCCAGCGCCATCGACGAAGCAGTTTATTTAGCATTACATGCCGTGCATCTTCCTCCGAATACCCACGCTTCATGGTTCGATACCCGTTTGGTTCAAAAAGAAAAAAGGCAAATTATCTCGCTTTTTGAACGCCGCATTGGCGAACGCATTCCCGCCGCTTATATTACCCATGAGGCCTGGTTTGCCGGACTGGATTTTTATGTAGATGAGCGGGTGCTGATTCCCCGTTCACCCTTGGCGGAATTGATAGAACAGGGCTTTGAGCCGTGGGTTGATGCCACGCGCATACGGCGAATACTCGACCTCGGAACCGGCAGCGGATGTATTGGCATCGCCTGTGCTTATGCCTTTCCAGAGGCATCCGTAGACCTTGCGGATATTTCCCCTGATGCCCTCGCAGTGGCCGAGATCAACCTTGACCGGCACAAGTTGCGGGGCCGGGTAAGAACGATTGAAACCGATCTTTTCGCCAATATTGAGGGAGAGTACGATTTGATTGTCAGCAATCCGCCGTATGTGGATCGGGAAGACATGGCGTGCTTGACACCTGAATTCGCGCATGAGCCCCCACTGGGACTCGAGGCCGGAGAGGATGGTCTCGATGTGGTGCTTCCCTTGCTCAAGGGGGCCCGCGATCATCTTGCGCCGGAGGGGGTGCTCGTCGTGGAAGTAGGCAATAGCGAGGCCGCACTCAGTCGGCGTTTGCCGAATTGTCCATTGACATGGATTGAATTTGAGCACGGCGGCCATGGCGTTTTCACCCTCAACCGCGAGCAGTTGCTGCAATATGAATGTTTTGATGCAGTTGCAGAGTGAGAAAGGCAAAGAGGCACGGGTAATACGCAGAGAGACCGATAGAATTCGTCGAATTCCGTGGAACAACTTCTTTCTAACCGCCAGACTTTCCAAGTGGGTTCTTGCTGAATCTGCGAGGCTGCTAGAAATTCAGCCCTTAACCCATCTTTGTCAGCCTTGAGCCTGATTTCGTTCGAAATCAGCGGTAACCTGTTGATTGCTGGTTCTGAAGGCGCGGATATTGAAATGTAGCGCCATGATATTACGCATACCCCTTGGCAGGGCGTTGAAATTCCGCTAGCGTGGCGCCCATGTTCATACGACGCACCCAGACCCGCAACACCACTTCCGGTGAGCGCTACTACACCCACCGCCTGGTGGAATCCAAGCGGGTGGCGGGCCAGGTCAAGCAGATCACCCGGCTGAACCTGGGCCGCCACTTCGACGTGAACCAGGACCACTGGCCGGCGCTGTGCGCCCGTATCGAAGGGGTGCTGGGCGGCCAGGACACGCTGGTGCCGGTGGAATGTCCCGCTTCGGTGGAGCGCCATGCGCAACGGATGGCCGCACAGTTGATCGCCCGGGGGCCGACATCTCCGCCGGTGGGGACCTCGGCTTCCGGCGCCAGGGAAGGCCATGGGGATATCCAGTCGGTGGATGTGGATTCGATGGCGCTGGTTCGCCCCCGCACGGTGGGGGTCGAATCGTTGGGGCTATAAGCCATGGAACAGGTGGATTTTGCGGGGCTTTTGTCCGCGTTGGGATTGACCGGTCCGCAACGAGCAGCCGCCATCGGTTCGATCGTCGGCCGCATGGCAGCACCGGGATCGGAACGCGCCACCCACCGTTGGCTGGACGAGCGCAGTGGACTGGGCGAGTTGTTGGACGTGGATTACGCCGCCATGGGGCTTTCCGCTCTGTACCGCGCCTCCGATCGTCTGTTGACCCACAAGGCCGCGCTGGAGGAGGCGCTGTTCAAGCGGGTGAACGACCTGTTTGGCCTGTCTACCGCCGTCACTCTGTATGACCTGACCAACACCTACTTCGAAGGTGAAATGGCGGAGAACCCCAAGGCCCGGCGGGGCCATTCGAAGGAGAAGCGCAGCGACTGCCCACTGGTCACCCTGGGCCTGGTACTGGACGGCAGCGGCTTTGTCCGCCGTTCCGAGGTCTTCGAGGGCAATGTCAGCGAGGGCCAGACCCTGGAGGAGAGGCTCAAGGGGCTGGAGGCCCCGACCGGAGCCCTGGTCGTCATGGATCGTGGCATTGCCACCGAGGCCAACCTGGACTGGCTGAAGACGCAGGGGTATCGCTACCTGGTGGTCAGCCGCGAACGTCAGCGGCACTTCGATCCCGAACAGGCCGTCTGCATCCAGAATGCGGCCGGCGCGTCGCTGCAACTGGAGAAGGTGCTGTCCGAGGATGGCGAGGAAGTGCGGCTGTATTGCCACAGCGAGCGCCGGGCCAGGAAGGAGGCAGCCATCAACGAACGCTTTGCCCAGCGCTTCGAGCAGGCCTTGGATCAGATCGCTGCCGGTCTGTCCAAACCACGCACCACCAAGCGTCTCGACAAGCTGTGGGAACGCATTGGCCGGCTCAAGGAAAAGTCCCGTGGCGTTGCTCAACACTATGTGATCGAGCTCGTTCCAGACGAAGCTGGAGAGAAGGTAGTGGCGCTGCGCTATACGCGCCAGCCGGTGGCGGGCGGCTCTCTGAGCCATCCCGGCGTCTATTGCCTGCGCTCGAGCGAGACCGACTGGGACGAGGAACGGCTGTGGCGCACCTATATCACCCTGACCGATCTGGAGGCGGTCTTCCGCAGCCTCAAATCGGAACTTGGCCTGCGACCGGTCTTCCACCACAAGGAAGAGCGGGTCGATGGCCATCTGTTCATTACCGTGCTGGCCTACCAGTTCGTGCAGATCATCCGTCGCCGGCTCGGCGAACAGGCAATCTGTGCCAGCTGGCGCACCTTGCGCGAACAGCTATCGGGCCAGGTGAGGGTGACAGCGGTCTTTCAGCGCCCTGACGGCCATACCCTGCATGTGCGCAAGGCGACCCGCCCGGAGGGCATGCACCTTGAAATCGGCCAGGCGTTGGGTATCGACCAGCAACCGGGAGGGATACAAAAGCTCATCCACTGACACCCGTTTTCACAAAATCATCGCCATGTAGTGCCACTCGGCGATTTTCTTTGCACCAACTGACTGAATTGCAAGCTACTTTCAGAGGGGGTGACAAAGATGGGTTAA
>JALUXU010000037.1 GCA_027013225.1 Acidihalobacter sp. | reverse complement strand
AAATGTACCAAAAGATAATGGGGGGTTATTGCTCAGTCGAGAAGACTTGTACTCCCTTGGATTGGAAGCGGAAGAGAAATCAAAGTGGATAAAAAAAGCATTAGGTTCAACGGAGTTTATTCAAGGTCGAGAAAGGTACTGCCTTTGGATAACAGATTCGGATTTGAAGGATGCAATCCAAAATGATGGTATTGCTTCAAGGATTGATCATGTTCGCTCATTTCGCGAAAAAAGCATTGACCCTGGAATGGCTCCAATGGCAAAAAGACCCCATCAATTTAGAGACTGAAGTTTCACCTTTTTTGATCTTGGCACAAGGGTTGCTAAAATTTCAGCAAATTTGATGCCAATATTTCCTTTGCAAAACAGTACGTTACGTTATTTATTGGTTGTTTCACACGCTCTTTTTTGATAGGTTACTTCAGCGTAAGTTGTTGATATTCCAATCAAAAGGAGCCTTTTCCGATGTTTATTCTTCGCAGTATTTTAATGCCACTTCAACAGGCGTTCCCTGACAACAAGCAGGGGTGCATACGAAGCCGCCGGTTTGCCCAGGTGATATTGGCCTGCATTGTTCCTTTCACCGATTCAAAAAGTTCCAATCTTCTTCGTGCGCTACAACATTTAATGGGGCTGGCTATCACCAGAAAGAGTTTCTACGATTTCATGGGTTCCAAAAAGCTGGTCTGGCCGCAATTATGGAAAAGCCTGTGGCGTATGATTCCGGAGCCTGAGACGGACAACAGGCTGCTCGTAGCACTGGATGATTGCACCAATCCCAAAGTGGGTAAGAATGTGTTTGGTTGTTCGTACCTGTTTGATCATGCGGCCAAGTCAAACCAGTCAAAATTCCCATGGGCGCAATGCTTCACCACCATTGGTCTGCTGAAGAAAATCAAAGGGCGCTGGGCTTGCATTCCCTTGAGTTATCGGTTCTATCTGCCAAAGAATGCACTGCAATGCGATAACATGAAAGTTGATGGCAAAACTCCAGTGTTCCAGAGTAAACTGGAGCAAGCCACGGATATGCTGACAGAGTTATCCAAGCAATTCACCGGCATATCCATTCTTGCGGTTTGTGATAGCTGGTTTGGCAACAATGGACTGTTTGCGCCAGCCAGAAAACGCATCGGTTCGGCTTTCCATATGCTTTCCAGACTGCGCTGCAGCACCACTCTCTACGATATGCCGCAGCCCAGGGAGGCTGGAAAACGGGGCAGAAGCCGTAAATATGGCGAACGCCTTGGATCAGCGACAGACGTTGCATCCGACATGAAAGAAAAAGCCGAAAATCACACTGTTTTTCTCTATGGCAAGAAACGCAGTGTGCTGGCGTCAACCACTGTGGTCATGCTCAAAACACTCAAATGCCCGGTGCGCGTAGTCTTCGTCTACCGCAAGACGCGATGGATAGCACTGTTTACGACAGACCTTTCACTCTCCACCAACCAAATCATTGAGTTCTATGGTGCCCGTTGGAAAATTGAATCTGGTTTCAAGGAGATTAAACAGGAGATTGGTGCCAGTAGCAGCCAGATGCGGAATGAACAGTCAGTGAAGAACCATCTCAACTTTTGCATGATGGCGGCGGCTGTCACGTGGGTTTATGCAATCAAGCTCGAAAACACCCCAGACCGCAGACACATCGTTCGAGGCAGAAATAGTTTTGCCTTCTCTGATGTCAGGCATATCATCGCCAAGGCTGCATTGAACCGTGATTTTGATATTGTTTGCTCCAAACCGAGCAAACGCGTAAATAATTTGCCCGTAGCTGTGCTGCTAAGCATGGTCGCGTAGCAAAATAGGTGAAACTTCAGTTCAGATATACATGCCATGCACCGGATGCCGTCTTCACCGCCCAATCCGGCAGGCCGTCGCCATTCATATCTACAATTGCACGAGGATAATATGTGTTGCCGGCAGATTTCACGACGCCTCGCCGCCATCGTGGCGCTGGCTTATATTGGGAGGCATTAACACAGTAGTGTCTCCACCTGTAACCATGGCGGCTACTTCCATATCTGCTATTGAAACAATATTGCTCAATTCCGGGCTCAGGAATTATCCATGGCGTATTCGGCATCGTCCCATAGC
>JALUXU010000036.1 GCA_027013225.1 Acidihalobacter sp. | reverse complement strand
TGACGCACGACCTAATCCGCCGGTATCGTGCCGTTGCCGCCGCCGACAGCTCGCGCGGACTCCCGCCCAGAACCGTTGGTCTGCTGCCTGGTCAGAACGTCTTCACCGTGCCCGACTTGAACATAAAACGGCAGGCACAAAAACGCGGGCTGGGTGTTGGCTACCTGCCCCGGCACCTGGTTGCCGGCGATATCGCCGCGGGTGAGCTGGTGGTGAAGGCAACGGAGGATGGGTCGAGCACCCGGCACACGATCTACTATGCCTGGCGCACGCGCCACCAGGGCGAAGCCCTCCTCTGGTTCAAGGAACAGCTGGCGAATGCCGGCAGGCGCGGCGGCTGGTTTTCATCGTGAACCCGCAGTCGGCGGCCTATTGCACGAAGAGCCTGTACCCGCCGGCCGCGTCGTACTCGGCCACTTCATCTTCATCTACATCCAATCCTACACTACATATTCCACTGAAGTCTGAACAACGCCACGCACTCACCATCCGTTTCTGGCCATAATCACTCCATCGCCAGAGAATAGCTTGTGCTACGCCCACCGCCGGGTTCTTTTCGTAATGCGCCCCGCTCGATCAGATCGAGTATGTCGCGGTAGGCCGTATCCTGCGAGCACTTGGCCATCTTTGCCCATTTCGAGGTGGTGAGCTTGCCTTCGAAGCCGTCCAGCAGCCGGTTCAGAACCTTGATTTGTCGTTCATTCAAGGGTTCTTTGGCAAAGCGGTCCCAGAAACGCGCCTTCTGCAGTACCTGGCTCAAGGTCTCTTGTGCCCCCTCGATAGCACGAAGCAGGCAGTTCAGAAACCAGTCCTGCCACCGTGTCACATCCAGATCGCCTTTCTGAGTCCATTCCAGCGTCTCATAATAGGCTTCGTGTTCTTTCCGGATTTGTGCCGACATGCTGTAGAAGCGCTGGCCCGTTTTCTCCGAACGGGCAAGCGCCATGTTGGCAATCGCCCGGGCGATACGCCCATTGCCATCATCGAACGGATGGATGGTGACGAACCACAGGTGCGCCAGTCCCGCGACCAGCAGTGGATCCGTATCTCTAGGCTGTTCGAACCAGCGCAGGAATCTTGCCATTTCATCGGGTACGCGATCTGCTGGTGGCGCTTGATAGTGGACCTTCTCCCTGCCGACCGGACCGGACACAACCTGCATGGGACCGTCGCTGTCGTCACGCCATTGCCCCACCCGGATCCTGGTCATCCCACTTCGACCGGTTGGGAACAGGGAGGCGTGCCAGGCAAACAGTCGCTCCTCGGTCAGCGGTAGTGCATAGTTGCCCGTTGCATCCAGCATCATCTCGACCACGCCCTCGACACCGCGGTCGGCAGGGACCAGCCCGCCGATATCCATGCCGAGCCGGCGCGCGATGGAAAATCTGACTTGTTCGGGGTCCAGCCTCTCGCCTTCGATTTCGTTGGATTTGACCACGTCCTCGGTCAGGGTGCGGAGATGGGCCTCACCGCGCAGGTCAAAGCCCAGCCCCTCCATCTTTCCCAGCAGCCGTCCTTGTTCCCGGGATACGTGCGCAAGCAACCTGGAAAGGCTTGCATCGATCCAGGTAAAGGCGGGCCAATCCGGTTCTTCCCATAGGTACATCTTGTAATCTCCGCAATATATGCGGATATTATGGCCGCTATTCTCCGCAAAGACAAGAACAATCTCCGCACGTTACGCGGAGAAAACAACCACTATTCTCCGCGTATCCGCATTTGGCGGATCCCTCGTCACGGAGGCAGCGGCGGAAAAAGCCGGGCATGGCGCTCTCGGCACTCAGGTATCTGGGCAAGGAAGACGTCAATGCCGAAGTCGCCAGGCGTAGGTGGGAAGGATTGAGCAAGGAGGCTTTCGAAAAACTGCATGCTTCCAGCATGCCGGCCTAGGCATGGCCAGCGCAATCAAACAATACAGTCGGGGGACGGCCGGTTCTGGGCCAAAAAAAATCGTGTCTAACTGGAGCCAAAACCACCCCAAAATAAGCCACGATTTAGACACGGTGTATATCTAAGTCATTGATTTTATGGCGGAGAGGGAGGGATTCGAACCCTCGATACGGGGTTACCGTATACACACTTTCCAGGCGTGCTCCTTCAGCCACTCGGAC
>JALUXU010000035.1 GCA_027013225.1 Acidihalobacter sp. | reverse complement strand
AGGGCGGACTGGGTGTTGGTGACTGCCTGTTGCACCACCTCGATGCCCGCCGCGCCGATCGTGGCCACACCGGCGGCACCGCCGCCTTTCATGGTGCGGGATTCCGTCAGGGTTTCGCGCAGACGTGGCGGCTCATCGGCAAACCTCGAGCTGCGCAGGGGGAACGGATCACCCCACTGGCGGGCGCGGCCGATGTCGATGTGCATGAAATTCTGGCGGGGATAGAAGCCGAAGCCGGTGAATCCGGCCTCACGCGCCGCCGCTTCAAAACGCTCTGGATCATGGTTGGCCATGGAAATATCGAACGCCGCGCCTTGCAGGTGCATGGAGTGCTCCGCCCCGCCAACCTGCCGGTTATAGGCGGGGCTGCGATAGGCGGAATGGACGATCAGCGGCACGCCAAGGCGGTCGCGTAGGGCCTGCAACCTGTCGAGGGCCGGCTCGTTGATACGGATGGTGCCATCGCCACGACAGGCGATCTCCTCCGGGCTGAAGTTGGGCCAGCGCCAGAGTTTTTCCGGCACGTCGCGCCAGTCGGCGTAGTAATGAGTGGTCATGGTTTTCTCCAGAAATGAAAAACCCGCCGGTTGGCGGGTGTGGTCGGGATAGATTGTATCGAGGTCGCTTCAGCCGAACAATTTCAGCTTCACGGCAATGCCTGCGATCAGGGCAAGCAGCAGGCCGGTGGTGATCAGGCGGATGATGGTCTGCCAGGCGGTGCGGCGCGCCATGCGCAGGCTATCGAGCAATGTGCGCAGGTCATGGATGTCGATGGCGGCTTCGGGACCGTCGAGGCCAACATCGGCCAAGGCACGGCGTGCGCCCTGTTCGGCGGCGCGGGCCAATATGGCTTCGAATTCGTCCTCGGGCATGCGCACAAAGCCCGCTTCAAGTTTGGGCGGGGTCATGTTCTCTCCTTTTGTTCGGGTAGGTCAGATTTCCCGCCATTTCGGGAAAACCATCTGGTAGACCCAGTTGTTGGTCGAGGTCATGGTGTTGACGGGATTGCCGGTCCAGCTGGCAGGCAGCCCGACGGTGATCTCGGCGTTGCTGCCGTTTTCATAGAGATAGACCTGCGGGGCGACGACGCGGGGATAGGCAGAGGTGCCGCTGCTGTGCGGATAGTATCGTGTCAGACCGGGTGTCATCCAGCGACCGTAGCGGGCGTAGGCACCGGCTCCGCTCACCCCCATGGTAGTGACATACCAGCCCTTGGTGAGGGTTTGCGGCGTGGCCAGATCGAATATCTTGTGCCCCGCCACGTCGGCCGGCAGGGTCCCGAAATCCGCCACCCGATCCCCGATATCCCAGTTGTCGCCGTTGGGCGCGCCAAGCCTGTAGATGCCACAGCGCAGCAATGCCCCTGCGGTGGTCGAGGCGGTATGCTGGGCGACAAACGCGCCAAGCAGCTGGATCGGGCGATCGACAAAAAACGCCATGAAATACATCCGGTTTTGCGACAGGGCCTGCTGCGAGCCGGTGCTGTAACTCACGGTGAACGGATCGACCGGTCCCCACCAGTCGGAGCCGCCGCCCTTGGTCAGGCCGCCACTGCTGCGGCGCTCGGGGTCCATACCGTTCGGAAAGCTTACCGCGCCGGTATTGCCGTCCGCCTTCATCGCTTCATGGAATGTGCTGCCGTCGGCACTGACCTTGAGGACGAAATCGTCACTGCCTGCCGTGCCCATTTCGGCGCGACCGGACCAGTTGGTCTGGAACAAAAGGCTGGCGGTGTCACCGGATGCCGCCTTGTTGATCTTGAGCTGGTGGCCGTTGCCGGCGTGATTGAGCAGGGTTGCGGCAGCGGAAACCGCCAGCTTGTTGGTGGCATCTGATGAGGTGCCAATACCGACACCGGAAAGATTTTGTAGGTTCGGCGTAAAGGAAACCCACGCGAACCCGTTCCAGACCAGCAACTCGCTTGCCGCTACATCCCACGCCACCCAGCCGGTCTGGGGGATCAGGCGCAACCATGCGCCGCCGGAAAACAGCGCGATGCTGTTATCCCAGCCGTTCCATGCGCCCGTGGCACCGGTGCCGATGATTTGGCGCTCGCCCTCGGTCGGTGTGGCGGGCGGCGTGGTTGCGCCAACGGCAACAACTGCCATCTGGGCCAGCGCATCGATCAGGCCGAGAGCCTCGTT
>JALUXU010000034.1 GCA_027013225.1 Acidihalobacter sp. | reverse complement strand
GATCGGCTCCAGCGCTTCAAAGCGTGTCCCGGGCCTTGCGGCATGGATGCCGACCACGTCACCGACAAAGTGATCCACGGCTTTGAGCCCCGTGGCCATGCCTTCCAGCCGGGTGTGAACCTGGGTGGCGTCGGTGCCCCACATCCGGTTCGGGCCCTGCAGGCCGTGCTCGCGCATCAGGCGGCACACCCGGGCCTTGCCATAGACACGCCGCGCGGAGACCGAGCAGGCCCGGCTCACGGATTCGACCTCCGCTCAAGAAAAGGGAATTCACCCTCGAACCGGGCGATGCGCCTCTCCAAAAGCTCCTTGTCCATCATGAGATCCCCGACGAGGCGCTTGGCGCGCTCGAGCTCCTGTTCCAGGGCGGCCACCTTTGGATCGTCGGTGCGGCGTTTCAGGGCCGCCACACCACCTTCCAGAAACTCATCCGGCCAGCCCGACAGCACCGCCGGCTGGCCGGTCTCCCGGCTCAGTGCATCCAGGCTCTCGCCCCGCAGCAACCGCAGCACCACCTCCTGTTTGCGCTTCGCCGACCAACGCTTCACCGATGATTTACTGCTCATGAACACCTCCCGTCGCGCTCGCTCTACGACCAAATGTGTGTCCAGAATATTCGAGAGGCAACCCACAAGACCTGAACGGTGGCTCAGAGCAGCGGAAGCATCGTGCTAATCAGGAAGAATTATGCCTGCCATGGCCGCCGCCATTACCGCGGGTCTGGAAGGCGTCCAAAAGGGACAGTCGTTCCGCCACACCTGAATTTCTTTGGTTCTGAAAATGTTGCTGGATACTTCGGACCCGGAGGCGTATTCACCCACCACATCGTAAACCTGCCCTATCCGATGACGGTCAAGGAGTACGAGCAAATCACCGGCAAGTCGGCCGCGCAGCTGGCGGCGATCTGCAAGGCAAGGATCGCAGGGAAGTAACCTTCCGGGGCGGAACGCAAAGGGCCGGGAGAACCCGGCCCTTTTCGTGCCCGCCTTACGGCGCGGGCGGCAGGGCGCCGAAAATGGAACCCGCCTGCCCGTTGGTGTATTGCCTGGTGATGCTGTCGAGCGCGTTCGGCGTCACGTTGTCGGCGCCGTTCATCATCGCGCGCGCCTGATTGCCGAGCGAGGCGGGCGCGGACAACTGGGCGCGCGTGGTCGCCCCGAGCACAAAAAAGCCGGCTTCAAAGAACCGGCGTTTTCGTGTAATGGCGGCCCGAAAGTCCGTCTTAATCCCTTCTTCATCAGGTCTCAATTCAAACCGCACGCATCAAATTTTATGCGGTTTTTCAAACACTTTCCATGGTGGTTGCCAATATTTCCACGCCATGCAAAGTTAATCGTCATCTCATCGCTCAATGTCTTCGACTTCGATCATGGCGATCATATCCTTTTCATCACAAGAGGTCAACTCGCCTACTCTCCTGGAGAGCCCCTCCAGTGGCAAAAAGACGCCCCGCGGCAGGAGTTTTCTGCCAAGTCCGAATATTTCGCAGTGATGCGGTACCGGGTAAGCGCGTACGTCATCTTCCTTGAGGTCGATATGTTCCTCCAGTTCGGCGAGGATGTTTTCCAGAGTCCGCTCATTGCACCGCAGCACGAAGACAGAGAGTTGCACTGGGATGGCGTACTTTTTAACGCACGCGTGGACGCGCCGCAACCGCCGTGGATCGGCGATATCGTAAGCAAGAAGCCAATTACGTAGCTCCGACCGTCCCATACCACCTCCCATCACGGCATAACTCGGGCCTTATCCGCTTGATGCCTGTTCTTGCCGACGTGACGCGAGGGGCACACGTGGATAACGGCCGTCTGCGCGACCAGGTTGGCGCACACAGGGCTGGACCATTGAGGATGACCTTCGTGTCCTGGGGCCCCACGATATAGAGGGCCTTCACAGGTCATCCTCCCCTGCCATGTTGGCCAGTGGCGGCGCATCCTGTTGCAGGGTTTTTGCCATGAGACGGCAAACCCGCCGTAACCAGCGACCCATTGTGGCAACTTGGCGCTCGAAATTCTCGTAGAATACGGCGCGGCCGGCCTTATCCAGAAGACAGGCGCCTTTGTCCACGCGAAAGTGTTCTTCTCTCAAACGGCGCGTGCGGAACATCTCCCAAACCCACAGATCCAGCCGCGCCCGGAGCGGCTCGATGAGATCACAGGCGAGCGATTCCCGGCCGAAGGCGGGCTCATGCAGGAAACCGATAAAGGGATCCAGCCCGGCCGCGTAGCTGGCGCGCACTGCCTCGAAGTGCGCCAGGGTATAACCCAGCGACAGGCAGGCGTTGACCGGGTCGCGGGGTGGGCGCCGATTGCGTCCGGTGAAGCCGAGCGATGCGGGAAACAACGCCATAAGACCTCGAAAATAGGCCGACTGGGCCGCGCCTTCCATGCCAAGCAATGTGCTGATGTCCTGATGGACATCCAGCAAAGCCAGACGTTCCCGCGCTCCTTGCAAGGACGCAAGCGCATCGTGCAACGGCTTGCGCAGATCGGGACGTTGCCGCACCGCCGTTCGGAGGGCCGTGATTTGCCGACCGATCTTGGCCGCCAGCAGGCGGCGGGCCCAGGCCAAGCGGAATGCCGCGTCCTGCGCACGTTGATATTGCGCCAGACGGATGCGCGCATCATTGTGGAAGCGGCCTGTGACAGTGGCCAGGCGTCGGCCTTGGCGGCCGCTCAGTACCGTCACCACCGCGCCTGCCTCGGCGAGGGCGCCGAGCAGGCCCGAGGTGAGCGCCGTTTCGGCGCGGATCACCACACGGTCGAGCAGCGCCAGTGGCACCGTGCGCACGCGTTTGGCGTTTTCATACAAGGCCAGTGCCTTGCCGTCGAGCCTCAACTCCAAGCCCTTTCGATCAAGATAGAGCGTCGCCATGGTCACCCGTGATAAAAAAAAGGTGGGTCTTCAGGCGCAGTGCCGATACCCAGCGTCCGTACGCGGGACCGCGGATCAAGGCGCACTAACAGAAAGGTGTCTTGCTCCCTTTTGATGATCCCCCGCAGCTCGCAGAGCAGATCCCGCCGTTCCTCGTCGGAAAGAAAGCATTCATAGGCCGACTTCTGCCCGCCGATGGCATGGCCCTTGACGGCGCGCAACACCTTCCTCAACCGTGCGGGGCTGCGCACGTCGTAGGCGGCGATGTAGAGGTTGCGCTCTTTCATGGCGACATTGAACCGCAGTCTTCGCAAACTGGCAGGTTTGGCAAGCTTGCGGCGGGTCGGCAGCCGATGTCGCCGGTTCGGTGTTGAAACTTACTTCTGCGCGCCGATGCCTTTTTCGAAAATTTTCAAAAAGTCCGCGATGGCTTTGCGCAGTCGATCCGCCGGCTGTGGGTCCGCATTGAAACCGCCGTGCTCGATGTCATTGCGCACCTTGGAAAAATCGCGCGCGTGCGGCTCTTGTAGCGCGTAGCGGCGATCGGCTTGCTCGCGCGCCTCGAAACTGAAGCCGCGCGAGGGCACGCGCGCCTCGGGCGGGGCGTAGCGGCTGGTCCAGGCTTCGCGCAGGACGATGGCCGCTTCCGAGTAGCGGGCCAGCTGCAGGTAGAGATGCGTCAGTTCCGCCAGCGCGCGCTCCCCCGCATCGCCCTCGAGCGTGCCTTTGCACAGCGGCGCGATGCGCTTGCGCATCTGTTCGAGCACCGGCGCCAGTGGCGGTATGTGGTTCACGATGTCGCCTTCGGCCTCATCCAAAGCGCGCAGCAGGGCCTGCGCGGAGGGCGTATCGAACTTCGCCTGCTCCGCGCTGCCGCGGTCGCGTCCGACGATGAGCGAGGCAACGCGCACCGTGGCCAGGTCGTTTGCAAAATCGCGCAACGCCTTTGCGAACTGGCGCACCCGAGGGCGTGGGCCGCGCTTGCCGCCGGTCGCCCAGAGGCGATCGAGGCGGTTGGCCAGGGCATCGAGCGCCTGCACCAGCGGCTCGGCGTGACCGGTTTTGAGGAAGCCGCCGATGGCGGCGCTCCAATCCGCCAGCTCGACCACTGCGGTCAAATCCCAGATCGGGGCCCGCCCTTCCGCATCTATGGCTTCGTAGGCGCCATAGCAGACCGTCACGGGTGCCGCCTGCGGAGCGATGACCCGGCGATAGGCCACGACCGCAGAGGCGAACAACGGCAACGACCGGAAGCCAAGTGTGATGTCGAGAAGTATCTCCCCGCCGCTGGACATTCCCCGCTCCAGTAAAGTAAAAATCTTCCATAGCTCCTGGGGGGTCTTGCCTTCATCAATGGGTTCGAAACGCATCGGGCATCCAGGGGCAAGGCGTTCAAGCTCGCCCCGCAGGGCGGTGCCATGCTTTTCCTGGGCTGCGGGCGTAGCCAGAAGCACGATCTGCGCCGGGCGTGTCATGTGCGCCAGCGCGGCCGCCACATAGGGGGTTTCGACGTCCTCGCCGCCGCGGCGCTCCAGCCAACAGTAGCGGGTCCGTTGATAATTGCTGGTTCCGAGAAAGCTGATCAGTGTCCGCGTTTCCGGCATCGCCGGGTCAGGCGCCGAGATTTCGGGGCGATGGGCGACAGGGCTGATGTGATAGGCCTGCAGTCGGGCACCCAGGTCATCGAGGGTGTCGGCATCGAGTTCCACGCCCCGCAGTTCCCGCGGTACGCGCAGGGACATGTGTAGGCGATGTCATCGAGCTGTCCTGGTTCAGTACATATGAGACACGAAGACCTCGGGGACCTCATACCCGGCCTCACGAAGATACTCGGCCGGGGGTGCGCTGCTGCAATGCCTGATGAGGGCGCAGGAGGTTGTAGACCTGCTCCCACCACTGCACCAGGGGACGAAGCGCCCGTATCGTGGTCGGTAGCGGGTCACCGGCATAGAACGCGTAGCGCCAGATGCCATTGGCCCGTTCCACCCCGCCATTGCGCTGCGGGCGTTTCGGCGGCAGCACATAGAGGTCGATACCCGCTTCCTGGCAGGCCTGCTCGAAGTCGCCCTTGAATTCCGATCCTCCGTCGATCTAGATCGCCCGCATCGGAAACGGGCTGCGGACCTTAAGCGGCTTGAGAAAATCCGCCGCACGGCGGCGGCCAGCCGCGCGTCCCATCGCCGCCGCCGAACACGCCGCGGGCGGCGGGATCGGGATCTCAGACCCTGGACGCCCGCGCTTAGGTTCGCCGGGGAACACTAACGACGTGCCACGGCGCAACGGACAGGCCAGCGCTTCGCGCAGCACGTCCACCGCAGCCTTGGACAGCGGCACAGTGCGCGCGCTGCCGTTCTTGGTCTGCGTGAGCCGTACCACGCGGCGGTCGAGGTCGATCTGGTCTTCATGCAGACTCAGTATTTCCCCCTGCCTCATGCCCGTGTATAAGGCCACGCGCACGATCCAGCCGAGCATGGGATTTGAGTGGGCATCGCAAGCGGCCAGCAAGCGCCGTTCCTCCTCGCTCGTCAGGCGGCGGTTGCGGCCCGCCGCCGGCTTCGGGCGCCGTATGTGCTGCACGGGGTTTATGGCAAGCCCCAGCCCCCATTCCTTGATGGCGGTGGAGTACAGATGCCCCAGCAGGGCGAGTTCCAGCCGCACGGTGGACGGCGACAGAGGCCGCCCTGTTCGGGGGCTGACGGTGGCCAGCCGCCGGTCCCGGTATTCCGCGACGATGTCCGGCGTGATGGCGGCGAGAGCGTATTTGCCCAGCGCAGCGCGGAGCGGGACCGAGCGCTTTAGGTCGGTTTCATGACTTCCCGGCCGCTTGGTAGTGGATACTTCGCGCAGGTATCGATCCAGCGCCTTGTCCAGCGTCATGCGCTCGCCGTGACTTCGCGGCACATACAGGCCGCGTACCATTTGATCTTCGGTCGTGCGCGCCAATCCTCGGCCTCACGTTTGAGGCGGAACGTCTTGATAGTGGTCGGCCAGCCCTGGCGGCGAATCATCGCCTTCCAGGTGCCGCTTTTGGTCTGGGGATGGTCGCCATGCGGCCTCCGGTACAGGTCAAAGTGTACCGAAATTGTACCGCAGGACTTTGGGACTTTTCGAGGACTCCAGTAAGTCCTTGATTCTATTGGTGGGCCGTGTGCGACTCGAACGCACGACCATCGGATTAAAAGTCCGGTGCTCTACCAACTGAGCTAACGGCCCGCGGCGCGCATTATATCCCGGTTTGCATGTCTGCGGGAACCCTGGCGATGAGTAGTCTGAAGATTTATGTGAGCGACTTTTTAACTTCTCTATCGATAAGGCGCAGGGTGTTTTCGTCGGGCTGGCCGCCAAAGTATTTGTCCTGCAGTTGCTCGAATATCGAACCCGGCGGCGAGACAGCGGCGAACAGGGTCAGGCTGGAATGGAGTTTGAGGTCGTCGGGATAGCCGAATATGGCGTGTGCGCTTTGTCCTTCGATTTCCAGCAAGGCATGCGCAATACGGCTCAGCCTCGGCCCCAGCATCGGGTGGGCCAGATAGGCGCGCGCTTCCTCGAGGCTGTTGATGGCGTAGTAGCGTGATGTTGAGCTGAAGCCGAGCCCTTTGTACTGTGGAAACACGTACCACATCCAATGGCTGCGCTTGCGTCCAGAGCGGATCTCTTCAAGCGCGCGGGTGTAATCTGTTTCCTGGGCTTCGACGAAGCGTTCGAGATGAAAGGGATCGTCGGCGGGCGAATTCATGGCATTCATCCGCGGGGATGATGAGCAGCATGCAAGGCTTGCAGGCGGGCGGTGGCCACATGAGTGTAGATCTGAGTAGTGGAGAGATCGCTGTGGCCGAGCAACATCTGCACCACGCGAAGATCAGCGCCGTGATCAAGCAGGTGGGTGGCAAAGGCGTGTCGCAGGGTGTGTGGAGACAGTGGCTTGTTTATACCAGCCGTGCGTGCGTGGCGCTTAATGAGATGCCAGAATGCCTGGCGGGTTATGTCCTTGCCTCGGCGGCTAACGAATACGGCCTTGTGCGGAGGGTGACCTTTCATCAGCACCGGTCGGGCGTCGCGCAGATAGCGTTCCAGCCAGTGTCCGGCCTCTTCGCCCAAAGGCACCAGGCGTTCGCGGCCGCCTTTGCCAAGGATGCGTACCACACCGTGCCGAAGGTTGAGCTGGACGCTGTCCAGGGTGACCAGTTCGGAGACGCGTAAGCCGGTGGCATAGAGCAGTTCGAGCATGGCGCGATCCCTGAGCCCTTCAGGCGTGTCGGTATCGGGGGCGTTCAGCAGGGATTCCACGTCGGCCTCGCCGAGGGCTTCCGGCAATGGACGGCCGAGCCGGGGCGTTGCGATGCCGGCAGTGGGATCGCTTCCGATCGCGCGCTCACGAAGCTGGAAGCGGTAGAAGCGGCGCAAGGCCGACAGTAGACGGGCCGCGCTGCGCGGGCTTCCGGTTCGCAACCTGCGGGCGAGAACGTCTTGAATCTCGGCTGGCCCGGCCATCAGAAGGCCTGTGTTTGTGGCGGCAAGGAAGCGGGCGAAGCCTTCCAGATCGGCGCGGTAGGCATTGAGGGTGTTATCGGCCAGGCCGCGCTCGGCCCAGAGTGCATCGAGAAAACGCTCGATGGCGGCCTTGTCAACAGCCGCGAGCGCTTCAGGCGTTGACGTCGTCATCCTTGTCCGGTCGCTGGATGAAGGTCTTAAACAACTCGATCGGCAAAGGGAAGAGGATGGTGGAGGAGTTGCTCGAGGCCATGTCCCTGACCGTTTGCAGATAGCGCAACTGCAACGCCTGAGGATTCTTGGCCATCACCACCGCGGCTTCCAGCAGGGTCTTGGAGGCTTGCAGTTCGCCTTCGGCATTGATGACCTTGGCGCGGCGTTCGCGCTCGGCTTCTGCCTGGCGGGAGATCGCCCGCACCATGCTTTCGTCGAGTTCGACCTGCTTAATCTCGACATTGGTCACCTTGATGCCCCACTCCGCGGTCTGTTCATCGAGGATTTCCTGGATGTCGCTGTTGAGCTTGTCGCGCTCGGCCAGCATTTCGTCCAGCTCGTGGCGCCCCAGCACCGAGCGTAGAGTGGTCTGGGCGAGCTGGCTGGTGGCCATGTAGTAATTTTCTACATTGATGATGGCCCGCTGAGGGTCGACCACGCGGAAATATACCACGGCGTTAACGCGCACGGTGACGTTGTCGCGAGAGATCACGTCCTGGCTGGGAACGTCCATGGTGATGACGCGCAGATCGACCTTGGTGACCTGCTGGATGATCGGCACCACGAACACCAGCCCCGGCCCCTTGATGGTCTGAAAGCGCCCAAGAAAGAAGACTACGCCGCGCTCGTATTCCGGTATCACCCGAACCGAAAGAAACAACAAGCCAAGTACGAATACCGCCGGAACGATCCCATACAATCCGTTCATTTTTTCTATTCCTCTATAGGTTCCACTTTGAGTTGAAGTCCGTCCATGCCGGTGACCTGCACCTTCTGGCCGACGCGCAAGGGTTTGGCGCTTAGCGCTTCCCATCGCTCGCCATGCACTCTGATCCAGATATGATGGCCGTCCCTGGCGATCACCTCGCCGCGGCTGCCGATCATGTCTTCGCGCCCGCTCACCGGCTTTTTGCGGCGCAAGCGCAGCGCCCGCATGATCACCCATAAAAAGAAAACGGCGCTGACGGCGGCCGTGCCTCCTACGAGCGCGCGCGAAACTTCCATATCCGTCTGTTGAAACAACATCAGGGAGCCGGCGATGAACGCCGCCAGGCCGCCGATGCCGAACAGGCCATAGCTCGGCTTGAAGCCTTCAGCCAACATCAGCGCCACCCCCAGCCCGATGAGCGTCAACCCCCAGCCGTTGACAGGCAGAAACTGCAAGGCGTAGAGGCCGAGAACGAAACTCGCGCCGCCGACGAGACCCGGCAGGATGAGGCCTGGGCTGGCAAGCTCGAAGATCATTCCATACAAGCCGAGAACCAGCATGAGATAGACGATATTGGGATCGACCAGCGGCGCCAGCCAGGCGCCCTTGGCCGATGCCATCGCCTGCGCCGGCAAGGCGACGCCAAGAAAAATCATCCAAGCCATTGTGCGTTGCGCCATATCCCCTCTTCCCCTTGAAAATCCGCCTCTTCTGGCAATCTCATGGCATCATAGCCTACCCATGGATTTGGCGAAACGAACACGGCCAGGTAGTTTTAAGTAATCATGATTTTCATCATGTATCTCTATCGCTTGAGGACGAATAGAGCCTGAGGCATGATGAGCATTGTCTTTTGTCAAGCACACTGAACCATGACCGACGTCTTGCCTTTTGATCAATCCCCGGACATCGACCGCTTTATCCGATGGCGGCGGCTTTTGCACAGCCATCCCGAGACGGCGTTCGAGGAAGTGCGCACGGCGGCTTTCGTGGCTGAACGCCTGCGTGATTTCGGCCTCGACCCCGTCACCGGCATCGGCCACACGGGGGTGATGGCGCGTATCGAAGGGCGAGGCGAAGGGCCAGTCATCGCTATCCGCGCCGACATGGACGCCTTGCCGCTGGACGAGTGTCAGTCGCGCCCGCACCGCTCCCGGGTTGAGAGCCGCATGCATGCCTGCGGCCATGACGGCCACACTGCCATTTTGCTGGGCGCGGCCGAGCAGCTGGCGGCGCGGCGCGATTTTCGCGGCGAAGTGGTTTTGGTGTTTCAACCGGCCGAGGAAGGCCACGCAGGCGCGCGTGCCATGCTCGAAGATCCCCACTGGGCAGAGTTCGGCATTCAACGCATCTATGGCTTGCACAACTGGCCGGATCTGCCTCTGGGCAAATTCGCCGTGCTTGCTGACGCGTGCATGGCGTCTTCCGATACCTTCGAGTTCGTGCTCAAGGGCAGCGGTGGCCATGCAGCATTTCCCCATCGTTCGCCAGACGTGCCCGGCGTCACCGCCCAACTGGCAGTGGCACTTGGAAGCCTGGCGCGGCGGATTGCCGCCCCCACCGATCCCTTGGTCATTACCGTCACCCAGATCCACACCGGCACCGCCAGCAACATTATTCCCGCCGAAGCAAGGGTCGGCGGCACCGTGCGCTGTCTGAACGAATCCTTGCGTGATCGGGTCGAAGCTGAACTCGATGCGCTCGGCGGCGCGTTCGCGGCCATGCACGGCTTGGCCGGGGAATACCGTTATACCCGCCAATATCCAGTGACTGTGAACGATCCCGAAGCCGCCTCTGAACTGCGCCGCGCTGCCTTGGCCGTGCCCGGCCTGCAAGAGGCCGAATCGATTGAGCCAAGCATGGGGGCAGAAGATTTTTCCTTTTTCCTGCAGGCATTGCCAGGCGCCTATCTGTGGCTGGGAACGCGCGACCCCGCACACTTGTCGCCATTGCACAGCTGTCAGTATGATTTCAACGATGCGGCTCTGCCTTTGGGAGTCGCGCTATGGGTCGAATTGGTGCGACAGCTACTGGGCCGAGCACCGGCAACGATGAGGATGACATCATGAGCAAACAGCGAATTGGTACGCAGGAAGAATTCCCGCCTGGACAAATCAAGGCCTGCAAGGTCGCGGATATCGATCTTGCCGTCTATGCATTGAGTGATGGTTACTACGCTACCCAGGCCGCGTGCCCACATCTCAAGGCGCCTCTGGCCAAGGGCAAAATCGTGGATGACCGCGCGGTTCAATGTCCCTGGCATCGCGCCCGTTTCGATATCCGCAGCGGCGAAGTGTTGGAGTGGGCTAACTTTCCGCCCGGCATCCAGGTACTCAATGTGGTGCGCAAGGAAAAGGCGTTGCAAACCTATCCCGTCAGTGTCGAGGGAGGCGTGCTGTATGTGGAGATTCCGCAATAGGCTGTCGTGGAGAAGGAGACTCCATCATCTCCTCACGGGCCATGCTGTCATGGACTGAGCCCGTATTTCATCAACCTTCAGGCATAAGGAGGCATACGCCATGCTTGCCATTTTATCTCCGGTTTTCGATAATGGCGCGCCGATCCCGATCGAATACACCTGCGAGGGACGTGACATCAGCCCGCCATTGCAATGGGCGGGCGTGGACAGAAACGCCCGCTCGCTGGTGCTGATCGTGGACGACCCCGATGCGCCCGATCCGGCCGCGCCGAAAATGACCTGGGTGCATTGGATCGTGTACGACATTCCCCCTTCCGTCACCGGCCTGCCTGCCGATGTGGATCATCACGACCTGCCGCGGGGGGGCAAGGAAGGACTCAACAGCTGGGATAGAACGCGCTACGGCGGCCCGTGTCCACCCATCGGCAGACACCGTTATTTCTTCAAGCTGTATGCGCTGGACAAAACCTTGAGTTTTTCCGGCCTGCCTGACAAGGACGCTGTACTGGCGGCGATGGAAGGCCATGTATTACAGCACGCGCAATTAATGGGCACCTACCAGAAACAAGGTTGAGGAGGAAGGCCGGTGCCCTCGTCGCGCCGACGGCTCACCCAAAAGGCTTGCCGAAAGTCTGCGCGATGATTCGCCCCACCTCAGCGGGGCGCTCCAAATGCAGGTTGTGGCCGGCATCGATGACGGCGAAGCAGCGGCCTGCCCCCTGCTCCGCCAGCGATTCGATCTCGAACCGCCGTTTCGCATAGGGGCCCCGGCTGGCGAGTAGGAAGAGCATGGGGTGGCGGATGCGACTGTATAGGCCGCGCTCCGGATAAATCGTGTCGGCCGGATCATTGCCGCATACGGCCTCGAGATCGTCCAGCGTGGGGCGGCGCAAATACACGCCCTCTCCGGCCCGGAACGCCCGGCGCATCATCGTTGCCATGACGTCTGGAGGCAGGCCGTCGCGCGCCGCACGCACGGCTTGTGAAGTGATCCAGCGATGCATTTCCTCCTCACGCGCGCTCCAGCCGAGCCGCCAAGCCTTCCACGGCGAGCGCCTATCGAATGCCTTGCTTTTCGCCGCCTCGGCAGAAGGCCGCGCATCCAGCACGAAACCATCGAGCAGCGCCAGGCCAGCGCAGGCGCCGCCGGCTGCGGCGTGTGCGGCCACGGCATACGCGCCGGTGGAGTGCCCCACCAGCACGGGTGTTGCCACCCCCACGGAAGCGATGATGTCGCCAATGTCGCGCCAGTAGCGCTCGGCGTCGGTGGAATCGACCTCGGTGCGGCCATGACCGCGCATATCGAAAGCCAGAATATGAAAACGATCGCGGAGGATTGCCGCCAGCGGCGTCCATACTTCCAAATTGTGGCCAGTGCCGTGAACCAGTAACAGCGGCGGCCCTTCACCACCGTAATCGCGCACTGCGAAACGTCCATGCCTGGTTTCTATAAGGCAGTCTTGCGCGCTCATTCGTCCTGCGGCGGCTTGGACGGCAGCTCTATGGGTACGAGTCCGTTCCATCAGACTTGCTCATTCCTGCTCAAACAGGAATAAAGCTGACTTCCTGCTTCGTCGAGGCGGGTTTCGCTCCGGTCTTGCGACCGGAGCCAGAGCCCGCCTCTCCACAGGCTGATGCGGTGGAACTCACCGC
>JALUXU010000033.1 GCA_027013225.1 Acidihalobacter sp. | reverse complement strand
CGTTTAATTTGTTGTTTTTCAGATTTAGCTTTGATTAGCTTACCTGAATCAAAGGCTTCAAGAAGCTCTTTTTCATATGAATCTAATTTACTCATTGTCATCACCTATATATTGCTTGGTTGCTTTTCGGCTAGGGATAATTGTTTTTAAGAAAATTTGATCTTTATCTTCAACATAAGGTACCAAATAGGCATAATTCTCAATTAAAACAGCTGATATTTTTTGATTTGGATATTTCTTAGAATTGGGGTGGTCATAAATCGCAACTTCATTGCCCAGTTGAATATTAAGAACTATTTCTTCAAATGAAATCCCTCGCTCTTTTTGAAGTAACTCATTTTTTTCTGAATTCCACGAATATGTCTTCATTTAGGAAGATTAGCATAACGTGTGCGCTTTGTCATCTTGAAAGCTAGACAGTATGACTTTCGCCACGGCCAGCGCTGACCCCCGCGTGGATTGCATACGCGGGTTGGCGGAGCCAGAGCCGCAGGAGCGGAAAAGGTCTACGCTCATCATCGGTTTCCATCGCGGAGGTCAGCATGAACAACAATGGCACTGTTTTCGTGGGTCTAGACGTACACAAGGACTCGAATATGGCGGCATACTCGGTCGATCTGGGTGAGGTTCAGGTGTTAGGCAATATCGGCGTGCGCCAGTGCGATCTGGATCGACTGTGCAAGCGCATGCAGAGCAAAGGTTCCCGGGTGCGGTTCGTGTACGAAGCCGGGCCGTGCGGGTACGCGCTGTACCGCTATCTGAGCCGGAAGGGGGTTGACTGCATGGTATGCGCGCCCTCATTGATCGCGCGCAAGCCGGGCGACCGGGTTAAGACCGACCGACGCGATGCCATCAAGCTGGTCAAGGCACTGCGCATGGACGACCTGTCGGCGGTGCATGTGCCGGATGTGGTCGACGAGGCGATGCGCGATCTGGTGCGCGCGTGGGGCGCCGCCAAGCGTGACCTCCGCAAGGCGCAGCAACGCTTGAAAGCGTTCCTGTTGATGCATGATGTCCGCTACACCGGCCGCGCCAACTGGGGGCCGGCGCACCGGCGCTGGATCGCCGAACTGGTGTTCCCGCAGCCGTGGTCGCAGATCGCCTTCCAGGAACACCGCCAGGCCATCGAGGACCGCCTGGCGCAATGCGAGCGTCTGCAGGCAGCCTTGCGTGAGGCGGCACCGCAGTGGCGCTGGTACCCGGTGGTTCGTGCCATCCAGGCCTGTCGTGGCATCCAGTTCACCGTCGCCATCAGCTTGATCGCTGAGATCGGCGACCTGTCGCGCATCGATCATCCGCGCCAGCTCATGGCCTGGCTCGGCGTGACGCCCAGTGAGCACAGCTCTGGTGGTAGCCGCGAATTGGCGGCATCACCAAGGCTGACTACGTAAGGGGTTGGATGGCGCACTAGGGGTGCGGGCTGAAGTACAACGATGCGGTGAGGCTGGATGGGTGGATCAGACGACGACTACGGATGGCCTACTGGAAACAATGGAAGCGTCCCAGGCGTCGAATCCGCACACTGATC
>JALUXU010000032.1 GCA_027013225.1 Acidihalobacter sp. | reverse complement strand
ATTATTGCAGACAGAGAATAAATAAAAATTTGTAGTGCCATGTGAAGGCACTGATCAGACGTAACTGGCTGAATTATAGGGGATTTGCAAAATAGAAGATGGAAGATGGGTTAGGAAGCGCCGGTCTGCAACTGAAATATGAACTGTCGGGGCGGGTTGTGTGGCTGCTGATGCTGAAGCCGGAGCTGCCGAAGAGCGTGGCGCGCACCGCTTCGATGGGGCGGGTGACGCAGGATCGGCAGCTGGTGATGGCGTATCTGAGTTATCATGTCATGCGTCTGGTGTCCGAACTGGTGGCCAAGCACCTGCTGACGAAAAGTATATTCCTGTTCCTGACGCTGGCCTCATTTGAGAGGTCCGGGCTTCAGCTACCGCTGGAGGTGCCGACCAACAGCCTGAAGCGGGTGATGGATGCCGTGAAACAGGGGCTTGCCCGGCTCTACCGCGACGGCGTAAAATATCGCGGCTGCGGCGTGGTTGCTAGCCGGATCAGCCGCGAGCAGAGCGCTACTACCGATCTGTTCGGCCTGATGCAGCAGGATACGCGCCAAACCTCGCTGATGCGGAGTGTGAATGCGATCAACCGGAAATATGGCAACCGCACGCTCTCATCGGCGGCCTCATGCCGAATCAAACCGAAATCCGCGGGCCTGCGTTTCCGCTACCCGTTGATCACGGCCTATTGCTGATGCCTTCGTAAAAAGGCCATTGCCCTTTCATTGCCGAAGGCATTGTCACCACGCACCAGGACAGGACGTTCTTCGGGAGTAAGGCGCTCTATCAGTTGGCGCATACGGGGCAGGCTATGTTTGGCAGAACCGGACTTTCCATCTTGCACTTCGACATCAAGCACCATGCGGATATTGCTAATCCAGTAGGTATGCAGGGTATGGCTTGGTCGCCCCGGTTTGGTCGGGTTGTAACCGACCTCTGCCCCAGTCTGATTGCCATACAAAAGTTTAACCGTGGTATCGACATCAAGTATCCATGGCGCATGCAATGCCTCGCTGGTGCTCTCGTTCAGAGCGGTATCCATCCAGGCTGTGCTCTGCGCCAATTTGGCTTTACGATCAGCCTGCTCTGTTTCGCTGCAACGCTTATCCTGAGTGGGAGCCAGATGCGCCAGCGCCCGACGCAGACTCTCATCGCTGATGATCTTATTCATGCCAAGTATCTCTGGCGCAACGCCGTCGCCGCGCAATCCTGTAATATGCGCATAGCGACGCTGACCATCCAGTATCGACAGCAGCCAGGTGCCAAGAACATCGACCGTATCGGGTGCATTGGGGCTGGTGTAAGTCATCGGACATCCATCCACCCAACGGTCGAATACCCCTGTGACTTCCAGGTACTCAGCAAAAAACGGTAGTTGGCCGAGTGCTGTGGCGCTTCCGCCTTCGTCCCAGCGAACCTGAATTCGGCCACCCGGAGTGCTAACATTCATCATTTCCCTTACCGCGTTCTGAACTCGCTATGAACTGGCTTTACCATCGTTTTTTGCTCAAATTCCTTCTCACCCATTGGGTGAACCTCCTGATCAGACGTAATCCATTGCTGGCGCTGAGTTTACACTGATTATGGAGATGTCAACTGAGGAAAATAGGTTTAATGGCGAGACATCAACGGGGCGAGCCTGAAGTAGGCGGCATCTGGCTCTGGGCGCCGATGGATAAAGCGGATTCATCCCATACAAAGAAAATCGCCGTGGCAACGCGTAATCCCGTGCAGCATGCCATCGTGGACGGCAAGGACGCCGGTTTGATGATTACCGAGGCGGAACGTACGGGTGATTTACTACAGTCTGGTGCGCCATTACCGAACAGGGTGGTGCTGGCTGGCGATGGCCATGCTGTACTGTTGAAAAAATCTCTCTTGCCACGTTTCGGCGCAGTCAACTGGCAACCAAAATCTCCGAAAGGTGAGTCAGATTTTCTTACACTACTAAAAGTGTGATGTTCTGCTTATCATAGTCACAATTATAAATGGGAGATTAATTCTTCATCTATGGAGCAAAGACAGATTATCCAAAAACAACATGAGCAGGTGCTCATGCAGGATTTTCTTTGTTGGTTCCGTGCTTATCCGGTTAGCGCCCAAGACCGCTACATATAGGGTGAAGCCCACGCCTCTGAATAAAATTTGGTGTAGGTTTGTACTTCAACATCACGCCTGACGCCAAACAAGGCACGGAAAGT
>JALUXU010000031.1 GCA_027013225.1 Acidihalobacter sp. | reverse complement strand
GAAAGTCGCCTTGGTCGCCGCCATGCGCAAGCTGTTAACTATTATCAACGCAGTGTTTCGAAGTGGTGAGCCTTATCGCGTTCTCCAGACCGATTAGCCAATCTCGAAAACACAGTTGCTGTTAATCGCTAACCTTTGCCGTAGAAGGCGAAGGGTGGCGGTTTTTTACAGGCGCATGGATGAAGCCATTATTTTCTGGGGGCGGTATCCAGTAGTTTTGCGATGATGAAACCTATCCCTGCGGCTGTAAACAGGCTCGACATAGGATGTCGTTCAACCTTTTGTTCGACCTTGTCGTAGTATTCCCGACTGCGTTCCCGCGCCCGTTCTAGAGGCTCACGGAGACGCTCGTTGGCCTCCTTCATCCCCTCTTCGAGGCGATCACGAAGTTCGTCCAGCTTGCGATGGGTTTCCTCGGCCTGGGAAGCGGCGGTCTGGCTCAGTGTCTCGGCCAGTTCTCCGACTTCCTGACGGAGCTTCTCGAAATCCTCGCGCAATTGTTCAAGCGGGTCTGGACCAGATTTATTCATGATTGATCTCCTTCAATGTGAAAGCCCAAAAAATTCTGCTTATTGAATTATAGATCCATTAAAGCACATTGCTATTCGATCCTTACCAGTTTCAAAACATCCTGGTTTCTTCTCAGAATATCCTCGGTTTTGCCGTGATCTTTGATCCGGCCTTTAGATATCAGAACAAGTTCATCGACATAGCGCAAGGCTTGTGGGCGATGAGTGATCAAAATAGATGTGCGTTCGCGGGTCAGGGTTTCAAGGGCTTGGAGTACGGCATGTTCGGATGCCGGATCAAGACCTTCAGTGGGTTCGTCCAGCAATAGAATGGGTGCATTCTTGAGAAAGGCGCGCGCAATGGCAATGCGGCGAGCTTGCCCGCCGGAAAGGCGAGCGCCGGTTTCCCCAACGAAGGTATCGAGCCCTGCCGGCATGGCCATGATCTCATCGAAAATATGCGCCTTGCGCAAGGCGTCAAGCAGATCTTCCTCGTTGGCATCTGGATTCGCCAGCAGCAGGTTCTGACGAATACTGGTATTGAACAAGTGCGTCTGCTGTGATACGACCGCGCACCAGCGGCGGACGGTCTCTCCGCGGTAGTCGCGCAAGGAGTGGCCGCCTATGTGTATTTCACCTTCCTGATAATCCCAGAATCTCAACAGCACATTGACGAGGCTGGTTTTACCCGAGCCCGTGGCGCCGACGATACCCAGCCTTTGTTTCTCAGGAATAGTTAAGTTCACGTCCTCTAGCGCCCACTGTTCGTTATCCCTGTAACGCATGTGCAACTTGCTAATTCCAATGTCGAAATGCTCAGGGGGCGGCGCTTCTTCCAAGGGTTCGGTGACCGCGGGTGGGGTATCTATGATCTCGAAGATCCGTCTGGCAGCGGCAAGTGTTTCACCCAGGGTCTGAAAGGCCACGGGCAAAGCGGATACGGTCTCGAAGCTGGCCAGAACGAACAAGGCGATCATCGCCAGATCCGGACCGGAAAGCTGATGCCGCAGAACCAAGGGAATGGCAACCAGTACAGCGAGCCACACGCTGAACTGGGTGGCCAGACTGGTGAGCGAGGCTGAGAGTCCGTTGATGTGAGCTTGGCGGCGTTGGGGAACAATGAGGTTTTCGCTCAGACGCCGGATCTTTTCCGCCTGGCGGGCGCTGGCCTGATAGATGTACAACTCGCCCATCCCCCGGACCGCATCGGTGGCAGCCGATCGCAGATCGGCGCGAATGGCGACTGCCTGGGCACCGGGAATACGCCCCAGCCGTTGGGCAAGCAAAGGGAGTGCTATGCCGGCAAGCACCAGTCCACCTAGATTGATCAACGCCACTTGCCATGAGAAAAAAGCCATAAACCCCAGTGCCAGCGCGATGCTAACGGCGGCGGCAATGGTGGGGGCGAGCACGCGCAGATAGAAGTTGTCCAGGGTGTCGATATCGGCGCGGATGCGGCTAAGCAGATCGCCGCCACGGTAATACTGTAGCCGCGCCGGCGCGAGCGGTTCGAGGTGTTCGTAGAACCAGACGCGCAGTTGCGAGAGTAGGCGAAAGGTGGCCTCGTGAGTAACGAGACGTTCGATGTAACGCCCCGTGAAGCGCAGAATGGCGAGACCGCGAATGCTGGCTGCCGGCGTGAAATAGTTGATCATCTGATTGCCCAGGCCGGATAAGGCCATCGCGGTGATGAACCAGCCGGACATGGCCAGCAAGCCGATATTGGACAGCATGACGATGATCGACAGGCCGATGCCGCCTAGAATCCAGTTGCTATAAGGGCGGAACAGGCCGAGTAGGCGGATCAGATCTTTCATGCCGCTTCTCCCCGATATAAGGCATTCATGCGCGCATACACTCCGCCGGCAGTGAGCAGTTCTTCATGGCTGCCTTGTTCGACGATGTGACCTGCTTCCATGACGAGTATGCGATTTGCCCGTCGAACCGTATCGAGACGGTGAGCGACGGCCAGCATGGCGCGGTCTTGAGCCAGGCGTTCGATGGATTCGGTGATCAAGGCTTCGGTTTCAGGATCCAGGCTGGCTGTGGCTTCGTCCAGCACGACCAGGCGGGCATTCTTTAAAAAGGCGCGGGCCAGCGCGATACGCTGAATCTCGCCTCCGGACAGTCCCTGGCCTCGGTCGCCGACAAGCGTATCGTAGCCATGGGGGAGGCGCTGGATGAAGTCGTCCGCATTGGCCAGCCGGGCGGCTTCGCGTACCGCGTCGAGATCTGCTTGCGGTCTGGAGAGGCGAATGTTGTCGAGCACGCTGCCATGAAACAAGGTGGGTCTTTGAGGCAGCCAGGCAATCTCGTTCAGCCAGGAAGCTTCATCCACATCGCGCAAATCGATTCCACAAGCCAGAATGCGGCCGTGGCCGGGCTTCATGAAGCCGAGCAGCAAGTGAGTCAGGGTGGATTTTCCTGCGCCGCTTGGGCCCACCAAAGCGATGCGTTCACCCTGTTGGAAGCTGAAATCGATGTCTTCCAGAACCGGCCGTCCATTTTCATAGGCAAAACCTACGTGGTCGAAGCGGATTTCCAGAGGCGTATCCATGGGAAGACGGGTCGTGCCGGCATGTTTCTCGGCAACCGGCGCATTCAGAATCTTGACGATCTGTTCGGCCGCGCCAATGGCTTCCATGCGCGCGTGATACTGGGTGCCCATGGTCCGCAGCGGAAGGTAGAACTCCGGCGCCAGCAACAACACGAAGAATCCCGGAAGAAAATGCATGTCGCCGTAATAAAGACGAAAGCCGATGAATATCGCAACCATGGCGACACTGACGGTGGCCAGAAATTCGAGTACCAGCGACGATAGAAAGGCCACCCGCAACACCGCCATGGTACTGCGGCGGTATTCGTCTGAAATCTCGGCCACGATTTGCGCTTCATAACGGCTGGCATTGAAAAGCTTGAGGGTGGTCAGGCCTTCTATCACATCGAAAAAATGGGCGCTCATGCGCGCTAGCTTGCGCCATTGACGCTGATTCAGCCGCTCAGCACCCTTTCCGATCAGGATCATGAAAAACGGGATCAAAGGCGCGGTGATCAGCATGATCAGTCCCGACACCCAGTCAGCTGGAAAAACGAACGCCAGGATGGCCAGGGGAATGAATACGGCGAGAGCGGTTTGCGGCAGGTAGGCCGCATAGTAATTGTCCATGGCCTCGATCCCATCGACTACGGTATTGGCGATTTCACCGCTACGTTGGGTTTTCGTCCAGGCAGGTCCAAGCGCCTGGATATGGGCGTACAAGCGCCGGCGCAGATCGAGTTTCACTCTGGCGGCGGCTTCGAACGCAGCCGCATCGATCACGGCCACCAGCAGGCTGCGTCCGAGGAACACGCCGATCAGTCCGATCAGCCAATGCCAGACGTCGCCGAGCCCACGCCCATGAATTGCCACTGCGCTGATCACCATGGCCAAGAGCCAGGCCTGCAATACCAGTAACAGGCCATTGACGGCACCGGCTGCGACGGCGATGGAAAGCGGGGCGCGTACCTGTTTGACATGACTGGCGAGCCAAGCGTTGAGCGCTTTGCCGGTGGAACGGGGCATGGGAGCCGATGGAGTAGCCATGTGGAGATGTCCTCTCGTAGCTATTTGTTTAGGCCGTATTTCTGCACGCGGTAGCGTAAGGTTTCCCGGCTGACTCCCAATGTTCGGGCCGTAGCCGAAAGATTACCCTGGTGTTGCGCCAGCGCATGTTCAATGACGCGACGGTCGATTTCATCCAGGCTCAGGCTGCCGTCGAGCGGCAGTTCGAGTACCGGGCCGCCGGGCCAGGCGATGGGACAGGCGTTCGTCGTGCATAGTTGCAGCCAGCGGGTCGAAAGTTGCGGTCCTTCGCTGAGCAGGACGCTGCGCTCGATTACATTGCGCAATTCGCGAATATTGCCCGGCCAAGAGTAGCGTTTCAATTCTGCCATTACGTCATCGGGAATCAGTGGCGGCTTGCGGCCGGCTTTCTGGGCGAATTCAGCGACGAAGGCCGGTACCAGTTGTTCCAAGTCCTCGATGCGCTCGCGCAAAGGCGGCAGAGTGATCTGAAAGACGCTCAGGCGATGATAGAGATCGGCGCGAAATTGTCCTTTTTCTACGAGCGCGGCCAGATCCTGGTGGCTGGCGGCAATGATTTGCGCATCCACCCGAATAAGCCGGTCGCCGCCGATGCGGCGGAAACTGCGGTCTTCTATGGCAGTCAGTAGCTTGGCCTGCAGATCGGTGTCCAGTTCGGCGATTTCGTCCAGAAACAGCGACCCCGTGTCGGCTTGTTCGAACAAACCGACACGCCGTCCCTTGGCACCGGTGAATGCGCCCGCCTCATGTCCGAATAGTTCGGCTTCCAGCAACTCGCGGGGGAGGGCGGCGCAATTGAGATGGACGAAGGGGCCTTTGCTCCGCGGGCCGTTGTGATGCAGGATGCGTGCTGCCAGTCCTTTGCCGGTTCCGGTTTCTCCGCTGATAAGCACCGACGTGATAGGCGCCTGCCCCAGCCGGCGCAACAGATCCTGAACCTGACGGTTAGCCGGACTGTGGCCGAGCATCGCCTCAGGCCGGTATCGCTCGCTGCCAGCAGTCCATTCCTGTTCCAGACGGCGATGCGCGCGGGCCGAGCGCGCCGCGCCGGCGACGACCAGGTCGAGCCGGTCTGGCGGGCAGGGCTTTTCCAAAAATTCGTGCGCTCCGAGCCGCAACGCCCGCACCGAGTCCGGGACGGTGCCGTAACCAGTCAGGAAAATCCATTCAGAACGATGCCCCCGTTGCCGCAGTTTTTCCAACAGGTCGAGCGCGTTGCCGTCAGGCAGGCTCATGTCAGAGAGCACTACCAGAGGGTGCGGATCGCGCGTGTTGAGCTCTTTTTCCGCCGTGCTCAGGTTGTTTACGAGCGCGACATCCCAGCCCTCCCGTTTGAAGTGGCGCTCGAGTTCTTGTCCGAGCAAGGGTTCGTCTTCGATGATGAACAAGCTGTCAGCCATGATTCATGGGGCCTTGAAAGTGCAAAGTATCATTTTGCCAGATGGAGCATACACAGAATAAGACGCAGGCGGCCGCCTATGATTGACGGGTTTGCCGCGGGGCGGCGCAAGGCAGAACGAGAACCACGCGGGCGCCTCCACCGGGGCAATTCGACAATTGCAGGCGCCCCTGGTTTTCGTGTGCGAAGCGCAGCGCCGAGGCCAACCCAAGTCCGGTGCCGCCGGGTTTGTCACTGATAAATGGGCGCGGCCCTTGTTCCAGCAAGTCGGCAGGGAAACCCGGGCCGTTGTCTTCGATGATAATGCGTAATTCTTCCGCGATGCGTCCGGCTTGTATATGTACTTCGCCGGCGTTTTCGCTGACTGCTTCGCAGGCGTTGGTGACCAGGTTTTCAACCGCCAGGCGAAAACCCACTTCAGGAAGACGACAGTGGATTGGCGTCAGTGGGTCCATCCTGATTCGGCATTCGCCTTGAAAACGCAGTTGTTGCAGCCGGGCAATGGCTTTGAGTTGGGCGCTCACATCCACCCATGAAGGGGGTTCCGGTTGTTGGCGCACGCGCGAGAGCTGAGTGTTGATGGTAGCCACCAGGCGGTCAACCTCGGCACCGATCAGTTGCAGGCGGTCGTACAATGCGGCGTCTTTGCAGTCGGATTGGAGGTTATGCAGCGCCAGCCGTATGCCGGCGAGGGGATTGCGGAGATCATGCGCCATACCGGCGGCGAGTTCGCCCACCGCGGCCAGTCGCTCGGTTCGCGCCAGGGCGGCCTGCGTCAAGGTTAGCGTGCGGGTAGTTTCGGTCACAGTGGATTCGAGCAGCTGCTGGCGGTTTTCGTGTTCGCTTTCAAGTTCCCTCAGAAGATTGACCAATTGATTGTAACTGTTGAATAACGGACGTAGTACCGGCGTGAGTTCTTCGGTAGAAAGCGGGTAATAATTTTTCTCCGACAGGCTCACGAGTAGTTCGGCCAGTCGTTCCAAAGGCGTGATCAAACGGCTACGCAAGGCATTGAGAAAAGCAATGATAATGAATGGAAAAACCAGCAAGGTGGTCAGAGATAATTGCATGGCGCGCATGCCAGCGATTCGCGCTTCTTCGAATCTTCGCAAGTCGGCGGCGTTCTCCGCCTGAATGGCGCGGTCGAGCGTCTTGCGAAGAGATCGGGTAGATGGCTTGGAACCTGGCTGATCGAGAGCGCGTGCCGCCTGGCGGATGAGGCCGGGTGTGCGCGGATTCATCCATAGGGGTGATAAGGCCATGGCGTTGAGCGTTCGGCTAAGAGCAACGGCTTTGTTTCGCGGCAAGCCGCTCACATCAAGTTCGGCGGCAACTTCCTCCAGACGGCTGAGTTCTTGTACATGGCGATATAAGGGATCAAATCGTTTCAGGCCGGTGTAGAGAAAAAAAACGATGGCGGCCATGGCGGCGCTCACCAGCAAGGTGCTGAGCAGCACCGGTAGCCATAGCGGCTGGGTGACCAGCAGGCGCAGTGCCTTGCTCGGCGTGCGGAGCGGTTTTTTTCGAATCCTGGGCATTCGGAATGATCATCGCCGCCGCAAGCGCCTGAGTTCCGCTCGCAGCAACACGCTATAGAGCAATAAGGTGAAGCCGAACATGCCAGCGGCGGCGGTGCGTAATCCAAGGCTCATGTCGAAAATGAGCGAAACCAGCGCAACGCCAATAATCGGGCCGATCATGAACAGGCCGAACAGGCGCAGATTCCAGACAGCTTGCAGCATGGGGTGATTGAATCGACGATGGCGAATCTTCATGGGCTGGGAATTGGAATTGGATTGGCTTGATGATATATGCATAACGAAATCCTCCGTGATAGACCCTGATGATGTGTCCGGAGATGTCAGATCGGCGAAAAGAAGCATGCGTCCTCAGCCGGGAGGCGATTGATGTTGTGTCACTAAAACAGCAATTAAATTGCTAATCAGTATATTAGCATGTCCTATCAGCAACCGGATTGAACATTCGGCTTGATGTTAAAAAGCATCGGCGGGTATGGAACCCGCCGATGCACGCGCGCAAAAGCGTCTGCTCAATGACCGTAAGCAACCAGCTTGGTGATCCGGCCGCGGAACACCCACCATTGATAGGCATTGTAGAAAACCATGATCGGGAAGAAACCGATCATCGCCATGGTGAAGGTAACGAGTGAGACGTTCGGACTGGCACCGCCAAAAATCGTCCAGGTATTGGGCACGATCCATGGATACATGGTGCCCATCATGCCACCCCACATCAACAGCACTACCAGATCGAGCCAGAGAATGGCGGCCATATCATGTCCATTGGCCGTGGCCTGGCGCGTCTTGAAGGCGGCGAATACGGTGCCGAGCAGCACCAGCAACCAAACCCACCAGTGAGAACCCAGCCATTTGTGCGCGGCCCAGGGGAACAGGAAGATGCTCCATACCACCGTGACTACCACAGCCGCCAGGGCCAGATAGAAGGAAGTGTTGGCCCAGGTCAACGCCGTTTTGCGGATCGGGCAGTGTTTCTCGAAGCGGGCACGGATAAACAGGCTGCCGGCCAGAGCCACCGCGATCAGCGCGCCGAACCCGGTCCAGATGCTGAACGGCGAGACGAAGTTCAGCGGTCCGCCGGCATAGGTCGGCAGGGTGAACGGCCCGGTGCCCGGATGGGCGTTGGCCGGATGCATTGAGGTCATGGGGAAGCCCATCAGCGCCGCGCCCATCGCCATGCCGGCGAAATACGGCGTGATCAGGCTGCCGAAGCCGAACATAAAGCCCCAGAAGCGCTTGCTGCTGTCGGCGTGATGGTAGAACTCCAGCGCGATAGCGCGGCTGATGATGCCCCACAGAGCCAGCGCCAGTGGCACCATCAGGTAATGGAAAGCCGAGCCATACACGTAGGGGAAGGTGCCGAACATTACCCCGCCGGCGACTACCAGCCAGGTTTCGTTGGCGTCCCATGTGCCGGCCATTGAAGCCATGATCGCGCCTTTTTCCTGCGGGTCCTTGACGAACAATGAGATCACGCCGGCACCGAGATCGGCACCGTCGAGAATCAGATAGGCGAAGAAACTAAAACCCAGAATGCACCACCAGGCAGTGGTGAGTAGATCTTTCACATTGACCATATCCATGATGATCGATAACTCCTTTGTTAAGTTCGATTAGGTCTGACGCACATAGGAAGGCGCGGCGTTTTCGTCGTGTGCTGGGGCTTCGAGTTCGCCCAGGTATTCGTGGCCTTCTTCCACCACCGGACTGTCCATGTCGGGACCCTTGCGGATCACCTTGGCGATGAAATACCAGGCGCCGGCCCACACGGCGAGTTCGAAAATCACATAACCGATCAGCCAGAAAATTTCCTGGCCCACCGTCATCGGGCTCATGCCCTGCGCGACGCGCATCTGACCGAAGACGATCCATGGTTGACGGGCAATCTCACGTGTCCACCAGCCAGTCCATACGGCGATGTAAGGCAGGAAAGCAGTGAATATTACCGTGCGCAGGAAGACCTTGTTTTGGGTGATCGACTGTACTGACAGTCGGCCTTTGAACGCCAGCCACGCAGCCCACAAGGCGATGAACCACAGGAAGAAGCCGATCGCTACCATCGCGCGGAAGGAATAGAAGGGGATGATTACCGGCGGCCGGTCTTTCATCGGGAACTGATCCAGACCTGGAACCTTGCCGTTGAGCGTGTGTGTTTCGAGCAGGCTCAGCATATGCGGAATGGTGACCGCCCAGGCGGTTCCCGTGCCTTCGGAATTCGGCCACATCAGTAGGTTCCAGCCGGTGTTGGGAGAGCCGTCCTTGTTCAGGGTCTGGTAATGGCCTTCGAGCGAAGCCAGGGCAGAGGGTTGATCATGCGCTACGGTCACCCCCAGGGAATCACCCAGCCAGATCTGGAAAGGGGAGACCAGCACCGCGGCGAGCAGGGCGTATTTCAACGGGCGGGTGAACAGATTCACATGCCGGCCCTTGAGGACGAACCAGGCGGATACGCCGGCAACGAAGAACAAGGCCAACAGCACGCCGGCCACCACCATGTGGGGCACCGCCCAAACGGCGTCGGGAGTGAAAATCGCGTTGTACCAGTTGGTCACATGGAATGAACCATTCTCCAACTTTACGCCGCGTGGAGTTTGCATCCATGAGTTGGCCATTAGAATCCACATCGCCGAGAGCATGGATGAGAGCGCCACGTTGAAAGTGGCGAACAGATGCATCTTTTTGCTGATCTTGCCCCAGCCGAACACCATCAGTCCGAGAAAACCGGCCTCATACATGAAGGCGGTGATGGTCTCGTAGCCGAGTATCTGACCAAAGAAGGGGCCGGCAGCCTGTGAAAATGGGCCGAACAGGATGCCGAAGGCCATTTCCATGGTCACGCCGGTGGCCACCCCGGCGCCGAAATTGATGATGAACAGCTTCTCGAAAAAGCGGGTAATCCTATACCACTGTTCGTCGTTGGTTTTCATCCAGCGCCATTCTGAAAAAAACAGCAAAGGTGCCAGCCCGAAGGTCAAGGGCGTATAGATGATGTGCATCGAGGTGATCCACGCAAAATCGAAGCGCGCGAGCATCACCGGTAGCGATGTTTCAGCAAGCATGACGTTTCCTCCTAATTGCAGGTTGAGGTGGGCGCTCAATGAGCGAAGAGCAATTTGCTTTAAGCAAGTTAAATGCCAATATATAACTAGTTGTTTATATGAAAAAAATCATTGTGTCTTTGGAGGGGTGGTTTATATAAACCATCTTTGCGGGGGCATTGGTGAATATTCACCATTTTTCTTGAGCGGCTTGGCGACGGGATTGGATAAGAAGTTGGGAGGCGCAGTTGACATAAAGCAAAAACGTCATAGGATTGGTTTGTAAAAGACTTAGGAGGAAAGCCGCATGACAAAGAACCCCGACTCCCAAGCCAAGAATTCTTATGCGGGCGCATTCACCCGCCGCCTGCCTGTCGGAAAACCGCATGCGTTATTGCAGAAGGTATTGAGCCCGAGGATTCATACGGGCCGCCTGGAGATGCATTTGCCGGACGGCGCTGTGCTCAATTTTGGACAGGGCGAGCCGGCTGCCGAGATGATTGTGCATGATGAGGCTGCGTTACGGCGTATTTTGAAGGATCCTGGCCTGGAATTGGGGGAAACTTACATGGAAGGCGGGTGGGAGCCGGGCGAAAGCGGTCTTCGAAAGTTGCTCGAGGTATTGATGCGCAATTTCGCCGAAGCGCATCCAGAAGGAATCGAGCGGCTGACGCTGCCTTTGCTCAAGCTTATTCAGCAAAGCAATCGCATCGCAAAATCCAGGCACAATGTCGCCCACCATTATGATCTGGACGAAGCTTTGTTCAGGACTTTTCTCGATGAAGGCATGTTTTACTCGTGCGCTTATTTTGCACGCGAAGGCATGACTCTCGAGGAGGCGCAGCTGGCCAAGTGTGAATTGTTGATGAAAAAGTTGCGCTTGCGGCCGGGTATGCGGGTGTTGGATATTGGTTCCGGCTGGGGTGGGCTGGCCATGTATTTGGCCGAGCACGCCGATGTCGAAGTCGATGGCATCACGCTTTCCAAAGAGCAGTTGCGCGTCTCACAAACCGAAGCCGAACGGCGGGGCTTGTCCGAACGCGTGCATTTTCATCTACGTGACTACCGTGAACAAGAAGGGAGTTATGACGCCATTGTGAGTGTCGGCATGTTCGAGCATGTAGGCGAACCTCAGTTCAAGGTTTTCTTTCGCAAGGTCAAGGAGCTCTTGCGTCCCGGAGGGGTGGCGGTGCTGCACACCATTGGCTTGACGGGCGTGCCCGGGCCGACCAATGCCTGGATCCGGAAACATATCTTCCCCGGCGGTTATCTTCCTTCGCTGTCTCAGATCGCTTCCAGGATCGAAGAGATTCCAGGTCTAATGTATACTGATATTGAAGTATTGCGTCTGCACTATGCATGGACGTTGGCCGAATGGTACCGGCGTTTCCAGCACCATCGCGCGGCGATTGCAGAACGCATGGGCGAACGCTTTTGCCGCATGTGGGAGTTTTATCTTGCCACCAGTGAAGGCTCCTTTTTATGGTGGGATCTCGTGGTATTCCATGTGCAATTGACTCGCCAGCATGGGCCAGTACCGGTAACCCGCGATTATCTTTGCAGCCGAAACGAATAGAATCGGGTGTAATAGCCGTGCGATCGATCTGGGTATCCTGCTCCGGCCGCCACCTCGTCATTAGAGAAGAATTCCGTGAAAGATGTACTCATTGTAGGAGGGGGGATCACCGGCCTCACCCTTGCCTGGGCGCTGGGTGAGCGGGGAATAGATACCCAGGTGCTTGAGATGCGCCCGCATGCGGGCGGGAATATTCGCACCTTGCGGTTAGATAATTACCTCATTGATCTCGGCCCGAACTCATTGCTTGAACGCCCCGGCCAAGGACTGGCGCAGATCCTCGATGCGCTTTCTTTGCGGCCGCATGTGGTCGAAGCCAACCCGATAGCCAGCCGCCGTTATGTTTCCCGCGACGGTCGGGCTCTTGCCTTGCCGATGAGTCCAATGGCTTTTTTACGCACTCCCATCTTTAGTTTGATGGGTAAGCTGCGTCTTTTGCAGGAACCTTTCATCAAACCTGCCTCTGAAGAGGAAAGCGTGGCCGCGTTCGTGTGCCGGCGTTTGGGGCCGGAATTTCTCGATTGGGCTGTGGATCCTTTCATTTCCGGCGTGTACGCGGGCGATGCAGAGAAATTGTCGGTGCGTGCCGCGACGGCGAAGGTCTACGCGCTGGAGGCCGAATCGGGCTCGCTCATCCGCGGGGCATTGAAGCGGGCGCGTCAGGGGCGGGCGAGTGGGCCGGTGCCGCGCGGCCGCTTGATCGGTTTTCACCCCGGGATGCAGGCATTGCCGGATGCGCTGGCCGACCGCCTGGGCGATCGTCTGAAGACCGGCACTGCTGTCACAACCCTGCGCCGAGACACAAACGCATGGAAGGTGGGAACCGAAAATGAAACGTTTGCCGCAAAGCGATTGATTCTAGCCACGCCGGCTTACGCCACCGCAGACTTGTTGGCCTCATTCGACGCGCGGCTCGCGGAGGATTTGCGCGCCATTGAATACCCGGGCGTGGTCAATCTGGCTCTCGGCTTTGCGCGTGAGACTATAGCGCATCCCCTGGATGGTTTTGGCTTGCTCATTCCGCGTAGGGAAGGCAAGGAAACTTTGGGCGTGTTGTTTTCTTCCACACTGTTTCCGGGGCGGGCGGCCGAAGGCAAGGCATTGCTCACGGCGTTCATCGGTGGCGCCCGAAATCCTGAAGTATATCTTCGCGAGAATGACGATCTGATCGCGCGGGTCATAGAAGATCTCAAACCTTTGCTTGGAATCTCGGGAGAACCGGAGTTTGCGCATGTGACCCGTTGGCCTCGAGCGATTCCGCAATACACCCTCGGTCATCTGGAGCGTCTGGCACGCATCGACCAAGCCGCTTCCGCCTTGCCGGACTTGCATCTCGCCGGCAACTGGCGCGGAGGCATCGCCGTCGGAGATTGCATCGACAATGCCCTGGCGTTGGCGGAGAAGCTGGCATAACGATCAACCGACATTTCATCCTTAACAGCCTGTTAAAAGATGATGCGATGATCGTGCCGGGATAACATTCTCAAATCACTACGGATCCCCAGTTGATGGCAGCTTATCTTCTGACCCACTCCCTCGTGTGGCTGTTGGCTGCCCTGATCGTGTTTGTGGCTGCCTATGTTCGCGCTACCATTGGGTTCGGCTCGGGCCTCGTCATGGTCGGGTTTTTGACCTTTCTGTTTCCTATCAAGCTTGTCGTTCCTTTGGTGTTGCTTCTCGACATCCTGGGCTCCATTCTACCAGAACGCGCCGCAGTGCTCCGCCTGTAACGGCGAAGCCGCTTCAGGGGGTGGTGAAGCGGCGCTATCGCCAACAGGGCGATCACTCCGGCCTTTCCTGTTGCTCAATGTATTGCTTGAA
>JALUXU010000030.1 GCA_027013225.1 Acidihalobacter sp. | reverse complement strand
GCCGAGATCCACGAGGCGTGGCAGGGCCGGCGATATCTGGATATGAGTGACTTTCACGAGTGGTGGGAAGCGCAACAGCCTTCCGACCGAAAGGAGGAGAAGGTGGTCGGCATCGACCACTGAACCCGACGCGACATCAAACCTGCGAGAGGGAATTTACAGCAGATTTGGGACTTGAGCCCCTCCCGGTTTTCCGGTACGTGTAATAGCCATTCCGGCTGATACCCAAAACCTGACACTGCAGGCTGGTGGGATAGGCATTCTTATGTTGGGTGATGAACGCGTATGTTTGTTGATGTCCAGGCTCCTGGCGGCCTCTCCGCGGGTATAGCTTTGATCCAGCACCCGCTCCGCCACGCTTAGATGACGTGGTCCTGCGAGTATTTCTTTCGAGAGTTCTATTTATTGCTAGCACTTGATAGAATGATTAATTCTCGGAGAGGTACCGAAGCGGTCACAACGGCACCGACTCGAAATCGGTTGGGGGCATTACCGCCCCACGTGGGTTCGAATCCCACCCTCTCCGCCATATTTACGTAACTCTTTCAATGTGTTACAAATAACCGCCGGCCGGTGGTTATACATGTTCGTCTGGTACACCGAGGTGGTCCACCGGGATGACGAACATGACCCTGCAAACACGCCTTTTCAAACGCAATTCCACCTACTATTTCCGTGCGCGCATTCCGCGTGATCTCCGCCCGTACCTCGGCAAGACCGAGGAGAAGTTTTGCTGCGCACCCGGGATTGAGTCGAGGCCCGGCAGCTCGCCCGGCAGGCCTCTGTGGACTTCGATGCCCGTTGCCATCGTTTACGTAAAGAGATCGAGCGGCGGCAGGGCGCCAAGAAGGTGCTGGTCATCGACGATGCCCTGATCGCCGAGATCTGCGCCCTGTGGCGGCACCAGGCGCTCGCCACGGACGAATACGACCGCCGCGAAGGTACCTTCCGAACTGAGCGCGAGGAACGCAAGGCAGAGCGCCACGAGACCCGTGACGCCCTGCGGGAAATACTGGCCGACGCCCGCATCGAGGCAGTGGAACCGGCTCTGGCCGGATTCCTGCACCTGCTTGGGATCGAGCTGCGTGGTGACGAGTCCCGATACCGGGAGCTGCTGTACCGGTTCTTGCAGACCGTGACCGAGGTGCACGACCAGCAGATCGCCCGCGACCAAGGCGAGGTGGTTTGGACGCCCGAGCCGCCCGAGACCTCACGCCTAGCCACGGCCCAGCCGGGGCACGTTACTTTCGATGAGCTGTTCGAGGACTGGCAGCGATTCGACCCGAATCGCCCCCAGCGGACCGTCGATGATGTGCGGCGGACGCTCAATGATTTTCTGTCTGTCATCGGGCAGAAGGCCGCCGACAGGGTGGAGCGAACGGATGTCATCCGCTACCGGGATGAACTCATCGGCCGTGGACTGGCGCCCAAGACCGTGAATAAAAAGATCACCCTCATCTGCGCCCTGTTCAACACGGGCATCAACAACGGCAAGCTCGACAAGAACCCCGCCCAGCGCATCCCGACGCCCAAAAGCGACAGCCGTCACCGCCTGCCGTTCGACCAGAGGGACCTGCGCCAGATTTTCCAGTCACCGCTGTTTGTCGAGCGGAAGAATCTGGGACGCGGCGTGCGCGATGCGGGCCGCTGGATCCCGCTCCTTGCGCTCTATCAGGGCTGTCGTGTGGAAAAACTTGCCCAACTGCTTGTGACCGACATCCAATGCATCGACGACGTCTGGTGCCTGGTGATCGACGACATGCCGGGCGAACAGGGTACCGCCAAGCGGCTCAAGAACACCGCATCGCGGCGCCGCCTGCCGATCCATCCGAAGGTGATCGAGGCAGGCTTCCTGCGGTATGTGGAACGCATCCGGAACCAGGGGGCCGAGCGCCTGTTCCCCGACCTCCACCCCGACCGCTTCGGCAAATGGTCGGCCGGGTTTTCGAAGTCCTTCATGCGCTTCCTGCGCAAGGAGCTTGGCATCACAGACAAGCGCAAGGTGTTCCACAGCTTTCGCCACACCTTCCGCGATGCCTGCCGTGAGGCTGGGTTGGACGAAGAGATAGCCGATGCCCTTATGGGGCATAGCAACCCCCACAAGATGGGGCGGCGGTATGGCGGCAGCTTTTCGGTGCAGCGGCTGCTTCAGGCCATGCAGCGGATCTCGTATCCGGGCCTGGAGGTCGCTCCGCTCGAAAATGAGTGACACAGATGTAGCTGGCGCAGGCATTGGCCGGGAGGATTTGGTTTTCTCCCTTCGTCCTCGGCAATCTCGCGGATGCTTCGGTTGTTCGGTGGCAGCATCTTCTTCAGCACCGCCTCTTTGCGCTCAGCAGAATAACGCATGTTCTCCTCGATTCGCCCTCTCTCGTTTTCAATTAGAACCCCACATTGGTGGGGTGACCTCTACCCTGACAGAGGGCGGTGGCCGAAGAAGGGGCTATTCTCCCGAGCGAGACGGACCCAAGATGTTGCCGAAATCGATCCGACAGTACTATGCATAGTCGGTAGCAACGCAATTGGAGCCTTCCCGTCAGTCGACTACCGGATAACAGGGCTCGCCGATAAAACGCTTGGGATGCTGCATCATGAGATAGATGATGATCGGCACCAGGCGGGCCATGATGTCCACCCCGTCGCGCAGCTGGTCCCGGTTGACCTTGCTGTTCCAGGTGGCGCCCCCGTGGACCAACTGGTTGCGCAGCACGTACAGGCGGCCGAACACGATGGCCAGGACCTTCTTGGTGTCCATGCGCCCCAGGGCGCGGTAGGCGGCCTCCTTGCTGGCCTGGAAGCGCTGCTGCAATTCCGCCTCGTCCAGCCGGCCGTTCTTGTAGTCCCAGAAGGGCTGGAACACGTAGCGGTTGTCGATCAGCAGGCGGATCGCGCGCGGAAACTGTTCCCAGACGGTCCGATAGAGCAATTGCTCCCCGTCCACCTCGGTCAGGTGCTGCAGAAAAGCGGTCAGCAGGCGCCGCTCGCCGAAGCTGGCCCGGTCGTGGATCTCGTTGGCATAGGCGGCATTGAAGGCGATCCACAGAAAGATGAAGCGGGCATCGGCATCCGCCTGCTCCGCGTCGGCGCGCCGCAGCCAGCTCAGGGCCCGGTGGGTGCGCAGCGAGACCGCCTGCGGCAGTTCGTCGCGGATCTCGCGGTGGCGGTCTTTCAGTCTGTCGTGCGTGAACATGCGTGTTCTCCGGGCCGGTCGATGGTTCCTGGCGATGGCTGCGGGCAGGATGATACGCCCGTGCTGGTCCGGTCGGGCTGGCAGCGATTCACGACCCGCCACCGGAGGCAGAGTTCTGCGCCTGGCGGCGCCTGATCTTGCCCGATTCCGTCTCCAGCACCTCTTTCATCTCGTCGTAATGGGACTTGATCTGCTCCTGCCCCCATCCTTTTGCTTTGGTTTTTTTCATCATCAAGTACTGCTTGATGCTGTCTATGTCAGACTGCTTGCCATAATGTTCCATTTTGGCTTCCGGGGAATAGTTGCTGAGCTTGGCATTCTTGCTATGGCTGATCAGGCACAGATTGCCAAAATCGTGCAGGCAATCTTCGCTCAGTTGTTGTTCACCTATCGGGTTTTGCGGGTAATAGTGCTCCACGGAGCTGCGGTACTTGAATCGGAACTGTTTGATCTTCGTGTCCGATTCCTTATCTCTCAAATAGAGCAGATAATCCAACCAATTGAAGATCAGGTTGTTGCGGATTTCTCCGTAACGCAGCATACCCCGGTCCACAGTCAGCTCGCCCGTCTGGCAGACACCCTTGTTATCATGGATGATCTTCTTGTAATCCAGTGGCTTCTCTCTTTTCAGATAACGATCGAAGACGAAAGAAACGGCGACTGACTCGAGGTATTCTAGGTATTCTGTGCCCTGAATAGGGCCTTTTTCCGCCTTTCTGTCCTCCAGCCACACCATCGCCGCGTGCAGCCAGTATTTGTAGCTATGCGATGGCGACGAGACCTGAAAGGCCGATTGCAGCATCAGGATCTGGCGATTGACATCATTACCCTGATCCTCTGAAAAGACTTTTTTGTACCCAAGGCCACTTTTCTCCTTGTGGCCCCTGTATAGCCGCCATTCCCCTTCCTGAACATCCCCTTCGCGTTTGATCACATACTGGTCGAAGAGGAACCTGCATTTCAGAAGGTGATAGAAAAAATCCTTCACACGCTGCGCCGAATCCTCTTTCTCAAGGATATACTGGTCGAACGTCTCGATAAGCGACTTGTCATTCAATGGGAGTCCGTCATCGGGCAATTCTTCTTTTTTTCTGACGAAGACGCACAGCACCTGGAGCAGGAAATTGGGGAAATCGATGATGGCGCGGAAACGACCGCTGTCTTGCTTGTCCCGTTTCTCCTTATTGGAAGCGCCTTCAGCTTTTCCCTCTGCCAAATCCCACAGGTTGGGCCGGTCTGCGTTTGTTCCTTGCGTACATTCGCCGTTAGTCAATGGAGAAACAAGTTCATCCAGCTTTTCATGCGAAAAGGTATGCCAGTCCGCGCCAAACAAGGCGTCTCTTTCTTCCGGAGTGAACGCCAGTTGGACGTAACGATCCATCTCCGCGCAGGCGTCCCAGATCCTGCTCAATCCGTGCCGCTTTTTCTCGTCGCAAGCGTTCAATAGGCGGGCCTTCAGCACCTCGTGTTTTTCCAGTTGTTCGCCCCGGGTGTTCATGACCTCGAAATACCGGTTGAGATCGGCGTCCTTAGGCACCTCGACGCGCAGAATCACGGTCGAATCCATGAGGTATTTGCAAAAATCATCCGGGTCGCAACCCGCATCGTTCAGCCAATGACACAAATGGCCTTCTATCGTCTGGTAGCCCGCTCGTATCCCGGTATCCCGATTTTCGGCGTTCTCTTTGTGTCCCTCCCGAATGGCCTGAAGTGTCTGGTTGGCCTTTTCCCGGCATTCGAAGGTCAGTATTCCTTTCGTTGGCATGGCCTGAGTATTCCCCGTTTTTCGTTTCAGGGTCGATGCAATGAGGAAGAGTGTAGTCAGGCGCTGTTGGCCATCGATGACATCATAAGGCTCGTTTTCCGTGTTGCTATGGACCACGAGCGTGCCAAGATAATAGTGTCCGCCAGCTCCTTTATTAGCATTGTCGGCCAAGTCGCGAACCAGCTGCTCGATTTCCGGTTCGCCCCAGGCATAATTACGCTGATAGATGGGGATCCGGTAGCCCGTGCCATCAGACAGGCTCAACAGCTGCCCGATCGTCAAGCTTGTCACGCTATCTTTACTCATGGTTTCCACCTTTCTATTTTTCGACGACGTGGCCCAGCTTGCGCATCAGGGTTTTGATGTCTTCGGTCTTTGTGGATTGAATCTCTGCCGCTTTTATCGGCTTTAGCCGGTTGTAGGCCAATAAGGCATCCGGCGTAACGGCGTCACGCAAGCGCTGAAAGAGATTGTGTTCCTCTCGCGCATGGCGCTCCATAGTGGAGAATTGAACTCTTTGCTGCCTCAGTCGAACGCTGTAGGCCCAGAGAAAGATTTTGCGAACCGCGTCGTCGAGCTCCTGTTCCCCGAATTTGTCGAGATAGTAGAGCAATAGGCAATCGAACATCTGGCGAACATAGCGGTCGCCGGTTCTTCTCCGTCCTTCGTAATCATCCAGTCTGTCGAGAATCTCTTTAGCCCATCCATTGCCGCGATCCATGATAGAAGCCCATTTTCCCCCCTGGCTGAGGGGCTCGAATTTCTCGTAGTAATGGTCGACCATCTCGAAAAAGCGCCTTCCGTTGATGATCGGCTGATCGAGCTGGAAGGGGTATTCAACGGTGTTGCCCGTGATGTGCAGACAACGTTCCAAAAAGTTCAGGTGGTTCTCGATAATCTGGTACGGGTGGCCCAATGGATAGTCGTTCTTTTCGGGATCGATCCCCTTGAACAGATGGATGTGGTCCTTGGAGAATTGCCCCACGGGTAGCCCGCGGCACCAGCTTCGGATGGGATAGAGGTAATCGGAGAACAGCCTCGCCAGATCCTCTGTCGGGACCTTTTCCCAGTTCTCTACTGCCTTTTTCTTGGTTTCGGAATCGCTCTCCTGGAATGCACGCAGGTGATAGGCCTTCAGCAGGTCATGGGGCTCCAAGGGGCGGCCACGGGCGTTCTGTGAATCGAAAAACTGGAAGGCCTCGGAGATTTTGTTGAGACAAAAGACCACCAGCTCACATTTATCGAGAAGATATTTCTGTGCATCTTCGGGAAAGTCACCATTCTCCACCAGCCGCTGTCTGATCAGTCGGAGATTGTTGGCAACATTGTTCGCTGAAATCCCGCCAGTGAGCTGGATCCCTTGCATCACTTCTTTCACCTGAGCCTTGTCAAGGGAGCCAGAAACAGCGCTCATCACCTTGGCAATCAGCAATAGGGTGACAATGCGCTGCTGTCCATCGACGATATGTAGAGAGCGACCTTCCCGGTGAAAGACCACCGTACCCAGACGGTAGGCGGATTTATTTTCGCGGCACGCCTGCTTTACATCGTTGAGCAGGGTCGCGACGTTCTCAACGGTCCATTTATAGGGGCGTTGGTACTCAGGGATGGAGAGGCCAGCGGCGGTAATCAGATCCCGAACCTTGACAACCCGGCCATTGCGATCGGATGGGCACAAGTTGGGTGTTTGGTCGGTCGATTCGTGTTGTTGTTGATCCGGTTGAGATTGCAGGCTATTCGACATGGATTGTTTTTCCGCTTGTTCCTTCTTGTGTTGCAGTGCATCAATCGACATTCATCAACCTTGTTTCAGATCGTGGGCCCCCATCGAACGGCGATCGATGCAATGCTCTGCGGCATCCGGTTTGCCTTGCCGGTGGATGCGCAGCGAGACCGCCTGCGGCAGTCCGTCGCGGATCTCGCGGTGGCGGTCTTTCAGTCTGTCGTGCGTGAACATGCGTGTTCTCCGGGCCGGTCGATAGTTCCTGGCGATGGCTGCGGGCAGGATGATACGCCCGTGTTCGCTCTGTCGCGAGTATCTTGGGCCAGTCTGCCCTTGATTTGCGACATTTTCTGTCGCATCCTGCGAGCAGGATTTCCTCGCGCAAACCGCCATCCGCCCATGTCCGACACCACCCTTCGCCAGATCCGCATGCTTCAGATGATCCCGCGCGCGCCGCGCCGGATTGACACCGGCACCCTGCGCAGGCAGCTGGCAGAGCTGGGCTTCGAGACGACCCAGCGGACCGTGCAGCGCGACCTGGAGAAGCTCTCCGCCGTCTTTCCCCTGGTGTGCGACGACCGCAGCAGGCCGCACGGCTGGTCCTGGGAGCGGGAGGCCGAGGAGCAGGGCATGCCGGTGATGGCGCCGCGCGCCGCCCTCGCCCTGAAGGTGATGGAGGAGCATGCAACACGGCTGCTGCCGCCCGACATCGTCGGCTTCCTGCAGCCCTATTTCCGGCGTGCCGAGGGGGTGCTGGCTGATCAGGGCGACTCGGCCTACCGCGCCTGGCGCGAGCGCATCGCGGTCATCCCCGGCCGCCAGCGCCTGCTGCCCCCGAGCCTGTCCCCGGGGGTGGCGGACGTGGTGTACGAGGCCCTGTTCCGCCAGCAGCGCTTCATCGCCCGCTACCGGCGCCGCGGGGCCAGGGACGATGCGCCCAGCGAATACGAGGTCAGCCCGCATGGCCTGGTGTTCCGCGACAACCTGGTCTATCTGGTGGCCAGCCTCTGGGACTACGACGACATCCGGCAGCTCGCCCTGCACCGCATCCTGTCGGCCGAGCCGAGCGATCGGCCGGTGCATGTGCCGGAAGGCTTCTCGCTCGATGCCTATGTGCGCGCCGGCGAATTCGACTACCCGGTCGGCAAGCGCATCCGGCTGCGCGCCTGGTTCAGCCATGCGGCAGTCCAGCACCTGTTGGAGACGCCCCTGAGCGAGGATCAAAAGGTGCGCTGGCAGGAGGACGGGGCGCTGCTCAGCGCCACCGTGCAGGACACGGCCCAGCTGCGCTGGTGGCTGCTCGGGCTGGGGGAGCATGTCTGTGTCGAACGGCCCGTCGCGCTGCGCCGCGAGCTGATGGCCGTGCTCTCGAAAACCCTGGGGCGCTATCGCGATTGAGACATGCGACAGGATCTGTCGCATGCCTGTGCCGTAATAGGGTCATGTTCCCGGCCGATCAGGAGACACCAAGATGCCCGACGCCTTGACCCGGTATCTCCGGCAAAAGCGCAAGGAAGGCGCCTGGCTGCCCATGATCGAACTCATCGACGGCCACGCCTACCGGATCGATGCGAACAATGCCTATGTCGGCATCTGGATCGCGGCCGAGCGGGGCTTCGTGATCTCCCGCTACAAGGTCGGGCCGCAGCCCAGTCTGTTCATGGAATACCACTGGGACCTCGGCGCCGACAATTTCGGCACCGCCCGACCGCTGGCGCCGATCGGCCCCTGTCCCCTGGTGTTTACCGACTGGCGCCGCCGTCGCCATGATCCCCTTCTGACCGACTGCCTCGACCGCCTGGAGCAGGCCTATCCCCTGGTGCCCTGCATCGATACCCTGGTGCAGCGAAGGCAGGCCGCCATCCGCTATGCCCGGCACCTGGCAGGCGAGCGCCCCGGACGCGATACTTCAAGTGGAGAGAACCATGAGTGAAACCGAAACCAGCCCCGGCTATGAGGCGCGCATGGACGCGCTGTTCGCTCCCCAGGAAGCGGCCTGGACCCACCGGACACTGCGCACCCTGTTCGACAAGGGTTCGATGGAATGGGAACAGACCGACATGCCCGAAAAGCTGCGCATCCTGGAACGCATCATCCGGGAGGACAGGCTGAACCTGGTGCTGATCGAATACCGGATCCGCTACCGGGACCGGCGGTATATCATCGATGCCCTGCCCAATGCGCTGGGGGAGTTGTTGGTGGCGGGTTTTGGCCGTGACCGCAACAATCATAGCGGTAAATGACCGCTTAGACATGATGTTTTGACCTGCCCATCCTCAACGGTAACCCACGATCGTTGAGGATGGGCAGGTCAAAACATCATGTCTAGCCACAATTTCGATCGCCTGGAAAATCTTTGATCGACAGGCGGCGAGAGCTCGCTGAGCAGCCTCGCGCTGCCCTTGTCATCAGCGGCCATTGGGAAACGCGGGGCGTGAAAATTTCCTCCGGAGCACATCCCGGCATGATCTATGACTATCAAGGTTTTCCCGAGGAAACCTACCATATTGTTTATCGCGGGCCCGGCGATCCGGCGCTCGCCGAGCGGATCCGCGTCATGCTCGATAGCGCGGGTATTCCGGCGCAACTTGATCTGCTTCGAAGATTTGATCATGCCACATTCAGCCCGATGAAACCGCTCTATCCAGAAGAAAATCTGCCTGTCGTACAGATTTTCCTGGACGTAGGCATGGATCCTGAATTCCATTTCCGCATGGGATGCGCCCTCGCGCCTTTGCGAAAAGAAGGCGTACTCATCATCGGCAGTGGCCTCGGTTTTCACAACTTGCGTGCAATGAACACGCCGGAGGGTTTTTCTGCCTCACGCCAGTTCGATGCCTGGCTGCGCCATGTGCGTCGCTTCGCTGGCTCGTGCCGGTTCGTGTTCAATAAGGCGCCGAACTTGCAGAAGAAACGTTACGAGGCGGGCGAATCGAGGCTCGGCTATGCGGGCCTGTGCAAGCGGCTCACCGAGTGGCGCAACAGCACGGAAGCGGCCTGGCTGGCCGATGCGCCGGGAAGAAACGTTCGGGCCAAGTCGGGCCTGAACAAGTCCATCCACGATCAAGGCTGGTTCGAGTTCCGCCGCCAACTGGACTACAAGCTGGCGTGGAACAGCGGGCATCTCATCGCCGTGCTCCCCCGGAACACGAGCCGCACCTGAGCGCCGTAGGAATCTCCGGCCTTCAGGCCGGGGAGGATGTCAATTTCCAGTCACGGTGAGCAAAAAAGCTTCAGGTATCGTTCTTTCCGGCCGCTTTCGGCTCGAGCGGACCGCGTTTGGGATCGGTATCGGCCAATGGCAAAACGGCTCGATGATCGCGATACCGGTAACCGTTGAATTCAAGGTCTTACTGGTTCCCGGGCCGGCTGTTTGATCTGCCGGCGCGGAAATCCATCGGGCGCAAGATGGGCCAATGCTCCACAACACGTCCGGCGTGTGGTTTAATCCCTCGCCATGTTCAGACCGCTGGAATTGAGTATCGGCCTGCGCTACACCCGCGCGCGCCGACGGAATCATTTCGTTTCATTCATCACGCTGATATCCATTCTCGGTATTGCGTTGGGAGTGACCGCGTTGATCACCGTGCTGTCGGTGATGAACGGTTTTGAGCGCGAGTTGCAAAGCCGGATATTGGGTTTTGCCTCCGACGTGACCGTGCGCAGTTTCGATGGGGGATTGCAGAACTGGCAGGCACTCGAAAAAGACATCAAAAAAGTGCATGGGGTGGTAGGTGTCGCTCCTTTCGTGCAAGGGGAGGCGATGATCACCGCGGGACGGGCGGTCAGCGGGGCGGTGCTGCGCGGGATTCTCCCTCAGCAGGAAGGCGCGGTATCCCGGGTCGGTAAGGATATGGTTACTGGGTCGCTACAGGCGCTCGAACCGGGCAAGTTTCGGATCGTGCTTGGAAAGGATTTGGCGGCTTATCTTGGCGCATCTGTCGGCGATCATGTGACTGTGATCACGCCCGACGCCACGGTAACGCCTGCCGGCGTGCTGCCGCGATTTCGCCGGTTTACGGTGGTCGGCATTTTTTCGGCAGGCATGTACCAGTACGACCGCAGCATGGCGTTTTTGAATCTGCGCGATGCGGCACGCTTATTTCAGGTCGATGGCGTGACCGGCCTGCGTATCAAGGTTGCCAAGGTGATGCAATCGCCTGAAGTGTCGGCCCGCATTCGCGCCATGCTGGGACCGAATTACTGGGTCACTGACTGGACCCAGGAAAACGCCAATTTTTTCCATGCCGTGCAAACCGAGAAAATCGCGATGTTCGTGATCCTGTTTTTGATCGTTGCCGTCGGCGTATTCAACATCGTTTCCACGCTGGTGATGGTGGTCAACGACAAGCAGGCCGACATAGCTATTTTGCGTACTTTGGGAATGTCGCCGGGACAGATAATGCGGATATTCATCGTTCAGGGTACGCTGATCGGATTGATCGGCGTGCTGGTGGGCGTGGGTGGAGGCGTTGCGTTGTCGCTGAATGTGGAAACCATCGTGCCGGCTATAGAAAAAGCGTTCCATGTACAGTTTCTGTCGCCTCAGGTGTACTACATCAGTCAGTTGCCATCCCATCTTGAGTGGGGCGACGTATGGCACATTGGCGTGATCGCTTTTGTTCTCACCGTGCTGGCGACGATCTATCCCGCCCGCCGGGCGGCGCGTACCCGTCCGGCTGAAGCGCTGCGCTACGAATAAGGAAAAGAACTTGAGTGCTTCCACCGCAATGCAACCCGTTCTGCGCACCCGTGGTCTGAAAAAAAGCTATCACGATGGGCGTTTGTCCACAGATGTTTTGCGCGGCATTGACCTGGAGGTGTTGCCAGGAGAAAAACTCGCCATCATTGGCAGTTCGGGTAGTGGCAAAAGCACATTGCTGCATCTTCTGGGAGGGCTGGATGCCCCAACCAGCGGTACGGTGGAGGTGCTCGGCCAGGATATGAGCTCAATCGGAGAAAAGGCGCGCGGGAAATTACGCAATCGGGCGCTGGGGTTCGTCTATCAATTTCATCATCTGCTGCCGGAATTTTCTGCGCTTGAAAACATCATGATGCCGCTGATGATTCGAGGTACCCACCCGGCCAAGGTCGAACAAAGGGCGCATATGTTGCTAGAGCGGATCGGCATGTCGGACCGCGGCCGTCACCGTCCGGCCGAGCTTTCTGGAGGAGAACGCCAGCGGGTGGCGATTGCCCGTGCAGTGATCAATGAACCGCGCGCGGTGCTTGCGGATGAGCCTACAGGAAATCTCGATCAGCACAATGCCGAGCAAGTTTTGGCGTTGTTGATGCGCATGAATCGTGAATTGAAAACCGCCTTGGTGATCGTCACGCATGATTTCGAGCTGAGCAAACAGATGGATCGGGTTCTGCGTATGCGCGATGGGAAGCTTTATCCTATTCGCTGAAGTGTCGCCGTGCCACCGGTTCGCTTCAATGACGTTGCTTTTTTTTACGCCAGCGGATTACTACGACGATTCGCCAAATCAAACGCGTGGCGATATAACCTATGATGGCGTTGAATGTGCTGAGCACGAGGCTGCCGACCATCAGCGGTTTCCAGATTTCCAGGAACTCGCGCCGAAACCATTCCAGTGTCAGTGTGAACGATGTTCTTTCTCCCCCGTGAATGCCAAGTATCCATACGCCGAGCTTATAGGCGAAATAAAAAATGGCCGGCATGGTCAGTGGGTTGCTGATCCAGACCAGAAGCACGGCTATCGGAAGGTTGACGCGCAAGGCAATGGCGGCCCCTGCGGCGAGAAACATTTGTATCGGGAAAGGGAGAAACGCCATGAACAGGCCCACGGCGCATCCGCCGGCTACAGAGCGGCGATTGAAATGCCAAAGATTGGGATCGTGAAGCCAGCGGCCGAAAAAACGCAGGGCTCGGTGTTCTAGAAGCGTGTGTGGCGCTGGAAGGTGGCGTTGCAGGATGTGTTTGATCATGGCTGGAAAATGTAGTGGATGACAGGGTCCATGAAAAAACTCCCTTTGGGAGGTTCGCTGATCTTCTTCTACCATGGGCCGCCAGGAGATGGGCGAGTTTATGATATTGTAGCGAAGTGGGAAGATCGGCCTTCCTTATTCAGCAAGAGACGGCGAGCGGCGCTGCCTTGCATCCAAACTCTGAAGAGATCCCAAGAGCGAGACGATGATTCAGGAAGAACAACAAAAAGGGACGGCTTTGCGTACGGTTTTCCTTGCCCGTCAGCCGATTTTCGACAAAAACTCGAAGATTATGGCTTATGAATTGTTGTTCAGATCTGACCCGCACAACGCCGCCAATGAAAAAATCAAGTCGACGGCGTCCTTGGTGTTGAATGCGCTGGGCGTCATGGGGCTGGCTACAGTTTCAGTGGATCAATTGATATTCGTCAATATGGAGATGGAGGATCTGATCGAAGATCTGGTTGAAGTATTGCCGCCACAAAAGACTGTCCTGGAGATTCTGGAAACGGCGAAGCCGTCGCCCGCTTTGTTGAAACGTTGTAAAGAATGGGTGGAGTTGGGATATCGTCTCGCGCTTGACGATTTCGTGTATGCGCCCGAATGGGCGCCGTTTATCGAATTGGCCGATATCATTAAGCTGGATGTGCAGGCGCTCGACGAAAAAAGCCTGGCCAGCCATGTAAAACGCCTAAAAAAACCGGGCATGACCCTGCTTGCGGAAAAAGTCGAAGACCAAGAGAGCTACAGGCGCTTTCTGGAGCTGGGTTTCGATGCCTTTCAGGGTTATTTTTTCGCGCGTCCGGAAATGTTGAGCGGGTACACGATTGCATCTTCGACGATGCTCTTGCTGGAAGCCATCCAGCGTATATATCGAGATGAGGATGTAGTAAAGATCGAAAACGTGCTATTGCGCGATCCCGGTCTGATACACCGCTTTTTACGCTTTGCGGGATCAGTGGCCTTTGGTTCGCGGCCGCCAGCCAATCTGAAAACTGCCATTGCCCGCGTTGGCTACCGCAATCTGCAGCGATGGTTGATGCTGGAGTTGTATGCCAGTGACAGCATCGATTCGAGCGCTAGCGAGCCGCTGCGGGATCTTGCCGGCTATCGTGCCGAGTTCATGGGACAGTTGGCTTCCCATGCTTTTGGGGAAATGATCGGAATCGATGAAGCGGCGGCCGTGGGATGTTTGTCACTGCTCGATACCTTGCTTCATCGGCCCATGGATCAAATCCTGGAGGGTCTTGCCATCCCCGAAGCGATGAAACACGCCCTGTTGGAGCACACAGGCGATCTAGGCGTGCTTCTTGATTTGACTATTGCGATAGAGAGGGCCGACGAAGAAGCCGTTGGGAATTTAATCAATACCCTTGGAATTGACCCGGATGATTTGATGGAGATTCAAACCCGAGCCCTTAATGCTCATCTCAAGCTGTCTGAGGCAGTGTCTCAAACCCGCGGAGTTTGAAAATGTGATGCCGGCACTGCTTCTGGTGGCAGGCCGTTCGCTTTTCTCCTTATCCGAGAGCAAAACCAAGCGCATCTTTCGCTAGATGTTTTTTCTCACACTCGTCCGGGCTGCTCATCGATCAACCGATGAAGACGGGAAACTGGCGAAACCTCCATTGAATCGAACGCAAAGACGGATATTTGACACCGGCAAATCAGCGCATTCTTTGCCGTCCAAAGGTATGACATTGCCGCTTGGCTGAAGTCCCATGAAGAACAATTTTTGCATTAAAGCATTTTCATCCAGACCGCAAAGGTCATGATTAAATCAAAATAAGTAAATAAAAACAATACAATAAAGATTGTTCTTGAAGTTTTATTCAACCGTTCAAAGACCCGCTCGAAAATAAACATACAATCCCGTGGGCTGATAATTTTAGATTGGCATTTTAATTGCTTGGATTGATACAGAGCTCTCGGTGAGCGCTGGATTCGGATGATCGAAGCGAGATGATCCTTTATTTCGGAACCAGCCGTTTCCAAGCCGAAAGGAACATGAGGAATCTGAACATGGCGTTCTCAATCAATCAGGCACTGGGTCCATTTCCGCAGATTTTGCAGCTCGAAGCCAAGCGGGCGCAGTTGCTGGCCGCGAATATCGCTAATGCCGACACGCCGAACTACAAGGCGCGTGACATCAACTTCAAGGCCGCTTTGCAAGCCATAGAAGGTCAGCCGCCGAGTCTGCCACTGGTTCCTCCTTCGACCGGCCCAGCGATCCAGCCCTCCGATGCAGCCATGCAGCCAAGAGTAATGTACCAGGTGCCGTTTCAACCTTCCCTGGACGGCAATACCGTCGATCTGCAGCGTAATGAAGCCGAATTTGGTCAAAACGCGCTGCGATACCAGGCCACGCTCACCTTTCTTGGTAGCCGCATAAGCGGCCTGCGTAAGGCGTTGACAGGTCAATAAGCGAGGATTTTATCCATGAGTCTTTACGATATTTTTTCCATTGCCGGTTCAGGGATGAGCGCTCAGAGTGTCCGTTTGAACACGGTGGCCAGCAATCTGGCGAACGCAAACGATGTGGCGGGAAGTGAAAAAGAGGCTTATCGCGCTCGCCAGCCCATCTTCAAGGCGGTGCTGTTGAATGCCCGGCAAGGCGCTGGAGGCGGAACGGCCTCAGCAGCTTATGGAGTTGAAGTGACAGGCATTCAGCAGAGCGCCGCGCCGGTGCGCAAGGAGTACCGCCCAGGAAATCCCCTGGCTGACAAGCAGGGTTATGTTTATACATCCAACGTGAATTCGGTCGAGCAGCTGGCGAACATGATCTCGGCGTCGCGGAGTTACCAGAGCGATGTGAATCTGGTCAGCACGACCCAGCGATTGCTTCTCAATACGCTTCAGTTGGCCAACAAGTAATTCCGATTGCAATAATTGCAATAGAGGACACCGGCAATGACCGTAAGCACCAGCAATTCGACCAATATTTATCAGCAACTGGGATTGACGACTTCATCCATGGCTTCGTCCGGAGCGACTTCCGGCAGCACCGGCATGAACAGCCTGGGCGAAAGCACCTTTCTCAAGCTGATGGTGACCGAGCTGCAGAACCAGGATCCTACCAGCCCTCTCAAGAGTGAAAATTTTCTCGCTCAGCTGGCCCAGTTCAGCGCGGTATCAGGCATACAGAGCCTGCAAAAGACGGTCGATGGCCTGGCCGGTTCGTTGAGCAAGACGCAGACATTGCAGGCGGCGGGCCTGGTGGGGCGTAGCGTGTTGGTGCCCGCGACTCAGGCGAACCTGCAGGCAAAAGGGGCGATCAGCGGAGCGGTGGATGTCAGTTCTGCGGCGAATGATGTCGTGGTGGGGGTGTACAGCGCCGCCGGCCAATTGGTCAAAACTATCGATCTTGGCATGCAGCCGTCCGGTTTGGTTGATTTCAATTGGGACGGGACCGGCAAGAATGGCCAGCCCGTGCCGCCTGGAACCTACAGCTTTCGCGCCGAAGGAGTGGTGAGCGGCAAGCACGAAGGGTTGAGCACATTGGCTTATGCGCCAGTAAATAGCGTCACTCTCGATCAAAAGAACGGGGGCGTGACGCTCGGGCTGGGCGACGGGCTGGGCAGTGTCGATCTGACCAAGGTAAGACAAATCGCTTAAGTCTTTTCAGACTTAAAACAAAAGAGACAAGGGAGAAAACATCATGGCATTTGGAACAGCATTAACAGGTTTGAACGCGGCTTCTGAAGCATTGAACGTGACCGGCAACAACATCGCCAACGCCGGCACCACCGGATTCAAAGAGTCTCGTGCTGAATTCGGCGATATCTACTCGGTGGCCTATGGCGGCATCAATAATCGCGCCATCGGCCAAGGGACACAGCTCCAGGCGGTGGCCCAGCAATTCAGTCAGGGCTCGCTGAACAACACCGGCAATGCTCTGGATCTGGCGATCAACGGCAAGGGGTTTTTCGTCTTCAACAACAATGGCTCTCAAGTCTATAGCCGGGCGGGAGCCTTGCAGGTCAATCGCGACGGAGTGGTTGTCAATGCCTTGAACCAGCCTCTGCAGGTGTATGCACCCACGAATGTGTCCAATACGAACCCCACCTTTAACCAAGGCAGTCTGAGCGATCTCACGCTGTCAACGGCGTCTGGGAAACCACAGGCGACGACTTCGGTCAATGCGGTCGTCAATCTCAGCGCCAAGGCCCCAGACCTCGGTGCGGGCACTATAAATCCGACCGACCCGACGACATATACGTATTCCACGCCGCTGACGGTCTATGATTCGCTAGGTGCGTCGCACACGGCAGTCGTGTATTTCCGCAAGGACACCACCACGCCGGCCACCTCGACCACGCAAGGCTCCACCACCTGGGATGTGCTGACCCAGATCGATGGTCAAACCGTCACCTCGAATCCTACCCAGTTGACTTTCAATGACAACGGTGCCTTGACTTCTCCGAGCAACGGCAACATTTCCATCAGCGGGTACAATCCAGGCAACGGCGCGGCGCCAATGGCTTTTACCCTGGGATTGAACGGCTCCTCCATGTTCGGCGACAGCAACAGCGTCAACAGCCTGACCCAGAACGGATATGCGGCGGGACGCCTGTCGGGCCTGAGCATTTCCGATACCGGTGTGATTTCGGCCAATTACACCAATGGCCAGACCCAGGCGCTCGGGCAGGTGGCCCTGGCCGATTTTCCGAATCCGCAGGGATTGCAATCCATCGGTAATACCGAATGGGCGCAAACCTACGATTCCGGCACCGTGCGTCTTGGCGCGGCAGGAACCGGCACCTTCGGCAGCATTCAGTCCGGCGCGCTGGAAAATTCAAACGTGGATCTGGCCAAGCAGCTGGTGGACCTGATCACCGAGCAGCGCAATTACCAGGCCAACGCCAAAACCATTTCCACGGCCAATGCCGTGACCCAGACCATCATCCAGATGGCCTGATGGCAGTGGATCGAGGTTAGCTCATGGACCGCATGCTCTATATCGCGATGTCGGGCGCCAAGGAGATCATGCTCCAGCAGGCGAATACGGCGAACAATCTGGCCAATGCCGATACCACCGGTTTCAAGCGCGATTTCCAGGCGTTCAAGGCGGTGCCGATCGTCGGGCCGGGCTACGCCAGCCGCGTATATACCCAGGACGCCGGCGTGGGTGCCGACTTCACTCCCGGCCCGTTGATCGCCACCGGCAATCCGCTGGACATCGCCATCAAAGGGCAAGGATGGATCGCTGTTCAGGGACCAAACGGGAAAGAGCAGTACACCCGCGCCGGCAATCTGCACATCGATGCCAATGGCATCCTAACCACCGCGCAAGGCTATCCGGTACTCGGCAGTTCCGGGCCGGTCTCGATTCCGCCGAGCAGCAAGATTGCCATCGGCAGCGACGGCACAATCACGGTGCAGCCGAATGGACAGGGCCCGAACGCGCTGGCTGTCGTGGGTCAGATCAAGCTCGTGAATCCACCCGCCAAGAATCTGATCAAGGCCGCAGACGGTTTGATGCAGACGCGAAACGGACAGCCAGCGCCAGTGGCCAATGTCTCAGTCGAATCGGGCATGCTCGAAGGGAGCAATGTCAATACCGTCGACAGCCTGGTTCACATGATTTCGTTGTCACGGCAGTACGAGCTTCAGGTCAAGGCCATGCGCACCGCGCAACAAAACGCGCAAGCCAGCGCGCAACTGATAAAACTCGGCTGAGATTTCAGCCGGCCAAAGGAGAAATGACGCCATGAATCCCGCACTTTGGATCGCCATGACAGGGCTCAATGCCCAGCAGACCAACATGGACGTGATCGCCAACAATCTGGCGAACGTCAACACGACCGGCTTCAAGAAGGGCAGGGCCAGCTTCGAATCCCTGATTTACCAGAATGTGCGCCAGCCCGGCGCTCAGTCAACCCAGAATACGCAATTGCCCACCGGCCTGATGCTGGGTACGGGGGTTCGGGTGGGTTCGACGGAGAAATTGTTCACCCAGGGCAACATCATTCAGACCAAGAACAATCTGGATGTGGCCATCCAAGGGCAGGGATTCTTGCAGATCCTCATGCCGGACGGCAGCACGGCCTATACCCGCGACGGCTCGTTCCAGCTCGACAGCAGTGGCCAGATCGTTACCGCCAGTGGCTATCCGCTGCAACCGGCAATCACCGTGCCGGCCAATACCACCAGCCTCACCATTGGCTCGGACGGCACCGTCACCGCGACCATCGCTGGCAGCACCACCCCCACCCAGATCGGCACCATCCAACTGGCCAATTTCATCAATCCGGCCGGTTTGCAGCCGATCGGAAACAACCTGTATGAGGCGACCGCTTCCAGTGGCGCGGCCCAGACCGGCACGCCAGGCCTGAATGGACTCGGCACCCTGCAACAGGGCGCGTTGGAGACCTCCAACGTGAACGTAGTCGAATCCCTGGTCAACATGATCGAAACCCAGCGGGCCTACGAGATCAATTCCAAAGCCATCTCGACTACTGACCAGATGCTGCAATACCTCAACAACAACGTGTGAGCGGAACGTGTCATGAACACATCCAGACGATTGCTTGCATCTCTTCCGGTCCTGGGTCTTCTCGCGCTGGGCGGTTGCGCCACCATCGGCCCCAATCCGATCCCGCCCAACAACCCAAAATACGCCGCGGTTATGCCGGTAGCGCCCAAGACCGCTTCGCAAAACAATGGCTCTTTGTATCAACCGCAGCAGGATACCTCGCTGTTCGTCGATCCCAAGGCGCATCGAGTGGGAGACCTGCTCACCGTGGTGCTCAATGAAAGCACATCGGCCACCAAGTCGGCGGATACCACGACATCTAAAAAGACCGGGGTGAGCGTGGCCACCCCCAGCCTGCTGGGCCAGACTCTGCCCAAGCTCGGCGCCAGCGTTTCCAGCGGCAACAGTTTCAGCGGCAAGGGGCAGTCATCGCAGAGCAACACGGTGAGCGGCACGATTACGGTGACCGTGGCCAAGGTGCTTTCCAATGGCAATCTGGTGGTGCAGGGGCAGAACTGGATCACCATCAACCAGGGGCGTGAATATGTGCGCCTGCGCGGCATCGTCGATCCGGCCAATATCACGCCGCAGAATACGGTGCTCTCCACTCAGATCGCCGATGCGCATATAGGCTATTTCGGCACCGGTCAGCTCAACAGTGCCAACCGCGAAGGCTGGCTGGCGCGCTTCTTCAACGCATGGTGGCCGTTTTGAAAGCCTCCCGCCTGTTTTTGCTCCTGTGGCTGGCGTTGGCGACGGGGCTTGCGGGGTGGAATGGCGCCGCCGCCGAGCCGGTGCGTGATCTGGCGACGATCTCTGGCGTGCAGAGCAACGAACTGGTCGGTTACGGACTTGTAGTCGGCCTCAATGGCACAGGCGATCAGACCTCGCAGACCCCGTTCACCATTCAGAGCATTGAGAACATGCTGACCCGCTTCGGAGTGAACATTCCTAGCAATGTGAATCCGCAGCTCAAGAACGTGGCGGCGGTCATGGTCACCGCCAGTCTGCCGCCTTTCGCCAGCCAGGGGCAGCACATCGACGTGACGGTTTCTTCCATCGGCAACGCCAAGAGCCTGCGCGGCGGAGTGCTGCTGATGACGCTCTTGCGCGCGGCCAACGGACAGGTCTATGCCCTGGCCCAGGGCAATCTCGTGGTTGCCGGTTATCAGGCCACCGGCCCGGGGGGTGCCACCACCCAGGTCAACACGCCGACGGTGGGATTGATTCCCTCCGGGGCGACCATCGAGCGAAGCGTGTCCACGCCGTTTGATCAGGGCAACTCGCTGACCTTAAACCTCGATGCGCCAAGCTTTACTACCGCCAATCGGGTGGCGCAAGCCATTAATCAGGCGGCCGGTCCCGGCACGGCCGAGGCGCTCAATGCCGTGTCCATTCGCGTACACATGCCCGCCAATGCAGGGCAGCGCGTGGCCTTTGTTTCTTTTATCGAAAACCTCGATGTCAATCCGGCGGCGCCTCCGGCACAGGTGATCGTTGATGCGCGTACCGGCACGGTCATCATTGGCGCTGGTGTGACGGTGTTGCCTGCTGCGGTGGCGCACGGCAATCTGAGCGTGACTATCAAGCCGGTCACGCAAGTAAGCCAGCCCAAGCCGTTCTCCAAAGGTAAGACGGTGGTGGCGCCCACTTCCAAGGTGACTGCCAAGCAGGGCAAGGCGCACGCATTCGTTTTCAAGGCGGGCACTTCGCTCAACTCCATCGTCAGCGCGATCAATGCCGTCGGCGGTACGCCCGATGATCTTATCGCCATCCTCGAGGCGCTGAAAAAAGCCGGCGCGCTCAGAGCCAAGCTGGAGGTGATCTAGATGACCCTGCCCAATGGATCCGCCGCCATGGCTTCGGTTTACACCGATTTTCAGGGTCTGAATAACCTCAAGGCCGCCGCTCACCAGCAAACCGCGGCGGCGAAACGGGAAGCAGCGCGCCAGTTCGAGGCGGTGTTCATAGAAATGATGCTGCAATCCATGCGCAAGGCCACGCCAAGAGACAGCCTGTTCGGCGATTCTCAGATGCGACTCTATCGTGGCCTGTATGATCACCAAATTGCGCTCGACATGGCCCAAGGCCAGGGCATCGGGCTGCGCGGCATGATCGAGAAAGCGCTCGGCATCAAACCGCAGGAAACCGCACCTTCCGTTGAGAATCCCTCGCCGCGTGCCCTTGTCCGATCGCATGTGGCCCCGTCGCCTTCTCCAAGCGATACTACGGTGGCTACGCACCGCGCTTCTCCTGCATCAGAAATTCCCTGGCCGCCCGCCACGCCCCAAGCGTTCGTAAAGGAAGTGCTTCCCTATGCGCAGTCCGCGGCAGAAAAAATCGGCGTTTCCCCACAAGTATTGATCGCTCAGGCAGCGCTGGAGAGCGGGTGGGGCAAGCGCGTACCGACAGGAGCAGACGGACAGAGCAGCTTCAATTTGTTCGGCATCAAGGCCGGCCCCGATTGGCAAGGGAAGGTCGCGATCGTACCCACCGTGGAATATCGCGATGGCGTGGCCTGCCGCGAAAAAGCCCGGTTTCGGGCCTATGGATCCATACAGGCCAGTTTCAATGATTATGCGCGATTAATCACGACGCAGCCACGCTATCGGCAGGCGCTGGAATCGGCGGATGATGCAGCGGCGTATCTGCGCCGCCTGCAAGAGGCCGGTTATGCCACCGACCCCCGTTATGCGCAGAAGATCGGCGATGTTCTGCGCAATTCCGAAGTCCTGGCTTACGGCGGCCACTTCAAGAATCCGGCCAACGGGACGATAACCTGAAGGTATAGCGCTCACTGGAGTGACGGGAGTCAAAACATGACAGGGACAGACATTCTTGGTATCGGTACTTCAGCTTTGCTGAGCTATCAGCAAGCGTTGCAGACCACCAGCAACAATATCTCCAATGCCAACACGCCCGGCTATGTGCGTGAGCGCGCGGATTTCGCCACGCGTCCGGATACGCCGAACGGCGATTACTATCTTGGCAATGGCGTGCAGGTCAGCGGCGTGCAGCGCATCGTCAGCCAATTCGTCAATGCTCAAGTCGCCAATGCGACCGCCGCAAACAATCAGTACCAGGCCTATAGCCAGTACGCCAATCAGGTGGATAATCTTCTCGGCAGCCAAAGCGCCGGACTGCAACCTGCATTGCAATCGTTTTACAACGCCGTGCAGGGAGTTGCCAACGTGCCGGCTTCGATCCCGGCCCGCCAAGAATTGCTGAGCCAGGGTGGTGTGCTCGCAGGCCGGTTCAACACGCTGTATCAGCAGTTCAATCAGATTGGCGGGCAAATCAATGCCCAACTCAATAATGATGTCAGCAACATCAATAGCCTGGCGACGCAAATCGCCAATCTGAATACCCAGGTCATGGCCGCGAGCAACAATAATCCGGTGGGGCAACCCAACAGTCTGCTCGATAAGCGCGACGCCGCGATCAACCAGCTCGCCAAGTACGTCAGCGTCAACACGGTTCCTCAGAGTGATGGTTCCATCAATGTCACCATAGGCACCGGCCAAGCGCTGGTAGTGGGATCGAGCGTGACCCGGCTCGGTGTGGCGCCAGCCAATGGCGATCCCAACCGGCCAGGACTCGTGTTCGTCACCCCAAACGGACATGTGCCGGTCTCAACTGTCGTTACCAGCGGAGAACTCGGCGGCCTTTTGCAGTCACAAAAACTGCTGACCGCGGCCGAGAACGGCCTCGGCCGCATCGCCATCGGCATCGGCACGCAATTCAACACGCTTCAGAAACAAGGCATCGATCTCAACGGTCAGGTCGGCACCGATTTTTTCAAGGTGCCTCAGCCGCAGGTGTTTTCGGCCAGCAGCAACGCAAGCGGCAGCGGCCTGCCTACCGTGAGTATCACTGACCCCAGCCAGTTGACCGCCGACAATTATCGCCTGAGCTACAACGGCAGCGCCTGGACGCTTACCAATACCACCAACGGGCAGAACGTAAGCATGAGCGGCAGTGGCACCACTACCAATCCTTACACGGCCGGCGGCTTGAGCATCGTCGTGCCCACCACCGTCAGTGCAGGGGACAGCTACACCATCGAGCCTACCACCTATGCGGCGCGGGATCTGGCTTTGAATCTCACCGATCCGCGCCAGATCGCCGCTGCCTCGGTGGTGGCCAGCGCCGCCAACCAGGCCAACGTCGGCACCGCGACCATCAGCCAGCCGACCTTGACCACCGCCGCAGGCAGCGTGAATACCACGCCGGTGACCATCACCATCAGCGGTAATCCACCGAACACATGGACAGCGATCAGCCCTGCCAGCAACACGACGCTGTCGAGTGGCTCATACAGCCAGACCAGCGGCGCGACCATTGCGCTCAACGGTTGGAGCGTGGACCTGAGCGGCGGCGCCAAAGCCGGCGATAGTTTCGATGTGACGCCTCCAGGCCCGGGTGACAATGGCAATGCGCTGCAGATGGCCGCTTCACAGCAGCAGAACCTGCTCGAAAATGGTGGCAACGGTCCGACGGCCACGTTCGGCGCCGCCTACAGTCAGCTCGTCGCCAAAATAGGCACCGAAACTCAAACCGCCCAGACCAGCGCCCAGACCAATCAGGCGTTGCTCAAACAGGCCACCTCCCTGCAGCAATCCCTGTCCGGAGTCAATCTCGATCAGGAAGCCGCTAATCTACTCAAATATCAGCAAGCTTATCAGGCATCGGCGAAAGTGATCGCCACCGCGAACAGCCTGTTCCAGACTTTGTTGCAAGCGGTTCAATGAGGATATCGCCATGCGTCTTTCCACTGCCGAATTTACTCAAAATGCCATCAGCTCGATTCTCCAGCAACAATCGCAACTCAATCATACCCAGGAGCAGCTTTCGACCGGCCGCAACATCGTCACGCCAGCGGACAATCCGCCGGGAGCGGCTCAGGCCTTGCAATTGCAGTCGGCTATCGACACCAACTCTCAATGGATCAAGAACGGCAACGCGGCGACCGCGGATTTGAATCTGGAGCAAAGCGCGCTCAATCAGGTCAAGAACGTGCTGCAGCGCGTGCGCACCCTGGTCATAGAAGCCAACAACGGCTCGCAAAACAACCAAAGCCGCGCCGGTATCGCGTCCGAAGTCAGCCAATCGCTGAAGGAAGTGCTGGGCTTTGCCAACACCCGCGACAGCAGCGGCAATTACATTTTCTCCGGCTCGCAGGTACATACCTCTCCATTCAGTCAAAACGCCAGCGGTGGTTTCAGCTATGCGGGCGACTCATTGCAGCGTTACATACAAATCGGCAGCAGCCGCCAGGTAGCGAGCAACGACCCCGGTTCGGCCGTGTTCATGCAGATACCGGCCGGAAACGGCACCTTCACCGCGACAGCGGCAAGCACCAATACCGGCACCGGCATAATCGATCCGGGCTCGGTGATCAATCCCAGCGCCTATACAGGCGACACCTATCAGATCAAGTTCACCAGTGCCAATACTTTTACGGTCACCGATACCACCACGAACACGATAGTGCTCAACAACCAGACCTATCAAAGCGGCGCGAACATCAGCTTCTCAGGCATCCAGACACACATCAGCGGTGCGCCGGCCGCAGGCGATACATTTAGCATCGCTCCCAGTGGCCAGCAAAGCATTTTCCAGACCCTACAGAACATCGTGACCACGCTCAATACGCCGGCCAACGGCACTGTCTCGCTCACGGCGCTGCATAATCAGGTCAATCAGGAGCTCTCCAGCCTGGATCAGGGATTGAATAATGTCATCAATGTTCAGGCCAGCGTCGGCTCGCGTCTCGAAGCTATCAACAGCCAGCAAGCCTTGCAACAGGATTGGGGCCTGCAACTGCAAACCGCCCAATCCAAGATCCAGAATCTTGACTATGCCAAGGCCATCAGCCTGTTTCAGCAGCAACTCACCGCTCTGAAGGCGGCGGAACAGACCTATACCAAGGTGCAGGGGCTGTCGCTGTTCAATTACTTGTAACCTTATGACTTAAAAAGGCTTGTTCGTATGAATTCTGCCGCTCCAGTCTGGCGATTGCTCCACGAGGCACACGATCCGTCCGCTCCCTATAGTTCGAACCCACGCACCGATTTGCTGGCTTTGCTTGATCGCAAGGTAACACGCGCGCTGGAGCTCGGTTGCGGGAGCGGTGCGACTGGTCGGCAACTCAAATGCATGCAACCCCAAGCGCATGTCGTGGGCATTGAACGCGATCAGCAGGCGGCTACGGCGGCGCGCATGCATTTGGATCAGGTTATAGAAGCCGATCTGGATCAAATTGATTTCACAACCATGGGATGGAAACCGGGGGCGTTCGACCTGCTAGTGGCCGGAGACGTGCTGGAGCATGTGGTCGACCCATGGCATCTGCTTGAAAAATTGCGCCCTTATCTGGCTGATGCGTGCTTGCTTCTGATCTCCATTCCCAATATCGCCAATGCCTGGATTATTTCGCAGTTGGCAGCCGGCCGATGGGAATACGAGGCGGAAGGATTGTTGGATGTGACTCATCTTCGTTTCTTTACCCGAGCCACTGCCGAGCGTTTGCTGACCGAGACTGGTTATCGTGTCGAAACGATGGTGCGCATTCCTGATCATCGTATCCCGCCTTGGCCACATGGCCCGAAAACCGTTTCCGCAGATTTGGATATCGGCGGCGTTGTTCTCAAAGGGATGACACGGGCGCGTTGGGATGATTTTCGTACCCTACAATATTTACTGCGGGCCCATCCTATGTCGTCTAATTCGCCTTCAGGTCCGCAAAGGAAAAAGCGGAAAGTGGCGGTTTTGTCTTTTGACCGTCAAGAATACGCTTGCGCGGACATTCGCATTTTGGCGCCATTCAAGCGATTAGAAGACGAATTCGAGATTCAGTGGGCGGTCCAGTTCGATGACGCCGGTTCTGACAGAATAGATCACAATGCACTTGAAGCAGCTGATCTGATTGTGGTTCAACGGTTTTTCCCGACCCAGGAAACCATGCCGCTATTGGAACAACTCAAGGCTGATGACAAGATTTTGGTATATGAAACCGATGATCTGCTGACAGATACGCCGGAATCAAATCCGCATCATTTGAGTTTGTCCAAACAGCGTCCTTATATCGAACAGTGCGTCCGCTTGGCCGATGCGGTCATCGTCTCGACGACTTCGCTAAAAGAAGCCTATGCTTCGCTCAATTCCAATATCTTCGTATGGCCCAACTATATCGATGAATCTCTTTGGCGCCCGTTATCTTTGGATTCTGACCCGCAATCGCCTGTGCGAGTGCTTTATGCAGGCACCTTGACGCATGCGGAAGATCTTTCCATCGTGCTACCAGCACTACAACGCTTGCATGCCGTTCATGGAGATGCGATCCGCTTCATTTTCATGGGAATGACACCGTCGCAGGAAATAAATCTGGGTGAAACGGAAGTTTTACCTTTCGAGCCTGCATATAGAAGCTATGCGGAAATCCTGCGTCAGGCGCGTATCGACCTGGCCATCGTGCCACTCGCCGACAACTCATTCAATCGCTCAAAGAGTCCGATAAAATGGCTGGAATATTCCGCTTTGGGCATACCCGCGGTATTTTCAGATCTCGCCCCATACGCCATCGTAGAGCATGGCCGTACGGGCATGCGGGTATCCAATACCACCGACGAGTGGTATGCATCGGTCGATGCACTGATAAGGGATCCAATCAAGCGGCGAGAGATCGGAAAAGCGGCGCAAGCAGAAGTGCTCGAAAACTGGAGCCTTTCAAAACATGCTGATGCCTACCGATCCATCTATAGCACTGCCCAACCAAAGCGGGATAATCAAGCGACCATACAGATTCCTGCCTTTCGTGAGGATGTTGCGCGAGACTGGATCAGTCGCAAACACTCGGATATTGCCCGGTCGCTGCAAGTAGTCATCAGGGTAAACGGGACGAGTGATCATGTGAGTTCAACCATCGATGCGTTCGAGCGCCAGTGGCTTTCTCCGGCCAAGGTGGTCGAGATCGATGCTGCAAGTCCAGCGACTGTGAATTCCGCTTTGGAAAGCGCGCAGCAGGGATGGACGTTGATACTTCGACAGGGAGATATCGTTTCAGAAGACTTCCTTTTGTTACTGACGCAAGCGATATCCGTTCATCCCGAATGGGGCCTCATTTATTTCGACGAGGCCCAACAAAATGGCGACGAGCCGTTTTCCAATCCACATTACAAGCCGGATTTCAATCTCGATTATTTGCGCAGTCTGCCCTACACGGGTACCGCGCTCGCCGTGCGCAAGGATGTGTTTGAGCGGCTCGGTGGTTTCCATCCGGCCTATGAAGGCTGCGAAGAATACGACTTCATGCTACGCGCCTATGAGCTCGTGGGTGCGGAGGGCATAGGGCACGTCAGCGGTGCGCTGGTTGCCCATGACCCTTCGTACAAGTCGGGCAGCCGGCCGCTGGACGCGGTGCTCGCCGCCGCACGACAGGCGCTGGAGGCTCATTTGCGACGACTCGACATTTCGGCTCAGGTCGAGCCCGGGCCGTTGCCGGCGACCAGCCGGGTGCGTTATCGGCATGACGCACAGCCTTTGGTCAGCATCATCATTCCCACCCGCAACCAGCGCGAAGTACTGCAACGCTGCCTCGAATCGTTGCTGTCGCGCACCGCCTGGCCGAACTACGAAATCCTGATCGTGGATAATGGCAGCGACGAAGCTGAGGCGGTGCAATATCTGGAAGGGCTGAAGGCGCTGGAAAATGAGCTGAATGGACGCTTGCGGGTTCTGGATTATCCGCATCCGTTCAATTATTCGGCGATGAACAATCTGGCAGTCCAGCAGACACGGGGCGATTATCTGCTGTTGCTCAACAACGACACAGCCGTGCTGCACGAAGATTGGCTGGACGCCATGATGAGTCATGCCCAACGCCCGGAAGTCGGCGTGGTGGGCGCGAAGCTGCTCTACCCCGACGGAACAGTCCAGCACGCAGGCGTTATCCTGGGAATGAAGGGGCCGGCTGAGCACGTCTATATCGGCCAGGATGCCAAGTCATCCGGCTATTATGGGCGCTTGCAGCTGGATCAGAACCTGTCCGCCGTCACCGGCGCCTGCCTGCTGGTGCGAAAGTCATTGTTCGAGCAGGTTGGCGGGCTGGATGAAGAGGCGTTGGCGGTGTCCTACAGCGACATTGATCTGTGCTTAAAGATTACAAAGCAGGGCAAGCTGATCGTATGGACGCCGTACGCCGTGCTCATGCACGAAGGCTCCAAGAGCCAGACGAGCGGCGTCGAAGCCGCGTCCGATCCGGTGAAAGCGCGCCGTTTCGCCGAAGAACAGGCGGTGATGTACCGGCGCTGGCTCCCCGAGATGGCGACCGACCCGGCTTACAATCGCTGTCTGAGCCTGGCCACGACCGATGTCGTGCCCGAGCCGGATCCGGCCTTGCGATGGGATCCGGACTGGCGACCGGTACCGCGCGTCATCACCCAGCCCGCCGATCGCGAGGGCTGCGGCGAGTATCGCATCATCGCGCCCACCCGCGCGCTGGCGAATGCCGGCCTCATCCAGGGCGAGGCGTCGCAGCGGATCTACACGCCGCCCGAACTGGCGCGCCTGCGGCCGGACGCTCTGGTGCTGCAGCGCCAGATCGAAGACCATCAGCTCGAAGCGATGGAGCGCCACAAGCGATTCAACGATCTGTTTTGCGTGTACGAGATCGACGATCTGGTGACGAACCTGCCGGTCAAAAGCGTGCACAAGCGGCATTTGCCCAAAGACATGTACAAACGGCTGCGGCGCGCCACGGGCCTGTGCGACCGTCTGGTGGTGGCCACCGAGGTGCTGGCCGAAGCCTATGCCGGATTGTCGGATGACGTGCGCGTGGCCCCCAATTACATCGAAGAGGCCCGATGGGGGCATCTCGCGCCTCTCCGCGGCGTCGGCAGCCAGCCGCGCGTTGGCTGGGCAGGCGGCATAGGCCACAGCGGCGATCTGGATCTCATTGCCGGCGTTGTGGAAACACTCAAGGACGAAGTGGACTGGGTGTTTATGGGTATGTGTCCGGAGCGGCTTCGGCCCTTCGTCAAGGAGTTCCATCCGCCGGTTGCGCTGGATGACTATCCGGCCAAACTGGCCAGCCTCGATCTCGATCTGGCGCTGGCGCCCCTGGAAGACGTGCCCTTCAACCACGCCAAGAGCCATTTGCGCCTGCTCGAATACGGCATTCTGGGTTACCCCGTTGTGTGCTCGGACCTGACCCCCTACCAGGGCGGCTTTCCCGTGACCCGTGTGCGCAACCGTCACCGCGACTGGGTGGAGGCGATCCGGGCACATGTCACTGAGCTGGATGCGGCGCATCAGGCTGGAAATGAGTTGCGAGCCCATATAAAAGCGCACTGGCTTTTGGAACGCAATCTGGAAGTATGGCAAAAAGCCTGGTTGCCGGATTGAACGCCGATGGCACAAGGCGGAAAAAAAATACTAAAGATATTCAAACTTCCGACGATATCTTGGGCGTAGGCAGCCAAATAGCTGCGCTATGAAACTCAGCGGACCGGGCAGCGGACCGCCTAGTCAACAAGTTACCACGTATTCATCGGAGGTTACGTCATGTCCCTCGTCATCAACACCAACATTGCGTCTTTGCAGGCTCAGAACAACCTGAGCAAAACGCAGAACCAGCTTGACAACGCATTGCAGCAGTTGTCTTCCGGTCTGCGCATCAACAGTCCTGCGGATGATCCGGCCGGTTACGCCATCGCCCAGGGCATGACCTCGCAGATCAACGGTTTCAATCAGGCGATCCGCAACGCCAACGACGGCATTTCCTTTGCCCAGGTGGCCAACGGTGCGCTCAATACCGTGACCAACTCACTGCAGACCATACGCACGCTCGCGATCCAAGCGGCCAATGCCTCGAATTCGCCGCAGGATCGTCAGGCCTTGAACCAGGAAGTGCAGCAGAATATCCAGCAGGTCAACACCACAGCCCAGAATACCCAGTTCAACGGCCAGAACATCCTGAACGGCACCTTGACTCAACTGGTTTTCCAGGTGGGCGCCAATGCCAACCAGACGATCACCGCCACCGGGATTGACGTGCGCGGGCAGAATCTGGGCGCCACCTATGGCGACGCCAACAGCGTGTTCAGCGGCACTCTTGCCGCCAGCGCGTCAGGTTCGTTCACCATCAATGGAACCAATGGTTCCGCTCAGATCGCGACCACAGCGGGCGAGTCGCTTTCCAATGTGATCGCCTCAATCAACAATGCCTCTTCACAAACGGGCGTGTATGCACAAACGGCCAGTGCTGTCTCCGGCACCTTGAGTTACACCGCCAGCGGCGGCGCGACGACCCTGACGCTCAATGGCGTTAATATCAGTATAGCCGCAAACGCCACTTTGACCCAGGCGGTGGATTCAATCAACGCCTATTCCGCGCAGACCGGCGTGACAGCGACCGCCAGCGGCAGCTCCGGCATCGTGCTCGGTGATACCACTGGTGCTTCCATCACCTTCAGTGGCAGCAGCACGAATGTCGCGGCTTCTGGCACCAGCAGCGGGTCGGGTACCTTCCAGGCCGGCATCGAGCTCTATACCAGCGTGGGCGGAACGATCCAGGTCAGTGGTGCTGCCGCCGAACTGGCTACCTTCGGCTTCACGACTTCCGGTGCTGGTGCCACAAGCGCCAACTTTGACAGCAACACGCTGACCCTCAACAGCACCAACATCCTCACGGCGCAGAATGCGCAAACCGCCATCAAGGCCATGGACTTCGCCTTGAAACAGATGGCTCAGCTCGGCGGCCAGCTCGGCGCGTTGCAAAACCGCTTCCAGGCGACCATTTCCAATCTGCAGTCGGCGACTACCAATACCGAGGCGGCGCGATCGCGCATCCAGGATGCGAACTTCGCTCAGGAAACGGCGGCGCTCAGCCGGGCGCAGGTGTTGCGGCAGGCGGGCGTGGCCATGGTCGCGCAGGCCAATGCCTTGCCACAGGTGGCGCTCTCGCTGCTCAAGTAAGGCGTGGCAGATCATCAGGGGAATCGCCGGAAGCGGCGGTTCCTCTGAAATCCGCGCAAGTTTTAACGATGGTTCATTGAAGCGGGGACGACCTCATGAACACAATCAATGACATTCAGGCTTCGCCGCCCCGCGGAGAGTCGGTAAAGCCAGCGAATCAGGTCAATCAGACGAACACGCCTGCGAATGCCGTGGCCCACCCGATCAAAAGCGGAAATGTCTTGCCATCGAATGCCATACAAGGCGGCAAGCAGGCCCCAAGGGCTTCTCATGCCGAAGTAAACAAGGCGGTAGTTCAAATAAATGACTATTTACAGAAGCAAAACCGCTCTCTCGAGTTCACTGTGGACAAATCCACCGGTCAGACGGTGATAAAAATCGTTGATCAAGCCAATGGAAAAGTGTTGCGGCAGATCCCGCCGGAGTACATGCTTCAGTTGGCACAAACTTTGCTGGAACACAATGGCGTGAACAGCACCGGCGTCAAGGTGAAAACCTGAGATATCAAAAACCGGCGGCGGGGTTGGTCACAGCAGGATTTCCCGCCACTCACTCGACGCTTAGACAAGCGTAGGAAGGTTATTCAATGTCAGGAATCATCAGCTCTCCCGGAATCGGTTCGGGCCTTGACATCAATTCGATCGTCTCCAAGCTTCTGCAGGCCGATTACGGGGCCCAGCAAACCCAAATCAAGCGGCGTGAAGCGACGATCAACGCCGAGCTGTCCGCCTATGGCAGCATCAACAGCGATGTTTCCTCGATCAGCACGGCGCTCACAGCCTGGAAAAATCTCAGTCCAAGTTACAGCGCCAATTCGACGGCGCCCGGCGTTGTCGCGGTATCCACTCAGAGTGGCGCCGCTCCAGGCAATTACGCCGTCGATGTCACCCAGTTGGCCAGTGCGCAAAGCATTGCCAGCACGGATTTCAGTTCGCCGACGGCGAGCGTTGGCACCGGAACGCTGACTTTTCAGTTTGGCAGTTACTCAAGCGGCAGTTTCGTTGCCAATAGTAGGGCGCCGGTACAAGTCACCATCGATTCCAGCAACAACACCCTGCAAGGGGTGGCCAATGCCATCAATCAGGCCAATTTCGGCGTTTCCGCTACCGTAGTCAACGATGGCAGCGGTTACAAGCTGGCGTTGACCTCCAAGACAGGTTCCAACAACGAACTGAACATCACGTCTTCGAGTTCGAGCTTGTCGGCGTTCACCTACAATGGCGGCAGCACGGGCATGACGCAGACGGTCGCTCCGGCCGATGCCAAGTTGACCATCAACGGCATCGCCGTCACCTCCCAGAGCAATACCATAACGGACGCGGTACAAGGCGTGAATTTCACGCTGGGGTCCACTGGTATGGCCACTGTCAGCGTGACTCCAGACACGAACGCCGTTGTTAGCGCCGTACAATCCTTCGTCAAGGCATACAACAGCTATGCTCAGGATGTCAGCAAGTATGACAGCTACGACAGCAAAACCAAGCAAGCAGGCATTCTGTTGGGTGACGCGACTTTGCGGACGCTTACCAGTCAGTTGCAAAATGGTGTGGTGCAAACCATTGCCGGGGGGCCCGCGAATTATTCCAATCTGATGGCGTTAGGCATCACCGCCAATTCGGATGGCACTCTGAGGCTGAACACGGCCACCTTGACGACGGCGCTCAATAGCGATTATTCAGGCGTGATCAAGGCGCTGCAAGGCGCGGGGAGTACATTGGGCAGTGTGGTCAGTTCCATGGTCGGACCGAACGGCACGCTCACCGCCCGTACCAACACGCTTAATCAGCAATTGACCGACTTGCAGAACCAGCTCAGCGCGCTTGGTACGCAAATGAAGCAGCAACAAAAAATGTTGCTTGCACAATACAATTCCATGGATACGCTGGTGGCGAATCTGAAAAACACCGGCAACTATCTGACACAGGCATTGGCAAGTTTGCCGGGGGTCACAAGCACCACGAGCAGCAAGAAAGCCTGAGCAGGCTGACGACGTACCCATTAGGAGGAAACACCCAAAATGATGAGTCAAAGCCAGAAGGCGATAAATCAATATCGGCAATCGGATGTGGAAGCGCCACTGTTCGATTCCGATCCGCATGCCATAATCCAGCAGCTCATGAAGGGCGTGCTCGATTGCATTGCTTCCGCCAAGGGAGCCATCCAGCGCAACGACGCGGCCTTGAAAGCCCGGCGCATTACCCATGCCGTACGCATTCTCGATGGATTGAGGGCTCATCTGGATCATGAGAAAGGCGGCGAGATCGCCCAAAATCTCGATGCCCTGTATGATTACATCGGCGCTCGCCTGATCCATGCCAACGCGCATAATGATGCAACGGCGCTGGATGAAGCGGCCCGTTTGATGCTGGAAATCAAAACTGCATGGGACGCCATCAGGCCAGCCAATAAGGAGGCGGTTGCATCGTGACACAAAAGCAGGCGAGCCGCATAAAGCGTTTGACGGCCCTTCTGGGGCAGGCGCGGAAGGTTCATGAAGAGGCCGCCATTTCGGATGATTGGGAGCGATTGCTGGCTAGAGAGGCGCAATTGAAAAGCGAGCTTTCCAGCTTGCTGAGCCCGCCCGTCACCGCTGAGGAAGCGCCAGGCGTGCGCATCGTATTGCAGGAGATGCTGGCGCTCAACCAGCGTACGGTGGAAATTGTTGAGACACGCAAAGCCGCCGCGGCCACTGCTTTGCGACATTGCACCCTGGTTCGGCGTGCCGCCAAAGCGTATGGTCATACAGCCGCTGTTTGAGGAGTCGCTGTCATTATTTAAACCGCAGAATACATGTGTAAATAAGCGGGTGGGGCTTGCACCTTATGGACAATCTGGATAACACGCTTGGAGATCGTATTGTCTACAGGGGGCGCTTACCTTTGGAGTGGCGACTTGCTCACGCTGAACCGACGGCGATTGAGCTTTCTTCCCTGAATAATGAAAATGCGAAATTGCTTAGAGTCTTTCGTGCCCTGGACGAAGCTCCAGGCGAATCCGGCGACAATAACACCGAGTTGCAGCAGGCGATTATCAAGCTCGATGCAAAGCTTGACCTGATTCTTGGTCTGATGGGAGAAATGTTGTCGCGCCAGAATGTTCTTCCGCCGGCACATGATTTCGCCTTGTCTGAACTGGGCCTGGTGTGGGTTGAAAAAAGTGACCAAACCCTGCCGGAAGCGCCAGGCGAGCCGGCTTATATCGATCTGTACCTCAAGCCCGATTTTCCGCAGCCGATCAAGTTCTTCGGGCATATTGGAATCAAAAAACGCGGAACCAAGAGTGTGCAACTGGCCGCACGCTTCCACGGTATGAGCGAGGAGCTTCAAGACGAGCTGGCAAAGCTTATTTTCCGCCAGCATAGAAGAATGATCGCCAATCGGCGGGGCGGATGATTTTTGACGAAAACAAGAATTGACTTATAGTAAGCGCCGATATTTTGACAATCCAGTAATCCTTGGGCATCCTTGAACGCTATTAAAAACCGCTTGCGTCAGCGCCAAGAGCGAAATTAAGGCAGGGGTATCCGCCCGAAGACGTTTTGAACCCAATACCCAGTGCTCGTGCGCCCCATGCATAAAATTTCCGCGATGTCGTCAATGTGGGGTTTTTATCAATAAGTCCTGTTCATGACCGGTTCGCAAGCCAATAAAATGCCGAATCTCAACTTTAAGGCTTCAGCGCAAATGAAGTTACGCGACCTTGGTAAAAAATGAAAAACATCATGCCATGAGCCCAGCATCGACCCACTCCGGGGAAAACGCTCCCTTGCTCCTTATCGAGGAGGCGGATAAAGAACGTTACCAGCGTCTTGCCGCCATTTTCGAGTTTCTCAATTACCGCGTCGAGCCTTGGGGGAATGTTCCTCCGAAAGCCGCTGATGTCATCGCGGTAGGCACCTTGGATGGTCCAGCTCCCTTGCGGGATGTCTTATCAACGCTGTCCGGTGTTGAATCTTGTGCGGCGATCATCGCTATTGGCCCCCTGGACGAAGAAGAGTTTGGTGCTTCGAATTTAGCGGCACATCTCGACTGGCCCTTGCGGATCGATGAGGTCAGCATTGCGATAGAAAGCACGCGGGCCCGGCAAGCCGCGCCTGAGTCTGATTCAGGTGATGAGGCATTACATAAACTGGAAAAGGTTCTAGTGGGCCGCAGTCCGGCGATCAATCGCTTGCGCAAACTTATCGCTCAAGTGGCGATCACCGACGCCACGGTTTTGATCCAGGGGGAAACCGGCACCGGCAAAGAAGTCGTCGCTTCGGCTATCCATTATCTATCGCAAAGACGAAACCAGGCTTTTGTCGCTGTGAATTGTGGCGCCATTCCCGCCGATCTGCTGGAAAGCGAATTGTTCGGGCATGAAAAAGGCGCCTTTACGGGCGCGATCACTGCCAGGCAGGGGCGGTTTGAACTTGCCAAAGGCGGTACCTTGTTTCTGGATGAAATCGGTGACATGCCTCTGCCCATGCAGGTCAAACTGCTGCGCGTGCTGCAGGAGAGAAGCTTCGAACGCGTCGGTAGCAACAAGAGCATCGAAGCGGATGTGCGGATTGTGGCTGCCACCCATCGGGACCTCGAAGAAGAAATCGCCGCAGGACGGTTTCGGGAGGATCTTTATTACCGTCTGAATGTCTTTCCGATGGAGATCCCGCCCTTGCGCGATCGTATCCAAGATATCACCCTTTTGGCCGAACACATTGCTTCAAAACTCGAACGCGAAGGGCGGGGGAGCGTGCGGCTGTCAACCGGCAGCCGGGAAGTATTGCGGCGATACCAGTGGCCGGGCAATGTCCGCGAGCTGGCCAATCTTGTTGAGCGTTTATCAATTCTGGCGCCAAATGGCATGGCTGAAGTCGCTGATTTGCCGCGCCGGATTCTTGATCGCACGGGCGTCTCTTTGTTGCCTCCGCTACCAGAGCCTCAGGCGGATACTGGGCCGGCCAGTCCGCTGGCCGGTTTGCCCGAAGAGGGGCTTGATTTGCGGGAGCATCTCGGTCAGCTCGAAATCGCTTTCATCCGCCAGGCACTGGATGAGGCGGGAGGCGTCGTGGCGCATGCGGCTGAGCGTTTACGCATGCGAAGAACGACCCTCGTCGAGAAAATGCGTAAATACGGTATTCAGCGCGTCGATGATGTTAGCGAAGCCTGAACATCTGGATGTAAAGCGAAAATATTCCGCGATGCTGGCATGTGTTTTTCCTGGAAAGCAAGTGTGCTGCATCGCACTCGAAAGACTATTCAGCGAGCCGCTGTATGAGTGAAAAGATCGGCAAAAAACTTGCGCCTGTAACCGAAGCATTGCCATCCGGGCCGCTCGATGCCCGGGAAAAGGCTTTGGCGGAAGCCTTTGCTGAATTCAACCGTCTTTCGGCCGATTTGGCTCAGTCCTACCGTGAACTCGAACGTCGTGTGGAGTTGCTGAGCGAAGAGCTGGCTGCTGCCCGTTCCGAGCGTTTGGTTCAGCTGGCTGAAAAAGAGCGTCTTGCCAATCGCCTGAGCCAGTTGCTGGAAGCCTTGCCTGGCGCGGTCATTGTCACGGATACAGAGGGTTTCGTGCGTGAAGCCAATCCTGCGGCCATGGAGTTTTTCGGGGCCCTCTTGATCGCAGAAAACTGGAACGATGTCTTGCGCAGCTGCGGCGCTGAAGGGGATGCCGGCAGTGGCGAGATACGGCTGGCTGACGGGCGCCGCCTGAGCTTGACACGCCGCAATCTTGCGCACGAGCCCGGTTCGATATGGCTGCTTCAGGATGTGACCGAGACCCGGGCCTTGCAGACTCAGCTGGATCGGCATCAAAGACTGGCGGCCATGGGAGAAATGGTCGCCGGTCTGGCCCATCAGGTGCGCACCCCTTTGGCTTCCGTTTTGCTGTATTTGTCTCATCTGGAACAAAAGCAGCTTCGATCCGAACAGCGGGAACGTATCCTTGGGCGCATTCGCGGCAGAATTCTGCATCTGGAAGGGATGGTCGGCGATATGTTGCAATTCGCTCGCGGCGGGGAAGCCGAACTGGCGCCATGCGCGCTCTCTATTCTGGTCGCTGATTTCGAAGATATGTTGGCCGTTCCTTTGAGAGACGCAAACGCCAGCCTGCAGATCGAGTGGGCTTCGCCAGCATTGGCGGATGTCAAGGTAGCGTGTCAGCGATCCGCTCTGGTCGGCGCGATGCTCAATCTGGCCACCAACGCGATCGGCGCGGGCGGACAAGGCGTCAATCTTTGCTTGCAGATCGAACAGGGCGGGCCTAAATCAATCATCATCGGGCTGGAAGATGACGGCCCGGGTATCGATCCGGTGATTGCCGAGCGGATCTTCGAGCCTTTTTTTACCACCAGCACTCAGGGTACGGGTCTGGGATTGCCCGTGGTACGGGCGGTCATGGAAGCGCATGAGGGAGAGGTGCACCTAGAGCCGGCAAGGCGTCTGTCGGGCGCGCGTTTCAGTTTGCAGCTGCCGGTGTCGGCGGCATAAGCAAGGAGGGATGTATTCGCAAATGGGAGAGAAACTGGCGGTGCTTGTGGTCGAGGATGATATCGATCTGAAAGAAGCGCTTTGCGATACCCTCAACCTGGCCGGATTCGACACGCTGACGGCCGGAGACGGGCGCGAAGCCCTGGCGGTTTTGTCTCGTGAAGAGGTCGGCATGGTGGTGGCCGACGTGCAGATGTCACCAATGGATGGCCACGCCTTGCTAAAGCATATTAAGGCTCGGCATGAAAACATGCCGGTTGTCATGATGACCGCCTACGGGACGATACAAAAAGCCGTGGAGGCGATACAAAATGGCGCCGCAGACTATCTTGTCAAGCCGTTTGAGGCCTCTGTGCTGGTCGAAATGGTCAGTCGCTTGCTTCCGGAAGTGGCCGACGCCGGCGATTTGATTGCCGAAGATCCCCATACCAAGGAGGTGGCGTCGCTTGCGTTGCGAGTGGCGGCATCGGAGGCCACCGTGATGATCACGGGGCCTTCCGGCAGCGGCAAGGAGGTGTTCGCCCGCTACATACACCAACACTCTCCTCGTGCCCAGCGGCCCTTTCTGGCCATCAATTGCGCGGCCATTCCGGAGAACATGCTGGAGGCCATGTTGTTCGGCTATGAAAAAGGCGCGTTTACCGGCGCCCATGAAACCCGCCCGGGAAAATTCGAGCAAGCGCATGGCGGCACTCTGTTGCTGGATGAAGTTTCGGAAATGGATCTTGGCTTGCAATCGAAACTGTTACGCGTGCTTCAGGAACGTGAAGTCGAGCGTTTGGGCGGGCGCAAACCGATCCATCTCGATGTGCGCGTCTTGGCGACTTCGAATCGCAACATGAAAGAAGAAGTGGCGGCAGGGCGCTTTCGTGAAGATCTGTTCTATCGATTGAATGTTTTCCCTTTGCATCTGCCGGCTTTGAAGTCTCGGCCTGGCGATATTTTGCCGCTGGCAAGGAATCTTGCAGCACGTCATGCAAACGGCAGAGTCGTCTTTTCGGCTGAGGCGGAACAAAAATTTCTCGGCCATGATTGGCCAGGCAATGTGCGCGAGCTGGACAACGTGATTCAGCGCGCCTTGATCTTGCGCCAGGGCGACGAAATTCAGGCGCATGACATCTATTTCGAGACGATCAGTGTCGGAACAATGACGGAATCGAAGGAGGCAGGCGATGAGAAAGGCGTCTCGTCGGCGCTTGAGGATGACCTGCGGCGCCGGGAAAGCGAGTTGATCATCGAAACGCTGCGCGCGGCCAATGGCAATCGCAAGTTGGTGGCTGAGAGACTGGGCATCAGTCCGCGCACCCTGCGGTACAAGCTGGCCAGATTGCGTGAAGCAGGCATATCGATTCCGTAAGCCTGGCCTCTTTATTGCATATATGCTTGCAAGATTCCCTGAATCGACCGTAAATAGGTAATTGACATGAGCGGAACCGACATCAATCAAGTGTTGGCGCAAATGCGCGCTATGGCCGCAGCGGCCGAAGGGACGAAAACGCCGCCTGCGGCAACTGCGTCCACCGAGGCCAACAAGCCGGATTTTGGCAAGCTGCTGGAAGAATCGATCAACAAGGTAAACGAGGCTCAGCAACATGCCGGTAACCTGGCCCAGAGTTTCGAGGCGGGAAACCCCAATGTAGACCTTGGCCAAGTCATGGTGGCTTTGCAAAAAGCCAGCCTGTCGTTCGAGGCCATGACTCAGGTGCGCAACAAATTGGTGTCTGCGTACAAAGAAGTCATGAACATGCAGGTTTGAGGCATCATTGTGGCGAATTTGGCGCTCATCGATCCTGAAAGGCTCAAAGCCCAGTTCGAGGCGTTTTCCAAATTGCCGATGTTGCGCCAGCTCGGGCTGTTGGCTGGGTTGGCCGCAAGCGTGGCGCTGGGCACGGCCATCGTTCTCTGGTCTCAGGCGCCCAATTACAATTTGCTGTTTGGCGGACTGTCTCCCAAGGATGCCGAACAGGTGACCAGCGCCCTCCAACGCGCTCATATTCCCTACCGTATCGAAGCAGCGACAGGCGCGATTCTGGTTCCATCCGGCGATGTCTATCGCGCCCGCTTGCAACTCGCCAGTGAAGGCTTGCCCAAGGGTACGGCCAATCCCATGAGCCTTTTGACCAAGAATCAAGGGGCTTTTGGTTTCAGCCAGTTCATGGAAAACGTCCAGTATCAGCAAGCATTGCAGTTGGAACTGGAACGTACCATCGCCAGTCTCGATAGTGTGCAAAGCGACAGAGTCCACTTGGCCATCCCCAAGCAGTCGGTCTTCATCGAAAACAGCCCCAAGCCCACGGCGTCTGTGCTGGTGAACCTTTATCCGGGCCGGACACTAAATTCCGCCCAGGTGGATGGCATCGTCCATCTGGTCGCCTCCAGCGTGCCCGGCCTCTCCCCCAAGAATGTGACTGTGGTTGACCAGAATGGAGATCTTCTGACCGGCAATCAGTCGGCCACCACGCCAAGCGGAACTACACTCAGCGCCGCGCAATACGATCTGGCGCGACGTTACGATCACCTTTTCGAACGTCGCATCAAGAACCTCCTGGCGCCCCTCGTAGGACCCAATGGGGTGCGCGTGCAGGTCGATACCTCCCTGGATTATTCGCTGATCAATACCACTTCAGAAACCTATAATCCCAAGGATCAAGTGGTGCGCAGCCAGCAACTCACTGACAATCGAAGCTGGGGGCAAGCCAATCAAGGCGCTGTGCCGGGCGCATTGACCAATCAGCCGCCTCCTGCGGGCGTGCCTGCCAATCAATCGGTCAACAAAAAAGGGGTTGCGGCAGTCAATCGAGGCGGTCAACTGCCCTTGGTGCGGGAGAACAAGAGTACCACCCAGAATTTCGAAATCGGCCAAACCATCCAGCACATTCAGCCCGCGCCGGGCGTGATCAAACGGGTATCGGTGGCGGTGGCCGTGAACTATCAGATGGTCAAGGGACCGAAAGGCAAAGTCACGGTCCAGCCCCTGTCAAAGCAGGAGCTCGCCAATATCGCCAGCCTGGTCAAGGAGGCCGTTGGCTTCAATGCCGCGCGCGGCGATACGGTCAATGTGGTGAATGCGCCCTTCAAACAGATCGCGCCCGTAAACGCCGTGGGCGCTCCGCCTCTTTGGCAGCAAGCCTGGGTACAGCAACTTGGCAAGGAATTGCTTGGCGCGTTGGGTGTGGCGCTTTTGATCTTCGGCGTATTACGACCTGTGATGCGTAGTCTGGTCGGCCCGCCGGCAGCCAAAGAAGAAGAAAAAGAGGGCAGGGTACGAGCGGAGGCCGCCGGGCATGAAGGGGAGGAGGCGCTTGGAGAAGATCAGGTAAGCTTGAGCCATCAGGCGGTGGCGGCTGCCGGCGCGCCAGCGGATGCCTATGAGGCGAATCTCGCGGCCGCCCGCCAGGTTGCACAGAATGATGCCAAGCGCGTGGCGCAAGTCATTAAATCCTGGATGCAAGAAGAATGAATGATCACAGCCTCGATGGAGCCGCCCGTTCAGCGATTTTGTTGATGTCGCTTGGCGAGCAGACGGCGGCCGAGGTCATGAAGTACATGGAACCGCGCGAGGTGCAAAAGATCGGCGAAGCCATGAGTACGCTGCACAATGTCCCGCGCGAGAAAGTCGAACGGGCGCTGGAGGCTTTTTTGGAATCCGTAGGCGAGCAGACGGATTTCGGAATCGGCAACGATGAATACCTGCGCAGTGTTCTTGTGCGGGCGCTGGGAGAAGACAAGGCCAGCGGCATTCTCGACAGGATCAGCAGCGGTCAGGGATCGCACGGCTTGGATCAGCTCAAGTGGATGGATGGCCGCGCGATCGCCGAGATCGTGCGTTTTGAGCACCCGCAGATCATCGCCTTGGTCCTTAGCTACCTTGATCCTGATCAGGCCGCGGAAGTTTTGCAACTCTTGCCGGAAAAACTGCGCTCTGACGTAATCATGCGCGTGGCCACGCTGGATACCGTTCATCCCCGGGCCATCAAAGAACTCGATCAGGTGTTGGAAAAACAGTTCAGCGGAAATACCAGCATCAAGACAGCCAAGGTGGGTGGGCTGAAAAGCGCGGCGGAAATCCTCAATTACCTCGATTCGAGTATCGAGGAGGCGGTCATCGGTCAGATAAGCGAGACGGACGAAGAGCTTGCCCATAACATAGAAGATCTCATGTTTGTGTTCGATAACCTGGCCGACCTCGACGATCGTTCCATGCAGGCCCTATTGCGCGAGGTTTCTTCGGAAACGCTGGTGGTCGCGCTCAAGGGAGCGGACGAGAAAATGCGGGAAAAAGTATTCAGCAACATCTCCAAACGTGCCGCCGAAATGCTGCGTGACGATTTGGAGACCAAGGGTCCGGTGCGCTTGAGCGAAGTGGAAGCCGCCCAGAAAGAAATTCTGGGCGTCGCAAGGCGTATGGCTGATGCGGGCGAAATTACGCTTGGCGGAAAGGGTGGCGATGAATTTCTATAACATGAAGACGCTGAGCGGCAAATCATGAGCAAAAAAATCATCACCGCTGGACAGGGAGCAGGGTTTACTTATTGGAGAGCGCCAAACGTAGAAATGGAAGCGGAAAGGCGCGAACAGAATGAAGCGCCTCTTCCTGAGAAACCAGCGGTGAATGAGGATAAAAAAACCCGTGAGGAAACGAAAGTTCCACCACTGATGACCGCTGAGCAGCTCGAAGCCCTGCAGCAAGCTGCTCGTGAGGAAGGCTTCCGTCAAGGCTATGAAGAAGGGTTCGCCACAGGTAAGGAGGCCGTCGAAGAAAACATTCAAACATGGCGCACCTTGATCAAAAGCCTGGCCAGACCTTTTGATGAGCTCGATGAAGAGGTCGAACGGGAGCTCATCGCCCTGGCTGTAGCCATGACACGCCAAATGGTGCGCCGTGAACTCAAGACCTCGCCGGATGAAATCATGGGCGCGGTGCGGGCGGCTTTGCAGGAATTGCCTTCGCAAAGTGCGCAGATAAAGATCGAGATTCATCCGGAAGATGCCACTCTGGTGCGCAAGGCCATGCCCGAAGGAGAAGGTGACAAACAATGGCAACTTATTGAGAATCCAGCGCTTACCCGTGGCGGCTGCCGCGTGATCACGCAGACGAGCCGTATAGATGCCACCGTTGAGACACGCCTGAATCGGATCGTCGCCGCAGCTCTGGGACACGCGCGTGTCGGGGAAAGTACATGACTTCCTCAGCGCAGGCTTTTCTCGCCCAGCACCGCGGTCGTTGGGCCCGTTCCCTCGGCGAGGCCAGAGAACGGGTGTTGGCAGCGCAGCCATGGGTGGTGGAAGGCCGTTTGACCCGCATGATCGGGCTGACTCTGGAAGCCGTTGGGGTGGAGATGCCCATTGGAGGCCGCTGCGAAATAGGAAATGAGCCAGCGTCTATCGAGGCTGAAGTGGTGGGGTTCTCAGAGGACAAAACGTTTTTGATGCCTGTGGGCGACATTCGCGGTTTGACCCCCAATGCGAGCGTCAGGCCGATGACCGCCACGCAGAGGATAGCAGTAGGCGATGCCCTGCTTGGCCGCGTTCTGGACGGAGCGGGCAGGCCGCTGGATGGCGAGCCCTTGCCGCCACTGGCGCACAGCGTCGATCTGATGGGGACGCCAATCAATCCCTTGGCGCGTGCGCCAATCAGAGAGCCCCTGGACGTTGGCATTCGCGCAGTCAATGGATTGTTGACGGTCGGGCGGGGTCAGCGCATGGGACTGTTCGCTGGCAGCGGGGTGGGAAAAAGCGTGTTGCTGGGTATGATGACCCGCTATACGGATGCGGATGTCACTGTGGTCGGTTTGATAGGCGAGCGCGGCCGTGAGGTGAGCGAATTTGTGCAGAGTACGCTGGGAGACGAAGGCTTGCGGCGCGCGGTAGTGGTCGCGGCGCCCGCCGACGCGCCGCCGCTGCTGCGTTTGCATGGGGCCTGGTACGCTACCGCGATCGCTGAATATTTTCGTTCCCAGGGCCGCAAGGTTTTGCTGCTGCTCGATTCACTGACCCGTTTTGCCCAGGCGCAGCGCGAGATCTCGCTTGCCATCGGCGAGCCGCCGGCCACCAAAGGCTATACGCCCTCGGTGTTCGCGCGCTTGCCACAATTGGTCGAGCGTGCTGGAAACGGTGTTTCCGGCGGCGGTTCGATCACGGCATTCTATACAGTGCTGGCCGAAGGCGACGATCAGAACGATCCGATCGCTGACGCGGCGCGCGCGATTCTTGATGGGCACGTGGTGCTGTCCCGCCAAATCGCCGAACGAGGACGCTATCCAGCCATAGACATAGAAGCCTCCATATCACGCGTGATGCCTGAAGTGATCGACAAGGAACATCTGGCCGCCGCGCGCCGTTTCAAACAGCTCTACTCGGCCTATTCACAACACCGCGACCTGATTACTGTGGGCGCTTATCAGGTAGGGAGCGATCCATTGGTGGATGAAGCCATCCGCATGTATCCCAAACTCGAAGCCTATTTGCATCAGGACTTGCATGATTCAGTGAGTTTTTCGCAAAGCGAGACCGAACTCCATGAACTGATCGAGCCGCTCTCCAGAAGGATTGAGGCTGAGCCGCCCCAGGCACCTTCCACCGACAATGTGCGTGGCCTGGCAGACTATTTGGCGTATAAGGAACAACAATGAAGCGAAGTCGCCGTTTACAGCCGGCCAGTGATCAGGCCCAGCGGGAAGAGAATACAGCGGCGCAGAATCTAGGCCGTCGCCTCGAGCAGCTGCAATACGCTCGCCGCAAGCTGGATGAGTTATTGGCCTGGGAACAGGAATATGCCGCCCAGCTGCAAAAAGGCGTCGCCAACCTTGGCCAGTTGCAAAGCTACCGCCAGTTCATGCAGGAACTTACGCGTGCCATAGAAGCGCAACGCCTCATCGTGGCCGAAGCCGAGGAGGGGGCGAAGCAGGCGCGTTCCGCATGGCAGGGGAGGTATGCACGCAAGATGGTCGTCAACAGACTGGTTGAAAAATATCAGCTAAGTGAACGCAAGGACGAGGAGCGGCGCGAACAAAAGGAAATGGAGGAATCTTGTCTAATTCGCTGGACACGTAAAGCCTAAAAGATTATTTCTGGCCCGGATTCTGCACACTGTTATTCCCAGATCATTGCATGAATCGTTTCGAAGATGTCCGCTCCCCTTCCATCCGTGCCGCTCACAACCAAAAATATGTCCGAAAGCAAGGCGGCATCACCTCGTCCTGACTCCTCGAAGCCATCCTCCAGGAATTTTTCCAAGGCGATCCAGGCCGCACACCATGAGAGCGGTTCGCATCGGAACCGTCCTCGGCCAGAGACCGAGAAAAAAACATCATCTACAGACTCTCATCCGGCGCATTCTGAAAAACTCCGTAAACGGAACGGAAGCAGTGAAGGCGGCAAGGATTTGCCTTCCATGGGCGCCGGTTTGCCGCTCACGCTGCCGATACCTCATCCTGTGGATGTCAAATTACTCAAATCCTCCCTGCAAGGGCTTTCAAAGGGAAACAACCCAATCGATGCAGCGTTACGCCAAGCGCTCTCAGCTTCCGTCCCGAACGCCAGAGAGGGTTTCGAAACGCGCTCGGCACCTGAGGCCAAGGGTATCGATGCGTTGGCATTTGGAGCGCAGCTTGCGGCCAATAGCCGCCCGCCCGGCGCAAACTCGATTGCCACAGCGATCGATAACTTGACGACTCAGCCGCAGGTACCGTTTGTGGCTTTTGCGGGAGCCGGAGCGACCGGCACAAATGCTGCCCATGCCGAGAACCGGATGTCGTCGGCGCAAGCCTCCATGAGCATGAAACAGGCAGGTTTTTCGCACGCGTTGCATGAGCGCGTGTCCATTATGAGTCAGACTCAGGGCGTACATCAGGCGCGGATCCAATTGAATCCGCCCGAACTGGGACCGATGCAGGTGCAGGTGAAAGTCGAAGGTCACCATACTCAGGTTCTATTTCAGGTACACCATGCGGCGGTTAGCGAATCTCTCGAGGCTTCATTGCCTAGATTGCGCGAAATGCTGGCGCAAGGCGGGCAACAACAAGTCAGCGTGAATATCCAGCAGCAAATGGGTGGTTGGCAGGGAATGGGGGGGCAAAGTCAACAGCAGGGGTATCAGCACTCCCAGCAAACGGGTTCATCTCCCTATACGGCGTGGATGTCGGTTTCTGCGGTCGAAGGGGAATCGGACATTGGCCTGAGCACTGCGCACCATTGGTATGGACGCGATACGATCGCCATAGATGCCTATGTGTGACCGAGGCTGATACAAAAGGCGCCTTCATTGGTTTTTACCGGCAAGAGATAGACTACTGTGCCAGAGGCAATGGCCTTTTTCCGCGTCTATCGTCATAATCGGCTCCTTGGCGTTGACGCAAACCAAACCTGTCGAATGGCAAAACCTCTCAAGAATATACGCAATTTTTCCATCATCGCGCACATCGATCACGGCAAATCGACGTTGGCCGACCGCCTGATTCAGCTTTGCGGTGGTTTGAGCGAGCGGGAAATGTCAGCTCAAGTGCTTGATTCCATGGATATAGAGCGTGAACGCGGCATTACGATCAAGGCGCAAAGCGTGTCTCTGGATTACCGCGCTGCCGACGGCGAAGTCTATCAACTCAATATTATCGACACGCCGGGGCATGTCGATTTTTCTTATGAAGTTTCCCGTTCCCTTGCTGCCTGTGAAGGCGCGTTGTTGGTGGTCGATGCCTCGCAGGGAGTGGAAGCGCAAAGCGTGGCCAATTGCTATACCGCCATTGATCAGGGGCTGGAAGTGGTGCCAGTGCTCAACAAGATCGATTTGCCGGCCGCCGAGCCCGAACGCGTGGCCGAGGAAATCGAGGAGATTATAGGCATCGAGGCCCACGATGCCCTGCAAATCAGCGCCAAGACGGGGGAAGGCGTGCCCGAATTGCTCGAGACGCTGGTGGCCCGCATACCGCCGCCCCAAGGAGACCGCGAAGGGCCCTTGCAGGCATTGATCATCGACTCCTGGTTCGACAATTATGTCGGCGTGGTGGCGCTGGTGCGGGTGGTATCAGGACGCATGCAGACGCGCCAGAAAATCAAGATGATGTCCAGCGGCAAGCTGCAACAGATAGACAAACTGGGGATTTTTACCCCCAAGCCGGTCGAAACCGACACGCTAGAAGCCGGTGAGGTGGGCTATGTGATCGCCGGCATCAAGGAAATTGATGGCGCGCGCGTAGGCGATACCATCACCGGTGCCGACCGTCCGGCCGCAAACCCGCTGCCCGGCTTCCAGGAAGTCCAGCCTCGCGTGTTTGCCGGAATTTTCCCTGTAGACTCGGATGATTATTCCAATCTGCGAGACGCGCTGGATAAGCTCAAACTCAATGATGCCGCACTGGCCTACGAGCCAGAAACCTCACAGGCGCTTGGATTCGGTTTTCGCTGCGGTTTCCTCGGCATGTTGCACATGGAGATCGTCCAGGAACGCCTGGAGCGCGAATACGGTCTCGATCTCATTACCACCGCGCCCACAGTGGTCTATGAGGTGGAGACCACCCGTGGCGAAGTGATCCAGATCCACAATCCCAGCGATCTGCCCTCGGTCAACGAAATCGTTGAAATTCGCGAGCCGGTCATTACCGCCAATATCTTGGTGCCGCAGGAATACGTGGGCGCGGTGATCACTCTGTGCGTGGAAAAACGCGGGGTGCAGACCAAGATGCTGTATCTCGGCAAGCAAGTTTCATTGAGTTATGAACTACCGCTCAATGAGGTTGTGCTCGATTTCTTCGACCGGCTGAAGTCGGTCAGTCGCGGCTACGCCTCATTCGATTATCAGCTCGAGCGCTTCCAAGCCGCGCCGTTGGTGCGGGTGGACGTGCTGATCAACGGCGAACGGGTCGATGCGCTCGCTCTGATCGTGCACCGTGATGTCGCCCAGAGCCGCGGGCGGGAGCTGATCGAACGCATGAAAGAGCTGATTCCGCGGCAGATGTTTGAGGTTGCGATTCAGGCGGCTATCGGCTCACACATCATCGCCCGCACTACCGTCAAGGCTCTGCGCAAGAACGTCCTGGCGAAGTGTTATGGCGGCGACGTGTCACGCAAGCGCAAGTTGCTAGAGAAGCAAAAAGCCGGCAAGAAACGTATGAAACAGGTCGGCAAAGTGGAAATCCCGCAGGAGGCGTTTCTTGCTGTCCTGCGCGTAGAAGATTAAGCAGCAACTCATAACTCAAAAAACAAGGAACCCTGCCATGAGTTTCGATCTGGAATTATCTCTGATCATTGCGGTGTTCGTGACCGGCCTGATCTGGTTGATCGACGCGCTGTGGCTGAAACCTCGCCGCAAGGCCCGTGTCGCTCAGGCCGATGGAGAGGGCGGGCAGCCTGCCTATCGCGAACCCTGGTACGTCGAGTATTCACGCTCCTTTTTTCCCGTCCTGCTGATCGTGTTGCTGCTCAGGTCTTTCGTGGCCGAGCCGTTTCGCATCCCCTCGGGATCATTGATGCCCACTCTGCTGGTTGGAGACTTTATCCTCGTCAATAAATTCGCTTTCGGTCTGCGCCTACCCATCGTGCGCACGCTGATCGCTCCGCTGGGCCATCCTCGCCGCGGCGATGTGGTGGTGTTCAAGTTCCCCGAACGCGAAGCAGTGAAATACTGCGAAAACGACGTAGCCTGCGTGCTATTGGGGGGCATGCAACAGGTCAAGGCTTCGGCGGGTGAAGACTACATCAAACGCGTAATCGGTCTGCCCGGCGACCACATCTGCTACAAGGGCAACGATCTTTACATAGACGGCAAGCTGGTGAAAAAGGTCTATGATGGCGTCTACAAGGGCGAAGGCCCGAATCACTTGATGCAGGGCGCGCAGATATGGACGGAATACTTGCCTCGTCGCGACGGCACGGTGGTCAAGCACAAGATTTTGATCATGCCCGGCGTGCCGGTGCCAGACGGCTGCGTCACCGTGCCGCCCCACCACTATTTCATGATGGGCGACAATCGCGACGACAGTTTCGACAGCCGCTATTGGGGATTTGTGCCCGCGCGGAATCTGGTCGGACAGGCGTTCGTAATCTGGATGCATTGGTATGATGGACGTATCAACTTCGGGCGCATCGGTAAACCGATTCCGCAGTGAGATGCAAAGCCCTATTCATCACTGAGAAGGCGAACACTGAGAAGGTGAACCATTCGAATTAAAACGATGAGGATATCGATGATGAAATCACCTAAAAAACAGCGCGGACTTTCGCTGATTTCCACCTTGCTCGTGCTGGCATTTCTGGGGATTGTCGCCACCTTGGCAGTGCGTCTCGTGCCGGTGTATTTGCAGTATTACAATGTGCGTTCCGTAATGAATGAATTGGCCCATTCGCCCAATGTCGGCCACATGGGATTTCAGCAGATCTGCGATAATCTGACCAACCGCTTTACGATCAACAATATCAACGCCGTCAGTTGTAAGGATCTGAAGATGAATACGGTGGGTAATGAGACGACCTTGAGCGTAAAGTATCAGGTCAAACAGCACCTCATCGCCAACATCGATGGATTGTTTTATTTCTCCTACGCGGTGCATTATCCTGCGAAGAACAATTCTGCTCAGACTTATCCGTGAGTTCCAAGTTTCCCGATCGCTTGCCTGCCGCGCTGAAGAATTCGCCGCTCTTTGAGCTGGCGTTGACTCACCGCAGCGCCTCGGGAAAAAACTACGAGCGGCTGGAATTTCTGGGTGATGCTCTGTTGGGGCTGGTGATTGGCGAGTGGCTATATCATCGTTTTCCAGAAGCCAAGGAAGGCGAACTCAGCCGCTTTCGCGCCACTCTGGTCAGGCGTGAAACTTTGGCGTCCATCGCCCGCGAAAACCGGCTCGGCGATTATTTGCGCCTGGGATCAGGAGAACTGAAAAGCGGCGGTTATCGTCGTGATTCCATTCTTTCAGATACCGTGGAGGCGCTGATCGGCGCGCATTATCTTATTCTTGGCATGGAAGCCACCCGCGAATTCATTCTTTCGCTCTATGGCGCGCGTCTTGAGAATCTGCCCAGCGCGGAGTCACTGAAGGATCCCAAGACGCGGCTGCAGGAGTTCCTGCAAAGCCGCAATCTCGACCTGCCGGAATACCACTTGCTGGGAACCAGCGGTCAGGCACACCGGCAGACATTCCGTGTTCGCTGCAAGGTGGCGGCGCTTGGAATCGAAGTCGAGGCGGCAGGGAGTAGTCGGCGCAAGGCCGAACAGGCGGCTGCTGAGATGGCGTTGCAACGTCTGGATGGAGAAGACGGCATTGACAGATGAAATCAGTGATTCCCGCCGCGGTGGCAGCGTAGCCATTATCGGGCGGCCCAATGTGGGCAAATCCACCCTTCTGAATCGTCTTCTGGGGCAGAAGCTGGCGATCACCGCTGCCAAACCCCAAACCACCCGCCATCGGCTGTTGGGCATCATCGACCATCCGGTGGGCCAGGTGGCATTGCTGGATACGCCCGGTATCCATGAAATGCGCAAGGCGCGCGCTTTGAATCAGGCGCTCAATCGCGCCGCCATGAGCGCCATGGCCGAGGCGGATCTGGAGTGGTTCATGGTAGCCGCAGGACGATGGGGCGAGGCCGAAGACCGCATCCTTTCTGCATTGGCGCAAGAAGGCCGTCCCATCATGTTGTTGATCAACAAGATCGACCGCTTGCCGCGGCGCGAGGACTTGTTTCCTTTTTTGCAGGAAATCGGCGCCAAACACGATTTTGTTGAAATCTTCCCTATCTCCGCACTCAAGGGCGCCAACGTTGATCGCTTGTTGGAGCGCACGCTTTCGCATTTGCCTGAAAATGGCGCATGCTGGCCGCAAGATCAACTGACCGATCGCAGCCTGCGCTTTCTCTGCGCGGAATTTATCCGCGAACCCGTCATGCGCCAATTGGGTGAAGAAGTGCCTTATGCCGTGGCCGTGACCATCGACCATTTCGAGGAAAGAGCGGATCTCGTTGACATTGAAGCGACGCTTTGGGTGGAGCGCGGGGGGCAAAAAGCGATTCTCATCGGCAAGGGCGGTTCGCGCATGAAAGCGATCGGCATTCAAGCACGGCGAAACATAGAGTCATTGGTGGACCGCAAGGCGTTTTTGCAACTATGGGTGAAAGTTCGCCCCGGCTGGCAGGACGATCCGAGGTTTTTACACAAGCTGGAGATGGACGCACCGAAGTGAGCCAAGCACAAGAGGACGAAGCCTATGTGCTGCATTCCCGCCCATGGCGCGAAACCAGCCTTTTGCTCGAAGTGATCACGGCGAATCATGGACGGCTGGGTTTGGTGGCGCGCGGTGCCCGACGGGGTAAAGGCCAGGCCGGCGTGCTGCAAGCCTTTCACTTTTTGCAGTTACGCTGGAGTCCGCGTGGCGAGTTGCATACGCTTATTGGAGCCGAGGAAATCGAACCGTTGCGCCTTCCCGCTTCGATCTTGCCGGCGGCTTTGTATCTCAATGAATTGCTACTCAATCTCTTGGCGCGGCACGATGAGTGCGGGCCGGTCTACTCGATCTACCATCACGCCTTAAGGCGGCTGCAGGCGGCCGCGGCCCTCGAACCGGTACTGCGCGATTTCGAGCTCGATCTGCTCGATGCCTTGGGCTTTGGCCTGACGCTGGACAAGGAATGCCTTGATGGCGCCGCCGTTGATCCAGGCCTTTGGTATCTTTATCAACCCCGGCAGGGGCTGATAAAGATACCGGAAACGGTGGAAAATGCCATGCTGGGACATATCTGTCTGGCTATCGCGGCGCGCGACTGGAGCGACTCCGCGACGCGGCGGGCCGCCAAGCGCCTGCTGCGCAGGGTGCTGGACGTCCACCTTGGCCAGCGTGCGCTGCGCACCCGTGAATTGCTAAGGGGGCTGGCGAGAATGCAGCAGCGTAAAGACAGGGCGTCTGTGGAAGATCATGGATCCGAAGCATCATCGCCACAATAGATTAGCCCCCTGTGATCCTTTGGCAGGATGTTGAAATTCGCTCAGGCGGGCCGGGAGAAGGAAAAATGGGGCGAAAAGCGCAGTTTACAGAGCGTAAATGAGCACAAGAGCCCGATTTTGACGCGCTGGCATGCCGCCATGAGTAAACTTTCAAAAGTCAAGTAATCGAGGTATTAAAACCATGAAACTGGGCGTCAATATCGATCATGTGGCCACTCTCAGGCAAGCGCGACACACGCCGTATCCGAGTATTGCCGAGGCCATCCGCGCCGTTGAGCGCGGCGGCGCGGATGGCATCACCATGCATTTGCGCGAGGATCGCCGCCATATCCAGGACGAAGATATACTCACCGCCCATCAGTATCTTAATACCCGTTTGAATATGGAAATGGCGGCAACCGAAGAAATGATCGCCATCGCGCTGAAAGTGCGGCCCGCCGATTGCTGCATCGTGCCGGAAAAGCGCGAGGAACTGACTACCGAAGGAGGATTGGACGTCATCGGCATGGGGGAACGGCTGATCCGGGCCTGTCAGGAACTGAGCAACTGTGGAGTGCGCGTTTCGCTGTTCGTGGAGCCAGACACAAAACTGCTCAAAGCCATTCTTGCCACCGGCGCGCCCGTTATCGAATTGCATACCGGCACCTATGCCAATGCGGCGAATGAAAAGGCGCGCGAGGCAGAACTGCAACGCCTTGAATCGATGGCCGCTACCGCCCATGCCGCCGGTCTGCAGGTCAATGCCGGGCACGGCCTCGATTATGAGAACGTGGCCGCCGTGGCGGCCATCCCTGAAATCGCCGAACTCAATATCGGTCATTCCATAGTCGCGCGCGCCTTGTTCGTCGGTTTGGAACAGGCGACGCGGGAAATGAAAGCGCGGATGCTGGCCGCGCGCAGCGCGTGACGATTTGCGGGATCGGCGTCGATCTCGTCGAAATCAGTCGCATCGAGCGATTGTTGGCGCGCCATGGGCAACGCGCCGTCGAACGTATTCTTCATCCTGTGGAGCAGGCCGCGATCAGGCGCGTCGATCATCCGGCCCGCTTTCTTGCCAAGCGATTCGCGGCCAAGGAAGCTGCAGCCAAGGCGCTGGGCACGGGCATCGCCCAAGGCATCCGCCTGCAGGACATGTGGATAGAAAACGATCTCTTGGGGCGCCCTGAATTGCTTTTGGCCGGCGGTGCCTTGCAGCGCGCGCGGCGGCTTGGAGCTTTATCCTGGCATGTATCCTTGAGCGACGAACGCACCCATGTCGTCGCTTTCGTGGTGCTGGAAGGCAGCGGCTCGTCCATGGAAACAGCGATTGATTAAGCTTCCGGTGCCGCAAGGTATCTTCATACACCACTCTTCGAGGAGATCGAGCATGGATTTTTCTACCATCGAAAAATGCATTGGAAACACGCCCCTGGTGCGCTTGCAACGACTGGCCGGTCGGACCCGCAATCGTCTGTTGGTCAAACTCGAGGGCAACAACCCCGCCGGTTCGGTCAAAGACAGGCCGGCGCTGAGCATGATCCGCCATGCAGAGGCGCGTGGCGATATTCGCCCCGGCGACACCCTCATCGAGGCGACCAGCGGCAACACCGGAATCGCCTTGGCCATGGTTTCGGCCATCCGCGGTTATCATCTGCGCTTGATCATGCCGGCCAATATGAGCGCCGAGCGGCGTGCCGTCATGAAAGCTTTCGGAGCCGAGATCATTCTCGTGGACAACATGGAAGCCGCGAGGGATTTGGCGGAAAAAATGGGCTCGGAAGGAGAAGGTTTCGTGCTCGATCAGTTCTCCAATCCCGACAACCCCCGCGCTCATTACGAAACCACCGGCCCCGAGATCTGGCGCGACACCCAGGGGATCATTACCCATTTCGTCAGCGCCATGGGTACCACCGGCACCATCATGGGGACGGCGGCCTATCTCAAGAGCAAGAATGCCCACATCGAGGTTGTTGGCGTGCAACCCGCGGAAGGCACCAGCATTCCCGGCATTCGCCGTTGGCCGAAGGCCTATCTGCCGGCCATTTTCGATCCCGCGCGGGTGGACCGGACTTTCGATGTGACGCAAGGGGAAGCCGAGAGCATGATGAGAAGGCTGGCGGCCGAGGAAGGCATATTCTGCGGCGTTTCCTCGGGAGGCGCGGTGGCGGCGGCATTGCGTCTCTCCGCCGAGGTCGAAAACGCCACCATCGTTACCATTATTTGCGACCGGGGCGATCGTTATATTTCTACAGGCGTGTTTCCCGCTTGACCGAAATCCGCTACAGCTCGCCTGTATGTTGACCTGATGGCGCCCGTCACTCGTCTTGCGATCAGTTTCTTGGCCGGTGTTTTGATCGCCCAGCAATTTACGCACCTGCCGCCGCCCGCCGTATTCATCGGCTTGGCGCCGCTGGCTGTGGCGGCCTGGAAATGGCCTTGGCTGCGCTGGGTTATGTGGGCGGCGCTGGGGTGTGTATTCGCAGTGTGGCGGGCCGATCTGGCGCTGGGTCCGGATTGGCCTGTCACCGCGATGAAACGTGACGTCGAGGTGAGCGGTTACGTCGCTGGTATTCCGCAGAAGTTCGATCATGGCGTGCGGTTTCGTTTCGTCATCGATAACGCAAAGATGGCAGGTCGATCCCTCGACCGGTTCCCTCACCGGGTAAGACTGAGCTGGTATGGCCGTCCACCGCTGCTTTCGCCCGGACAACCATGGAAATTGCGAGTGCGTCTCAAGCCGCCGAACGGGTTCATGAATCCCGGCGGATTCGACTACGAGGCTTGGCTGTTTCGTCATGGCGTCCGCGCGACCGGTTATGTGCGCCCCCATGGAGGTAAACGGCTCGAAGGGTTGGTTCTAACGCCTTCGGTGCGCCTCGACAGAGCACGCCTGGATCTGGCCAGGCGCATTCAGGCCACGCTTCCCCCGTCTGAACAACGCGGCGTATTGTTGGCGCTTACGTTGGGAATCCGGGATCAAATTTCTCCGCAACGCTGGACGAGTCTGCTGGATACCGGCACCAATCATCTCATGGCGATTTCAGGGCTGCATGTCGGTCTGGTGGCGGGATTGATATTCTGGTTGGTGCGCCGAGCGTGGTCGCTGGTCCCGGCATTGCCGCTGTGGTTTCCGGCCCCACGGGCGGCCGCAGTGTTCGCATTGCTTGCGGCGACGCTCTATGCAGCGCTGGCTGGCTTTTCCATACCGACGCAACGTGCCTTGATCATGTTGGCGATCGGCCTGGGCGGGATACTGTTCTTGCGTCGGCCAAGACCGGCGCCGACCTTGGCTGTCGCTTTGTTGATCGTATTGTTGCTCTATCCCCTGGCGGTGCTGGACGCGGGCTTCTGGCTTTCCTTCGCCGCCGTCGGCGTACTTCTCTATGCCGTGGCCGGACGCGGACGCGCAACTGGAAACTGGCTGAAAGACTGGGGACGGGTGCAATGGGCGTTGCTGCTCGGTCTGCTGCCGCTGACGGCCTTACTGTTTCAGCGCGCCGCCCCAATCGCCCCGCTGGCCAATCTGATCGCCGTCCCATGGGTGGGATTCGGGGTCGTGCCTCTTGCGCTGCTTGGTACCGCGTTCTTGGTGATCTGGCAGCCGGCGGGCGCGTTCCTGCTGGGACTGGCGGCGCTGATCCTGCAAGGGCTCTGGCCGGTGCTGGATTTCCTCGCCGCTTTGCCCTGGGGGCATGTGCGCCTCGGCATGGCCTCATGGGCAGCCTTGGTCTTTGCTCTGGTTGGCGCCGCGTGGCTTTTGGCGCCTCGCGGTTGGCCGTCGCGCTGGGTGGGGGCGCTTTTGTTCGCCCCCTTGTTGTGGCCGCCGCCGAGTTATCCGCCTGCCGGCAGCTGGCGCCTTGACGTTCTGGATGTGGGGCAGGGATTTGCGGCGGTGGTGCAGACAGCGCATCACACGCTGGTGTTCGACTCCGGCCCACGGTACGGGTCGAATTTCGACGCCGGTAGCGCGGTGGTGGCACCTTATCTTCGTCACCTCGCGCTGCGACGCATTGACCTTTTCGTGATCAGCCACGATGACAATGATCATAGCGGCGGCGCGGCTTCACTGCTAGCGGCATGGCCCGGCACGCCGCTTCTCGCATCCAATCCTGCCTCGTGGCCGGGAGCGAAGCCTTGCCATGCCGGTGAGCGATGGATCTGGGACGGCGTGCGTTTTGAAATGCTTTCACCGCTGCCTACGGGGTTGCGAGGACGCAACAACCGCAGCTGCGTGTTGCGTATCGGCGGCGAGGGCGGCAGCGCCTTGTTGCTTTCCGACATAGAGGCGCGCGCGGAGCGGACGCTGATGGCGCATTGGGGGCAACGCCTCGAGGCCGAGGTAATGATCGTGCCCCACCATGGCAGCACCACCTCTTCGACCGCCGCGTTTCTGGACGCGGTGCGCCCGCGTTTGGCGCTGTTGAGCACCGGTTTCGGCAATCGTTTCGGATTTCCGAAGGCGAAAATCATGCGCCGTTATCAGAAACGCGGCATCAAAGTAGTCGATACCGCGCAGGATGGCATGTTGAGCGTGCTCTTTACCCACGGGCGTGGAATGCAGCTCCAGCCGGGTTATCGTTCATCGGCGGGGCGCTACTGGAACCGGCGGCCAGCGCATGGGCCGGTTCTATCGGTCAATCGTCCATAACGTGTATCATTTGCCACCAGTTCGTACCGAGGGTCGCACTGTATGTTGGAAATAATCAAGTCCGGCGGCTGGATGATGTTGCCCATTATATTGGGCTCCATTCTTGCCATGGCCATCGTTCTGGAGCGTTTCTGGAGTTTGCGCCGCTCATCGATCATGCCGCCCGGCTTGTTGGAGCAGGTGCTCAAGCAACTCAGATCGGGAGAGATGGATGCGGCCGCCTTGCAGGAGATCGAGCAAGGATCGCCGCTGGGTAAAATCCTTGCCACCGGGGTGCGCAACCGCCATCGAACTCATGAACAGATGAAAGAACGCATCGAAGAAACCGGACGTCAGGTGGTACACGAACTCGAACGTTATCTCAACACTCTCGGCACTATCGCCTCGATCTCGCCGATGCTCGGCCTGCTCGGCACGGTATTTGGCATGATCGAGGTGTTCAGCGTCATTACCACGGTAGGCGTAGGCAACCCGCATGTATTGGCCGGCGGCATCGCCCAGGCGCTGATCACCACAGCCGCAGGTCTGGTCGTGGCCATTCCGGCGCTGATCTTTCACCGCTACTTTCGCGGGCAGGTGCACAGCCTCACCCTGGAGATGGAAGCCGAAGCGATCCGATTCGTAGACACCATCGCGCGCATGAAGGCCGCGCGCCGACAAGCAGCGGGGAAACGCGCATGAAATTTCAACGCAGCGAACGCCGTGAGGAGGATTTCGGAATCGACATTGCCCCGCTGATCGATGTGGTTTTCCTGTTGCTGATTTTCTTTATGGTGACAACCACTTTCGATCATGTCTCGCAGATTCGTATCATCTTGCCAAAGGCGCACAACGCCACCGTGGCCAAGGAGGCCAATCCGCTGGTCATCACGATCGACAAGCAAGGCCACTATTTTCTCGGCGGACGCGAACTGCTCAATGACAGGCCGGCCACGCTCTATAGAGTCTTGAAAAAAGCAATGGCTTTAAAGGGGCAGGGCGAAAAGACCCCCTTGGTCGTGCGCGCCGATGCCAATGCCCCTTACCAGGCGATCGTCACCGCTATGGATGTGGCCAGCCAACTGGGCATATCGAGATTGTCGATCGCCACCAATAAAATCGGCAAGGCCCCTTGATGATGTCGAACCTGTCCAACTCCCAGGGAGGCATTCAGGTCTACCGCCGTCTGCTTCGCGAGTCCTTGCACTACTGGCCTTATCTGCTGCTTGCGGTATCTGCCATGACAGTGAGCGCGGCCATCCAGCCACTCATGGCGGCGATAATGAAGCCGTTGCTGGACGGCAGCTTTGTCGATCACAACATGACCACCATCACCTGGATTCCACCGCTGCTGGTCGGCTTGTATCTGGTGCGCGGCGTGACCAGTTACGTCTCCTCGTATTACATGGCCTATGTGGGCAGCTACGTCGTTCTGAAGTTGCGCCAACAGATGTTCGAACGCCTGCTGCACATGCCGGTGCGGTTTTTCGACAACTCCTCATCGGGTGAATTGCTGGCCAAGCTCACCTATAACGTCGAGCAGGTCGCCGGCGCCTCGACCAACATTTTCACTACCCTGGTGCGTGACAGCATCACTGTGGTCGGATTGCTCATGTGGGTGTTTTACGTGAGCTGGAGATTGAGCTTGATTTTCCTCGTCCTGTTCCCCGTTATCGCGCTCATCATCGCGTCCGTGAGCAAGCTTTTCCGCCGACTCAGCCGAGGCATTCAAGACGTGGTGGGCGAGGTGACGCATGTATCTGAGGAGATGATCGAAGGTCAGCGGGTGGTCAAGCTGTTTGGCGGAAGCGATTACGAAGCCAAACGCTTCGATGCGGTCAATCGTAAGAGCCGCGATCTGCGTATGCGCACGACGGCGGCCGAGGCGGTCAACACGCCCTTGCTCGAAATAGTCGCTTCCCTCGGTGTGGCGTTCGTCATCTGGCTGGCGACTTCCGGCACCCTGCTCAAAAGCATGAGTGTGGGGTCATTTGTGTCTTTCATCACCGCCATCCTCATGATGATGGAACCCTTGCGCCGGCTTTCGCAGATCAATCCCACGCTTCAGCGCGGTATAGCGGCGGGCGAAACCATCTTTGAACTGCTGGACGCCGATCCCGAGCCGGATCATGGCACCCGCGAGATCGAGCGGGCCGAGGGGCGCATTGAATACCGACATGTCAGTTTCGCCTATGAAGCTGGGAAAGGCGATGTATTGCATGACATCAATCTATCCATAGAGCCTGGCGAGACCGTTGCTCTGGTGGGTCGATCCGGCAGCGGCAAGAGCACCCTGGTGAATCTGCTGCCGCGGTTTTACGAAATCGATCGAGGCGAAATCTTACTTGACGACATACCGATCAAAGAACTGAAATTGCACAGCCTGCGGCGGCAGATTACCTATGTTGGCCAGCAGGTGACTTTGTTCAACGACACCATCGCCAACAACATTGCCTATGGCGAGCAGGCGGGCGCCAGCCGCGAGCAATTGATAGAAGTGGCGCGCGCCGCTCATGCTTGGGAATTCATAGAAAAATTGCCCAACGGCCTCGACACGCTGGTAGGGGAAAACGGCGTGCTGCTGTCGGGCGGACAGCGCCAGCGACTCGCCATCGCCCGCGCTTTGCTCAAGAACTCGCCCATCCTGATTCTGGATGAGGCGACTTCAGCATTGGATACCGAATCAGAACGCCACATTCAGGCGGCGCTGGAAACGCTGCTGCAAGGGCGTACCACTCTGGTCATCGCACACCGGCTTTCCACCATAGAAAATGCCGACCGCATCGTAGTCATGCAACAGGGAAAAATCATGGAAGTCGGGCCGCATGCCGAGTTGATCGCACGCAATGGAATCTACGCGCGCCTGCACAGGATGCAATTCCATGAAAACCAACCCGCCGAGATCCATGAGTACGGATAAATCAAGCTACGGTAGCCGTTGGTGGCCCGCCTTGCGCGCCGACTGGCACGATTGGCGGGAAAAGGATCATGCCCGGCTCAATGCCCGTCATGGCTATCTGCTGCCGCCCAAAGGGGAAGGTAAGGTCGTCTGGATCAAAGCAGGCGCGAGCCGCAAATCCGTGCTTCTGGCCTGCGAATTGCTAGGCGCCTTGCGTGAAAAACGCCTCGACATCCGCTTGGCGCTCACCTTCGAGCAGGATTACCGCGACATCATCGAACCGCGCCTTCGCGGCTTGCGCAAGGTCGGCCTGGGCTATGGGCCGAATGATCGTCCGAAAACGGTTGCAAGAGTGCTGGGGAGGTTGCAGCCCTTTGGCCTGATCCTTGTCGATACCCTGGCGCACCCCAACCTGCCACGGGCCGCCGCTGCAAGCGGCACTCATGTGATCGCCTTCAACACCGCGCCCGGGGAGTTCGACGTGGAAGCCGCCTATCCCGAGAGTGCTTCCGCGGCTGAGGCTTGGCAACAGTCGGGGAGGGCGTCGCATCTGGCAGCTGCGGCCGATCCACTGTCGCTGTTCGTCGAGGCTCAGGCCGACACTACCTTGCGCAGTCTTCTGGCCGCTGGAAAAGAAGCTTTGCGCGTGTGGTGGTGGCAAGGCCCCGCCAGTGCGCAGAGTGACTTCATTCGTCAATGGCGAAGCAGTACGCTTGCCGGCGAAGGTGTCCTGTTCGTTTCTGGAGAAGGGCCTTTCGAAGTGCAAGCCGATCTGGCCATCAGTGATTGGGATCGCCGGCCGCTTTCCCCCGGTGCTGTGATCGCGCTCGATGATCCGCGCTGGACAGCGGCTGTAGCCAGCGCCATGGACGCAGGGCATCTGGCCGCCGCCGGCCGTCGTGATACCTGGCAGGCGCTTGCGGGCAGCAGTCCATTGAGTGTTGCGCCCGGTCATCCGCTGGCCGGCGAAGCACTGCCGGTTCTGGCGGGTCCAGAAGAAGTGCTAAAAGCATGGCATTCGCTGCGCAGCGCGCCAGATGAAACCCGCCGCCGTGGCGACGCCGCCCATCGCCGCTTCTGGCAGGAACGCCGACGGGCGCAGCAAGTGATCGACGAATTCCTGCAGCGCGTTTTCGATTGGTGAATTCATGTCTCTCTTTCTTGAGCCTCGAGAGGATGAAGCATCCAAGCATTGAATCTACAGGCTTCTAGCGCATGAACATGCACAGCTTAGTGCAGCGGATGTGGTCGCGGCGCGGGCCGTTTTCCACTGTATTGTTGCCTCTGTCGGCGCTTTATTGCACCGTCGCGCGGCGCCGCCGGCGGCGCTTTTTGGCGGCGCCACCGCCGTCCCTTCCGGTTCCCGTGATCATCGTCGGCAACATCACCGTGGGCGGTACTGGAAAGACCCCATTGACCATCGCCCTTTGCGAGTGGCTGCGCGCGCATGGCTGGCGGCCTGGCGTGATCAGCCGCGGCTACGGAGGGTGTGGCGCCGCCTCGCCCCGGCAGGTGCGAGAAGACAGCGCGCCCGAAGAATTCGGCGACGAACCGCTGTTGATCGCGCGCCGTACGGGCGCGGCAGTCGTCGTCTGCAAAGATCGCCGGGAGGCTGCCCGCCATGCGATGTTGCAAGGTTGCGACATACTGCTTGCCGACGATGGGTTGCAGCATTACCGCCTGCCGCGCGACATCGAAATCGCCATGCTGGATGGCTATCGTCGCCTGGGCAACGGCCGTTGCCTGCCCGCCGGCCCCTTACGCGAACCACCGGAACGTTTGCGGGAAGTCGACTTCGTCATGGTCACAGAAGGGACGGCGCATCCGGGTGAATATGCCCTGGGCCTGACTTTCGGATCAGCTTGGTCGCTTGGAGAAACCGCCCGCCACCGCGCGCTGGCGGAATTCTCCGCTTCTCCGGTGCACGCTGTCGCCGGCATCGGCCATCCCGAGCGTTTTTTCACCGCACTCGAAGAAGCCGGTTTGCGCGTGATTCGCCATTCTTATCCGGATCATCATCCCTTCAGCGCCGCCGACCTGGATTTTGGCGATCGCTTGCCAGTGCTCATGACCGAGAAAGATGCCGTAAAATGCCTCAAACTTCCATTCGATAACCTGTGGGCGGTGCCAATCACGGTCGAATTGCCGCCCGCTTTCACGCACGCGCTCGCAGAGCGCTTGAGGACATTGCGCCATGGACAAGAAACTGCTTGAAATACTGGTTTGCCCGGTCACGAAGGGCCCGCTGATCTATGACAAGGAGCATCAGGAATTGATCTCCAAAGCCGCGCGGCTGGCCTATCCCATCCGCGACGGTATTCCGGTGATGCTTGAAGAAGAAGCGCGGCAGCTCACCCAGGAAGAAGTCGAGCGCCTGTGAGTTTTTCCATCGTCATTCCGGCACGTTATGCTTCCAGCCGGTTGCCGGGCAAGCCGTTGCGCGTGCTGGCCGGAAAGCCTCTCATCGCGCATGTCTATGACTGCGCTGTTTCCAGCGGCGCCAGGGAAATAGTCGTGGCCACCGATGACGAGCGTATCGCAGATGCCTGTCGCGATTTCGGCGCGCCGGTGATGATGACGGCGGCCTCGCACCGCTCGGGAAGCGAGCGTCTTGCCGAAGTGGCGCGCCGCCGAGGTTGGGATGACGATGAGGTTGTGGTCAACCTGCAGGGCGACGAGCCGCTCACCCCCCCTGCCGTGATCCGCCAGGTGGCCGAAGATCTGCTGGAGCACCCACAGGCCAGCATGTCCACGCTGTGCGCTCCCCTACACGCCGCCTCTCAGCTCAACGATCCGCACACGGTCAAAGTGGTGCGCGACGCGGCCGGCTACGCCCTTTATTTCAGCCGCGCGCCGATTCCCTGGGAGCGCGACGTGCTCAGTGCCGAAGAACGCCTCGACCCGCTCGGCTGGCGGCATATTGGCCTGTACGCCTACCGCGCCAGCTATTTGCGTCGCTACGCCGAACTCTCGCCCTGCGTGCTGGAGGAAATCGAGAAGCTGGAGCAATTGCGCGTGTTATGGCATGGGGCAAGGATTCATGTTGCCGAAGCGTTGCAAGCGCCGGGACACGGGGTCGATACGCCACAAGACCTGGCGCTGGTCGAGGCGTTGCTGGAACAGCGCCGTAAGGAGACTGCCGATGGCGAAAAAATTTCCCCTGCATCCCAGGCATCCTGAACGCATCTGCTGGGGATGTGATTCCTATTGCCCTGCTGACAACCTGGCCTGCGGCAACGGCACCGACCGCGTGCAGCATCCGGTGGAACTGTGGGGCGATGACTGGCATGAGTGGGGCTCGAGCAGTTAAGCAGTTACTTGCACGATATTGCGCGTTCATATACAAATTAAGCATGTCTAGTAAGATGGTCAGTATTCGCGAAGCCGCCGAGTTCCT
>JALUXU010000029.1 GCA_027013225.1 Acidihalobacter sp. | reverse complement strand
GGGCTCCCTTGGCTCGACCGGAGCCGCGACGGTGTTCAGAAACACGGATTCAGCGTTAAACTCGTTCATGACCTGCCCTCCTCAATGTGGCTCTGCTTAAGGGTGTATACCCATCCTCAACGGTAACACACGATCGTTGAGGATGGGCAGGTCAAAACATCATGTCTAGATAACCTCTCTTGGTTCTACGGCTACTCTATTAGGAATGAGAGTAAAAAATAATAGGCTGTCAATCGCTTAATCGCGCTGTTCTGCTCCGCCTGGCCGGTGTCACCTAGCGTTTGAAAATTGCTATATTTTTAACCTCAAGCAGAGGAGACTTAGCCATGCCAAACGACACGCCTCTTCGTCTGAAGGCAATTCCCACCCAAGATGGTGCCGGAGTCAAGATTCGTCGGATCAGTGACTTCAACGGCAGACTCGATCCATTCCTGTTAATCGATGAACTCAAGAGCGAGGTGCAGGAAGATTATGTCGGAGGTTTCCCGCCGCATCCGCATCGTGGTTTCGAAACCCTGACCTATCTCCTGAAAGGCGGCCTCCAGCACGAGGATTCCCGTGGACACCGTGGCGAAGTGACTCGTGGAGGGGCGCAATGGATGAGGGCGGGCAGAGGCGTAATTCATTCGGAAATGCCATTGAAAGATGGCAACGGCCTTCATGGTTTCCAAATCTGGATCAATCTGCCGGCTGAAAAGAAGATGTCTGAGCCAGCCTACCGAGATATTCAGAGCGATGACATCCCCGAGATGGATATTAACGGTGGCCACGCCCGATTGATTGCCGGCAAATGGCAACTGAATGACGTCCAGGGTGCGGGAGCCCTGGCAGTTCTTGGAGACGGGGCAGGGATCGCAGATCTTACGGTAAATGCACATGCAGACGTCGATATCACCCTCCCTGAAGGGTACCGCCTACTCGCCTATGTCTATGAAGGCGAACTGAAAAATCATGCAGCCATCGGCGAGCTCGCGGTGTTTGTTCCGGAGCAGTCCACCATTAACCTGCATGCTGAGACAGACACAGGCATTCTGCTCATGGCAGGACGCCCCTTGCGTGAACCGATTGTACATCATGGCCCATTCGTGATGAATACTATAGAAGAGATCGAGCAAGCCATTAACGACTATCAAACAGACGTCATGGGTTGATCTATTCATTTAAGTTATTTTTGTAACTTATTATTTTTGCAAACATATTATTTGCAATAACAAAGGAAGCTTCCACCAATGAATTCACCAACAGCCGATGACACGAATCCAGAGCGGGCGCATTGGAACGCCCGTTACTCTGAAAAGGAATTTTTGTGGACTGTGACGCCGAATCGCTTTCTTGTCGAAGAAACGCGCGACCTAACCCCGGGCCGAGCACTGGATTTGGCTGTGGGTGAAGGCCGGAATGCGGTATGGTTGGCCGATCAAGGTTGGCATGTGCTTGCAGTGGATTTTTCCGATGTCGCGATTGAAAAAGCGCGCCGCCTGGCCGAACATTGTCACGTGGCCGATCGCATCGAATTCGAGGTGGCTGACCTGCGCAGCTACACCCCGCCCGCAGCATCCTTCGATTTGGTCGTGCTTTTGTATCTTCATCTGCCCGCTGCCGAGATGGAACAGATCATCTCCCACGCTGCCAAGGCGGTGGCGCCAGGCGGCACCTTCCTGCTGGTGGGGCATGATGCCTCGAATCCGTTGCACGGGCATGGCGGACCGCAGAATCCTGCAGTGCTGTATTCTCCGGAATGGGTCGCTGCGGTATTGGCCAGCCATCTCGAAGTTGAAAAGGCAGTCGTTGTCGAGAGGCAAGTGGAAACTCCGGAAGGCGCGCGCACGGCCCGGGATTGCCTTGTCAGAGCCCTTCGTCCCAGCTGAGCGCCCATTATCTTATCGCAGACACCTTCTTCGCCTGATGTCTTGCACAACCCTAGCGCATTGACTTAGCCAACACCGCCCTCTGGCTGGCCAGCGCGCTGGTCTATGCCGAGAGCCGCCAGCCAGACACAACGCAGATGCCGGTGCGTGGGCCAGTGTTTCGGCATTGAGCGGCACCTTATTCAACAGCACGATATCCGCATCCTTGAGCCTTGCCTCCAGTTGCGCGGCGCTGGAATAGGGATATGTTTGCAGGCCGGGAAGCCGGTTTTGCAGGGGCGACAGATCCAGATCGCCGCGATTCAGGGTACCGACGTCCAAAAATACGCTGTGCATGAAATCCCTCACGAGCAGGTGAAAGGATGAGTGCTGTCGTTTCGCCGCCCCAGGACCGAACGGCCGGACGCCTGTATCTAGGTGCTGCCGGCTGGTCGTATCCACATTGGCAGGGCTTTGTCCATCCTGAGTCGCTGCAACAGGTCGGATCTTCGTTTTTCGAACACCTGCTTCTGCCAGTGGGCAAGATTATAGTGCCCGGCCCCGCGTTCTTCTTCACCGGCCTCGAAAATATCCACAGAGGCTGTGGACAAGGGCGTGGACAAGTCTTGAGTAGAACGCACACGGCGTGAAGATTCAGGCACTTGGTTTGAATGTTCAATTTCTAAACAAACGACGCAGCGCCTGGCATCCCGAATGATCGATGCACGTTCGAGGTCAAGCGAACCGATCGCCCTCATCCAGCAGGATGATCTTCACGCTACGCGGGCCATGCGCGCCGAGTTGGATGGTCTGCTCGACATCGCCCTGCGCGAGGGTCCCGTGATCAAATTCAGCGCGCGCGGCATCGCGATACCATCGGTGCGCAGCCGCGTCCAGAGATCTTCGAGGTGACGCAAGATGTCCTCGGTGCGCAACCGACACAAATAGTGATCGGGCAGGAAATTGACCCCCGTCGGAGTAGTCAGAGCCGATAACAGCGCCAGAGAACCGGTCTCGGCGATGCCGGCGTAGGCGCGCGTCAGACCGGCCAGGTGATCCGGCCCCGCAGCGCCGATATCGATCCGCAGGCTTGTCGGTCAGGGCAGTTCGCGCAGCCATGGATCATCGGACAGTGTAAAACCCCCGAATGCCTGGACACTGTTCTGCATAAAATTCACGCCGCCTCCGCCACAGGCAGATGGGTGGCGTCGGTGCCCCACATCCGGTTCGGACCCTCCGGGATGATCGTCCCGTCATGGACCCGCGGTCCTCGCTCGCTACCCATCCAGTGCGCAGGCCGTGCTCGCGCATCAGGCGCCGCACCCGCTCCTTCGACACCGGGACACCCCGGTGTCTGAGCCGCGCCCAGACCTTGCGGTAGCCCTCGCCCCGGAACCCCAGGGCCTCGGCCTCGCTCAGCACCTCGCGGATCCGGATGAGCAGCACCTCGTCCGAAAGCGCTGGCCTGCGACCCCGGCGTTGCGCCTGCACCGATGATTTCCTGCTCATGGACACCTCCTGTCGCTCTCACTCTACGACCAAATGTGTGTCCAGAATATTCGAGAGGCAACTCAAGCGGGTCAAGATCGACCGGCGTGATGCGCTGAAGCTGGCGCGGCTGTTGCGGGTTGGCGAACTGACGCCGGTGTGGGTGCCGGACGCCGAGCAGGAAGCGATGCGGGATGTGGTGCGGGCGCGATCACCCTGACCGGCAATGCCCACGCGCGCCGCATGCTGGTGGAGTGCGCCTGGAGCTATCGGATCCCGGCGCGTCAGACGATGCATCTCAAACGCAAGGCCAAGGTGGCCCCGGAACAGGCCAAGGCGATCGCCCGGCGGGCACAGAAAAGGCTTTGTGGCCGATACCGCACCCTGACCCAGGCGGGCAAGAACGTCAAACTGGTGTGCGTGGCGATCGCCCGTGAGCTGGTCGGCTTCATCTGGAACATCGTGCGCCAGGAGATGTCCCGCCTCAGGGCCAGGAACGCCATGGCGGCACGATGAGCCTGTGGCGCACGAGACACGCACTACCGTAGAGGAGGCACGACAGGCGCCTTGACTCAGGGTCTGCACGGCCGGTGTGGAGAATCCTTGTTTGGGTTATACCGGCATCGGCCATGACGGGACGATCTCACACGAGCCTCCCGGCCGATGATCCCTGACGCTAAAGAAAGGCCAGCTCCGCGACGCAGTAAAGTCCGGTGGTCACCAATCCACGTATATCCGCATGATCCATGGGATGTCTCCACCCCAATAATCTGAGTGAGAGCGCTTGGGCGTTCCGCCACCAATGAGTTCGATCACATCCGAAAGCCGATGATCTGACCACCCCCCATACCTCAATCATTCCCAGACCTGCTTTTACCCTCTCTCCGAAACCATTCCACTCCATGCTCCCGAATATGCGCCAGCAGCTTCGGGTTGTCGGTCTCCTTCACCAGCACCCGGTCCACTTGGTGGGGGATGGTGGTCTCCTCGATCCGGGCCCTGAGTTTGGCCAGATCGTCGAGGGAGAGATCGTCGCCGTAGAGGGGCAGGTCGATGTCTTCCGGGGTCAGTTCCCGGTGCACCCGGTCCACCAGTTTTCCCATGCGGCGGGCGTCGATGAAGAGCGTCTCGCCGCCGCGGTCGCGAAATCCGCGTTTGAGGTCGGCTTTCTTGTTGCGGGTGAGGAACCAGAGGCACACCGGGATCTGGGTGGTGTAGAAGAGCTGGCCCGGCAGGGCGATGATGCAGTCCACCAGGTCGTCCTCGATAATCCCCTTGCGGATGGCCATCTCCGCGGTGGTGGAGGTGAACATGGAGCCGTTGGCCATGACGAAGCCAGCGGTACCGTTGGGTGAGAGGTGGTAAATAAAGTGCTGGATCCAGGCGTAGTTGGCGTTGTTCGTCGGCGGCACGTCGTATTTCCAGCGCACGTCCTCCTTGAGGCGCTCGCCGCCCCAATCGGACATCTTGAAGGGCGGATTGGCGAGGATGGTGTCGGCCTTCAGATCCTTGTGTAGATCGTTGTGGAAGCTGTCGGCCTGGTGGGGGCCGAGGTCGGCGTCGATGCCGCGGATGGCGAAGTTCATCCGGGCCAGCTTCCAGGTGGTGGGGGTGGACTCCTAGCCATAGACGGCGATATCGCCCAGCCGGCCGCCGTGTTCCTCGACGAACTTCTCGCTCTGCACGAACATGCCACCGGAACCGCAGCCGTGATGCTACCGCGGCTTACCCTCCCGCTCCAGATCGAGTCGCACTTACGAGTTGAATCCAGGGTCTTTATCGTCTGGAGCGGTTCGAGAAGCTGCGCAAGGCGCATGGCCTGACCGCGGATCAGGCGGCGGAGATTCTGGGCGTGAGCCGGGCCACCCTGTACCGCTGGCGCCGGCGTCTGTCCGAGGCGGGCGGCGACTGCGCATGAGTTTCCCCGCATGGGGCAAGGCGAAGTTGGGCAGGGGGGGCACAAGATCCGGGTAGCTGGCGAACCGCCAACGCCAGCCGAACCGCGATCGTCGATGACCTGGGTGCAACGCCTGAAACGCGTTTTCAATATCGATATCGAGACCTGTCGGTAATGCGGCGGCGGCGTTTATTCTTCCTATACCCCGGACGATCGCATCTATCGTGAAATCCAGCACCTGCAGCCGCATGGGCGCATTGTCGTCGAGTGGGTGGAAACGCCGGCCTTGCCAGCGAAGCTTGAGAAAGCCACGAAACGCTTGCATGCGTTGAGGTCGGAGGGCGCAGGCGTCGCCATCGACGATGAGAGAGCCGGACACGACTGAATCAAGATCGCTGGCGCGCTGTTTCAGGCCGGGGCGACGGGCTACCGGAGTGCCGCAGACATCGTCTGCCGCGGTATTATCGAGATCGCGCGCAATCTGGGCGCCGTGGTGGTAGCCGAGGGGTGGAGAACGACGCGCACGTGGCCTACGTGCGAAAGATCGGGTGCCGCTATCTGCAGTGCCGGCACTTTGACGGCGTGCTGGTGGGGGTTTAATCTAAATTTACGCCAAAATTATATAATTTATTGATAGTTAAATACGGAATGGTGCCGGGAGCGAGAATCGAACTCGCACTTCCTTGCGGAAACCAGATTTTGAGTCTGGCGCGTCTACCAGTTCCGCCATCCCGGCACGGGCGGCTAGTTTAACTCATTGGCCGGCTTTCACCAAGCGGCCTTTAGGCTGATTTTCCTGTTACACACCTCTGGCATGGTAAGATTGCGCTCCCATGCAAACCCGTGATTTCCATTTCGACCTGCCTGTCGAACTCATTGCCCAATCGCCTTTGCAGGAAAGAAGCGCCAGCCGTTTGCTGGTATTCGATCCTGTTACGTCAAAAATCGAGGACGATGTGTTTTCTTCTCTGGCGGATCGCCTCACGCCGAATGATTTGCTGGTATTCAATGACAGCCGCGTTATACCTGCCCGTTTGTTTGGCCGCAAGGCTTCGGGCGGACGGATAGAGATTCTGATCGAACGTCTGCTTGAAGGTAACAAGGCGCTCGCGCATGTGCGGGCCAGCAAGTCTCCCAAACCCGCAACAGTGCTGTATTTGCAGGATGAAACGGAAGTCGAGGTCGTTGCACGCGAGGATTCGTTGTTTCTGCTCACTTTCAAAACGCAGGCTCCATTGCTGGAGGTGCTTGAGCGCCTTGGGCACATGCCGCTTCCACCTTATATCAAACGCCTGGATGCGCCCGAAGACCGCGCACGTTATCAGACGGTTTATGCCAGACATCCGGGCTCGGTGGCCGCTCCAACCGCCGGGTTGCATTTTGACGATAATCTGCTCACCCGACTACGTGATCGCGGGGTGGCCATGACACACATTACCCTCCATGTGGGCGCAGGAACCTTTTTGCCTGTGCGCGTACAGAATCCGGCAGAACATCGCATGCACGCGGAATATGTGAATGTCGGCGCTCAAGCATGTGCAAAAATCAACGCTTGTCACGAGCGGGGGGGCCGCGTCATAGCGGTTGGAACCACCGCGGTAAGAAGTCTGGAAACGGCGGCGCGAGAAGGTGCGCTCGAACCTTTTTCAGGAGAAACGCGCTTGTTCATCCGTCCCGGTTTCGATTTCAAGGTGGTGGATGCCCTCATCACCAACTTTCATCTACCAGAGTCCACCTTGCTAATGCTTGTCTCCGCTTTTGGCGGATATCCGCAAGTCAGGCGTGCCTATGAGCATGCCATTGCGAACCAGTACCGGTTTTTCAGTTACGGCGATGCCATGTTCATAAATCGACGCCATGAAATTTGAATGCCTGCAAAGCGATGGCGCGGCCCGCCGTGGGCGATTGCATTTTCCAAGAGGGGTCGTTGATACGCCCGCCTTCATGCCTGTCGGTACATATGGAACCGTCAAGGCGATGACGCCCGAGGAACTTTCAGGGCTGGGCGCCCAAATCATCCTTGGCAATACCTTTCATCTCATGCTCAGGCCCGGCACCGAAATCATTTCCCTGCATGGCGATTTGCATGGCTTCATGCATTGGGAAAAACCCATTCTGACCGATTCGGGTGGGTTTCAGGTGTTTTCACTGGCCAAACTACGCAGATTGACAGAGGAAGGCGTCACCTTTCGCTCGCCGGTCAATGGTGACAAGGTGCTGTTGACTCCTGAGCGTTCAATACAGGTTCAGCGGGCGTTGGGTTCGGATATCGTCATGTGCTTCGACGAATGCACGCCTTACCCAACCACCAAGGAGCAAGCGGCCGATTCGATGCACCTCTCCATGCGCTGGGCCCAGCGTTCACAAGAAGCGCACGCGGACAATCCATCCGCTTTGTTCGGCATCGTGCAGGGTGGCTTGTTCGAGGAGCTGCGTTTGGAATCCGCTGCCCGATTGCGCGAAATCGGTTTCGATGGCTATGCCGTGGGCGGACTTGCCGTTGGCGAGCCGGCCGAGGCGCGGGAAGAGGTGCTCGATTTCACTGTTCCTGCATTGCCTGAAACCAAGCCGCGTTATCTGATGGGAGTAGGGACGCCGGAAGATATAGTTGCCGCCGTGCGCCTGGGTATCGATATGTTCGATTGCGTGATCCCCACACGAAACGCGCGCAATGGATTTTTGTATACGCGCCACGGTGTGATGCGTATTCGTAATGCCCGTTATGCCACTGATACGCGACCAATAGATGAGTCATGCACGTGTTATACCTGCCAGAATTATTCACGCGCTTATCTGCGTCACCTGGATAAATGCAAGGAAATTCTGGGCGCGCGTTTGAACACGATCCATAACCTCCATTATTATCAAACGCTTATGAATGAGATCCGCGCAGCCATTCAGGAGCATCGCTTCGAGGACTGGGCGAAAGAATTTCAGGCCCGGCAGCACACACACAAAGTATAGGCTGTGACATAATGCCGAACTTTGCCGATCTAGGGGTCGGGAAAGTCCAATCCACTTTCACTTTAATCTGCAAGGTAAAGTTACCATGAGTTTTTTGATTAATAACGCCTACGCCGCGGAGGCAGGGGCGCAACAGGCATCCGCCACCGGAGGCATCGAATTTATCATCATGATCGCGATTTTCTTCGCGCTCATGTATTTCATGATTATTCGCCCGCAAAGCAAGCGCGCTAAAGAGCATCGTCAGCTTTTGGAGGCTTTGTCCAAGGGTGACGAAGTGGTCACTTCGGGCGGAGTGGTAGGCAAGGTTCGCGCCGTGGGTGAGAATTTCGTTGAAATCGAAACCACGGAAGGCGGGCCGGTATTGAAAATCCAAAAGCAGGCTGTGACCGCCGTGCTACCGAAAGGAACCATAAAGGATCTTTAAGATCGAGGCTTGACTGGCGATGAACCGATATCCGTTGTGGAAATACCTTTTGCTCGTCGTGGTACTCATAGCTGGTATTCTCTATGCGCTACCCAATCTTTATGGCGAAAATCCGGCCATTCAGATATCGAAAACCGATGGCAGCGTTGCTCCAGGTGTGCGGACGATGGTCGAATCTGTATTGCAAAAGGATCACTTGCGCTACATACGGATTGAACGCCAGGGCGATAATCTTCTGATCCGTTTCCATGATACAGAAACGCAACTCAAGGCCATTCAGCCGCTGAAGCAGGCGCTTGGCAGGCAATATGTGGTTGCCGTCAATCTGGCGCCTGCCACTCCGGATTGGTTGCGCGCCATTGGCGCAAAACCGATGTATCTCGGTCTCGATTTGCGCGGGGGAGTGCATTTCCTGCTCCAGATCGACATGCCCGCGGCGATTGCTCAAGTATTGGATCGGGACGCTACGGGCATACGCCATTTTTTGCTGAACAAACAAATTCCGTATCTGATGGTGCGCCGTGAAAAAGAAGCATTGTTCATTCGCTTCCCCAGCGCGTCATCCCGCGCCCAGGCGGAAAGCGTTCTGGCCGCTGAATACCGTAGCCTGAGCTTTAAATCGGTGAATTTCGATGGAGGGCCGGCTCTGCGTGCCGAATTGACCAGAGAAGCATTGAAGCAAACGCAGGAATACGCGCTGGAGCAGAACATCACTACTCTGCGTAACCGGGTGAATGAGCTGGGTGTCGCCGAACCCATCATCCAACGGCAAGGAAAAGACCGTATCGTGGTCGAGCTTCCTGGCGTGCAGAATACGGCCCGCGCAAAAGCAATCCTCGGCGCAACCGCCGGCTTGCAGTTCAGATTGGTCTATCAAAAAGGCAATCCGCTGGAAGCAGCCAAGACTGGCATCGTACCTCCCGGAGCGCAATTGTTTTACGAGCGCAACGGTCAGCCGATCCTTCTGGACAGACAGGTCATCATCACCGGTGATTACATCACCAATGCCTCAGCCGGATTCGAGCAGCAAAACAACACGCCTGCAGTATTCATTACCCTAGATGGGCAGGGGGCCAGATTGATGGCTCAGGCGACGCGCAACAACGTAGGCAAACTGATGGCCGTTGTCTATATCAATACGATCCCAGAAACTAAGTCAGTGGATGGAAAGAAAAAAACCGTTTTCGTGAAACAGGAGACGGTGATCAACGTGGCCCGAATCCAGGAACAACTTGGACAGCGCTTCCAGATCACAGGTCTGGGATCAATCAAGGCTGCAAAGAACCTTGCTCTGTTGCTTAGATCGGGATCCTTGGCGGCGCCTATGAACATCATCGAGGAACGCACGATCGGCCCCACTCTCGGGAAGGAAAACATCCAGCAAGGATTCAATTCCGCGCTTATCGGTTTCTTCCTCGTAGTGATCTTTATGGCGATCTATTACCGCGTGTTTGGATTGATCGCCGATTTGGCATTGTTCGCCAATGTCATTCTGGTGGTGGCCATCATGTCCCTGCTGCAGGCTACGCTTACGCTTCCCGGTATTGCGGGTATTACGCTTACCGTGGGCATGGCGGTAGATGCCAATGTGCTGATTTTCGAGCGCATACGCGAAGAACTCCGCAACGGGAATTCTCCGCAGGCCAGCATTCATGCCGGCTATGACCGGGCAATGGCGACCATCATCGATTCAAATGTGACCACGCTTATCGCCGCCTTGATCTTGTTTGCTTTCGGCAGCGGTGCCGTCAAGGGCTTTGCGGTCACCTTGTCCATAGGTATCGTGACATCGATGTTCACCGCCATCATGGGTACACGGGCGGTCGTCAACTTGATCTACGGCAGTCGCCGTCGCATCAAAAAGCTCGCCGTGTGAGGAAGCCGCTATGTTTTATGTGAAAAATACCATCGATTTTATGCGGCCTCGCTGGATTTTTATGACGATGTCCGCAATTTTGGTGATTATCTCGGCCGTGGCCATTGGTGTCCGGGGGTTGAATTTTGGCATCGATTTCACTGGCGGAACGGTAATCGAGGTTCATTACGACAAACCAGTCCCACTGAGTAAGATACGCGCCACCTTGCACAAGGCAGGCTACGCCGATGCACAGGTCAGCAACATTGGAACGGCTGAGGATGTGATGATCCGTGTAGCGCCGAGAGGACAAAAAAACCTGTCCAAGATCGGGGATCACATAGTTCAGTTGTTGAGCACCAATAGCAATATAAAAATCACCTTGCGCAAGGTTGATTTCGTGGGTCCTACCGTTGGCAAAGAACTAAGCCAGGACGGAGCGCTTGCGCTTTTGTACACCGTCATTGCCATTCTCATCTACGTCACTATGCGCTTCGAATGGCGCTTTGCGCTGGGGGCGGTGATAGCGCTGGTTCACGACATCCTTATCACGGTGGGTGTATTCGCTATCACGCATTTAGAATTCAATATGACAGTGCTTGCGGCGCTCCTCGCTTTGTTGGGATATTCCCTCAATGACACTATCGTGGTATTCGATCGAGTTCGTGAGAATTTCCGCAAGATGAGGAAAGGAACGCCGGCCGAAATTATTAATGCGGCTGTCACCCAGACGCTATCGCGCACCATCATTACCTCATTCACCGTAGTGTTGGTGTTGTTGGCTATGTTCTTTTTCGGCGGCCCGGTCATTCATAATTTTTCCCTGGCGATGCTGATCGGTGTGACATTTGGAACGTATTCATCTGTGTATGTGGCTAGCGCGCTTGCCTTGACACTGGGTGTCAGCAAGGCTGACCTGATGCCTGCAAAGAAAACCGAAATAGACGATCGCCCTTGATCCTGGGTGATCGTCTGGCTATTTCTTGCCCAATATGGGATGAATGATTGAGAGCATCGGTTTGAGCAGTTTGGGGGTGGCGGCAATAATGTTGCCGCTTTCAAGATAATCGTTTCCATCTCCGAAATCACTGACCAAGCCGCCTGCCTCTCGGACTAATAAAACACCGGCGGCGATGTCCCAGATTTTCAGGCTGGCTTCCCAGTAACCGTCGTAACGGCCAGCGGCGACATAAGCCAGATCGAGTGCAGCGGAGCCGGGGCGACGAATCCCGGCTATCGGCCCGATGAAGGCGCGCAGCGAGCGCATATAAGCATCGATATCCTGGTTTTCGCGAAACGGAATGCCTGTACCAAGGAGCGCCCCCTCAAGCGAAGCGCTCTGGCTGACGCGGATACGGCGGTTATTCAGCATGGCGCCGGCACCCCGGGATGCCGTAAACATCTCGTCTTTGGCGGGATCGTAGACGACAGCGTGCTCGATTCGATCTCGATGACGCAAGGCGATGGAAACCGCATAATGCGGTATGCCGTGAAGATAGTTTGTAGTACCGTCAAGCGGATCGATAATCCATTGGAATTCGTCTTCCCCATTGCGGCCGCTTTCTTCGGCAAGAATAGAGTGAGAAGGATAGGCTTTGCGCAGGATTTGTATAATCTTCGCTTCTGCCAGTCGGTCAACCTCGCTGACGTAATCATTGCGCTGTTTGTTTTCGATGTGCAGAGCATCAAGACGGTTGACATTGCGAAGCATGACTGAACCGGCAGCGCGCGCGGCCTTGATGGCGGTATTCAAGTAAGGGTGCATGATGCAACAACAGGATGACAATACGGGGGCGAAAGAATACCAGAATCTGCCTTCGAAGGAGGACGCATTCCAGGTCGATCCGCATCGGGTCTGCGTTGTGCTCGTCGAGACCAGCCATCCTGGAAATATCGGTGCGGCTGCACGCGCCATGAAAACGATGGGGCTGACCCAGCTTTATCTGGTCAATCCTGTCTGCGATTTCCCAAGCACCGAATCCACGGCAAGAGCTTCCGGGGCGGATGATATCTTGGGGCATGCAGTGGTGTTAAAAGATCTCAAGGAGGCTCTGGACGGGTGTAGTTTAGTGATAGGAGCCAGTGCCCGTGCGCGCAATCTGGAGTGGCCGACGATCACCCCCAGACAATGCGCGGAACGAATAGTGACTGAGCAAGCAAAAGGAGGCTCCGTGGCCGTGATTTTCGGCAGGGAGCGCAGCGGGCTTACCAACAAAGAACTCGAACAATGTCACTACCGCATGCATATACCGGCCAATCCGCAATTCAGCTCTCTCAATCTGGCCGCAGCGGTGCAGATCGTCGCCTATGAAATCCACCTGGCCTCCCAGCCACAACAAACAATGAAACTTGAGGAAAATTGCGAGGAATTTGCTCCGCCCGTCGAGATTGAACGCTTTTTCAGGCACTTGGAAGAGACCTTGATTGATGTTGAATTTCTTGACCAAAGAAATCCTCGCCACTTGATGCGACGCCTGCGCCGGCTTTTTGCGCGTACTCGATTGTTGAGTACAGAAGTCAACATTTTGCGTGGTATCCTTACCGCTGCTCAGCGCCAGGCCCGCTTGGCGGCCAAGCGTTAAAGCAATATTCTTCAATTGATACAGGGGAATCCATGTTCGATAGATTACGCGAGGACATTCGTTGCGTATTCGAGCGAGATCCAGCAGCACGCACTCCTTTCGAAGTATTGACGACTTATCCCGGTCTGCATGCTGTCATGCTGCATCGAGTAGCCCATGTAATGTGGCGAGCTGGGCTGCTTTGGCTTGCCCGCACCGTGTCGCTGTTTGCTCGCTGGGGGACGGGGATCGAGATTCATCCGGGAGCCACCATCGGCCGACGTTTTTTTATCGATCATGGCATGGGAGTGGTGATAGGCGAGACTGCTGAAATCGGTGATGATTGCACCATCTATCATGGGGTGACGCTGGGCGGGACCTCGTGGGAGAAGGGGAAGCGCCACCCAACGCTGGGAAATAACGTTGTTATCGGTGCGGGCGCCAAAGTGCTCGGCCCGATCAAGATCGGTAACAATGCCAGAATAGGCTCCAATGCAGTGGTGCTCAAGGATGTGCCCGAAGGCGCAACGGCTGTTGGCATTCCCGCCCATATCGTGCGCAAAGCTGAAATCGATGAGAAACGTCGTTCTCAGGCCAGCAAGCTCGGTTTCGACGCATATGGTGTGACTCGTGACGCGCCCGATCCAGTGGCACATGCCATTGGTTGTTTGCTTGATCACACCCACCTTGTTGATGAGAAGCTTGCACAACTTTGTGCTGCTGTACGAGAAATGGGCGGAAAAATCGATTCTTCCCGCTTGCCAGAAGTACAAGCGTGTGAGCTTGATTCTGCAATGTCCGAGGAAATACACGAATTCAAAGAAAAAACCGACTCCAATACTTGACTTTTTTAGTAAGCTATTCTAGATTTGCAGCCAAATTGGAGTAAGGCGATGAAACTCACAACCAAAGGACGTTACGCCGTTACGGCCATGCTTGACTTGGCTCTGCATGATTCTTCCGGTCCGGTCACGCTGGCGGATATTTCGGCCAGACAGAATATCTCACTTTCTTACCTCGAGCAGCTGTTCTCGAAGTTGAGAAAGCGCGGATTGGTTTCGAGCACACGTGGGCCTGGAGGCGGCTACAATCTTGCAAAAGAAGCCCTCGATATAGCGGTAGGAGAAGTCATCGATGCGGTGGATGAACCCGTGGACGCCACTCGCTGCGGTGGTGCTGGAAACTGCCAGAATCATCAGCAATGTCTGACACACGGGCTTTGGACGGAGCTAAGCGAGGAAATACGCCGTTATCTGATGCGGATAACGCTTGGAGACTTGATAAAACGTGAAGGCGTGCGCTCGGTCTCTATACGTCAAAACAAGGTCGAAACCAATGATCAGCCATTTGAGGCGATCTCGCGCTAGGCCGATACCCGAGGGCGCGGGTCGATTCCCCCACCAAATAAAGCACGGAGTACAGGAGTACAAAGCAATGAGCGAATTGAAGACACCGATTTATCTGGATTATGCGGCGACCACGCCGGTGGATGAGCGGGTTGCCGAACGTATGTGTGCTTGCCTGACCCGTGACGGTGTCTTTGGAAATCCGGCCTCACGAAGCCACTATTTTGGATGGGAAGCAGAGAAACTGGTCGAAGAAGCGCGGAAAAACGTCGCTCGATTGATCAATGCTGACCCCAAAGAGATCGTATGGACGAGTGGGGCGACCGAATCTGACAATTTGGCAATCAAAGGCGCGGCGCATTTTTATCAGCGTAAAGGGAAGCATGTTATCACCAGCAAAACCGAGCATAAGGCGGTGCTGGATACCTGCCGCCAACTGGAACGGGAAGGGTATGAGGTTACATATCTGGATCCCGATGCCAACGGCATGATTCCTCTGGAAAGGATTGAAGCGGCCATCCGTGATGACACGACACTGGTTTCTATCATGCACGTCAACAATGAGATCGGAGTTATCCAGGATCTTAAGGCTATCGGGGAACTTACTCGCAGTCGCGGTGTGTTGTTCCATGTGGATGCTGCCCAGGGAGCTGGAAAAGTGCCTTTGGACGTGCGGGAGGTCAAGGTCGATCTTGTCAGTTTGTCTGGTCACAAGATGTATGGTCCCAAGGGGATTGGCGCCCTTTATGTGAGGCGCAAGCCACGCGTGCGCATCGAGGCTCAAATGCATGGAGGTGGGCATGAACGCGGCATGCGCTCAGGTACCTTGGCGACGCACCAGATCGTCGGCATGGGCGAAGCCGCGCGTATCGCTCTTGAAGAAATGGGCGCCGATCTGGAGCGCATCAGGCGGTTGCGGGATCGATTGTTGACCGGCATTCAAGACATGGAAGAGGTTTATGTCAATGGCGATCTTGAGCATGGTTACCCTGGCATTCTTAACGTCAGTTTCGCTTTCGTAGAAGGGGAAAGCCTGCTTATGTCGCTCAAGGAATTGGCGGTTTCATCAGGCTCTGCATGTACTTCGGCTAGTCTGGAGCCGAGTTATGTTCTTCGCGCCTTGGGGCGGGACGATGAGTTGGCGCACAGTTCGATACGTTTCTCCATCGGTCGTTATACGACAGAAGAGGAGATCGATTATGCCGTTCAACGCATCCACGCGGCAGTGGATAAATTGCGCGATCTGTCCCCCTTGTGGGAAATGCACCAGCAAGGCATCGACTTGAAAAGCATCGAATGGGCGGCACATTAATTTAGTGATTTTATAGTTGTACGAAGGAGGATAACTTCATGGCTTACAGTGAAAAAGTGATCGATCATTATGAAAATCCACGGAATGTCGGTTCGCTAGACAAAGATGCTCCGGATGTGGGTACGGGCATGGTGGGTGCGCCTGCCTGTGGTGACGTGATGAAACTGCAGATCAAGGTCAACGAGGCTGGCATCATAGAAGACGCCAAATTCAAGACTTATGGTTGCGGCTCGGCTATTGCCAGTTCCAGCCTGCTTACGGAGTGGGTCAAGGGTAAGACGCTTGAGCAGGCCAAAGAGATCAAAAACACGCAGATCGCAGAAGAACTCGCCTTGCCTCCAGTAAAGATTCACTGCTCCGTGCTGGCGGAGGATGCTATCAAGGCGGCCATCGAGGATTATCAGCGCAAACACTCGGTTGATGAGATCAAACAGAGCGCTTGAGTAGGGGTATGGGTATGGCAATCACATTAAGTGATTCGGCTGCCGAACGGATGCGTACCTTTCTTGCCAAGCGTGAGAAAGGGATTGGCGTTCGCCTTGGGGTAAAAACGACTGGATGTTCCGGCATGGCCTATACCATGGAATTCGCCGATGAAATGGATGCTGACGACACTGTCTTTGAGGACAAGGGTGTAAAAATTCTGGTGGATCCAAAAAGCTTGATCTATCTCGATGGAACCGAATTGGACTATGTGCGAGAAGGATTAAATGAAGGATTCAAGTTCATCAACCCGAATGAAAAATCGCGCTGTGGTTGCGGTGAAAGCTTCAACGTCTAAGACCGATGTCCGAACTAGAACGTTTCGACCTCAGTCAAAGTCATTTTTCCTTATTCGGATTGCCTGAGCGATTTGCCCTCGATCAAACTGTGTTGCAGTCACGTTATCGAGAGCTGCAAGCGAGGTTTCATCCCGACAAGTTCGTTGCGGCCGATCCTTCGGCCCAGCGAACTGCCATGCAGATCGCGAGTCGCCTCAATGAGGCTTACCAAACCCTTCGCGATCCGCGTTTGCGGGCCGAGTATTTATTGTCTTTGAACAACACCTCGCTGGACTCTGAACGGGAAACGTTGAATGATCCTGATTTTCTCATCAAGCAGATGGAATGGCGTGAAGCCCAGGAGGATGCCGAACATGCCCCGGATCCGCTGAACGCTCTGGATGCATTGCGCCAAAAACTGTTGCATGAACGCGCAGGAATAATCGATCGTCTTGAGGAACATTTCGAAAAAAAAGCATTGATCGCAGCAAAAAATGATGTGATGCGTCTAAGCTTTTATGACCGTCTTATCGATCAAATCAGTGAGCGCTTGTCAGCGATTGAAGACAATCTCTTGACCTGAACGCCAGTATTTTCATTCAGTTGGTCCTCGTTTTTTCACGAAGTGCAATTGTCTACATTCAACCATCGCGGATAAACAATCGAACTCAATTATGGCGCTATTACAAATCGCGGAACCTGGTCAATCCACTAATCCGCATGAACATAGACTTGCGGCCGGCATCGATCTTGGAACCACAAATTCACTGGTGGCCACCGTCCGAAGTGGGGTAGTGGCCACCTTGCCGGACGAACAAGGCCGTCACTTGCTGCCTTCTGTCGTCTATTATGGCGCCGGCGAACCACCATTGGTGGGCTACGCTGCGTTATCGCATGCGACAGAAGACCCATACAATACGATCGCTTCGATAAAGAGATTGATGGGGCGTAGCGCAGCTGACATCAAAACCGTGGCCAATCACGTTCCCTATGAGTTTTCGTCGACAGAAGGCGTTCCGCGCATCATGACCCGCGCGGGGGAAGTTACGCCGGTTGAAGTATCCGCAGAAATCCTCAGAGTATTGAAGCATCGCGCCGAAGTTTCTTTGGGAGGGGAATTGAGTGGCGTGGTAATTACCGTCCCGGCTTATTTCGATGATGCGCAACGACAAGCCACCAAGGATGCGGCGACACTAGCCGGCTTGAACGTATTTCGTTTGCTTAACGAACCAACAGCCGCTGCGGTGGCCTATGGCCTTGATCAGAAGGGTGAAGGGCTGATCGCAGTCTATGACCTTGGCGGCGGTACATTCGATATCTCCATACTCAGGCTTAGCCGCGGCGTGTTCGAGGTCCTCGCTACAGGAGGGGACAGCGCATTGGGTGGCGACGATTTTGATCGCGCAATCGCCACCTGGATGATCGCTCAAGCGAGAATAGATAACACCAGCGATCCTCATTTGATGCGGAGCATCATGCACGAAGCCACTCGGGCGAAGGAGGCCTTGAGCGAGGAAGAGGAAGTTTCCCTATGCATAGAATTGCAGCATGGAAGACGCTGGGAAGGAGCACTTGACCGAGACATCTTGAATAGCTTGATCGATCCTTTGATCCAGAGATCATTGGCATCTTGCCGGCGGGCTTTGCGTGATGCAAATGTGACACCTGAACAGATAGATAATGTGATCCTGGTAGGTGGTTCTACACGTGCTTTGCGAGTGCGCGAGCGCGTCGCTGATTTTTTTGGGAAAGTTCCTCTGGCAAGCATTGATCCAGATAAAGTCGTCGCCATGGGGGCTGCATTGCAAGCCGATGTTCTGGCCGGCAACAAAGCCGATGAAGAAATGCTTCTGCTCGATGTGATCCCGCTCTCTCTAGGGATCGAGACCATGGGGGGACTGGTTGAAAAAATAGTGCCAAGAAATACCACGATTCCGGTTTCCAAGGCTCAAGAATTCACCACCTTCAAAGATGGTCAGACAAGCATGTTGATTCATGTGGTGCAGGGCGAGCGTGAATTGGTCGAAGATTGCCGCTCGTTGGCCCATTTCACATTGAGCGGCATTCCCCCCATGGTCGCGGGTGCGGCACGTATCCGCGTGACCTTCCAGGTGGATGCGGATGGCCTTGTCAACGTATCAGCACGTGAAACGACAAGTGGTGTTGAAGCCACTGTGCAAATCAAGCCATCATACGGTCTGACCGATGAAGAGATCGCGGCCATGCTGCGAACTTCAATGGAGCATGCTCACGATGATGTGGCGGCCCGCCGCCTCAGGGAATCTCAAGTTGAAGCCCAGCGTGTCGTCGAGGCTGTTGATTCGGCTTTGAAGGCAGATGGCGACCGCCTTTTGACACCCCAAGAACGTTCTTCAATAGAAACCGCGAAGGCCCACTTGGTGGAAACCATGCATTCGGACGATCCGCAGGCAATTGATGCAGCAATCAAAAAACTCGAAGAAACTGCATCTGAATTTGTGGCGAGACGAATGGACAATGCAATAAAAAATGCGATGGCCGGCCACGCTGTCGAAGAATTCAAATAATCTATTCCTTTTCCTGCTTCTAGGATTCGCCATGCCTCGTATTCGTTTTCTTCCTCATGAAATATTATGTCCTGAAGGAGTGGAAATAGATGCTGCTCCCGGCATCAGTGTGTTGGACGCGGCTTTGTCTCACGGCATAGAAATCGAGCATGCCTGCGAGAAAGCCTGTGCTTGCACGACATGCCATGTCTATGTCAGGGAAGGATATGATTCTCTGCCGGAGCCATCCGAGCAAGAAGAGGATATGCTGGACAAGGCGTGGGGACTGGAGCCTGACTCGCGACTAAGTTGCCAGGCCAAGGTTGACAGTGAGGATCTGGTTGTAGAGATACCCAAATATACCATCAATCTTGCTTCTGAAAACCACTGAGGATTGAACCAATGAGTTTGAAATGGACTGATACGCAAGACATCGCCATTGCTCTCGAAGAAACGCGCCCCGATGTGGATCCTCAATATGTCCGCTTTACAGATCTCCATGCTTGGATATGTAATCTGGAAGAATTCGACGATGATCCTGAACGATCCAATGAAAAACTGCTTGAAGCGATCCAGATGGCGTGGATAGAAGAACATGAATGAGAGAGGGGAGGCATTTGATAACGCACGGACAACGCTTCCGCTGCGGTTTTCCCTACGCCGGTTCATTTTCTTTGCTAAATGCGATTGATTATTTGAGATAATCAGATTTGTCAACATGAGATCTGTGCGAGTAGAATTTACGCGTTAAAGGGCTGACAAGCTGTTGATGAGATAATTATATTATCCTTGAACAACGCGCAATGTTCCCCCTTGATAAAGCCATACATATAACATCTTTCTTGTCGAGGAATAAATTGAGTCAGGCATTCAATGCAATCTCATCTTGCTGGGGCATGTTTTTGAATTAGATATTGTCCGGCAAGATTTTCTGCAGACAGGCCTTCACATTTACCCGAACAATGAATAATTTTCGAGGAGTTTTCAACACTATGGCAATCGAACGTACTCTTTCTATCATCAAGCCCGATGCAGTAGCCAAGAATGTCATTGGCGAGATCTATACCCGATTCGAAAAGGCTGATTTGAAGATCGTGGCTGCACGCATGCTGTGTTTGTCACGCGAACGTGCGGAAGCCTTTTATGCAGTCCACAAGGAACGGCCGTTTTTCAATGAGCTGGTTAAGTTTATGACTTCTGGACCGGTTATGGTTCAGGTTCTGGAAGGTGAAAACGCGATTGCGCGGCACCGAGAGATCATGGGAGCCACCGATCCAAAACAGGCGGCGCCGGGGACGATTCGGGCTGATTTTGCCGATTCCATCGATGAAAATGCCGTGCATGGTTCTGATGGGCCGGAAACAGCCGAGCAAGAAATCAATTTCTTTTTTGGGCCCGATGAAATCTGTCCCCGCACCCGCTGATTCTTTAATGGGAGAATCTCCAGAGCTGGAACGAACCAATCTGTTGGGACTTTCTGGCTCTGAACTAAAAGAATTTTTCCTTGCCAACGCGGAGCCGGCTTTCCGTGCCAGCCAATTAATGAAATGGGTTCATCAGCGCGGGCTGGCGGATTTCTCCAAAATGACTGACCTATCCCGCTCCCTGCGGGAGCGGTTGAGTGCCATGGCTGAAATCAAGGCCCCGGAAATCGTATTGGAACAAGCTTCCGCGGATGGCACTCTCAAATGGCTGTTGCGGCTGGATGACGGGAATTGCATCGAAACGGTTTTCATACCTGAAGAAAACCGAGGCACCTTATGCGTCTCTTCGCAGGTGGGTTGCGCCTTGGATTGTACCTTTTGCTCGACTGCACGCCAGGGATTCAACCGTAATTTGTCATCCGCTGAAATAGTTGGCCAGTTATGGCTCGCCAGATCACGGCTCAAGGACGTCAAGGATTCTGTACGTAGTATAAGCAATGTCGTTTTCATGGGGATGGGTGAACCTTTACTCAATTATGATGCGGTTGTCAGCGCCATGTCTTTGATGCTTGACGATTTGGCCTATGGGCTGGGGAAACGCCGCGTTACATTGAGCACGTCCGGTGTCATCCCCGCTATGGACCGGCTTAAGGACGCTTTGGATGTAAGCCTCGCTGTCTCATTACATGCGCCCAACAATCCATTACGCGATCGACTGGTGCCTTTGAACAAGAAATACCCTTTGGAACAATTACTTCCTGCCTGCAAGCGATTTGTTTCCAGCAAGTCGCGAAAGAATAGCGTCACCTTCGAATACGTGATGATAAAAGACGTGAACGATCATCCTGAGCATGCCCGCGAACTCGTTCGTCTATTGCGCGACATTCCCTCCAAAATCAATCTGATTCCGTTCAATCCATTTCCCCAGACCCGTTTCCAGCGATCTGATCCAGGGTCTATCGATCGTTTCAGAGAAATTCTCATAGCGAGCGGTCTGCATACCATCACCCGCAAGACGCGAGGCGAAGACATCGACGCGGCTTGTGGTCAGTTGGCTGGCAAGGTAATAGATCGGAGTCGCCGAAAAGAGCGTTTTGACCGCCTTGGTGAGAGGCTGAGATGATGCGTGGAACCTTGTTAAAACTGATCATACTGGGGGCCATTGTGTCCTTGGCAGGATGCGCTACGCAACCGATATCTCATCCCAACAGTGATCAACAGCGTTTACACAAGGCGGCCCTGATCAACGCTCAGCTTGGCATCGATTACTTGCGATCGGGAAATCGCCAACGCGCTTATGAAAAACTCAAGCTGGCCCTTTCCCAATATCCTGACTCATCAACCGTCAATTATGCCTATGCGCTGATGATGCAAAACTTCGGTGAAAACGCGAAGGCCAAGCTGTATTATGAAAAAGCATTGCAGCTCGACCCGAAAAATTCCGATGCGCATAACAATTTCGGTGTATTCCTATGTCAACAAAAGCAGTATGCCGAGGCTCAGACTCAATTCAAAGCCGCTGTGACCAACCCCCTCTATGCAACCCCGCAAGTCGCTTATGCCAACTCCGGATTCTGCTATCTGCAGCAAGGCAACCAAACCGCTGCCGAAAAGGCATTCCGCAAGGCTTTGGTCGCCTCGCCAAACTTTCGCCCCGCACTCTACGGCCTGATCAAGCTCGCCACTGATGAAGGCGACTGGAAGAAAGCCAATAGCTATCTTAAGCAGGCAAGCAGCCAGGTTATCGATTGGCCGCCTTTGCTTGGGCTTTGCATCGAGGTGAAACGTCATGTGGGGGACATCAGTGGCGCCACCCAATGCGCTCGCACTCTGTATCGTCAATATCCGGATTCGCCGGAAGCCAAAAAATTGCTCGACGGTGGCGCATGAGTGAAAAAATACAAGCCAATAAAGAATCGGCGGAGGAGGTGCCTGAAAAGACTGAAAACAGCCCGTCCATAGGCGCCCGTTTGCGGGCCGCGCGAGAAGCCAACTCCATGAGCGTTGAAGAGGTGGCACAAGCGCTACATCTGGACAAATCCCTTGTCATCGCCCTCGAAAATGGCGACCGGGAACATCTACCAGAACCTGTTTTCGTCAAGGGATATATACGCCATTACGCTCATCTTGTCGGCATACAACCTGAAACACTAGCACCCCCTCACGATGAATCCGTGGTAAGCTCCGGGGGATTCCCCGCCAGGGAATCTGCGACCCCTAAACGTGATTTTAGCTACCAAGCTCCAGGCAATCGCTGGGCTCCTCTTTTCGCGGGTTTCATCATACTCCTGCTTATTGGTCTGTCGGCTTGGTGGTTGACGCGCCCAAAACACGAAGCCATACCTGCAAGCGTTCTTGAAAAATCAGCAAGCCGGATAGCGGGTACGTCAACTCCTACAGCGAGAACCGCCCCAACAATCACTTTGTCTGGCGTTAACCCAGCAATGTCTTCCAGCGCCAGCAATGCCGGCATTAGCCGAATGCGAATAGTGAATGGTCAGCATTCGGCGACACCAATCGCTCCTCTGAAAGAAGCCTCGCCATCGGGCGCGATGGCCGCCCAATCTGAAAACAGTTCGTCGCAAGCGCATGCTTCGGCGTCATTTCTTCCTCAATCTGATACCAATTCCATCAATCAGGCTCCTGCACAGAATGGGAAGGCTGCATCGTCCTTGCAAGTGAAAATTACCAGAAAAAGTTGGATTCAAGTGACTGACGCAAAAGGCCATGTCTTGATGCGGGGGCTGTTCAATGCGGGCACTCATCGGGAATTGAACGGTTCCCTTCCTTATTCGGTAATATTGGGAAATGCACGAGGCGTTAGTCTGTTTTTGAGCGGCAATTCAATCGACGACTCGGCTTATATACAACCCAATCGAACGGCCCGATTCGTCATTTTGCCAGACGGCAAGATCCAACCTTAAGCCTACAGGCAGAAAAACCCAAAGGAATCATATGGTAAAGCGCATTCAGTCGATCCGCGGCATGCATGATATCTTGCCCGAAACGGAGATTCATTGGTCGTGGCTTGAAGCCCAGATTCGCATGCTCGTGGAAAGTTACGGCTATCGCAGGATTCGCTTGCCCATCGTTGAAAAGACAGAACTGTTCGCCCGTTCCATCGGTGCGGTAACCGATATCGTGGAAAAAGAGATGTACACTTTCGAGGATCGTAATGGCGACAGCCTGACATTACGCCCCGAAGGCACGGCTGGCTGTGTGCGTTCCGGTATCGAGCATGGCTTCTTGCATAATCAATTGGTCAGATTATGGTATTCAGGGCCAATGTTCCGTCATGAACGGCCACAGAAAGGACGCTATCGCCAGTTCCACCAGGTAGGAGTAGAAACATTCGGCATGACTGGGCCGGATATCGATGCCGAGCTAATACTCATGTCAGCTCGCCTATGGAAGGCGCTCGGCATAAAGAACCTGCGTCTGGAAATCAATTCGCTGGGCAGTCAAGAAGCCCGGGAACGCTACCGGAAACAGCTGCAGGATTATTTGTATCGTCACGCCGATCGCTTAGATGAAGATAGCAGGCGAAGACTAAAGACCAACCCTTTGCGAGTACTGGATAGCAAAGATGCTGGAACCCGCGAGGTCTTGAAAGAGGCGCCGCAATTGCTTGCAGCACTCGACGCCGAGTCGCGGGAACATTTCGAAGGAGTCTGTGGAATATTGGATATGGCGGGGATTGATTATACGATCAATCCCCGGCTGGTGAGAGGCTTGGATTATTATTCCCGCACCGTGTTCGAGTGGATCAGCAATGAACTGGGAGCGCAAGGCACTGTCTGTGCAGGCGGGCGCTATGACAGCTTGGTAGAACAAATGGGTGGACGTCCCACCCCGGCCTGTGGATTCGCCATGGGCATGGAGCGTCTGTTGGCCCTATTGGAATCGCAAGCTCTTTTGCCGGAAATTCCCCCGCCAGACGTGTATGTGCTCAGTCAGGGCACCGCGGAACGCCGGCACGCATTACATATAGCTGAGAGCATACGCCAGTCACGGCCCGATCTGCGGATACTCGTCCATTGTGGCGAAGGGGGATTGAAAGCCCAGATGAAACGCGCCGATCGCAGCGGCGCTGAAGTGGCATTGATCATTGGAGTGGATGAGCTTGCCAGTGATTACGTTACCGTTCGCCGATTGCGGGGAGAATCCATGCAAAAACAGGTGCCCCGCAGCGAGTTGTTGTTGGAATTGGCGCGCCATCGGCCATCGCCTGAGAATTTCTCGGCTCCAGGAAAGGCTGGCGAGGCGGGCGTGAAGTAAGAATGGCGGTACCGTTTTTCTACTTTTCTGAAGGTTGAATCTTACATGACGGAAGATGAAGATTTCGAACGCATCAAGCACTGGCTTTCTATCTATGGCCGATGGATCTTGCTGTTGCTGATTCTCCTTGGTTCGGGACTGGGAGGGTGGCAGATATGGAGCCATTATCGTATTCAGCAGGAATACAAGGCTTCGAACTTATATAATCGCCTGCTCGAGGCGATGCATCGTAAGGATGCCAAAGCCATTCAGCTGGATGCCCGATCGCTCAAGAACGACTACGCTCAAACGCCGTACGCGGCTCTGGGGCAGTTGCTTATGGCGAAGCGCTTTGTGGAGAGAAACCGACTCAAAGAGGCAGCGAGCGCATTACTGTGGGTGAAGAAACATGCCTCGGAACCACTTCTTAGACAACTTGCTATCTTGCGGCTTGCTCAGGTGCGGCTTGCCCAGGATCGGCCAGATGCCGCCATGGCCTTGTTGAACGCCAAACTACCAAGTGCCTATTTGCCCATGATTAAAACATTGCAGGGCGATGCCTGGGAAGCGAAAGGGCAGTCCGCAAAAGCACGGACTGCTTATGAAGATGCAATGGCCATATCAAAACTGAATGGCTTACCCACCGAACTTTTGCGATGGAAAATCGCTGATTTGCCGGTTTCTGCCGGGGGAAAACCATGAAGTTATCGAATGTTCGTACATTATCACTGGCTGGCTTGCTATTAGGCATCCTTGGGTTGACGGCTTGTGGCGGCCCTCAAAACACACGCCCACCGGCTGCATTGCAGCCCATCAAAACGAGTTTGCAGGTACATCAACTGTGGTCGACCCATATCGGAGACGGCAATGGCGGTTACTTCATCCATCTTCATCCCTACGTTTCCGGCAAGACTCTCTATGCTGCCGATCACGCAGGCATTGTGGCGGCATATTCTCTTGCGAACGGCTCGCAGATTTGGCGCATGGCCACCAAGCACAAGCTCGTGGGAGGGGTGAGTGGAGGTGGCGGCATGCTCTTCGTGGGCGCTCAGGACGGCAAAATTCTTGGCATCTCGCTCAAGTCGCGCAGCATCGTCTGGAAGACCCAGCTTTCAAGTGAAGTCATGTCCGTCTCCGAGGCGGCTCTTGGCGAGGTCTTGGCTCACACCAACGATGGCGGCCTGTACGCGATCGATGTCTCGACTGGCAACATCCTCTGGAGCCACCACAGACAAATTCCCAACCTGATTCTGAGAGGCAAAAACCAGCCCCTGGTAGTGGGCAGTTCAACCGTTTTGAGTGGATTCTCAAATGGCAAACTCGCTGCTTATTCGCTTTCCAGTGGAGCACCGCTGTGGCAGGTAATCGTTGGGGAGCCTAGCGGCGTTGGAGCCTTGCAGCAACTGGTGGATGTGGATGGAAAAATCGCCGTTTCAGCCAGTGGAGATACAATCTATGCGGCGGGTTACCATGGGCGGGCAATTGCCGTGCAGTCCAGCAATGGTCAGATTTTATGGTCGCATCCGATGTCTTCTTACGCAGGTGTGGCGGCCAATTCCTCGGCTGTTTTCGTTGCCGCTTCCAACAGTGATATTTGGGCGCTGGATCGGGCTAATGGGGCGTCTTTATGGAAACAGGACGCTTTGCATTACCGTGTCGTCACCGCTCCCAGCGTAGTGGGTGAGAGGTATGTCGTTGTAGGAGATTATGCAGGCTATCTGCAATGGCTCTCCGCCAGCGATGGTCGTATCGTTGCCCGCGAACACGTGGGTTCTGGCGGTATTCAGGCCGCGCCGATCGTTGTCGGCGATTCGGTTTTCGTACAAACCGCTGGAGGCACGCTGGCCGCCTATCGTATCGCGGGGGAAAACCATCCTAACGCGAGTATTCAATCCAATTCTCTTCAGTTTGGATTGCCATGATTGCAGTGCGGCAACCATGCCACAGTCATACGCTTGCACCTTCGATATAAAAACTGAGTTGAATGGGTGAATTAATGCAGACGGTTATCGCCCTTGTTGGCCGGCCAAACGTCGGCAAGTCGACCCTGTTCAACCGCTTGACTCGATCTCGAGATGCTCTGGTAGCGGATATTCCAGGGCTTACCCGTGACAGAAAATATGGATTGGGGCGGATAGGGCAGGGTCGGTATATGGTGGTGGATACCGGCGGCCTGGGCGAGGAAAGCGATACGCTGGATGCGCTCATGCGGAAACAGAGCCGTCTGGCCATGGAGGAGGCGTCGCACATCATTTTTTTGCTCGATGGCCAAGCCGGAATCACGGCGGGGGATGAAGAGCTTGCCCATGAGCTGCGCATCCTGGGAAAACCAGTCACGCTGGCAATAAACAAATCCGATTGTGCAGATCGCAACATGGCATTGGCGGAAGCGGCCCGTTTGGGTTTAGGGGAGCCGCGGCTCATATCTGCCCGGCAGGGCGGGGCAGGCATCGAAGAGATGATCGATGCCATCGTGCCCGAGCGCAGTGGCGAAAATGTGGATGGTATGGAAGAGACCCGCGCAGACGCGCGCATTCGTATCGCTTTCGTTGGCCGTCCGAATGTAGGCAAGTCCACCCTGATAAACCGGATACTGGGCGAGGAACGCGTAGTAGTTTTCGATCATCCGGGAACCACCCGGGATACCATAGACGTGCCTTTCGAGCGCGATGGGCAAGCCTATACGCTAATCGATACGGCGGGGGTCAGACGCAGGGCCAAAATCAATGAGACGGTGGAAAAATTCAGCGTCGTAAAAACGCTCGATACCATAAGGCGTGCCGATGTGGTCGTTCTGGTATTGGATGCAAAAACAGGGATCAGCGAACAGGACGCCCATTTGCTGGGATTGATAGTAGATGCGGGCGCGGCGCTGATCGTGGCCATTAACAAATGGGATCATTTGAGTCCCGAACAACGCGCATCGGTCCGTCGCGGCCTTGACCTCAAGCTTGCGTTTCTGGATTTCGCGGAACGGCATTTCATCTCGGCCTTGCATGGAACCGGCGTGGGCAATCTGTTCCCCGCCATTCACGAGGCTTATGCCAGCGTGCATCGCGAAGTCGGCACTTCTCAGCTTAACCGCGTGCTCGAAGGTTTGGTGGAAGCGCATCAGCCGCCCATGTCCAGAGGACGGAGAATCAAATTGAGGTATGCCCATCTTGGCGGCCACCGTCCCTTTACCATCGTTATTCACGGCAATCAGACTGAACGCTTGTCCGGTGATTACAAACGTTATTTGGCCAATGGTTTCAGACGCGCGTTTAAACTTGTCGGTACACCCGTCGTACTGGAGTTCAAGACCGGTGAGAATCCCTATGCGGGTAAGCGCAACGTGCTGACGCCCAGGCAGGAACGCAGCCGTGCGCGCGTAATGCGCCACGCGAAACGCCGGAAATGAAAAAACCCGACGCCTGGCATCTTGCGCGCCGCGCGGAAGACATCGCGCCGTTTCATGTCATGGAGTTGCTGGCAAAAGCCAAGCAACTGGAAGCGATGGGGGAAACGATCATCCACATGGAAGTCGGGGAACCCGATTTCCCCACGGCATCTCCCATTATCCGTGCCGGTCAGGAAGCGCTGGCACAAGGTTATACAGGATACAGCCCCGCATTGGGATTGCCGGCACTGCGCGAAGCCATAGCGGGTCATTATCGAAGACGCTATGAGGTCGATGTCGATCCTTCCCGCATCATCGTCACTTGCGGCGCCTCAGGCGCGCTGCAACTGGTATTGGGCGTACTGGTCGATATTGGCGACGAAGTGCTGATGACCGATCCTGGCTACCCATGCAACCGGCATTTTGTGCGTTTATTCGAAGGCCATGGCCGCAATGTGGCGGTTCATCGTGACACTCGATACCAACTCACAGCCGAGATTCTGCGCGCCCATTGGACCCGTTCGACCGTCGCGGCACTCGTTGCCTCTCCGGCCAATCCCACCGGCACGATCATAGATGAAGAAGAGCTCGAGGCCATGATCGAATATGCGCGTCGTCAAAAGGGATTTTTGATCGTCGACGAAATCTACCACGGTCTGGTTTACGGGAAACAAGCGCGCACGGCACTCGCTTTTTCCGACGAAGTCTTCGTAATCAATAGTTTTTCAAAATACTTTGGTATGACTGGATGGCGCCTGGGATGGATCGTTGCCCCTCCGGCATACGTAAGAATGCTGGAAAAACTGCAACAAAATATTTTTATCTGTGCGCCAACACCTGCGCAGCACGCTGCGTTGGCGGCGTTTACCCCAGAAGCTGAGGCCATTTTCGAAAAACGCCGTGAAACATTCGGGCAAAGAAAGGATTTTCTGTTACCTGCCTTGCGCGAGCTGGGGTTCGATATCCCGGTCACGCCGGAAGGTGCCTTCTATCTTTATGCCAACTGTGAACGTCTAGGCATCGATAGCATGGAATTGTCGCGGCGCTTGCTCAAGGAAGCCGGCGTGGCAATTACTCCAGGGATTGATTTTGGCAGTTTTGGCGCCAGCCAGCATGTACGCTTTGCCTATACCACTTCTTTGGAGCAATTGCACGAAGGTGTTGAGCGGATTGCCAGGTTCTTGGGGCAGGACTAGATTTCGGGCCAATTCTCAGCGCCGCGATTTGGCATCGAGCTCCTTCAAGGATTCTTCCACGCCCGCTGCGCGCGTGAGCTCCGCGACATTGTCGCGGGCAAAAAAGCCGTCGAATTCTCCGAAGCGTTGTACATATTCAATAATCAGCGACGAATGCTCGGAAGCGCTCGAGAAAATCTGTTTCAGGCCTTCTTCCTTGGAGCCGATGACATCGAGAAGAAAATCTTTACCTTGGTCGGCGATGGACTTGACCACAAAATCGATGTTTTCCATACCGGCGGTCTCGCCATCACTCACGCTTACAGCGATATGGTGCAAACGTGGGCCATAGTTGCGAACGAATGTCTCGGTGGGAGAAGGCAGGCCGTCCAGATGATTGACAAAATAAGGGGTATTGTTGGCTGTGAAAACCTTGGCAGGACTCTTGGCTTCCTTCGCGTAATGAATGCTTTTGGTAACATTGGTCGAGGAGTTCTGATCCTTGATGTCGTATGAGCCCCAATAGTAATAGCTCGACAAGGAAAGATATTCGAGGATGGCCACTTCACGGTTCTGACTGTAGATGCGTGTCGCCAGATGGTCGATAGGCTGCAGCAGGGTATGGATGCCGAGCTTGTATTGCAACTCCTTGGCGGCTTCATATGCTTCTTGAGCCGCCATATCGATGCGGCTGACGCCCAGGGCATAGACCCGCATATCCTCTGGTTCGCGTTCCATGTAAGCGACGATGTTGTGGGTATAAGGCGAGGGCTTGCATACGGCAAGATTACCGGGCAGTTCGAGCTTGCGCACCTCGTCAGCGTTAAAGAAACGGATTTCGCGATCGCGTTGTAGTTTGACCACCTCATGCAGATTGCGAACACGCACGATTTCGCCCATGTAGCGGCTGTAAGGTTTATGGTGGCCGACCGGATAGACCTCGTTGAGACTGCGAAAGATTCCACGGGTGGTCGGATCCTTGACTTCCCGCACCAGCAGGTCTGGACTTTCCAAGTCGATGCGCATGAGATGAGTGAAGTGGCTTTCGCTTTCTAGCGTAACCAGATAATGATAAGGGGTCATCAGCGAGAGTTCGGCCAGATAGGCGAGAGAATGCCCCGGTTCAACCGTAATCATCAATGCATCGATTTCGCGGATCAGATCCGTCAATCCGACACGATCACGTTCTTCAAGTAAGCGTTGAAGATAGGTTTCAAAAAATTCTGAATTTTGCTTGTCGCCATGCCGGGCGAAATTTAAAGATTGGCTCATGTTGGAACTTTCCTTACGCTGATGGGGCTTATGGTAACCAGGAATTGAAAAAGATTGTGAATTAAGGGAACCTCTATTTGTCCGCGCCGCGGGATGTAGCCGGCCATCTCGATTTGCACCATCAGTTCGGCGAACAGCTCCTTGACCAACCCCAGCGCTTTCAGCCGCTCTCGGAACAGCCAGAGGGTCTTGACGTCCGGCACTTTCCCTTCAGGCGGCAATCCCAGGAAGCGGCAGAAGGAGTGACGGTCGCGGATTTGATACTCCGTCTGGTCATCGGCCAGAGTGTAGAAGTGTTGCAACACCAACACCTTGAACATCAGCACCCCGTCGAACGGTTTGCGACCGGCATTGCTCTTGCGCTCTTTCTGATGCGCTTTTTCAAGCACCGGGCGGAAACTTTCCCAGTCGACCACACGGGCCAGTTCCGGCAGTGGGTCACCCAGCTTTTCCAGTTGCTCGTGGCGTTCATCAAGGTCGAAGAATCCGGGCTGCATCGCTTGGCTCTCGTTCGCTTTCGGTGACCCTATGATCTCCACGTTCGGCGGTGAATTTTTAGAGATCCCCTTAAGAGTCCTAATATCACAAAACATTCTTAGCTGCAAGGTTCTTGAGTTGTTCGCTCCACAACAGGGTCGCCGCAATGGTACCGACATTTAAAGCGAAAAAATTGAACAAGGGCAGAAAGGTCAACAGGCTCATTGCCGTACCCATGCCGAACACGAGGGCGCGACGCTTTCTGGCTAGAGCACGTATTTGTGAGAACGTCAGCTGATGATTGCCGGCGGGGATAGCCAGGTATCCCAGCGCCAACATCCAAGACGAGAAAAGAAACCAAAGAAACGGCAACCATAAAGCGGAAAATGGAATAAAACTCAACAAAAACAATGGGATAGCGCAGATCAGAATATAAAGCAGTGTCGCCGTCTGCGTTTTCAGGCCCACAAAAGCGCCGCGCAGATTTACAGAGATACCTTGAACTGAAGGAAGCGGCCTACCCGTGAGTTGTTTTTCCACCTGTTCGGCCAACAACCCTGTAAACGGGCCGGCGATGAAGTTTGCAAGCAATGAAAATGTAAATAAAACTGCAAGAGCGAATGCCGCGAGTAGCAAGGGCCACAGCAGCCATTGTAGCCACAGCAGCCCTTGTGGAATATAGCTTAGCATCAGCTTCTCGATCAGATACGAAAGCCCGCCGATGGCAACGGCGAATATCACCGTGTTCAGTAACAAGGGGATGAGGATGAAGCGCCTCAGGCGGGGTTTCCACACCATGCCAAGAGCGCGCAGCACGGCGATAAAACCGTGAAAGTAATCCTTGATCAACTGAAACGCTCCTTTGTGTAAACTATTGGAACAGCAGCCCGAATGCCTTTTTCGCAGACGCGAGTACGCTTCCAATCTTGCGCCTTGGACTTCAGGGGGGCAGCATGCGCTGCACCCTGCTTAATATTTTAACGGCTTGTTCCTCACATCAGTGAGGTACTCGGGGCTGCAAGGCTTTTATTCCATTTGTTTCCAGAGAGCCGCATGCAACCAGGTTTTGTTCATTTGTCCTTGCACACGGAATATTCGCTTGTCGACAGCGTGATCCGGATTCCAAAACTCATGCAACGCCTCGTCGAGTTGGGATTGCCGGCTGTGGCCATGACTGATCAGAGCAATCTGTTCGCCATGGTGAAATTCTACCGAGCGGCCATGCGTCAAGGAATCAAGCCGATTATCGGGGTAGACACACTCATCCGACGTTCGCCAGATTCCACCTCGACTTCGGATGAACCGCCGTCAAGATTGCTGTTGCTATGCCAGGATGAAAATGGCTATCGCAATCTCACCCGCCTGATTTCCCGCGCTTACCTCGAAGGTCAGCATGCAGGCACGCCGATGATTGACTATGAATGGCTATCTTTGGCCAGCGATGGATTGATCGCTTTATCAGGCGCTTCCCGAGGTGATATCGGCCGCGCTCTATTGCAAGGCAGGGAAGATGCGGCGGAATCGCTGCTCGATCAATGGAAACAGATGTTTCCCGACCGCTTCTACCTCGAAATACAACGGACGGGACGCGAGGGGGACGAAGCCCATCTCCATGCGGCCATAGCCCTTGCAGCGTCTACGGAAACCCCGGTGGTGGCTACCAACGACGTGCGTTTTCTCGCCAAAGATGAATTCGAGGCACATGAGGCGCGGGTGTGTATTCATGACGGCGAAGTATTGGCCAATCCCAAACGAAAGCGCCGGTACACGGAACAGCAATATCTGCGCTCTGCTGAAGAAATGCAGGTTTTGTTCGAGGACGTGCCTGAAGCCCTGGCCAACAGCGTTGAAATCGCCAAGCGCTGCAATGTGCGCCTGAATTTCGGTAAAACGGTGTTGCCTGAATTTCCTGTGCCTTCCGGCATGGATACGGCTTCGTATTTGCGTCAACAAGCAGAAGAAGGACTCAAAACGCGCCTGGCGAGCACCTTCGACCAGAATGCCAAGGGTTATGAATCCCGTTGCGCGCCTTATTGGGAACGCTTGCAGCGTGAACTGGATGTCATCATCGAAATGGGCTTTCCCGGCTATTTTCTTATCGTGGCCGATTTCATTCATTGGTCCAAGCAAAACGGCATTCCCGTAGGCCCCGGACGTGGCTCTGGAGCTGGGTCGCTGGTCGCTTATTCATTGAGGATTACTGATCTGGATCCAATCCGTTACGATCTCTTGTTCGAGCGTTTTCTTAACCCTGAACGTATCTCCATGCCCGATTTCGATGTCGATTTTTGCATGGAGGGCAGGGATCGTGTCATTGAATACGTGGCAGATCGTTACGGGCGTGATCAAGTCTCCCAAATCATCACTTATGGAAGCATGGCGGCCAAGGCGGTGGTTCGTGATGTCGGTCGGGTATTGGGCTATCCCTACGGATTTGTCGACAGAATCGCCAAGTTGATTCCTTTCGAGCTTGGCATGACCTTGGATAAAGCGTTGTCCGAGGGGGAACTAAGGCGCGCTTACGAAGAAGACGAAGAAGTGGCGACGCTGATCGATCTGGCTCGCCATCTGGAGGGATTGGCGCGCAATGCCGGAAAACATGCCGGCGGCGTCGTCATCGCGCCGAGCGCATTGACCGATTTCACGCCTCTGTATTGTGAGGAAGGCGGTAAAAATCTGGTCACTCAACTCGACAAGGATGATGTGGAGGCCATTGGCCTTGTCAAGTTCGATTTTCTTGGGCTACGCACCCTCACCATCATCGACTGGGCGGTTCAGAACATCCGTCGACTACAGACAAAAGACACGCCTCCTCTTGATATCAATGCCTTGCCTCTGGACGACGAGGCCACTTACGAACTGCTCAAACGGCATCAGACCATTGCAGTATTCCAGTTGGAATCCAGTGGCATGCAGGAGCTTATCAAACGCCTGAAACCGGATCACTTTGAAGACATCGTTGCATTGGTCGCACTCTATCGTCCCGGCCCGTTGCAATCGGGCATGGTGGATGATTTCATCAACCGTAAACATGGTCTGGCGAAGGTTGAATATCCGCATCCGGCGCTGGAGACCATACTCAAACCGACCTATGGGGTGATTCTGTATCAGGAGCAGGTCATGCAAATCGCCCAGGTATTGGCCGGTTATACGCTGGGAGGCGCCGATATACTGCGGCGCGCCATGGGCAAGAAGAAGCCGGAGGAGATGGCCAAGCAGCGCGAGATATTCACCCAGGGGGCGATAGCCAACGGCGTCGATGCAAAGGTGGCCACCCATATCTTCGACCTCATGGAAAAATTCGCAGGGTATGGCTTTAACAAATCCCATTCGGCTGCCTATGCGCTTTTGTCCTATCAGACGGCCTGGCTCAAAGCACACTATCCGGCCGCTTTCATGGCGGCGGTATTGTCCGCGGACATGGACAATACCGACAAAGTAGTGACATTGATCGAAGAATGCCGCCGACTGGGACTCAAGGTCGAACCGCCGGACATCAACCGTTCCGAATATCGGTTCACGGTGCGCGATCAAAGTACGATTCTCTACGGATTGGGGGCGATCAAGGGAGTGGGCGAATCGGCGATCTCCGCTATTCTGGAGGAACGCGATCAAGGCGAGATCTATACGGACCTCAACGATCTTTGCCGGAGAGTGACCGGGCAGAAGGTCAACAAGAGAGTGTTGGAGGCGCTGATCAAGGCCGGGGCGCTCGATGCCCTGGCAAACAGCCGAGCTCTCTTGATGGCGCAGTTACCAGAGGCTCTCCAGGCGGCCGACCAGTATCGGCGTGACGCCACTCTTGGGCAAGAGGACTTGTTCGGGATGTTACAACCATCGGGTTTTGACAATAGCAATCTAGCCGTTGATGAATGGTCCGATGAAGAGCGTTTGCGTCTGGAAAAGGAAACCTTGGGAATCTATCTCACTGGCCATCCTATCGATCGTTATGCACAGGAACTGCGTCACATCGTCACAGCCCCCATCGAAACCTATTTACAAGAGCAGGACGGTGGCACGAGCGGGCCGTCGGATCGAAAGGAAAAAAACATCGTCATTGCCGGTTTGGTTGTGGCTTTATCCGCACGCACGGGCAACAAGGGTAAGTTCGCCTTCGTCACTCTGGATGATCGTAGCGGCCGCATAGAAATCGGGTTGTTCGGAGAGGAATATCAGACCTACGCCGACCTGTTGGTGATGGATACTTTACTGGTAATCGAGGCGGCCTTGAGCATTGATAGCTTCAATGGCCGCCAACGCGTTACAGCACGCCGCCTCTATAACATTGATCAGGCGCGAGCCAAATATGCGAAAAAGCTCGAGCTCATCCTCCATAACGAGGGTCCATGCGATGAAATCGTCACGACGCTCGAACAGGTATTGAAGCCGTTCCGGCAAACCGGCTGCCCGATCGAAATCCGCTATCGCAATCGGCATGCGCATGCCCGCCTTCGGCTTGGCGATGAGTGGCAAGTGAGACCCTCCGACGAGCTGCTGCATCGTCTGCGGCTCTTGTTGGGCAAAACCCATGTGGATTTGCGCTATTCGCCCTGACGACCGGCAGTGCGCGATTCCGCACCTTTTGGAACCAATCGGAAGAGTGGAATCTGCTCATTTATACTTGGCGGAGTAGCCTGCACGCCATATTTTCATCTTTCCTGGCGTTATGGCGAGATTGCATCAACTGTTCAATCGCATGTCAAGTCACGTAGAATCGTGGCGTTTCCCCATGCAAGGATCACTTGTCTCATGAACCCTGAATTTTTGGATTTTGAACAACCCATTGCCGAATTAAAGGTCAAGATTGACGAGCTGCGGCTTGTGGATAATGATAACGACATCAATCTCGGAGAAGAAATCGAAAAGCTAGAAAAAAAAGTGGATGCGTTGACGCAATCCATCTTTTCGAAACTCGCGCCTTGGCAGATCGCCCAACTGGCACGCCATCCTCGCCGCCCTTACACACTTGATTACGTAGGGTACCTGTTCAGCGATTTCCAAGAACTTGCCGGAGATCGCGCGTTTGCCGATGATCCTGCCATCGTTGGCGGACTTGCGCGCTTTCGCGGTCGACCAGTGATGGTTATTGGGCATCAGAAGGGGCGGGATACCAAGGAGAAAGTGCGCCGTAATTTCGGGATGCCAAGGCCAGAAGGATATCGCAAGGCTCTGCGTCTGATGAAAATGGCCGAACGCTTCTCTCTGCCGGTAGCGACGTTCATCGACACGCCCGGCGCTTATCCAGGGATTGGCGCCGAGGAGCGTGGACAGAGTGAAGCCATCGCCAGAAATTTGCTCGAAATGTCAAAATTGCGGGTGCCCATCGTGTGTATGGTCATCGGCGAAGGCGGTTCCGGCGGAGCATTGGCCATCGGCGTGGGAGACCATGTAATGATGCTGCAATACAGCACCTATTCCGTCATTTCACCCGAAGGATGCGCTTCCATTCTCTGGAAAAGCGCCGAGAAGGCGCCCGAAGCGGCGGAGGCGCTTGGAATCACTTCCGATCGCCTGCAGGCCTTGGGTCTCATTGACGAAGTCGTGCCGGAACCTGCGGGCGGAGCGCATAGGAGCCCTCGAGTTATGGCCGAGCGCCTGGGCGCATCCCTCTCCAAAGCGCTGGATACGTTGAGCGCTGTTTCGTTGGACGATTTGCTCGAAAGGCGCTATAAGAAACTAATGGATTACAGTGCTCTCCATTAGGACATTGAGTCATGGCCGATTGTCCCGCTCCCCAGCTTTCAACTCTCGATCTGCTCTCCGCGGGCGTGGTGATCTTCATCGGAAATATCATTCGCTACGCCAATCCAGCGGCCATGCGCCTGTTCGAGGCGGAGGCGGCGGAGCAAGTTATCGGTCATTCGGTCATGGAATTTATCCATGTACAAGATCAGCCCCGTATCGATGCCCGTATTCGCAAGCTCGAAGCGGACTCACGCGGCAATCCAACCACGGAGCTGCGCATCCATACCTGTCGCGGCAATTTACGGGTTTTGGCCGTAACCAGCGCCCCTGTTCATCTCGGAGACGAACAAGGGCTGGCCACCACGTTTCTCGACATGACGGCGCGGTCTAAAATGGAAGATCGCCTTCGCGAGAGCGATGAGATGTTCCGTAGCATGCTGGAGAACATGCAAGATGTGTTTTATCGAGCGGACGCCAATGGCATCACCCGCATGGTCTGCCCGGCCGTGCGCCACATCCTTGGCTATGAACCGGAAGAAATCGTGGGCCGACCGGCGGCGGATTTCTACCCCCACCCCGATGAACGCGAAGCTTTACGCGAGGCGGTGTTAAAGCACGGATTCGTGCAAGATTTTCCCGGACGCATGGTGCGCAAGGACGGTCGTGTGATCGATATTTCCATCAATACTCGCGCGTTATATGACGAAGATGGCGAATTCGTCGGCGTCGAAGGCATTTGGCGCGACATTACCAAGCGGCGTAATTTAGAGCGCAAGCTCGAACGCCTCGCGACCATCGATGAATTGACTGGCATCTGTAATCGCCGCACCATTCTTGAATGTCTTGACAGCGCGCTTGCCGACGTGCGGCGCTATCGGCGCCCCTTCGTCCTGTTGCTGTTGGATCTCGATCATTTCAAATATTTCAATGATCATTACGGGCATGCCGAGGGTGATGAGGTACTGCGCCATTTTGCCTCTGCGGTGAGGGCACAATTGCGTGAAGGGGATGATTTCGGCCGTTTGGGAGGAGAAGAGTTCCTGGTTTTGCTCAAAGAAACTTCACTTGAGGAAGGTAAGGAAGCGGCGGAGCGCATACGCTATTCGATACAGTCCATTCCCCAGACGACATTTGGGGATGGCAGCCTTCCGCTCTCTGTGAGTATTGGTGCCGTTCATTGCGCAGACGGCAAGTCCGATGGCGCCAACTGCCGCAATTCACTGCTCGAATGTGCCGACCGCGCCCTGTATCAGGCCAAGGCGCGCGGCCGCAACCGCGTTTTATGGGCTTGATGGTAAAAAGTGCGGAAAAAGCGCCGACCTTCTATCCCGAAACCTTGGAAGCCGAGCTGAAGCGTTGTCCTGGCAAGGGACGCTGGGTGGTCGGCTTCAGTGGCGGCGCGGATTCGACCGCCTTATTGCTGGCATTGAAAAAACTCAATGGCCTCGGTCGGGAGATTCTTGCCGTACATGTCCACCACGCGCTTCAGGCCGAAGCCACCCAATGGGCTAAGGCCTGCGCCGATTTCGCTAACCGTTTGGGAGTGAAATTCGTCTGCGCGCATGTACAGGTCGAGAAGGCAGGGAAGGGGCTCGAAGCGGCCGCTCGAGAAGCACGTTATGCTGCTCTGGCGGAACATATGCACTCGCATGACGTGCTTTTGACCGCACATCACCGGCGGGATCAGGCGGAAACATTGCTGCTTCAATTGCTGCGTGGCGCAGGCCCGGCAGGCATGGCCTCGATGTCCAGATATACACCATTCGGACCAGGTTGGCATGCGCGCCCCTTACTGGATTGCGCCCCTGAATCCTTGCGTTCCTGGTTGCGAGAGCAAGGAATAGAATGGATCGAAGACCCCTCCAATCGCTCATTGGAGCCTCGTCGTAATTTTCTGCGTCACCAGATTTTGCCGGTATTACAAACGCGTTGGCCGCAGATGGAAAGGCAACTTGCCGCCGCCGCTGACAGGCAGGCGGAAACCCAACATCTGCTGCATAGCCTGGGAAGCATGGATTTGCTGAGATGCGCAGGAGTTGAGCCTGCTACTCTGCAAGTGAGCGCTTTGCTGCGGCTGGAACGGTTGCGCCTGCACAATGCGATTCGCTCCTGGCTGCTTGACAAAGGTTTGCCCATGCCGCCCGCCAAGCGTCTGCAGCGATTGCGGGAGGATGTGCTACTGGCCAGTGAAGACGCCAATCCCTCGCTGCGTTGGGCTGGCGGCGAAATCAGACGCTATCGCGATACTCTGTATGCCATGCCGCCTCTACCGCCGCATGATCCCGCCTTGAAGATTTTATGGAGAGCCGGAGCGCCCGCAATCACGCTGCCACCCGACGGCCGCCTGTTGGGCCGGGATGAAATAAAAACGGATCTGGATTCCGCTTGGCGGGACGGGATGCCGGTTTCAGTGCGTTTTCGCACCGGCGGGGAACGCTGTCGGCCCGCTGGCAGCCAGCAACGCCGCGAACTCAAAAAACTTTTTCAGGAAGCCAGTATTCCGCCGTGGAGGCGAGATCGGATTCCCTTGCTCTATATCGGGGAGCGATTGATCGAAGTAATAGATTATTATACCTGCGCCTGAAAAATCTCCTGGAGCAGATATGAAATGGATTGAAACCACGTTCGAAGGTTTTCTCTGGAATAGCCGGCTGGCTGTCCTGGCGGCCGTGCTTGCCAGTCTGGCCTCGGCCTTGGCCATGTTTTACATGGCCACCGTAGATACCTGGTACATGATCGTGCATTTGATGAATTACGCATCCCCTGACATCGTGGAGGCGACGCGCGCGAAATTGCGCGCAACAACCATCGCCCATGTGGTTGGGATTCTCGATGGGTATCTTCTGGCCACGGTGCTCCTGATCTTCGCTCTTGGACTGTATGAACTCTTCATCAGTAAAATCGATCAGGCAGAACACTCAGAAATGGGCTCGCGCGTGCTTTTTATAAAAACACTGGACGACCTAAAAACACGCCTTGGGAAAGTAGTGTTGATGATCCTGATCGTAAAATTTTTCGAGTACGCCCTGGACATGAAATTCGTCAACGCGCTCGATTTGCTCTACTTCGGCGGCGGCATCGCCTTGATCGGTCTGGCGCTGTATCTCACCCATTCCGGTGACCACAAGGCAAAACCGTCGGAAACGTCCGGCAGAGATGATTCTCATGAACGCGTGCGAAGCAAGTCTTGAACAGCTCCTCAATGATCCATTCAAATTGTGAGACCCCCGGGCGTTTGCTAAACTCGCCTCCCGTCGGTTTTCTGCCTGGCTCATTCACTCTCTCCTTGGGCGCATTTCAATGACACGTTTCGTATTCATCACCGGCGGCGTGGTTTCCTCGCTGGGTAAAGGTATAACGGCTGCTTCTCTGGGAGCCATCCTGGAGGCGCGCGGCTTGAAGATTTCGCTGCTCAAACTCGACCCCTACATCAATGTGGATCCGGGCACGATGAGTCCCTTCCAGCATGGCGAGGTCTATGTTACCGACGATGGAGCGGAGACTGACCTTGATCTTGGGCATTACGAGCGTTTCGTGAGCTTCAAGGCAAGCGCGCGAAATAACTTTACCACCGGCCAGATATACGAGAACGTTATCCGCAAGGAACGGCGCGGCGATTATCTGGGCGGCACGGTGCAGGTCATCCCCCATATTACCGACGAGATAAAACGCTCGATCCGCGAGGGTGCAGAAGAAGCCGATATTGCCCTGGTGGAAATCGGCGGCACGGTGGGTGATATAGAATCGCTGCCTTTTCTTGAAGCCATCCGCCAGATGGGCGTGGAACTCGGGCGCGAAAATGCACTCTTCATACATCTGACTCTGGTCCCTTTTCTGCCCACTTCAGGGGAAATCAAAACAAAACCCACGCAGCACTCCGTTAAGGAACTGCGTTCCATAGGAATTCAGCCTGACATTCTGATTTGTCGGAGCATCGATTCGCTGCCGGTTGGCGAACGCCGCAAGATCGCGCTGTTCACCAATGTCGAGGAAAAGGCGGTGATATCAGCCATCGATGTGGATAACATCTACAAACTTCCTCTGTGGCTGCATGCCCAAAAACTCGATGAACTTGTGATGAAAAAATTTCATCTGCAGTCGCCGCCGGCCGATCTGTCCGATTGGAAGAACGTGGTTAGCGCCATGGAATTTCCGGAAGCCGAGGTAACCATCGGCATGGTTGGAAAATACGTGGATTTGAAAGAATCCTACAAATCCCTGAACGAAGCCTTGACACACGCCGGAATTCACACTCAGACCAAGGTCAAAATTCGCTATGTCGATTCTGAAAAGATTGAATTGGAGGGCACTGAAGAACTCGAAGATCTGGATGCAATCTTGGTGCCGGGTGGATTTGGAAGGCGTGGTATCGAAGGCAAGATCAGAGCAGTACAGTTCGCCAGAGAAAGCAATGTGCCTTATCTCGGCATCTGTTTGGGTATGCAGGTGGCGGTGATCGAATACGCTCGCCACGTTGCGGGACTGGAAGGCGCAAGCAGCACGGAATTCGATCCTGACACACCGCATCCGGTGATCGCACTGATCACCGAGTGGCAGGATTATACCGGCCGCATAGAACGCCGAGGCAAAGAGTCTGATCTCGGTGGAACCATGCGTCTTGGCGCTCAGGAATGCTGTCTGATGCCGGGCTCTTTGGCGCACCGCGTTTATGGCGCTGATGTAATCGAAGAAAGGCACCGCCATCGCTATGAATTCAACAATGTCTATCGCGATGAACTGACCAAAGCAGGCTTGAAGATTTCCGGCACGGCCTCAGATGGCTCATTGGTTGAGATCATTGAAATAGAAGATCATACCTGGTTTCTTGCCTGCCAGTTTCACCCGGAATTCAAGTCGACGCCACGTAAGGGACATCCTTTGTTTAGTAGCTTCGTACGCGCAGCAAGAGCGCGACATAACATCAACAAAAACGAGGAGGGCGCGGCATGAATTTGTGTGGTTTCGAGGTGGGGCCAGACAAACCCTTGTTCCTGATCGCAGGGCCTTGTGTCATCGAAAGCGAAATGCTGGCCTTGGAAACCGCCGGGCGGCTTAAGGAAATCGCCGATCGGCTGGCTCTACCCATGATATACAAGTCCTCGTTTGACAAGGCCAACCGCTCCTCAGGCAAAAGTTTCCGTGGCCCTGGTCTGGAAAAGGGGTTGGCTATCCTGGAAAAGGTGAAGCGCGATATCAGCGTTCCAGTACTTACAGACGTCCACGAGGACACTCCCATGGAAGAAGTGGCTTCTGTGGTGGACGTGCTGCAAACGCCCGCCTTCCTGTGTCGACAAACGAATTTCATTCACAAGGTGGCTAGCCAGGGACTTCCAGTTAACATCAAGAAAGGTCAGTTCCTTGCGCCTTGGGATATGCGCCATGTGGTGGCAAAAGCGCGTGAAACGGGTAATACGCAGCTCATGGTGTGTGAACGCGGAGTCTCTTTCGGTTACAACAACCTCGTGTCCGATATGAGATCTGTGGCTATCATGCGCGAAACCGGCTGTCCTGTTGTTTTCGATGCCACGCATTCGGTTCAATTACCCGGCGGGAAGGGCGACTCCTCCGGCGGCCAGCGCGAATTTGTGCCCGTACTGGCGCGAGCCGCAGTCGCTGCTGGTGTTTCTGGCGTTTTCATGGAGACGCATCCGGAACCAGACAAGGCGCTTAGCGACGGCCCTAATTCTTGGCCGCTGGATAAAATCGAAGAACTGTTGCGTATGCTGCAAGCCATCGATTCCGTGGTGAAATCAAAACAAGCATTGGATTAATTTAAATAAATATCTCAGGAGTAATAACTAAGTGTCCGAAATTATTGATATAGTTGCTCGCGAAATACTTGATTCACGTGGCAATCCAACCGTTGAGGCCGATGTCCGGCTAGCCACTGGCGCCTGGGGCAGGGCGGCTGCGCCATCGGGCGCTTCGACCGGGACTCGCGAAGCGGTCGAGCTCAGGGACGACGATCCGAAACGCTATGGTGGCAAAGGCGTGCTCAAGGCTGTCGCCCACGTAAACGGAGAAATTCGAGAGGATCTGCTAGGCCTGGAAGCGCGTGAGCAGGAGGAAATCGATCGGCGCCTGATCGCCCTCGATGGCACGGCGAACAAGTCACGCCTCGGCGCTAATGCCATTCTTGCCGTGTCCCTGGCGCTTAGTAAAGCTTCTGCCGCAGAAGCGGGCTTGCCTTTGTATCGATATCTGGCAGGAAACGGCACGTTGACTCTTCCCGTGCCGATGATGAACATCGTCAATGGTGGAGCGCATGCGGACAATAATGTCGATTTGCAAGAATTCATGATCGTTCCTCTGGGCGCCCCCACCTTGAGCGAGGCCATCCGTTATGGGGCCGAAGTGTTCCATGCGCTTAAAAGCGTATTAAAGAAACAAGGTCTGTCCACCGCCGTCGGCGACGAGGGTGGCTTCGCTCCCAACCTTTCTTCCAACGAAGCCGCCATTCACTCCATTCTGGAAGCAGTACAATTGGCCGGGTTCGAGGCCGGCAAGGACATCGCTCTCGCGCTGGACGCCGCCAGTACGGAGTTCTATCACGATGGTGCCTATGTACTCGCATCGGAAGGCAAGCGATATGATGCCGAGGGCTTTCGCGACTATCTGGGCGCCTGGGTAGAAGATTATCCGATCGTGTCCATTGAAGATGGCATGGCGGAAGACGATTGGGATGGGTGGAAGCTGCTCACCGAGAAACTGGGCGACAAGGTGCAATTGGTCGGCGATGATCTATTCGTTACCAACACAGAACTGCTCGCTCGGGGCATCCGCGACCGCGTGGCCAACTCTATTCTCATAAAAGTCAACCAAATCGGGACATTGACGGAAACTCTTGAAGCTATTCACATGGCGCGCGAGGCTCGTTATACCGCTGTGGTCTCTCACCGCTCTGGAGAAACCGAAGACATTACAATTGCGGATTTAGCCGTAGGCGCCCAGACCGGTCAGATCAAGACAGGTTCTCTGTCAAGGTCCGACCGGGTGGCAAAATACAATCAACTCATGCGCATCGAAGAAGAATTGGGAAAGGACGCTGTTTTCCCTGGACGATCCGTTTTCGAGCGTTGAAATGACCGTTGTGAGTATCATCCTGGCAACATTGAACGAATGAAATGGCTCGCGTTCATATTGACTGCTCTTCTCGTGCTGCTTCAGTACAAACTATGGTTTGGCCAAGGCAATCTGGGCAATGTCTATCGTTTACGTCAAGAAATTGCAATCCAGAAACGTCAAAACGCCATGCTTGAGGATCGAGATTCAGCGTTGGCCGCGCAAGTAAAGGATCTTAAAACCGGCACGGCGGCGATAGACGAACTTGCCCGTAGTCGCCTTGGCATGATCAGAAAAGGCGATACTTTCTATCAATATGTATCCACAAAGACGAACGGCTCAGCAAAGTGACGCCGTCCTGTATTTCGATGTCGTTCCCCTGAGTGGATCAAGGAAGAGTTCGCCGTGAATAAGTCGTCATACTGGGTGGTGATCCCCGCTGCTGGCGTAGGCAGACGTATGGGTGCCGATCGTCCAAAGCAATATCTTAGTTTGCACGGTCGAAGCGTTCTTGAACGTACGATTGATCTTTTCACTTCCCATCCTGAAATCCGTGGAATCGCAGTAGCGATAGGGAAAAACGATTCGTGGTGGCCAACGCTAGAGTGTTCCCGTGATCCTCGAGTCATGCAGGTTGAAGGAGGTATAGAGCGCGCCGATTCCGTCAGAAACGCGCTTGAATTCCTAGCGCATCGCGCCAGCGATGAAGACTGGGTTCTAGTGCATGATGCAGCGCGTCCATTGCTTTCCGACAGTGATCTCGCACGCCTGATGACGCAGGCGAGCAATCATCCCGTTGGAGGCATCCTGGCGGTTCCAGCTCGAGACACCATCAAACGTGTCGGTGAGGGGAACAGGATCGAATCCACTGTAGACCGTTCTACGCTCTGGCATGCACAAACCCCACAGATGTTTCGTCTTAATATGCTTAGACGCGCATTGATCGAGGCGGCGGACAATGGACTGGCGGTGACCGACGAAGCATCGGCCATGGAATTAATGGGACTGTCCCCAATCGTTATCGAAGGCAGTGCGGACAACATCAAAATAACGCGCCCGGAAGATCTGGGTTACGCCGAGTGGTTGCTGCAAAAGGCGTGAGGTTAAGATTCCTTGGTTTTGAAACCCCAATCTTAGTTCGCATAATCTATATTATGTTAAATAGTGCATAACCACACCCACTCATACGCTCGTTTCAAACAATTGCTTGAATCGCAATCCATGCTTCCAGTATGCTCACATACGGATACCCAATCCGGACCCGATTCACGAATATGAATTCCCCCAGCGACAACTCAGCCCGGCAGCGCCTGCTTTCCGCGGCCGAGGAAATATTCGCCGCCAAAGGATTCAATCGTGCATCGGTGCGCGAAATCTGCCAGGCCGCCGGCGTCAATGGTGCTGCCATTAATTATTACTTCGGCGACAAGGCCTCCTTGTATCGAGAAGTATTGAAACCCGCTGCTGCTCTGACTGAAATCCCTCAGGAAATGCTTGCCGAAGACGTCGATTTGCGCGCTGGAATCGAGGCTTACTACCGCCCTTTGCTTGCGATGGCCCGCGATCCGCACATGCCTTTAAGGTACATGTTATTCATGCGCGAACAAATTCAGCCAAGCGGCCTGATCGGGGGAGAATGTCAGGATTTTTTCCGCCCCAGATTCGAACAGTTACGCGCATTTCTTATCCGTCATTGCGGTTCGCAAACGGCTGCAAATGCGGTCAATCAGCTGGCGCTGAGCTTGATTGGCATGGGTATGATCCTGTTTCTCAAGCCCGATATCGTTCGCGCCTACGCTCCCGATCTAATGAACAGCGACGCGGCACTCGAGCAGACGCTGCAACGCCTGTGTGATCAGGCGGTGGCGCTTGTCAAAGCGCAAGCCGGATGTCAACCATGACCCTTTTTAATTTTCATATCACCCCTGGCAACCTTTGAGGAGCCCCTCCCATGGCCTCGCCCAAAGTCCGTTATTTCCGCCGCATGTTCTTTATGCTCCTGTTCGTACTGATCATTTATGGCGGAGTCATTGGTTTTACCACCGTCATGAAAGGCAAGTTTTTGGCGGTTTTGGCACACATGCCGCCACCGACGGTCACTGTATCGGTTATTAAAGCCAAATCAGAGATCTGGCCTGCCCGCTTACAGGCCACCGCCACGCTGGAGGCCGAGCAAGGCACTATGTTGACGGCACAAGCGCCGGGCATTATCACCGGCCTGTATTTCAAGTCAGGCGAAACAGTGAAAAAAGGAGCGCTGCTGGTACAGATCAACGATAATGTTGCACGCGCAAAACTTGCGGCAGACAAAGCTAGATTGACGAATGCGCGCCAGAATCTGGAACGTCAGCGTCGATTGTACGCCCGTCAGGCAACCAGTCTGGCAGCCTTGCAAGGTACCGAAGCGGCCTATCGCGAGGCCCAGGCCGCAGTTCAAGCAGATCAGGCCACTCTCAGCAATTTGCAGATCCGTGCGCCCTTCGACGGCCATCTTGGTCTCCGCCAGGCCAACTTGGGCGAGTATGTGGCCCCTGGCAGTCCAATTGTAGATATTCAGCAATGGAATCCCCTAAGAGTACAATTCCAGCTTCCTCAAGGCGATCTGGGCCGCGTTCGCCGAGGTGATAGCGTCACGTTTCGAATCGATGGTATGAAAGGACAGCAGTTCAGCGGCCGGGTCACTGCTATTGGCGCAGCGATTAATAACACCACCCGCACGTTTTCAGTGGAAGCCAAGATAGATAACAGCGCTGCACGCCTGCGGCCCGGAATGTTCGGTCTGGTGAGTCTGCAACTCAAGCAAAAGCGGCATGTAATCGCGATCCCGAAAATTGCCATTACCTATAACACCTATGGCAATTTTATATACATCGTCGAAACCACGCCCAAAGGCCGCATCGCCAAGCAAATCAATGTCAAAACAGGGGTGGAAAAAGGCAACTGGGTGGCCATTGATCAAGGCTTGAAAGCCGGACAAACCGTAGTGATCGCCGGTCAGGTCAAACTCTATCCGGGCGCCCATGTCAAGATCGTGCCCGTGCCAAAGGACTTGCTCAACTCTCCTGCCGGCCTAGTGGAGAACTGATCATGAGTAATCTTCGCAACAGCCGCTGGACCGATCTGTTCATACGCCGGCCCGTATTGGCGGTCACGCTCGCCACGGTTATCGCCGTGCTCGGTCTGTATGGACTGAGCAAGCTTACGGTACGCGAATATCCCAAACTGACTTCGACCGTGCTCACGGTGAGTACATCCTATCCCGGGGCCAGTCCTCAGACAGTACAAAGTTATATCACCCAGCCGCTCAGCCGGGTGCTCGGCAGCGTGCCGGGTCTGGACTATATGACCTCCAGCACCAGCCAGGGCAGCAGCACCATCACTCTTTATATGCGCTTGAACACCAATCCCGACACGGCCCAGACCAATGCCCTGGTGAAGATCAAGCAGGTCGAGGCCCTGCTGCCGAAAAACAGCTTCCCGCCCGTCGTCAATACCTCGTCCGGGCGCTCTACTGCATTGATGTATATTGCCTTTTACAGTCCCAAGCACGAGATGACGACTTCCCAGATCGTCGATTACGTGGTGCGTAACGTACAGCCGCTGCTGCAAACCGTGCCGGGCGTCTCCGAGGCCCAGATTCTCCCCCCCGGCGCCTCGGGTGGAAACGGCAACAATCTGGCGCTGAGAGTATGGCTCGATCCGGTCAAGATGGCGGCGCTCGGCGTGACCCCTGCAGAGATCGGTAGCGCGCTGGCAACTCAGAACGTGGTCTCCGCAACGGGCAAAACCAAAGGCAGGCTCATCACCATTCCACTGACCAACAATCTAGGCTTGAATGCCGCAAGTCAATTCGACAAGCTGGTCGTAAAGACTGTCAACGGTACACCAATCTATCTCGACCAAGTTGCTAAAATTCAATTGGGATCACAAAGTTATAATTCTCAGTTTTACTACAATGGCAAACCGGCGGTTGCCATCGGGATCACTACGACACCGTCGGCCAATGCGCTTGATACTGCCCTGGGCGTGAGTCAGAAACTCGAAGGGCTGAAGAAAAGGCTGCCGCCCGGGTTGGCCCTGGGTCTGCCCTACAACGCAGCCACCTTCATCCATAACTCTATCGTCGAAGTCGCCATGACCATAGGTATCACCCTCGCCGTGGTGGTGCTCGTCATCTTTTTGTTCCTCGGTTCGCTGCGTGCCCTGCTGGTGCCCGCGGCGGCCATCCCCTTGTCGCTGGCCGGTGCTGGGATCTTGATGTATGCTTCAGGTTACACTTATAACTTATTGACATTGCTTGCATTCGTTCTGGCGATCGGGCTGGTGGTGGACGATGCCATCGTGATGGTAGAAAACGTCCATCGACACATCGAGGAAGGTCGGTCGGGTTTTCAGGCCGCCGTGCTCTCGGCCCGCGAGCTGAGCCTGCCCATCATCGTCATGTCAACCACGTTGATCGCCGTGTTCCTTCCCGTGGCCTTCACCGGTGGCCTCACCGGCGCGCTGTTCACGGAATTCGCCTTCACCATCGTTTATGCGGTGCTGGTTTCCATGGTGATTGCCCTGACCCTGTCGCCGGTGCTCAGCGGCAAGGTGCTGCGCAAGACGCCGGCGCATGGCCTGAATCACTTTCTCGATGTCTCTTACGACAAGCTTCGGCGACTGTATGATCGCTCCTTGAGTGCTTTCCTGGAATTTCCCAGCATCGGCCTGGTCTTCGTCATCGCCACATTGGTGGCCGTCTATTTCATGTTTTCCGGCGTGCGCCAACAGCTTTCCCCGCCTCAGAACAGCGGCGTGATCTTCAGTATCGGCCACGCTCAGCCTGATGCCGCCACAGGTTATATGAAAATCTACGGCCAGCAGGTGCTCGATGTTTTCGATCATTTTTCGCAGAAACAACGCACCTTCATGATGATCGGTCCCAACCTGATGACTGGCGGCGGCAGCAACAACATGATGGCAGGCATGCAACTCAAGCCTTTCAGCGAGCGCCACAAGACCGCTTCCCAACTCAAGCCGGAAGTCCAGCATGCCCTGTCCGGCATCGCCGGGCTAAAGGCGGCGGCCTTCACGCCCCCTCCCCTGCCCGGCGCGACGGGCCTGTTCCCCATCGATTTCGTAATTACTTCCTCAGGTTCTTATCGGAATCTGGACCGAATCGCCAGGGAGGTGATGATGAAGGCGCGTGAGAGCGGCAAGTTCCTGTTTCTGCAGAAAACCCTGAAAATCGACCAGCCTCAGCAGGAGCTTGTGGTGAATCGCAAGATGGCGGCCGCCCTGGGCATCAGCATGCGGCAGATCGCCAGTAGCCTGCAAACCATGCTGGCCGGCGGTTATGTCAACCGCTTTATCATGAATGGGTATGCCTATCAGGTGATCCCTGAAGCGCCGCTCAATTACCGCTCCACGCTACACAAACTCGACCTGATCCATATCCGCACGGCAAGCGGGGCATTGGTGCCGCTGTCCACCCTAGTGAGTTTCAAGACGCGAGTAATACCTGAGTCCCTACCTCAGTTTGATCGCCTCAACAGCGTTTCCATCCAGGGACTTCAATTTCCTGGGGTGTCCCAAGGGGAAGCGCTGGCCTATCTGAAGCAAATCACCGAGGAAATCGCGCCTACTGCATCGGTCAATTACGGCGGCTCCTCACGGCAGTTCATTAAGCAGGGCCATACTTTCATGATCTCGGTTGCCTTAGCGCTATTATTGATCTACCTGCTGCTCTCCGCCCAGTTCAACAGCTTTCGCGATGCGCTCATCATCATGTTTACCGTGCCCATGTCGGCGGCAGGCGCCTTGCTTTTCATGACCCTGGGCATGGCCAGTCTGAACATCTATACGCAGATCGCACTCATCACCCTCATCGGCTTGATCACCAAACAGGGTATTTTAGTGGTTCAATTCGCGAACGATTTGCAGAGAAACGAAGGCCTCGGTAAGCTGGAGGCCGTCAAAAAAGCCGCGAGTATACGCCTGCGCCCCATCCTGATGACCACGCTTTCCATGGTGTTCGGCGTGTTTCCGCTGATCCTGGCCACAGGTTCCGGCGCGCCGCCCAGAAACCAGCTCGGTATCGTCATCGCAGCCGGACTGGGAATCGGCGCATTTTTCAGTCTTTATATTGTGCCGCTGATTTATCTTTATCTGGCCAAGAATCATGAAAAAATACACGCCCGCGAGCAAGCGCAACAGGCCGATCTCGATCGCTTGGCGATGGAGGAAGATAAATGAAGGCTTCCATCAAGCCGGTGTTTCAAATCTGGCGCATGTCGCGTTTGATTTCGCTCGGATTTCCACTCTTTTTGCTTACGATTTTTTTTGGCCTCGCCGTTATTTTTCAGCAAGCCGCGGCCACAGGGACGCCTTTGGCGAAGGAATATCAGGTGGAAATGGTCTTTTTCACCTATGATAATCCGAAAAATATGGCCGAGGAACAATGGCCGCAGAGCGTGACGCCTCCAGACAGGCAAGGCACTCTGAATTTGTTTGGCGGCGCATCAGCGCCGGGTTACCGCCCCCTGCCTTCATCGTCCTTTCGTTTAAACGATGCCGTCCGGCGCCTCGAGGCCAACAGTCGATATACTGTGATAGGTCATATCGCATGGATTCAGCCGGGCCTTGGTATCCGGCAATCGAAGCCGATTTATATCGACCTGGGTAAAAATTACGCTCTTCTGTATCCGCGGCAGGCGGATACAGGACAACAGTTATCTCAATTGTCGGGTACGATCGAGGTTGTTCTCGGAAGATATTTGCATGTCTATACCCATCTAATCCTGCGCATTCCTGTCGTCCCCGCCGCCACCAATGTCACTTCGGCAAATAAAAGTCTCCAAGGTGCGGCAATGAAACAAAACGCGGGTACAGACTCAAACGGTCCCGCAAGACATACACCGTTACAATGGCGCTTGGATCTTCCGGTTTTAAGGGGGGCCGCCCTTCCTTCAGCCGCAAGTCGTCTTCTCGCCATCCCGATCGATGAACAGCAACGCACGCGCTCCAAGATCCTCAACTATATCGATCACCCGATGCTGGGCATTCTGTTTGAAATATGGCCGGTCAAGGCTGACTGATCGAAGAACCTCCAATAGTTCGTATCATTAGCCGGACTGCGCCTGCTTCCAGTCGGCGTTGAACTGGCTCTCCAGCGTTTTCAGCGCCTCTTTGTGGCTGAACACAAGCCCCATTTCGCGATTACGGTTCAAGCTTGTCCAGGACATGTTCTGCGAGCCAATGAAAGCAAGATGATTGCCGACGATCATCTTCGCATGCATATAGACAACCCTGGGGGACATGAACTTAATCTGCACGCCGGCGCGGCGCAAGCGGGCCACTCGCTCACGGTCGCGGCGCGCCGCTCGCAGCGGCAGGATCAACCGCGCCATCCGTCCCTTGACGAGGAGCGCATGCAGCAATTGAGAATCGTCGCCCAGCTCCTCCTGCTCGATGTCTATCGGCCCCGGCTGTGCCAGCGCTTTTTTTATGAGCGATGATGTAGCCCCTGGCGAGAGCACCAGATAGTGGCGTGGCATGCTGCCGGCGCGAGCAGACATCCAGTCCGCCTCGAATACTCGGCGAGCCGCCTTTACGATGTGCGGATTATCGGTGACCACCATGTATTCCCGGTTTTTGTGGAATGCGCTCCAGGAATAATTCGCGGTGCCGATTTCGCAGGCCGAAAGTGAACAGACATATTTGGCGTGATCGAACTCGAATCGTGGCGGCGATGCTTTAACTCCCGCGCCAGTAGCGCGGACTTCACGGAATTCGCGCCGCAGTCGCCATGGCCGCATGTCATAAGGCTTGCGGTCGAGAATCACCTGCACCTGCACGCCCCGTTTCACGGCAGCGCCAAGCGCGTTTAGAACCTGCCGGTCATCGAGATAGTACGCATTGACCACGATGCTGCGCCTAGCCTGCTCAATAACTTGCACCACTGGCGCCGGGCCGGATTCCGGCTCGATGTAGATATGAAACATTGACTATTACCCTCTTATGTCTGAGCTTCAGGGCGCAATTCAGTTTCCCAGGGGTTAACATCAATATACACGACTGAATTTAAGGGTAGGCATTCGTAAAGTTCCGCCACATCTTTGTTGCGCATGCGAATGCATCCCTGAGATGCTGGCCGGCCAATCCGGTTTTCTTCAGGCGTCCCATGGATGTAGATGTAACGGGAGAATGTGTCTACATCCCCGCCCCGATTCCAGCCGGACTGAAGCCCACTCAAGCGCAGGATTCGGCTGGTTATCAGGTCTGATTCGGTTTCATCGTTTGGATCTTTGAGGATAGCGGCGATTTCCCCGGTGGGCTCGCGCCCCTTGAAAACGGTGCCGAGAGAGGCGTTATCCCCGTATTTCTCCACTATCTCAAACAGGCCGAGCGGCGTCTTGAAGCTGTTGATGCGATTTCCCGAACCCCGGGAGGCGGTGGATACCGGATAGCTTTCTTGCAGTCGGCCTTCGCTTAGAAAATACAAACGTTGGTCTGTGATCGACACGATCGCCAGCATATCGTAGCAATAGTCGAAATCATGCTGGTGAATGTTTTTTTTCAGTTCGGCCAGCGCGCTTGAATACAAAGGAGAAACAAGATTCATACTGTGTTATGCAAATCGATCTGCGCCTGTTTTGGCACTTTCTGCGTATACTTGCCTTCGCCGCGCGCGCGTTCCAGTGCGGCCAGATACTGCGGATCGACGCCTGTGATGTAATGGCCATCGAACACGGAGGTGTCGAAGTGGTGAAGTCTAGGATTGCCTTTTCGCACCGCCTTGATAAGGTCATCGAGATCCTGATAAATGAGCCGATCGACGCAGATGGCGGCCGCGATTTCTTCGACATCCCGCCCATGCGCGATGAGTTCATGTGCCGCTGGCATGTCGATTCCGTAGATATTGGGATAACGTACCGGCGGAGAGGCGGAGGCAAAATACACTCGCCGCGCGCCCGCTTCCCTGGCCATCATCACGATTTCACGCGATGTCGTTCCACGCACGATGGAATCGTCAACCAACAGCACGTTTTTACCCTTGAATTCCATTTCGATGGGGTTAAGCTTCTGGCGAACGGATTTTTTGCGCTGGGTTTGTCCCGGCATGATAAAAGTGCGCGCGATATAGCGATTTTTGATGAAGCCTTCTCGGTATTTCACGCCCAACTGTAAAGCCAGTTCCAATGCCGATGTGCGACTGGTCTCTGGAATGGGAATAATTACATCGATATCGTGATCCGGCCATTCGCGCTGTATTTTACGCGCCAGATATTCACCCATGCGCATGCGCGCGCGATGTACGAAAACATTATTCAAAACCGAGTCTGGACGAGCAAAGTAGACATACTCGAACATGCAGGGTGCGAGTACAGGGTTGGCGGCGCATTGCCGTGCATGCAAGTTACCCTGAAGATCGATATAGATCGCTTCGCCTGGATCAAGATCGCGAATCAATTTGTAGCCCAAGGCTGTCAAGGCCACGCTTTCCGAAGCGACCATGTATTCGACGCCCTGCGGAGTTTCGCGCACGCCATAAACTACAGGACGAATGCCATGAGGATCGCGGAAAGCCACAATGCCGTAATCATTGATCATGGCCACCACGGCATAGGCTCCACGACAACGGCGATGAACGGCTGAAACCGCCTTGAAAATATGCTCTGGCTCAAGCTTGAGCGGGTCCAGTTTGAGCAATTCCTGGGCAAAGACATTGAGCAGCACTTCCGAATCAGATTCGGTATTGATGTGCCTTCGATCCTGGAGGAAAAGCTCGCGTTTCAGTGCCTCGGCATTTATTAAATTACCGTTGTGACCCAAGGTGATACCAAAAGGGGAATTGACATAGAACGGCTGCGCTTCCGCCGATGACGACGAACCAGCTGTAGGATACCGCACATGGCCGATGCCGACGTTGCCGACGAGTTCCTGCATGTGGCGGGCATGAAAAACGTCACGCACAAGGCCATTGCCCTTGCGCAGAAACAGCCGGCCCTGATCGAAAGTCACGATGCCTGCGGCATCCTGCCCACGATGTTGGAGCACCGTCAAGCCATCATACAGTGGCTGATTTACGGGGCTATGGGCAACGATGCCGATGATTCCGCACATTTGGCTTGCTTCCTTGTGAACTCATGAAAAAACGAAAGGCGCAGATGATTCCTCTTTACCCATAGGTAATTTGTTCCGCCAGGTGCGCCGGCAGATAACCACGTACCCAGATCGCCCATTCCTGAAAATAGGGTATAAGAAGGGAGTGGTGCCACCAAGGATCTTGAGGAAACGCGGTCAGACCGGCGACCAAAACCAGGAGGACAATGATTGCAACGCCGCGTGCAAAACCGAAAATCACCCCTAGAGCACGATCCGTACCATTTAGGCCGACGCGTTTGACCAAGCTGGCGACCATATTGTTGAACAATGCGCCCAAAACCAGGGAAACGATGAAAAGTAGGCCAAAGGCAATCCCGTAGCGCAGGTCCGCCGAGGTGATGCTGGCAGGTAGAAATGCCGCCAAGCGGGATGCAAATAAAAGTCCAATCCAGAATGCCAGAAGCCAACTTGTCAAGGTAAGCGCCTCGCGGACGAAACCACGAAACAAACTAATGATCATCGAAACGGCAAGAATGCCGATAATCAGAAAATCCACCCAGTTCATGGGTAATGCACCAGATAACCCTTGAGTCCAACGGTACCGTAAATCCGGGAAAGTAACTTTTTGGCTGCGCCTGATGACGATTCCGGCCCCACGCGAACCTGGTAAAAAGTTTTCTTGCGGGCTTTATCATCAAAGCGTGTCACATAAGCCTTGTAACCCATTCTTTCAAGCCGCGATTGTAAAGCCCTGGCACGGCTTTCCTTGTAGAATGCGGCGACTTGCACGGACCAGCCATGGAGCTTGCCAGGGTTCGGCGGAGTTTGCCTGGCGGGTGCGGCGGGAGCAGTAGGAAGCGGCTTGGCCGGAAGGGCTGATTTCGTCTGAACAGGAATGGACGGCGCCTTTGTCGCTTGGGGTTTATGCGTCTGCGGCGGCGCGATCACTTTGGGTTCGACGACTTTGGCGGTCGCCGCGCCTGAAGAAATGGCAGGCGGCTTCGCCCCTGGCGCGGTCGCATTATCAACGCCAGGGGGCGGGATGGCGGCACTCGTTTTTCGGGTAGGTGATGGCGAAGGGGGAGATATCACCTTAAGAGTTTCGACCGCCGTCGATGAGCCTGCGGGGGGTTGAGACGCCCCATTAAACGTGTAATTCGGCTCTTGAGGGATCTTCATGTTCACAGAGATCGTCTTCTTCCCTCCGGAGTTGCTCAACAGCATGGGCACGAAAATCACCGCCAGGGCGATGATCACCGCCGCTCCAATCAGGCGTTGCTGCAAGCGTTTGTTCATTGGCTGTTTCCACTGAGGATGAAAATGCGATTATAGGCCGGACTCCATGGCCTCTGCCACGGTCAGGAACGATCCGAACACTATTATTCTGTCGTCAGGCCGAGCGTGTTCACGCGCAGCTTTCACTGCATGGATTACGCGCTTATATTTGCTGGCTTTTATGCCCGCGATTTCCAGGCGTTCAGCCAGTGCTTCCGCCTTCAGTCCACGGTGCGCGCCGAGCCCCCCGATAAACCACTGATCTACCACCTTGCGCATAGGGGCGAGCATGGCATGAATATCCTTGTCTTCCAGGGCTGAAAAAACCGCCAGCGTTTTTCCCGGAAACGGCTGCGCCTGCAAAGTGGCAGCCAAAGCGTGCGCAGCCTGTGGATTATGAGCCACATCGAGAATAATCGATGGCGAAGTGGATAGGCGTTGATATCTGCCGGGAAGTTCGACCGAACGCAGCCCCGCAGCAAGCGTGCTTTCGTGCACCGGCAGATGTGTCTCGAGCGCCGTCAACGCAGCCAATGCGGTAGAAGCATTGTCCGTTTGATGGTCGCCCGCCAGACTCGGCTTGGGTAATTCGATCCGACGCCCGCCTTGGCTCCATATAAATGTATTTATTTTTCGTTCGCTGAAAAAATCCCGTCCAATACAACGTAAATCCGCGCCGATTGCCGCTGCATGTCTCACCACGCTGCCGGGAGGCGAGTAATCGCCACAAACAGCCACACGGCCGGTGCGCATGATGCCTGCTTTTTCGAAACCGACGGCTTCCCGGTCATTGCCCAGCCATTCGCTATGATCGATGTCTATCGAGGTGATCACGGCCACGTCGGGATCAACGCAATTTACGGCATCCAGCCGCCCCCCTAGGCCGACCTCCAGCACCAACGCATCGACCGAAGCCTGACGAAAAATGTACAAGGCGGCGAGTGTGCCGAATTCGAAATAGGTCAGCGCCCGATCCGCCCGCGCTTCGTCGATGGCGGCGAATGCCTCCATGAGCGGCGCATCCTCTACAGCATGGCCTGCAATGCGAATGCGCTCGTTGTAGGCGAGCAAATGAGGCGAAGTGTAAGTGCCGGTGCGATAACCTGCGGCAGTAAGGATGGACTCCAGCATGGCCACCACCGATCCTTTACCATTGGTGCCGGCCACCGTAATCACCGGACAGGCGGGTTTTTGCAGGCCCAGTCTTTCAGCAACGAAAATGACGCGCTCCAGGCCGAGTTCGATCGTTCGAGGTGAGAGAGTCTGTTGCCAGGCCAACCATTCGCCAAGGGTAGCGAAACGCGCCGGCATCAAACCGCCTCTACCTCGCTGGCGATTTCCGCTGGCGGCCGCTCGTGTAGCATCCCCAAAAGGGTAGCGATCCGATCGCGCATTTGCCGCCGATCTACAATCATGTCGATCGCCCCATGCTCGAGCAGGAACTCGCTGCGTTGAAAGCCTTCAGGAAGCGTTTCTCGTACCGTTTGTTCGATGACCCGAGGGCCGGCAAAACCGATCAATGCCTTGGGCTCGGCGATAATGATATCGCCGAGCATGGCCAGGCTAGCGGACACGCCCCCCATAGTGGGATCGGTCAATACGGAAATAAAGGGAATTCCAGCCTTGGAGAGGCGCGCCAGCGCGGCGCTGGTTTTTGCCATTTGCATGAGGGAGAAGAGCGCTTCTTGCATCCTGGCGCCGCCGCTGGCGGAAAAGCAAACCAGGGGGATACCTTCGCTCATTGCTGTTTCTACGCCGCGGACGAAACGCTCTCCCACGACAGACCCCATGGAACCGCCCATGAAGCGAAATTCGAAGGCCGCTGTCACCAGAGGCCGGCCCAGTAAATGCCCGCGCACGACCACCATGGCGTCTTTTTCACCGGTTTCTTTCTGGGCGGCAGCGAGACGGTCCTTGTATTTCTTGATGTCCCGAAAGCGCAGCTTGTCTACGGGGGCCAGTTCCTCGCCGATCTCTACTCGATCACCTTCATCCAGAAAGATATCGAGGCGGCGGCGCGCTCCGATGCGCATGTGATGACCGCATTTGGAGCAGACTTCAAGGTTGCGCTCCAATTCGGGCCGATAGAGCACGCTTTGGCAGGCTGGACATTTTTGCCACAAACCTTCCGGGACGCCGCGTTTCCCCCGCGCTTCCGTGCGGATGCGCGAAGGCCACAGTTTTTCGTACCAACTCATCGTATCATTCCCTCCATCTTGGATTCCGTTGCACGCGCCTCATCCATGGCGGATCGCATGGCTGTCAGGCGGGCTCGTAAAGCCGGTGCAATTTGTTGCGGCTCATCGACATTTTTCTCTATCAGCTTCACCAAGGCGCTACCGACGATCACTGCATCGGCGACACGGGCCATCTTCGCGGCTGTATCGGCGTCCTTGATACCAAAACCCACACCAACCGGCAATTTGCAATGTTCACGAATCAGTCCCATGCGTTCGGCGACGTCATGGATGTCCAGCGTGTCGGCGCCAGTCACGCCCTTGAGAGAGACGTAGTAAACATACCCCCGCGCGTGCGCACAAATGCGATCGAGCCGCGCCGGCTTGGTCGTCGGCGCCAATAGAAATATTGGATCGAGCGCTTCTTCCTCGAGCAAATGGAAAAGTTCCTTTCCTTCCTCGGGAGGCTGATCGACGGTTAACACGCCATCGATACCCGCCTCCCGCGCCGCCGCGGCAAAACTGGCGTAACCCATACGTTCCACCGGATTGAGATAGCCCATGAGCACGATGGGCGTATCCTGGTCATTGCGCCTGAACTCCATCACCATTTCCAATGTCTTATGAAGCCCCACGCGATGACAAAGGGCGCGCTCATGAGCGCTCTGAATCACGGGGCCATCGGCCATCGGATCTGAAAAGGGCACGCCCAGCTCGATCAGATCCGCACCCGCCTCTACCAGCGTATGCATGAATTCCACGGTGTAGTCGGGATGGGGATCACCCGCTGTTATATAAGGCACCAAAGCGCAGCGATTGCGCGCTTTTTGTTTTTTAAAGCAATCGGCTATACGGCTCACAGCGAGATCCCCTCCAGGCGCGCAATGGTGTTGATATCTTTGTCCCCTCGCCCGGAAAGATTGACCACGAGATGCTGGTCCGGGTGTAACTGCACAGCGAGTTTGGCCGCATAGGCCAGTGCATGGCTGGACTCTAGCGCGGGAATGATGCCTTCGGTGCGGGTCAGGGCATGAAATGCGGCCAAGGCTTCGTCATCGTTGACCGCGACGTATTCGGCGCGGCCGGTATCCTTAAGCCAGGCATGTTCGGGACCGACGCCGGGATAATCGAGTCCTGCCGATATCGAATGAGTCGCCAAGATCTCGCCCTCCTCGTCCTCCATGAGGTAAGTGCGATTGCCGTGCAACACGCCGGGGCGGCCCGCTGTCAAAGGGGCGGCATGCTTGCCGGTATCGACGCCCAAACCTCCGGCTTCGACGCCGATCAGGCGCACTTCGGCGTCATCCAAGAAGGGATGAAACAAGCCGATGGCATTAGATCCACCGCCCACGCAAGCGATCAACGCATCCGGAAGGCGGCCGATTTGCTCTAGAGACTGAGCGCGCGCTTCCCGGCCAATGATCGACTGAAAATCGCGCACCATCTGCGGGTAAGGATGTGGGCCGGCCACCGTGCCGATGATGTAGAAAGTGTCGTCGACATGCGTCACCCAGTCACGCATGGCCTCATTCAAGGCATCTTTGAGGGTGCGCGACCCGCTGGTTACCGGTACGACTTGCGCGCCCAGCAGTTTCATGCGGTAGACGTTGGGCGCTTGCCGCTGAATGTCTTCCTCTCCCATGTAGACTACGCATTCCAGTCCGAGACGCGCCGCGACCGTGGCCGAAGCTACGCCGTGCTGCCCCGCTCCTGTTTCGGCGATGATTCGGGTCTTGCCCATGTGTTTGGCCAAAAGCGCCTGTCCGATGGTGTTATTGATCTTGTGCGCGCCGGTGTGATTGAGATCCTCCCGCTTGAGATGGATCTTGGCGCCACCCAGTTCCCTGCTCCAGCGTTCGGCGTGATAGAGCGGGCTGGGCCGGCCAACATAATGGGCGAGATCGGCGTCGAATTCTTTCCAGAATGCCTCATCGGCGCGCAAGCGGGCCCAAGTGTGCTTTAACTCTTCGATGGCCTCCATGAGCGTCTCGGCCACGAACACGCCGCCATACGGGCCAAAATGCCCTGCGGGGTCAGGATAGTCGGCCCAACTCAAGCGCCTGGGCAAGGTTTCATTCGCTATCGCCACAATTCACCTCGTGTATGAAGGATTCGATCAAACGTGGATTCTTGACTCCAGGCGCCAATTCTACGCCACTGCTGACATCTACAGCATAAGGGCGAACAACGCGCACTGCCTGGCGCACATTTTGAGGTCCAAGGCCGCCTGCAAGCACCACCGGCCGCGGCAGATCGTTAGGTATTTTCGACCAGTCGAAAGCAAGCCCAGTGCCGCCCGCTGCCCCCGGGGCATGACTATCGAGCAACAACGCCGCGGCATCGCCATATTCTCTGGCCAGCGCATGAATATCCTCTTTACCTCCCATCCCCAGGGCTTTCATGTAAGGCCGGCCGAAGCTGCGGCATTCTTGAGGTGATTCCTTGCCATGAAACTGGAGAAGATCCAGGGGTACCCTGTCCAATACCGCGCGTACCCACGCAGGCTCGGCATCCAGAAAAAGGCCCACGGCAGTGACGAAAGCAGGCAGAGGACGAAGTAATTCAACGGCCTTTTCAATGGACAGAAACCGCGGGCTGGGAGGATAAAAGATCAGTCCGATGGCATCCGCGCCCGCCGCCACGGCCAAGGCGAGGTCAGAAGGACGTGTCAGACCGCAGATTTTTACGCGAGTACGATGCATGGCAGAAAATCCCTTGTTTCCCTAACCGATTTTTGTCTTGTCTCCATGAGACCGTGAGGTTTCTTGCGAACAGCAAATAATAACCGATCAGTACCTGGGTGCTACATCGCGATAACCAAGAAAATCCATGTGGATCGTCAACTTGAGCCGCTGCGTATGGCGGAGCAACTGGCTCGGAAACGGCGCGAAGGGTGCGGAAAGGTTGACGATTTGACTGGCGACCGCCTCTAATCCCAGCGCTCCCGCCTTGGGATTGAGTTCAAGCACCTTGACGGTACCGTCCGGTCCGATTATCAGGCGCACATCCACTCGCCCGACTTGACTGCCTGTATAGATCATATCCCCTACCCGCTGAAGCTTCTCAAGCACGGATTCAAGATAATATCGGGCGATCAGCGTATTCGGATCATGGATCTGGGCGAACTGCGAATGACCGATCACCGAAGAGGCAACGGAATTCATCTGGGCACTGAGCGCCGCCCAATTGGATGAACGTCCTCGATCGCCAGCTGGCGAGAGCGGTTTGGACTTTTCGGCATGAGGCGAAGGACGGGACGAGGGGGCCGATTCTGGCACAGGCACAGTTTGAACAGCTGGCGGAACCACCCTCCGCGGCACAGGGGAAGGCGCAGCTTTGCTCGCCGGCGCCTGCTTTTGAAGCGGTGGCGTGGGGCGGGCTGGCGTTGAGGCAGAGGCAGTAGGGCGCTTGGGGGCGCTGGCCGCTTTGGGCGGCAACTCATAGATACGTGCATCGATGGGAGCCGGTGGTGGCGATTTGGAAGGTTGATCAAGCCACACCGAGACAAGTAGCCATAATGCGATGAGGAGCGCCGCTGCCAGTGGCAACTCCCACCAAAGACGCCGTTTGACATCATCCGGTGGCAATGAAGTGCCGATTAGCATGTTCACCTAAGGCTTTCGCACTGCGATCAGAAAATGGCGCACTCCGGCTTGCCTGGCCACTAGCATGGCTTTCACCAGCACGCCGTTGCGCGATGCCTGATCCGCCGCCACGATGATCGTATCTCTGCCTTTGAGCAATTTTTTGAGAACGGCGCCAAGATCGCCGAGCCTCACTTCACGCTTGTCCAAATAGAGACGGTCATCATGGGTGACCGTCAACGTTACCGGGGCCTGAGGTGGCGTGGTTGCGATCTTGCCTTGCGGCAGATTCACCGGCAGCGAATGCAGATTCTGCAACGACAATGAGGCCAGCATGAAGGTGGCGAGCAAAAAGAACATCACATCGATCATCGGGATGATTTGGATATTTCCCCGTTTTGCATCGCGTGATCGCGGCAGTTTCATGCGCGCTCCTCCGCGCTTTCGGCCTCCAGGCGGGAGCGATCCAGCAAGCGCGTTCCCAGCCGCTCGAGATCGTCGAGCGTCTGTGCCTGCAAGCGCGAAAAGTAATTGAAGCCGAACAGGGCGACCAAAGCCACCGCCAAACCAACTGCCGTGGCGATCAGTGCAGTGGCCACGCCGGCGGTCACTCCTTTCGGATCGACCAATCCGTGCGCGCCAAACAAACTGAAAGCATGCATCATTCCATAGATCGTGCCCAGAAGGCCGAGCAACGGCGCAGCGGTGACGATAGTTTCCAGCACCCATAAGCCGCGTCCGAGATCGTGTTGGATTCTGACTGCTTCGTCGCCTGCCCGCGATTCGGTCCACCAGGCCGGCTTGCCGCGATTTTTCAAGATCACGCGTAAAAAACGCACATAATGATGCTGAGGATCCGCCGCCGCGGCATAACGTTCCAGGTCGTTCCAGCCAACCTCGGCATCGCTTAAAAGGTGCCTCAAAGGGGTGGGCATGCGCACGAAACGCCAGAACACATACGTCTTGTCTATAAGTATGACGAGCATAATCAGCGCAAGCGCCAGCAACGGCCAGACCAGCGGGCCGCCCAGATCGAGCAGACTCAGGGATTGAGAAAGAGAAAAAGTCATAAAGCCATGGAGTAGTCTGGTCAAGTCAAGCCAGCATAGCCTAATGGACTTCCACGGGTAAACCGACTCTCGAATTCTATGTACGGAGGCTCCACTTCATTCTGACGTATGCGTAGAGCCCGGTAAAGTCTGCAGCCAGCACTGATCCTAACAGGATATTGAAAAGGGCTTTCCTGCCCTTTTTCAACTCGGATCGTCGCGGTACACGCCCGCGGCGCCCTTTGCAGATCAAGCATTTGGCATGCTTGATCTGCGCGCAAGCCTTCCGCGGCTTGCTTTAACAGGCAAAGCGATTCCATCAGAAAACCTCATGGCAGGGAGATGGGCTCTGCGAATCTCGGTTCATCCCTATCCACCTACACCTTGAAAACCTTCATCACCTCATCCCCCAGGTGGTTGATGACCTTCACGGCGATGCGGCCGGATTTTGGCTTCTTCGGAAAGGGGCGGGAGGTGTCGCTGTTGAGGCTGGCCCTGTAGTGGTCAAGTAATATCGCACCAGTTGAAGAGGGTAATATTCCCATCAACGAGAGTAAGAGAGACGACAAATGTCAAAGCAATACCCAGCAGAATTCAAACAAGAAGCCGCCAGCCTAGTACTGGATCAAGGCTATACCCGAAAAGCGG
>JALUXU010000028.1 GCA_027013225.1 Acidihalobacter sp. | reverse complement strand
GAGTTCGGCTTTACGTTTGGCTTCGGCGGCGGCCTTGGCCTTGGCGGCGAGTTCGGCTTTGCGTTTGGCTTCGGCGGCGAGCTCGGCTTTACGTTTGGCTTCGGCGGCGGCCTTGGCCTTGGCGGCGAGCTCGGCTTTGCGTTTGGCTTCGGCGGCGGCCTTGGCCTTGGCGGCGAGCTCGGCTTTGCGTTTGGCTTCGGCGGCGGCCTGTTGGGCTTGGAAATTCTGGGTCACCAACTGTGCCTGTATTGGAGTGGAGCCAGAGGAGGGTTTCATATATTCCCTGACATTCATTCCCAGCCCAAATAGAATCAAGACACCGATATTGAGTAGGAAAGCCGCTACCCAAGCTAATGGATGCTGTCTGAAGGATCTCCACATTGCAATGTCAACGCTTTGCCGGTAACGGGGCTGTGATCAAGCCCACTTTATCGGCGCCGGCCAGTTGCAAAATGGCCATCGCCTGAATCACCCGCCCATAATCGACATGGTCATCGCCGCGAACCAAAACAGACAAATGTGGATTCTTCTTCAACACTTCGCCAACTATCTGCCGCAAGGCGGCCTTATCAAGAGGTTGGGTGGGCGGCGCGCCCTGATTGACGAAAAACGCGCCCTGCGAATCAATAGTGACGACCAATGGCTCGGCCCCATTCTTGATCCCTTGAATGGGTTTGGCAGGAGCCTTCGGCAAATCGACCTGTACCCCTTGTTTGAGCAATGGCGCCGTCACCAGGAAAATCACCAACAATACCAGCATCACATCGATATAAGGCACGATGTTTATCTGCGCCATGGGGTGCCTGCGGCGGGATCGTCTTGACACTTCAATCCTCTGCTTTGGCGGTTGCGATCTGGCGTTGCAACAGAGCCAGAAACTCGTCCTCGAAATTCTCGTATCGGTTTAACAGCCGTTCAACGGAATCGACGTAACGATTGTAGGCAATAACCGCGGGAATCGCAGCAAACAAGCCCATCGCCGTCGCCACCAGGGCCTCCGCGATTCCAGGGGCCACCATCGCCAGCGAAGCCTGTTGAACATTCCCCAGTGCCATAAACGCATGCATGATACCCCAGACTGTGCCGAACAAGCCTATATACGGACTCACCGAGCCAACGGTTGCCAGAAAGGCCAGTCCTTGTGCGAGCTTTTCCTCCTCACGCGCCAACGCCACGCGCATAGAACGCTGTGCGGCATCGACCAGGGGATTGCCCGGAGAATTCGACGCGCGCATGCGCAGATAATCACGAAAACCAGCGGCAAAAATGGCTTCCAGCCCCTCCATGGAAGTTTTTCCGCGAACCCCTTCATACAACTGAGAAAGATTGCTGCCCGACCAGAAGCGTTCCTCGAATCTTGCCGCTCTGGATCGCGCTAAACGCAAAGCACCCCATTTGATAAAAATCACGGCCCATGAGGCAATCGATGCCAAAATCAAAATCAACAGCACGGCTTGTACGACCGGGCTGGAATTGATCACGAGCGAATAAAAAGACGGCTCAGCAGACACTTTTCACGGCCTCCAACAAGTCTTTCGGCATGATCGCCGGTTTGAAACTATCAGTCTCCAGACAGGCTATTTTGATTCTTCCCCGACACAACACATCGCCGCCACCCTCTTTTCTCTTTCGCACTATTTCCTGGGCAAATGAAATACTCGCCTTGCCCGCACGCAACACTCGGGATTCCACAATCAGGGCATCATTAAAAACCGCTGGCGACAAGTACTCGATCTCCACCGAACGCACAGCGAAAATCCTTCGTTCGTGAGCCTTCAAATGATCTTGCTCGAAACCAAGAGAACGTAGCCATTCGGTACGCGCCCGCTCCATAAATTTCAAGTAATTGGCATAGTAGACCACGCCGGCCATGTCCGTATCTTCGAAATAAACTCTGATAGGCCAGCTAAAACCGGGCATCTTCGCTGCCATCAAGAAAGTGCGCTAAGATGCGCACGGTTCTTTTCCTGCCCCGACGTGTCTTGCTGACCACATTCGTATCTGACAGGCGTGACTTTCCCGGCTACGACAGGAACCATTCCTGACGCAGCGCCGCCGTTACCGGTCGGACTCGCCACGGATGAACTACTCCCGCCAACCTGACGGCATGGCGTGAGTTTCATGCTTCACCGCGGTGAAACCTCCACCGCTCCACACCGCGGACGGTTCCCGCCCGGAGCCGACTGCACCGGCTAATCTTTCTTCCAGCCAACGCAACAATACCCGCGCCGCATTCTCGTCCGGCAACTGCCAGCACGCATGACAGCGCGGCGTTGGTTTCAACTCCCGCGTCGGCGCTTCTTCGTACCAGGCCCCAGCCTCTTCCGCTTTGGTCCTGACCATCTGGAGGAAAGTCGCCGGCGCGGCAGCGCGAATCTCGCGGTTCAAGCCTTTTTTGCGAGCACCGCCATTGCGTGCCATGTGCTTCACCGCCAAGGCCTCCGTGGCAATGGCGCCGAATTGCTGTATCAGCCTGGCGCTGGTCTGATGCAGGAAGTCCTTCCGCTGTCGTGCCACCTTGGCGTGCAATCGGGCCAGGTGCTGGATGGCCTTGCGAAGATTGGCCGATATTTCGCGCTTTTCCTCGAACGGGAATCCGCCCTACCGATTGCAGGTACAGGCGGCCATGTTTCCCCGCTTCTCCTGAATGGAGCTTCCAGCCATCGCCGTGGGTCTTGTATCCCCAGCCGGGATAACG
>JALUXU010000027.1 GCA_027013225.1 Acidihalobacter sp. | reverse complement strand
GGGCGCGTTCTCCGTTGTTGTTCAGCAGCGCGCTCGCCGGTTCGTCGCCGATCACGAGCAGACGCACATCCGGCCGGCGTTCGACGATGGCGGGCAGGATGTCGCGCGCGAACACGGCCAGCCCCTTGCGCGCGGTGATGCGCCCGACGTAGAGCAGCAGCGGCGCATCGCCTAGGCCGTGCCGCTCGCGGAAAGCGGCGCGGGCCTGCCCGGCGCGGCGCAGGTCGGGCAGCGCCACCCCGGGGGGGAGGATGGCGAGCCGTTCGGGCGGCACGCCGGCGGCGAGGGCGAGATCGCGGGTGAAGCGGCTGTTGACCAGCACGCGGTCGCAGCGGCGAAAGAAGGGTTTCCACAGCAGGCGATAGACCGGGTGGCGGGCCTCGATGTCGAGCCCGTGTAGATAGACCACGCAGCGCGCGCCGGCCAGCCGCGCGGCGAGCCAGGCCAGCGGCGCGGTCAGGCCGCTGCCGGCGAACACGAGCGCCGGACGGCGGCGGAGCGCATGGTGGAGGGCGGCGAATTTGGCAGAGGCGAGAAAGCGCCACAGCGGGCGCGGCGGCACTTCGCTGGCCGTCACGCCGCCCGGTAGATGCTCCGCGCAGCCGGAGGGGCCGATGACGTGCAGCCGCCAGTCGGCGCGCAAGGCGTCGGCGATGTGCCATACCAGCCGCTCCATGCCGCCGACCAGCGGCGGCAGGTTGCGGGTGATGAGCAGGGCGGCGGGGCGATTCGGCTGTGTTGGCGTCATGGGGCAGCTGGTCTGGGCAGAGGACGAGGCCGTTTAGTAGAGTGGATAAGATAAGCGCAGTGCATCCACCCTACGCGGGGCGGCCTGCGGGCTGGTGGGCTGGGAGGGGTTTGGAGGGTGGAGATGCGCATTCGCTTGACTAATGATCCTGCCCGTCGGTGGATTCGGTGTCTTCTTTCCGTCTCGGGGCCTGGCGCATTTCGGTATTGGCGTACATGAGATTGGCGATCTGTTCTGAGATCAGGCCCATGAGGAACACCAGTGCGCTGGCCATGAACAGCAGGGCGCTCATGTTGGTGAACTGGCGGGTTTCGGTGTAGGTCCACACATAGCGCGCCACCCCGAGGACGAAGAAGGCGAGGCTGGCGGGGGCGAAGACCTTGAGCGGCGAGTACAGGGTGCCGATCTTGAAGATGATAAGGGTGAAGCGCAGGCCGTCGCGCAGCGGGCGGATGTGGCTCTTGCCGGTGCGGGCGCGGGCGCGTATGGGCTCGTAGGCCACCGCGTAGCCGGCGCGGAAGAAGGCCATGGTGATGGTGGTCGGGTAGGAAAACCCGTTCGGCAGCAGATAGAGGAACTGGCGGAACTTGAAGGCGCGCACGGCGCGAAACCCGGAGGTGAGGTCGAGCACCTTGTGGCCGGTCACCCAGCTCGCCAGCCGGTTGTAGAAGGCGTTGGCGAGGCGTCGCCCAATGGATGCCTGCGAGGCCGCGTCGCGCGCGCCCACGGCCATGTCGTAGCCCGAATCGATGCGTTGCAGCAGGCGCTCTATGTCGGCGGGGACGTGTTGGCCGTCGGCGTCCATGAAGACCAGAATGTCGCCGCGCGCTTCCCGCGCGCCGCGCTTGATCGCCGCGCCGTTGCCCATGCCATAGGGCTGGCGCAGCACACGCGCGCCGTGGGCTTCGGCCACGGCGGCGGTGGCGTCGGAGGAGCCGTCGTCCACCACGATGCGTTCGGCGTCTGGATAGCGCGCGCGCAGCGCGTCGAGCAGCGGCGGCAGGGCCTCGGCCTCGTCGCGGGCGGGCAGAATGATGCTGAGGGCGGGCGGCATGATGGGTTCAGGAACCGCCCACGATGACCCGCCCGCCCACGCCATAGTCGGTGAGCATGGCATTGGTGACGTAAGGCACCACGTCGTGCCGGCCGATGTGCCGGGCCAGCCGTTCGGCGCGCGGCCCCGGATGCGGCAGGTAGGAAATGGAGATGGGCACCAGACCGGCATTCAAGGTCTGCCGGAATTTTCGCAGCAGCCAGCGGTTGTCGGCGCGGCTGACGGGCACATATTTTTTTGTGTTTTCGTCCCAGCCGCGGTACAGCGATTCGGCGGCGACGGCGACGACGCCCGAGGATTTGAGCCTTTTCATCATGAACCAGCCGCGGTTGAGAATGAATTTGCCATTCGGGTCGCGGCGGTGAATGGCGCGGATCAGCTTGATCAGCCCCCGGCGGTAATCGGCGCGCTGTTGTTTCTGGGAGGGCGAATACACCAGCTCGTAGCTGTCGAGGGTATCGAAAAAGAAATTGTGGTAGCCCTTTTTCAGCAGGGGACGGACGATCTTGTGCAGATAGAACCGGCGGCACAAGGGGTCCGACTGATCGACGATGACTGAGCCCCAGGCCTTGTTCTGCCCGATCCGGCACTGGCTGGGAAGCTGCGCGTAGGCGGCGGTGCCCTTGTCCACCTCGCCCAGGGAGATGTAAGTAAACAGGGTGGTGTCAGGACGCTGAAATCGATTGGCTTTGGCCGTTTGCGGTTGCAGCACCACCCAGTCGAAACGCTGCAGGCGGTTCATGTCGGGATGGTCGCCGTAGTAGAAGGCCACGGAGGGCAGGATTTCAACGGGCGCAGCGGCCTGTTGGGCATGGACGCCGGGCGCGGCGGCGAAGGCGAGGGCGGCGAGGCTGCCAATAAACGGGGTGCGGATTTTCACGGCATTCTCCTTAGGATTGTTGGGATGGGGCCGAAGACGGCTTGGGCGCGTGAACTTGTTGTTCGAGTATTTTACGCACATGCGCCATCTGTTGCCGATAGAAACCGATGTGCTCCAGCCACAGGGCATGCAGGCGGCGCACGTTGAACCCCTGCGGCTGCACGGGTTTGAGTGCGCGATAGTAATCCAGCAGTTCGAGGCCGAGGCGCGGATGGCCCGAGGCGCCGAGTTCGGCGGCCAGGCGCAGAGCCGCGCCGGGTTCTGGCCAGGCGCTGAGCGCGGCACGAAAATCCGCCAGCGCCCTGCGCGGGTGGCCTTGCAACAGCGCCAGCTTCCCGCGCAGGGCGAACAAGCCCTGGCGCAGGCCGCCGTCGGTGGCGATCACGGAGTTTTCCATCGCCTTGGCGATCAGTGTTTCGATGTCGGCGGCATGCAGGCCGCCGCAGCGGCCCGCATGCCAGTCGTCGATGAGCTGGTCCAGCGCGTTGTAAACCACATTGCCCGCCCAGGGGGTCGTGCGCAGCACCTTTTGCATGTGTGCGAGGGTGGCGGGCGACAGCCGTCCGGCGCCGCACTCGGCCAACCCCAGGTTGAGGGTGAGCATGAGGTCGTTCGGGTGGCGGCGCAGGGTGCGATCGAGCACGGCGACGGCGGCGGGATACTGGCCGTGCGCTTCATATTGCAGCGCCAGCATGGTGGCGCCGCGCGCAGAGCCGGGGTTGACGAGATACCACACTTTCGCTTGCTCGAAGGGGTGCCCCCACAAGGTGGCGCGCTGGTAGGTGAGGCCGGCGAGCAGGGCGAGCAGCGCCGCGGCCAGCGCCGGCCGCATCCAGGCCCGCAGGTGGGGGCTGTTGACGAGCCACAGCGCCAGCGGCAGGGGCAGGAAGATGGAAGGCAGGTAATTGCGGTATTCGAAATAGATCTCCAGCGGGATGAAGCTCGATTCCAGCGACTGCGCGGCGAAATAGAACAGGATCGCCAGCGCCAGATAAGGCCGGCGCCTGCGCGCGCGCCAGGCGAAAGCGATCAGGCCGATGACGGCGGTCAGCGCCGGCAGCGTGGTCCACGGATGCAGCGGGCCGGTGGAGATCGGGTAATTGTCGGTGGCCAGCCCGGCGGTGTAGGCACGCGGCGCGAGCAGATGCCACAGGTAGTCCAGCAGCACCCGCGGTTCGGTGAGCAGGCGCTGCCATACCGTAAAGCGCATGTATTTGTTGCCGTCGCTGGCCAGGATGCCTGGCCACAGCGAAAGCAGGTAGGCCGAGAACACGATCAGCGGCAGATAGAGGAAGATCCAGCGCCACGGCCGCCAGCTGCGCGGCGCGGTGAAGGGCTGGCCGGCCAGCACGGTGGCCTCGATCAGCAGTACGAACAGCGGCAGCAGCGCCCCGTTGCCCTTGGACAGCACCGCCAGCACATAAAAGCCGCCGAAGCCCAGCGACAGCCACAACCAGCCGTTGCGCGCGCGCCCTGCCTGCAGGCGCTGCCGGCCGTGCAGGTAGGCGAGCAGGGCGGCCATCACGAACAGCGCATCGAGCATGGCCATGCGCTGCACGACGTACAGCGTGACGCCGACCAGATAAGGATGGAGCAGCCAGATGCCGGCCGCCAGCACCGCCGCCCAGGCGGCGCTTGCGGCGTCGAGCCGCAAGCGCAGCAGCTTCAGCGACAGCCAGGCCAGCAGCGCGCCGTTGAGCAGATGGATGAGCACGTTCGTGACCTTGAAAGGATACGGCGAAGTCGGCCAGTTGCGCGCATCGAGCAGAAAGCTCAAGAGAGCGATGGGCCGTCCGGTGGGACTGGAGATCCCACTCAGCATATAGGTAACGAAGGTGTTCCAGTTATGGATCGGGCCGTAGGCCCCCAAAGGCGCGAGGTTGGAATAATCGTCGAACAGAAAACCGCCAGCTAGCCCCGGCTGGTAGACAAGCCAGGCAAGGCTCAAAAGCCCCCAGAGTACGAGGCCAGCAGCCAATTCGCTGCGTAAGCGCGAGTTCATGGGGGTGAGGCTGAAAGTGGATGAGAGGCGAAATGCCACGCCGGTCCGTGTCCTGAATTTATAAAGTTTCCAGCGTCAGACCGGAGGGGGTCGCGCTCAGGACACTGCCATGAACGTACCAGTCGCCAAGGACGATGCGCTGAACATCGCGGTCATCGAGGCTGAACCGGTGAATGGCGGGACGGTGCGTATGACCGTGAATGAGGCGAAGCGCGCCATGCTCACGCATGGCCGAAGCCACCGCCTGGGGGTTCGCATCCATGATTTCTTCCCTTTTTGACTGCGTGGCTTGCCGGCTTTGCTCGCGCAGGGCAAGCGCCTGAGCCTGGCGTTTTTCCACGGGCAGACTAAGAAACTCGCTTTGCCATTGGGGATGACGCAACTGGTGGCGTAGCGCCTGATAGGCGTGGTCGTCGGTGCACAGCGTGTCCCCATGCATCAACAAGGTGGGTACGCCATACAGTTCGATCAGTGTAGGATCCCGCAGCAACTTGCAGCCTGTTTGCGCCGCGAAGGTTTCGCCGACGAGAAAATCGCGGTTGCCCGCCATGAAATACACCGGCACGCCGCCTGCGCTCAGTTCATGGAGAGCGTGGATGACGATTTCAAGACCAGCGGACGGGGTATCGTCCCCGATCCAGTATTCGAACAAATCGCCGAGGATATACAATGCCTCGGCGTTCGCCGCGCGCCCCGCCAAAAATCGCTCCACAAGGCGGATGAGGGCGGGACGCTCGGGATCGAGGTGCAGGTCGGAGATGAAAAGGGTTTCAGCCACGCCGCTTGGCACGGGTGATATGGACGGGTTCAAGCGGCACGTCCTGATGGCCGGCGCGAATGCCGGTTTTGACGCCTTCTATCTGATGAACTACGTCCATGCCTTCGATCACTCGCCCGAATACGCAATAGCCCCAACCGGATTGGGTCTTGGCGGTGAAGTCGAGAAATGGATTGTCCTTGACGTTGATAAAAAATTGCGAGGTGGCGGAGTCGGGCACGGCGGTGCGCGCCATGGCGATGGTGCCCACTTCGTTCTTGAGGCCATTGTCGGCTTCGTTCTTGATCGGTGCATTCCCCGCTTTCTGGCGCATATCTTCATACAGACCGCCTCCCTGGATCATGAATCCGGGAATGACGCGGTGGAAAATGGTGTCGTCATAAAAACCGGAATCTACGTATTCGAGAAAGTTTTTCACGGTTTTCGGGGCTTTTTCAGGGTAAAGTTCAAGGGCAATACTACCCAGGCTGGTTTCAAGTTCGACCACAGGGTTCGCAGCGTCAGTCATGTGATTCTCCTGTAAAAAAACCAATCATACGTGGCTTGGCGTTTACTGGTAAAGGCAGCGGGTATTTTTCTCAGGACCACGTCATCTAACCGTGGCGGAGCGGGCGTCTGCTCGGAAAACGCCGGCGGCAAGGAGGCTGCCGTCGAGCCAACAGGGAGGTATTCACGGCGTTTTTCCGGGCAGACGCCCGCTCCAATTTTCAACGGCTTACGAATTTAGATGACAGGGCCCTGGTATTTTCCTTGGTTCGAGCTTTCGGCTACTATCCGTGCCATGAGTAATAACACAGTAAAGACACGTTTTGCGCCAAGCCCTACCGGACAGTTGCATCTTGGCAATGTGCGTACGGCCTTGTTTTCTGCTTTGCATGCGCGGCATGCGGGCGGGCGGTTTCTGCTGCGCATCGAGGATACTGATAAAGCACGCTCCAGGGAGGCGTTTACGCGGTGGATCGAAGACGATCTTCGCTGGCTGGGCCTGACCTGGGATGAGGGGCTCGATGCGGGCGGCGATGCAGGCCCCTATGTGCAATCCGCACGCGAGCCGATCTATGCCGATCTGTATGCCAGGCTTCAGGCGGCTGGCCGCGCTTACCCTTGTTTTTGCACCCAGGAGCAACTCGAGGCTTCTCGGGCCGCGCAACGCGCTGCAGGCCGGCCGCCACGCTATGCGGGCACTTGCGCCAGGCTTTCTGCAGAGGAGGCGGCTGCACGCGTGTTGGCTGGCGAGCCGCATACTCTGCGCTTTCGGGTGCCTGCCGGTGAGACGATCGAGTTTGAGGATCTGGTGCGGGGACCGCAATGCTTTAGCAGCGACGACATCGGCGATTTCGTGATTCGAAGGACGGATGGCACGCCGGCCTTTTTCTTCTGCAATGCGGTGGATGATGCCTTGATGGGGGTCACGCACGTCTGGCGCGGCGAAGATCATCTTAGCAATACGTCGCGGCAATTGTTGATTCTGCGTGCCTTGGGCTTGCCGGAGCCGCGTTATGGACACCTTGCCCTTATCGTCGGCGAAGACGGAGCGCCGCTTTCCAAGCGCCATGGCGCGATGAGCCTGGAGGAATTGCGAGAGCGCGGCTATCTGCCCGCGGCAGTGACCAACTATCTGGCACGCCTGGGGCATACCTACGCATCCGATGCGTTGCTTAATCTCGATGCGCTGGCGGCTGCTTTCGATCCCGTTCGCCTCGGTCGGTCGGCGGCTCGATTTGATCTTGCGCAGCTGGATCATTGGCAAAAACGAGCGCTCGCTGCTGCAACTCCCGCCCAGTTGGTGAAATGGGCCGGCGGGTCACTGACCGCCGTGCCAGTGGCGCAGCGGGAGCGCTTTATGGCCACTGTGCGAGACAATGTGCTGTTTCCTGCCGATGTTCTCGTGTGGGCGCAAAGTGTGTATGAAAAAATCGTGCCGGATGAACCTGCCGAGGCGGCCATCAAGGATGCGCCGCGGGAGCTGTTTACGACCGCGCTGGAGTTGTTGTCGGCTCATGGCGATGATTTTCGCGCCTGGACAAAAGCAATTAGCGTGCGCACGGGCCTCAAGGGACGTGCCTTGTTCATGCCTTTGCGTGCCGCCTTGACCGGACGCGCTCACGGCCCTGAAATGGCGCATTTTTTCGCTCTGTTAGGGCGTGAAAAAATCGAACAGCGGCTGCGCGCTGTCATGGAGGAATGATCTTCTATGCTGAAAATATACAATACCCTCACGCAGAAGAAGGAAAAATTCGTGCCCATAGAGCCCTGCAAGGTGCGGATGTATGTCTGCGGCATGACGGTGTACGATCATTGCCATGTCGGCCATGGCCGCATGCTGGTGGTGTTCGACATGGTGGTGCGCTATCTGCGCTGGCTCGGCTACGAGGTGACCTATGTCCGCAATATCACCGATATAGACGATAAGATTATCCGCCGGGCCCAGGAGAAGGGTGAATCCATCGAGGCGCTGACCACGCATTTCATACAGGCCATGCACGAGGATCTTGAGGCGCTTGGTGTCTTGCCGCCGGATCTTGAACCCCGCGCGACACACTCCATCGTAGAGATCATCGCCTTGATCGAGGCACTGCAAGCGCGGGGCTATGCTTATCAGGCGCCGAATGGCGATGTGTATTACGACGTTTCCCGATTTGAATCCTATGGGCGCTTGTCGGGAAAGGATTTGAAGGATTTGCAGGCGGGCGCGCGCGTGGATGTGAATGAAGCCAAAGCCGATCCGCTGGATTTCGTTTTGTGGAAAGCCGCCAAGCCCGGCGAGCCGGCATGGGATTCGCCCTGGGGAAAGGGGCGTCCGGGCTGGCATATCGAGTGCTCGGCCATGTCCATGCAGGCGCTGGGGCCGCATTTCGATATTCACGGCGGTGGTCAGGATCTGCAGTTTCCTCATCACGAAAACGAGATTGCCCAAAGCGAGGCCGTGACCTGCCAGCATTTTGTCAATTATTGGATGCATAACGGTTTCGTGCGCATCAATGAAGAGAAGATGTCCAAGTCGCTGGGTAATTTCTTCACTTTGCGCGAAGCGTTCGCCCGCTATCGACCCGAAGTGGTGCGCTATTTCATTCTCGCCAGTCATTACCGCAGCCCGCTCAACTATTCGGATCAGCAACTCGATGCTGCGCGTCAAAGCCTGGAAAGGTTGTATACCGCCCTTCGCGGTCTGCCTGCGGCGCCGCCAGGCGGTGAAGAATGGGAGGTTCGATTCAAGGCCGCTATGGACGATGATTTCAATACGCCAGAAGCGCTGGCTGTGTTATTTGATCTTGCAAGAGAGATTAATCGCACGCGCGTGGAAGACCCTCTGGCTGCGGCAGCGTTGGCGGCTCAATTGCACCGCCTCGGCGGCGTGCTTGGTCTGTTGCAGGCGGAGCCGGAAAGCTGGCTGCGAGGAGAGACAGGAATAGGCGGGCTGGAGGATGTTGAAATTGATCGGCTCATAGAAGCTCGCGCCGAAGCTAGGAAGCAACGGGATTTCGCTGCGGCCGACCGGATTCGTGATGAATTGAATGCGGCCGGGGTCGCGCTCGAAGATACACCGCAGGGAACGGTCTGGCGGCGGAAGCATTGAAGATGGCTTGTTGCCTTGGCAGAGATTATCAGGAGGACGCGTGGGGATTTAAGCGCATTCAGGTTTCGAGGCCTTCCTCGCCCTGCTGATGGTGGAGGTAGGCATCCAAGGTGTTCTTGAGTAGCATGGCGCGGGTCATGGGGCCTACGCCACCGGGTACCGGAGTGATCCACGCCGCCCTTTCACGGGCGCTGGCAAAATCCAGGTCCCCTACAAGGCGGCCGTTCTCGTCGTGATTCATGCCTACGTCGATGACCGTTGCGCCGGGTTTGATCCACTCGCTCGCCACCACGCCACGCCTGCCTACGGCCGTCACCAGGATGTCGGCACTGGCGACATGGGGGCGCAGATCGCCAGTGAATCGGTGGCAGATGGTGACGGTGGCACCGGCCAGCAGCAACTCCAACGCCATCGGGCGGCCGACGATATTGGATGCGCCGACCACGGTAGCATGGCGTCCCTTGTAGGTCTCGCCGATGCGGTTCAATAGATGAATGATGCCTAACGGGGTGCAGGGCCGCATCAAAGGCAGGCGTTGGGCCAGCCGACCGATGTTGTAGGGATGAAAACCATCGACATCCTTGGAGGGCGCTATGCGCTCGATCACGGTTTCCGTATTGATATGCGCGGGTAAGGGCAGCTGCACAAGAATACCATCGATGCGCGCATCGGCATTAAGATTGTCGATGAGCGTGAGTATCTCCTCCTGAGTCGTCTGCTCGGGGAGCAAAGCGGCGCGGGAGAAAAATCCCACATGTTCGCAATCCTCGCGTTTTTTGCGCACATAGATCTGCGAAGCCGGATCTTCGCCCACGAGTATGACCGCGAGTCCAGGAACCCGTTTTCCAGCTTCGCGCAGGCTCTCGACTTGCCGAGCGATATTGGCCAGTATTCGCCCGGCCTCGGCTTTTCCATCTATAAGTTTCGCGGTCATGAACACTTTTCCCGTTTGATCAAGCGCGTGGATTTTCGCATTTGCGCTTTGAAGCGGCAAGGCGCGAAGGTGCCTTGCGCAGAACCACGTCATCTAACCGTGGCGGAGCGGGTGTCTGCCCGGAAAAACGCCGTGAATAATCCCTGTAGGCTCGACGGCGGCCTCCTTGCCGCCGACATTTTCCGAGCAGACGCCCGCTCCACTTTTCAAGGGCTTGCGAATTTAGATGACAGGGCCCTGGTGCCTTGCGACCTTGGCTGTGTCTAACCAATATCTTGCCGCGATTCCGGCAGAAAAGTATGAATCTGGAAACTAGCCCGCTTTCACGAGTGGAGTTTCGGTGAATTCCATCTGAATATCGTTGATGTGAACCACGTCGCCCGGTTTCAAGGAGAGGGTTTCAAACTTCACAGGGACGTCATTGAGCATTGGATATCGATTCTGCTCATCTGACTCCATGCTCATGAAAACAAACTCACCCGAATTGTTTTTGATAACCGCGATCTGTTTCCCAGAGACTCCAAGTTTTGTAACTGAGCCGGATAGCTCGATAGTCTTGCCTTTGAGCTTGCCGCTTAGGATTCTCAGCGCACGCCCGGTGGAATTCGATTCAGCCTTATCCTGAAAAGAGGGTATCGTTGAAAACTCGGTACTTTCTCCTACCTCTTGGGAGGGAGAGGTATCGAGTTTTTTTGTCTCTGTGAAATACTGCAGGCGTTGGGTGCCAACGCGGATTACATCACCGTCATGCAAAAGGGTTTTTGTGATTCTCTTATCATTCAGGAACGTGCCGTTTGTGCTATGCAAGTCGACCAGCATGTGATTGTTTTTGAATTTCAATATCAGGCAATGAAATCCGCTGATGGCCAGGTCTTTGAATGGAAGGTCGTTATTCTCACAGCGGCCGATCGTCATGATTTCCTTGTGAAGAAAAACAGAGCCTTTATTGTTTTCGCTTTTTTCAAAATTCAGTCGAGCCATTTCTCCTCCTTTTCGTCTCTGCGTCATCAAAGGCGCAATAATCGTTTTATTCGTTTTTTCCACCCATCTCGAGAAGCCTCTTGAGTGCTGGGGGTCGAGCGGATGCAGATTACGGAAACATTATCTTTTCCGCCATTTCCCAATGCGGTTTTTGTAAGAGTTTCAACGCAAGAAGTCAAGTCGTAACAGCGATTCATGATGTGCAGGATTGTTTGTTCTTCTACCATATCGTACAGGCCATCGGAACAGAGCAGATACAGATCTCCGGGAAGTGTCATGGTTTCCTGAATATCGATGGCTACGCTACGATCCGCCCCTAGGGCACGCGTGACCAGATTGCGTTGTACCAATGTTTCTGCCTGCTCTTTATCATAATAGCCGCGGTCAATGAGTTCCTGGCGAATCGTGTGATCACTGGTCAATTGTTCGAGTCGGCCTTGCCGCAAACGATAAAGCCTCGAATCTCCCACATGCGCAATTGTCAGTTGATCGCGATAAAACCAGGCAACGACAATCGTTGTGCCCATGCCCGCATGTTCGGGATTGGAGTCGGCTTCCTGGAGAATTTTTTCGTTGGCTTCAAGAAGAGCTTGCCGTAGCAACAGGCTTGCCCGGGTATACCCTAATTCTGGGTCGAATTCATCTGGAGACAGGGAAGGGAGGCTTTTATGCAAGCGGTGCATTACCGATTCACAAGCCATTTTGCTGGCGAAATCGCCACTCCTGTGACCTCCCATCCCGTCAGCGAGCATGAAGATTCCGCTATCGGCATCCGTAATCATGTAGTCTTCATTGCGCTGTCTTAGATGGCCGGCATGGGTCTGGCTGCTGCATTGAATCGCGTTCATTGGGCGGCGTTCCGGTTTCAGGTGAAAGATGTATGAATCAATTTTGCCTCGGGCAAGCTTTGTATGAATACTCTTGAACTGGAAGGTTTATCATTTGTTGCCCGCTGTTTTTCACGTGAGGCCGGGGGATACGAATCAAGACGAAGCCTTACTCTAGCTTGTGCCATGAGTGTCTTGTAATGCATCCTGTTTGCTCGGTTATTCATTACCTTGCAAGCTTTATATTTGCAACAAATATAAGTTGCGAAGTGCCTGCCGCTTGTATGGCCGATCTCATGAAGCGGCATGTATTCGTCCGGCAAGACATTGCATCCGGGAAATTTGACTTTACTGGACAGATGAGTGGAACTCAAATCTTTCAAGTTTGATGACTATCGCGCGTTTCCCGATCGCGAACGGACGCTCATGGCGTGGTATGAGTCGGCTGAGGGCGCCGCTCTGTTCGATTCTTTGCAGGGCGAAATTGCCCAACTTTTATCGCAACGATTCGGTTACCTAGGGGTGCAGGTTGGCGCTGGAGGAAGGGGAGCGACTTTGGTCGAACTCAGTCGCGTGCGGACTTATGTCCTGATCAGTTCCTTGGCTTTGCCAGGTTGTGTACAGGCAATACCTGCGGCATTGCCTCTGGCGGCGGAAAGCGCCGATCTCATAGTGCTCGCTCATGTGCTCGAGCATGCGCCTGACCCGCATCAAGTGTTGCGGGAAGCAGAAAGAGTATTGGTGCCAGAGGGGGATGTGGTTATCGTCAGCTTCGATCCTTTGAGCCTGTGGGGATTATGGACCTGGTTCAACGGCACAATCTTGCACGGGAATTACGCCCCTTGGCAGGGCCGTTTCTATTCCTATTTTCGGGTCAGGGAGTGGTTGAATGTTCTGGGTTTCGATCTTAATGCCGTGCGTCGCCTGGCTATTTTGCCGCCATCTGGAAACGGCCGGTTCAGGCACAAAATCGAAGGGATGGAGCGTATAGGGCGGCGCTGGTGCGCTCCTCTTGGTGGAGTAAGGATAATCACGGCGCGTAAGCATAGAAGCGGCATGATACTGGTTCGTCCCGCCTGGAAACGTAATCCAGCCAAGGCAGGCGTGATTGCCGGAAACGTATCGAGGAGCATGAGCAATGACAGATAATGTGGTCGAAATCTTCACCGATGGAGCCTGTCGAGGTAATCCGGGGCCTGGAGGATGGGGAGCGGTTTTGCGTTATGGCTCCCGGACACGGGAACTTTCAGGAGCAGAAAATCATACTACAAACAATCGTATGGAGCTTATGGCCGCGATTCGTGCTTTGGAAAGCCTGAAACGGCCGTGCAAAGTGGTGTTGACCACGGATTCGGTGTATTTGCGAAATGGCATCAGCCAATGGATGCCTGCATGGAAACGCAAAGGATGGAAAACGGCTTCGGGGCAACCAGTAAAAAACAAAGATCTTTGGGAGCGTCTTGAAGCGGCGTCAGCAGCCCATGATGTGCGTTGGGAATGGGTAAAGGGGCATGCTGGCCACCCTGGGAACGAGCAGGCGGACAGCCTGGCCACACGGGCGATCGACAGCCTGCTCGAGGAGGGAGATTGACGATGTTTGATGCTTCGGTGTGGCTGATTTTCGTGCCTGCCTCGCTTGCATTGATCATTGCGCCGGGACCTGACTTGTTCTTTCTTCTTAGTCAAAGCTTGCGCAACGGCAAGCAAGCAGGCTTGGCAACCGCCATGGGGCTTGCGGCTGGTAATCTCGTGCATACTCTCGGCGCTGCCTTAGGAATCTCCGTCATTTTCAAGACCTCCGCGTTCGCCTTCTTTGCGTTGAAAGCCGCAGGCGTTGCTTATCTGCTTTATCTGGCCTGGCATGCGCTCAAGGAACAGCCCAGGCCTTTCATTGCGGTTATGGCAAAAGGCCCGCTATCACTTGGGACGCTGTTCAGAAGAGGGATGCTGATGAACGTGCTCAATCCGAAAGTAGCGCTTTTCTTTCTCGCCTTTCTCCCCCAATTCGCTCATCCGGCCGAAGGTTCCGTCCCCTTGCAGATGGTGGCGTTGGGCGGAGTGTTCACTGTCTTGGTCACGCTGGTATTTGGTGCGTCGGCCTGGTTTGCCGGCACCTTGCGACCCTGGCTCATTAGGAGGGGAGATAAGGCAAGACGCTTGAGTGCCTGGCTGATGAGCGGAATTTTCTTTTTACTGGCCGTGCGACTGGCTCTTGTCGAGCGTTGATAACAGATTCATGGGAGAATGGATAGATGCGACAAATCGTTCTGGATACCGAAACTACGGGCCTGGAACCTCAACAAGGGCACCGAATCATCGAAATCGGATGCGTCGAATTGGAAAACAGACGGCCCACGGGCCGGACGTTCCATCATTACATCCAACCCGATCGTGAGATCGATGAAGGGGCTATTGCAGTTCATGGCATTACCCCGGAGTTTCTGAGCGACAAGCCGCGCTTTGAAGAGATCGCCGCTGACTTCATCGAGTTCATTCGGGACAGCGAGTTGATTATTCATAATGCGCCTTTCGATATCGGTTTTCTCAATGCCGAACTGGCCCGTTTGGGAGATAAGTTTCCCCCCATGGAATCGCTTTGTACCGTGACCGATACCTTGATCCTGGCGCGGCAGACGTTTCCGGGGCAGCGCAACAATCTGGACGCCTTGTGCAAGCGCTACAACGTAAACAACGCTCATCGGGAGTTGCATGGAGCGCTTCTGGATGCGCGCATCCTGGCCGATGTCTATCTGGCCATGACCGGTGGGCAAACGAGTCTCTCTTTGAATACAGACGCCAAAGCACGCGAGTCGGCGCGAGATGGAGGCTATGAGGCGATACATCGCTTGAGCAAAAACCGCCCCAAGTTGTGCGTTCAGCAGGCGGCCGCCGAAGAACTGGCGGAGCACGCGGCCATGCTTGAAGTGATAAGGAAGGCGTCGGACGGGGGGTGCCTTTGGGACCAGGCCGGCTAAGGGGAATCTTCCATCTGGCCTACCCAGAACGCGCCGCAGTGCTCCGCCTGTAACGGCGAAGCCGCTTCAGGGGGGTGGTGAAGCGGCGCTATCGCCAACAGGGCGATCACTCCGGCCTTTCCTGTTGCTCAATGTATTGCTTGAATA
>JALUXU010000026.1 GCA_027013225.1 Acidihalobacter sp. | reverse complement strand
ACAGATCGGTAATGGTTCGAGTCGTGGCCGACGGATCGAAAATCGCGAGCAAATGAAAGCCGCCATTGATGGATAACTCAACACCGGGAAAGATCGTCAGTTCTCTAAACCCGTCTGGTGGCGAACCTGCTTCGGCCTGCTGCTTCATTTGGTTGTACGCGGCTTTGAGTGGATCGATCCACTCTCCGCTGTTGTGATCAGTCACCGCTACACAGTCAATGCCTGCAGCCATAAATCTGAGCAGCCACTCATCATGTGACAGCGGTAGACTCTGCCTCGCCCAGGGCGTATCGGTCGATGCCGGCGTATGGGTGTGAAAATCGAACTTCCACCAGCGAGACCCCGGCCAGGGCCAGTCTTGTTGCGCACTGTTTGTCATGATGGCTTACCCTCCGCCCGCTCGCGGGCTGTTTTCTTTTCCGCATTCGTCAGATGCACGTCGTTGACGCGTTCACTTGTGAACTTGTCGTTGTTCCAGAACCAGGGGAACTGCGCCTGGTCCCGCATCGGCTCCTTGCCGCGGTCCTTCTTCCAATGGACGTTCGGCTTGGCGCGCAGGATACCCGCGCCCCTCTTTCCGCCGGGGATGTCCTGAGCCATGAAGGGGCGGATGTTGAGGCGCACGCCATCGTTGATATCCGGCTCCCAGCCGATGGGCTGTTCCTCAATGGATTTCCAGCGAACGAAGAAGTCGAAGGGCGGTTCACCTTCGATGATGGCAACCAGGCGCTTCCGTAATTCCACTGCCGCGGCCAAGCGATCCTCGGCACCGCCTTCGCCACGTTTCACGCCATCCTGCTGGCGGGCGATCCAGTCGCCAAGATAGCTATAAGTGAGGGATTCCAGCAGCCGGCGGCCCTTACCATTTCCTTCGGCGAGCTTATGGTAGTTGACCAAGGCATGAAAGCCATCACGCCTGCGCCCATCCCAGATGTGCCAGATGAAAGGGCGATGGTGAAACAGTTTGCAGTGTTGTTCGAAGAATTTATCGCGTAGCCAGTCGTCGAGGTTCTGTCCGCCTGCCTCGGCGAGCAGTTGGGCGAGGATGCCGTCGTGCCACTTGTCGTCGTAGGCGGCGCGCAACAGTTCCAGCAACCGCTCGGCAGCGGGCCGCTCGCCGCGAACGGAGGAAATGCAGACGATGCCGTCTTCATCCTCGAAGGGGTAGAGCGTTTTGGTCTTTTCCACCCAGGCACGGGCCTCATCGGCCAAAGTAAACGCGCTGGTAGGCTCGCTGGTAGACGCGCCGTCCCGGCGCGTTCCTTCAAGCGGCGAGACGCCGCTTCTACCTCGCGTCTTATTAAAGCGGCGAGACGCCGCTTCTACGGGCCAGCGGTGGCCGAGCAGGCGGGCGACGGCGACCTGCAACACCGTGGGGTCGGTGCGCAAGGTAGAAGCGGCTTCCAGCCGCTTGTTCTTTTCATCCCAAACCACCGAGCCGCAGGGGTGGCCGTGGAAGATCCATTGGGTAGGGTCGTCGGAGTAGGGTTTGGGCAGGCCGTGGGGGTATTTCTCCGCCGCGATCCGGGTCCAGCGGTCGAGATCGAAGGGAACCTTGACCAGCGTGGCGTTGGTAACATTCAACTTTTGATCAATACGCCGCACCGCCTCGTTGTATTCGGGCGAAGAGCAGAAGCACCAGATGGCGGGGAGGTGGTGAGCATCTATTGGAATAAGCGTAGCCACATTTTGATGGAACCGTTCTTTTCCATAGTGATAAGGAAAAAGCTGGCCCATTCTATGTATGGCGATTCCTGATTTTCCAAGCGCTTTTAACCCTTTCGTTGGGTAAGCCGTTGGTAAAGACAAGAGCAAACCTTTACCTTCTTCCCAGCGCACCAGCCAAGATTGCCCCGCGTATTCTGCAAAAATATCTGGGGTTGCCTGCATAAATTCCCATATATCACTACTTCTTGAACCAACTTCCCAGAAAGCTAGGACAAACATTGGATCGTCACTAGTTTGAAGTCCCACTAGCCCATCCGCATATTGACTTAACAACGGCAAGTCTGCTCCTACCCCTAACGTGATTCGCGCATCCGGATTCCCCAACTGCCCCCGCTGGCTGACGGCCACCACCTCGCCCTCCCGCAATACCTCCGCCTTGCCCGCCGCCGTGCGCGGCACGCTGGCGTCGATGCCGTGCAACGGGTGTTCGACATTCGGGTGCGTTCGGGTCAGGGTAAGAAGTTGAACATTGAAGTCCCACATGGGGGTCCGAAAACCTTTTGCACCCAAGCGTGCCAACAGATCCCATCGCACTGCCTTGAGCAGCTGCTCGCGCTGCTTCCGGTAGCTGGTGAGAAACAACCAGTTCTGCGGCATCACAATCTGGGCGACCCCGTAGAAGCGGCCTCTGGCCGCTTGTTCTTTATCAAGCACCGAGGTAGAAGCGGCTTCCAGCCGCTTTTCACCAAGTTCCAGACACCGCTGCAGAAAAACATTGGCGAGGTCGTTCTTGGCTTGCGGATAGTGTGTCTCGGCAAACTTGCGCAGGCGCTCGCTCTGTTTGCCGCGGGCGAGATAGGGCACGTTGGTGATGACTAAATGGTAGTGGCCGGTGAGCAAGCTTGCCGAGTCGGCCAGTCCCCGCGCGGCGATGGCGGTCTCTTTCCACTCCTCGTCGCCGGCGTGCTCCCGCAATGCCTGCTCCAGCAGCGGCTCCAGCTCCGTGAAGCCGGCCGTCCACAGGTCCTCGGTGG
>JALUXU010000025.1 GCA_027013225.1 Acidihalobacter sp. | reverse complement strand
CATCGCGCCGCGAAGCCGCGCGCTTGGCGGCCGAGGCCGTGCGGCGCAAAAAGGAACAGGAGCTGGAAGATGCAGCGCGCAAGGATCCTCACGCTGGTCGGATTGCCCTTGGCGCTGACAGCGTGCGTCGCCTCAACCGTCGTTAGCCCCCCCATCACACCACCACCGTCGCTATTGGTGCCCTGTGACAAGCCGGTGCGCTTGCCCGCTCACGCGCTGACACAGGCCGAGGTCGAGACGCGGTGGGGTAGGGACCGGGCGGCGCTGAGGCGGTGTGGCGCGCGGCACAAGGGGCTGGTGGCGATATTCAGACATGGGCGAGGACGCATGTGAAAACACATATAGCGTTAACCTCTCTCAGCTACCTTTGAGGGCAGCTATGGTGTTTACTACATTGCGCACCTCAACATTTTGAGATACGTTTTCAAGAAAACACAAAGTATCAACGGGAGCTGTTCTATGGCCGAAGACGACGCCAGCACGGATTTGCGGAAGTTTCTAAACGGCGACAAGTTCGGCACCGTGATGGCTGACCCGCCGTGGCGGTTTACGAATCGGACTGGAAAGGTTGCTCCAGAGCACAAACGACTGGCGCGATATCCCACAATGTCACTTGACGAAATATGTGATCTTCCCGTCGCTGAACACATGCAGGAGACGGCTCATTGTTATCTTTGGGTTCCGAATGCACTGTTGCCTGATGGGTTGCGTGTGCTGGAATCTTGGGGCTTTCAATATAAGTCTCACATCATATGGGAGAAGATACGTAAGGATGGTGGCCCAGACGGTCGCGGCGTTGGATTCTACTTTAGAAACGTGACCGAGATGCTTTTGTTTGGCGTTCGCGGAAAAAACGCCCGGACTTTGCAGCCTGGGCGCCGTCAGGTAAATGTTATTCAGGCTCCAGAACCAGATGGCGACATGATTAAAACGCGGAAACGCGAGCACAGCAGAAAACCAGATGAACAGTACGAGGTTATCGAATCTTGTTCGTGGGGACCGTACTTGGAATTGTTCGGGCGCGGTGTCCGTGAAGGTTGGACCGTATGGGGAAACCAGGCAGGCCAAGATTATAAACCGACCTGGAAAACTTATCCCTACAATTCAGGCGTTACTGCGGCTGCGGAGTAAGTCGTGTCGGAAACTTCGAGCACCGGTTCTACGGACGAAGATGATGGGCTGGTTTCGACTGGAAAGATTGCCGATGACCCTGTCGTTGTTGAGCGAAATTTTGATCCGGATCTTTGTGAAAAGTTCGAATTCTACAGTTATCGTAACGCCGCCGATATCCTGTCGAACAGCTTCCCAGAGCAATTCCATGATATTGTGTCCGCCCTTCATGGCATGGACATCACTGAAGAAATGATCAGATCCCCTGGGGGTAGCAAGGGGCCAATTGCCAAGCATGTGGATACCTTGTTCAGGGATGATTGGATTGAGACACGAATTACCGCTGATCTACATGTCAAGCTCTTGCACGCAAAAAGAACAAAGGATCACCCGATTCTTCGGGAATACTGCCGCGAAGGCTATCTTGATGGGCATAGGATTGATTTCGTCAAAGGCCGCGTAGCTCTCGATCTTGAGTGGAATAGCAAAGATCAAACATATGATCGAGATTTGTACGCGTTTTCTGCTTTCTACGACGCTGGTGCTATTGACGTAGGAATAATCATCACGCGCGGTCTTTCCCTAGACAACCATTATTTTCGGACCTTGGGCAAGGTTCTCCAAAAGGACGGCTCTGAGGGGCCGGAGGATGTATACAAGAAATTTGGGGCGTCAACGACATGGATGGGGAAACTGCTCTATCGTCTTGACGCTGGGCGAAACGGTGGATGCCCAGTGCTCGCAATCGGTATCACGCCCAATTGTGTCCGCAAGGCGTGACGCGGCGTGCAAACTGGTGGCAAGCGCTGCGGCCGGATTAGGTGTTCAGTCCCAGATTGCCCTTGGCGCTGACAGCGTGCGCCGCCTCAACCGGCGTTAAGCCCCGTATCAGCCCGCCGCCATCGCTGCTGGTGCCCTGCGACAAGCCGGTGCATCTGCCCGAGCGGGCGCTGACGCAGGCCGAGGTGGAGACGCTGTGGGGCAGGGACCGTGCCGCGCTGAGGCGGTGTGGCGCGCGGCACAGGGGACTCGTTACGAACCTACAAAAAGTCAATGAATGATCGGGGTTTGCTCTTCATAAAGAAGTTTGTTACCATCTCCTTTATTTATTGGGCGTGGATATTTTTACCTCGGAGATGGCGATGACAAAAATTGGTTTCTTGTTGATTACGATTTTTTCTAGTGTTGCTTCGTTAGCGGTTGCTCAATCTGGCACGATAACGGAAGCATATATCGGATGTCTGACTTCCGAAGATTTGGATCTTCTTTCCCGGGCGATCTCCAATAATGACACCCGACTCCGCGATAGTCTCATGGGCACAAAGTGTGTGGTTGTTAAGGGATATGAATATTCAATCCTCGACCGCGGCATATTGACGTCGAAGGTGCGGATATATGTCGGAAGCCAGACGATCGACTTAATTGTTCCATCGGAAGCTGTAAGGTAAATTGCCGAGACTCTAGCCAAACGTTCGGCCTAAATTGTTCACACTAGATCACCGATCTCAACATCCAGTGCATCAGCCAGCTTTTTCAACGTTTCCACCGACCCCGTACTGCGCCCTTTCTCGATATCGATGATCTGGATGCGGTTGACCCCGGATTGCCGCGCCAGTTCGGCTTGGCTTATGCCTCGGTACTCCCGAAAAACG
>JALUXU010000024.1 GCA_027013225.1 Acidihalobacter sp. | reverse complement strand
TTTGCCAGCGATGAGGAAGATGACGGTGCGCATGGTTTCGAATCGGGTGTAGCCACGCGCCTATCAGGCAGCCGGACACGGGGAACGCGGACTTCCAGTAAATTCAAAAGAGGCTCAATCTGGTACCCACGTGCCTGGGCCCGCCTGCGCCGCAATGACCTGCAACATCCCGGGTTACGCGGGCCGACACACCCCGATCGCGCACCCCAAGCGGGCTGGTGGCGAAATCCAGTTCCGTCGGGCGGGGAATCACGGATCCAGATTATTCCGAATAACTTTTGGCAAGGACAGAAGCCATGGGGAAAGCGGGATAGGGGCGGTCAGTTCCCGGTACATGGTCTTGCCCCATTTCCAGTGCGCGAGCTGCAAGGCCCGAAGGCGGTAGCGCAGCCATTCGTCCAGGCAGCGGAACACCTCGGGTGTCCGGGCCAGCCGGAAGCAAGCCTTCCAACCGTTCACGCACTCCCGCAGGCGTTCGGCCAGCGTTTTTGCGCTCTACGGCTCCTCCCCACGGTCGGTTACCCTTCCGCAGTCGCGCTTCGTTTCACTCAACGTAACCAGCTCGCGGCGGGATTTCCACCCGCGGGGGGCGCCCATGCTGGGCGCACATGAGAAAACGCCCCCGAGATACTCGGGGGCGCGGGCGAAAGCTTACTTATGAACGCCCAGTTTTTCACGCCAACCGGGATACAGCTTGTCGGCGTCCTGGGGGAAGGATTCGAAGGCGCGGGCGAATTCGCGATGCTCCTTGGCCCATTCGATCGGATCGGCGCCGGCTTTCCAGCACTCATACGCCTGGCGAAGCGATTTGGCGCCTGCCGCAGGACCGTCGATGTGGCCGTAGGAGCCACCGCCTGCGGTGTTGATCACGTTACCATGCCCCAGGTTTTCGAAGAAACCGGGCAGACGCAGCGCGTTCATGCCGCCCGAAATGATCGGGGTGGTGGGCTTCATGCCATACCACTTCTGGTAGTACACCGGCCCCTGGCACTCGTCGCGCTCGATCATGTAGGCGATGATGCGGTCATCGGCGGCGCCTTCCATCTTGCCGTAGCCCATGGTGCCGACATGGATGCCGGACGCGCCCTGCAGTCGCGCCATCTTCGCCAGCACAAAAGCGGAATAGCCGCGCTTGGCGCTGGGAGAGGTCACGGCGCCGTGGCCGGCGCGATGGTAATGCAGGTATTGATTGGGATACTGGCGACGGGCAGTGGTGATCATGCCGGGTCCGCCGACATAACCGTCGACCAGGAAGGCGACCTTGTCCGCGTCCGGGCCGAAGGTTTCGAGGATGAAGTCGGCGCGGGCCATCATTTCATAATGATCATCAGCGGTGATGTTGGCCGAAAACAGCTTGGCCTCGCCGGTTTCGTCCTGGGCGCGTTTCATCGCATCGGCCACCAGAGGAATGGTCTTCTTCAGCGGCGAAAACACCTGGTTGCCCTGGGGTTCGTCGTTCTTGATGAAGTCGCCACCGAGCCAGAACTGGTAGGCCGCCTCTGCGAACGGTTCGGGACGCAGGCCCAGCTTGGGCTTGATGATGGTGCCGGCAATGTAGCCGCCGTCCTTGATCGGCCGGCCAAGGATGCGCCACAGATCGGAAATGTCCTTGCTTGGGCCGTCGAACAGCTGAATCGCGCGCGGCGGCACGTAGAAGTCGATCATCTTGCCGTACTCTACGTCGCCCATGCCCTGATTGTTGCCGATGGTCAAGGTCAGGAAAGAGACCATCATCATGCGACCGTCGGTCACGTTGCGATCGAACAGCTCCAGCGGATAGGCGATACGCATGTCTTCGTTCGCCTCGTCTATGTAATACACCAGCGCATCCACGCCCTTGGTGAAGTCGTCGGTGGTGCTGACCTCCACATTGGTGCCGGTGGACGATTCAGCAGCGAAATGCGCCGCCGTGGCAAGGTAGTCATAACCTGCCTTGGGTTTCATCTTATAGGCGACGAGAATGTGCTTGCCGCCGGCGATCAGGTCTTCTTCCTTGAGATCGAGATTGGCGTAGCGGTTGGATTGGTCATTAGCCATGGCGTCCTCCTGCTTGAACTTGAATGGAACAACGGCAAACGGCTATTGGCTTGCCTAAAAAAACTGTAAACGAAATGGCTTATAAGATATAGTCATTTTTTGTTTCTTGACATGAAAGTTTTGCTTATGATTAAGCCCACGCTCAGACAACTAGAAATTTTCCAGGCAGTCGCCCGCCACGGCAGTTTCTCCAAAGCAAGCGAGGCGATACATCTCACCCAGCCCGCCGTTTCCATGCAAGTCAAACAACTTGAGAAAATGCTGGGCGCGCCGATTTTCGAACACATCGGCAAACAAATCCGTCTAACCGAAGCCGGTCGGGAGACGCTGGCCAGCGCCGAACGCATCTCGCGCGAACTGCATGAACTGGAACAAACCCTGAATGATCTCAAGGGCTTGCATGGAGGCACCCTCGCCGTCTCCGCGGTCAGCACCGCCAGTGTGTTCGCCGCCCGCCTGATGGCGGTTTTTCGCAGGCGACACCCTGAGGTACAGATCAGCCTGAACGTGGTCAATCGCGAAACCTTGCTGGAGCAGCTTTTCGCCAATCAGAGCGACCTTGCACTCATGGGCACGCCTCCAGCTGACTTGCCACTGAAAGCACGAGCCTTCATGGAAAATCCGCTGATTATCATCGCCGCGCCCGAACATCCGCTCTCGCAACAAAAACACATTCCCTTGCAGCGCCTGCTCAAGGAAGCCATCGTGGTTCGCGAGGAAGGTTCCGGTACCCGGGTTGCGCTGGAAAACGTGTTTGCCGAACGCCAGCTGCCTTTCAAGCCGGCGATGGAAATGAACAAGAATGAGGCCATCAAACAAGCCGTCGAAGCAGGTCTCGGCATTGGCCTGGTATCGCTCCACACGGTTCAAGCGGAATTGTCCGCCCAAAGATTGTGCGTGCTGGACGTCGAGGGCTTTCCCCTAAAACGCCAATGGTTTCTGGTGCAACGAGAGGGAAAACGGCTGAGCACCGCGGCCCGCGCCTTCGCTGATCTGGTTCTGGCTCAGACCGACACAGAAGGCGCATGGGTTGGATAGAGCGGGTGAAACACCTCAAGGAGTGTGCGTCAAGGCGCCGTAAACAGCACGGGCGGCGGTCTCGGCGGCGCGTACCGTTTCACCCAGAACCGTGTAATGCCCCATCTTGCGGCCGGGCCGCGGCTCTCGCTTACCATAAAGGTGCAAACGGGCCTCTGACGTGGCAAAGACGGCCTCCCAGTCAGGTTCGCCATCTACCCAAAGATCGCCGAGCAGGTTGACCATGACCGCAGGAGTCAACAAACGCGTGCTCCCCAAAGGCAGATCACACATGACCCGCAACTGCTGTTCGAACTGCGAGGCGGCGCACGCATCCACAGTGTAATGCCCGCTATTGTGCGGACGCGGGGCGATTTCGTTGATCAACAAACGGCCATCCCGTTCAAGGAAGAACTCGACCGCCAGCACGCCTTCATAGTCAATCGCCTGGGCCACCTCGCGAGTCATCGATTCAGCCCTGTCCGCAAGTTCGGCATCGATCCGCGCAGGCGCGATGGAGCGATGCAAGATACCGTTTCGATGCAGGTTCTCAGTCACTGGATAACTTGCCATTTCGCCATGCGCGCCACGCGCCAGCACCACGGACAGCTCCATTGCCAGATCGACCTGTTGCTCCAATACACACGGCGCGCAGCCCAATTCGGCGAAGGCCGAAGCCAGTGCGGCGGCCTCCGTAACGCGTACCTGACCTTTGCCGTCATAACCGAAAGCGGCCCGTTTGAGCAGCGCTGGGAAACCGGTCTTGGCCGCCGCCGCAGTCAGGTCGGAAGGGCTGTACACCGGGGCAAACGCCGCCACCGGGAAGCCTTTGCCGGTCAAAAAGGTCTTTTCCCGCAGCCGGTCCTGGACGATATGCACGCACCGGCTTGCAGGCCGGACGGGTACTTGGGCCTCCAATTGCTGGAGCACGAAGGCGGGAATATTTTCGAATTCGGTGCTGATTGCGGCGCATTCTCTTGCTATGCGCGCAAGGGCTGCGGCATCCTCGTAGGCGGCGCACAAATGAACGTCTGCCAGCTGTCCGGCCGGACTGTAGGGATCAGGATCGAGCACCATGACCCGATAGCCGAATTCTTTGGCCGCAAGGACAAAAAAACGTCCCAGCTGCCCACCGCCGAGCATGCCGAGAGTTGCACCGGGAGCGATCATGTCGCCGGAGGCAAGTGAAGCCGTTCGACCTGCTCTTTCTGGGAACGGCGGAAGGCAAGCAGTCGCTCAGCCAATTCGGCGCTCTCATTCGCCAGCATGGCCACGGCGAACAATCCAGCGTTGGCCGCGCCGGCCTCTCCGATGGCGAAGGTCGCCACCGGCACTCCTTTGGGCATCTGCACGATGGACAACAGCGAATCCTGGCCGTTGAGATAACGCGACGGGATCGGCACACCCAACACCGGCACGGGGGTCAAGGCGGCCAGCATGCCGGGCAAATGCGCGGCACCCCCCGCGCCGGCGATAATCGCCTTGAGGCCGCGATCTGCGGCCTCTTCGGCATAACGGTACAACAACCGCGGGGTGCGATGCGCGGAAACCACTCTGGCCTCATGGGGCACCGCAAACATTTCCAGCCGTTGCACGGCGTGCGCCATCACCGGCCAGTCGCTGTCCGATCCCATTACCACGCCAACCAGAGGATGTCGCGCCATCGATTAAAGATCCTTCAAGCTGGCCTGTGGAAAGGCGAAGGACTCATAAACGAGCTGATCGGCCGCCGCCCACGCATATTCCATGTTACGGAATTTCAGCCAGGGGGCGTACACCTTGCGCCAAGTGGGATCGGACTTGTTCAGTCCGTCGTAGATTTCAAAAGCGGCCTTCTCCGCGGCTTTCATGATACCGTCGGAGAATTTCTCCAGTTTCACCCCCTTGGAGAGCAGGCTCTTGAGCGCAACTGGATTCTTGGCGTCGTATTTGGCCACCATGTTCCAGTTGGCGGCGGCGCAGGCGATACGCACCGCCTGCTGGTATTGGCGCGGCAGGCCCTCCCATTGCTTCTTGTTGATATACAAGGATAACTGGGTGTTCGGCTCCCACCACGATGGCGCATAGTAATATTTGGCGACCTGATAGAAACCCAGCTTCTCATCGTCATAGGGGCCGACGAACTCGGTGGCATCGATGACGCCGCGCTCCAGTGCCGGATAGATCTCGGAACCGGGCAGCGTTTGCACATTGACCCCCAGTTTCGCCATCACCTTGCCGCCAAAGCCGGGAATGCGCATCTTCAAGCCCCGCAGCGAAGCCAGATCGGGAACCGGCCGGCGGAACCAGCCGCCCATCTGCACGCCAGTATTGCCGGCAGGCAGGGAGACGATGCCGAAACGGGCAAAAACTTCCTTGTTCAGCAACTCATTTCCGCCACCCTGCATTTGCCAGGAATACTGTTGCCGGGCGGTCATGCCGAACGGCAAGGTGGTATCGAATGCGAGCGCCGGCGATTTGCCGATATAGTAGTAAGAGGCAGTATGCCCCATCTGCACCGTGCCTTGTGAAACGGCGTCGAGCACCTGCAAACCACCCACCAACTCGCCAGCGGCGTAGGTGCGAATATTGAAACGTCCGCTGGTCAGTTCGCGCACATATTTGGCTACATCGACAGCGCCGCCATACAAGGTGTCGAGGCTTTGCGGCCAGCTGGTCACCATGCGCCAATTCAGCCGCGGCAATTCGGCCGCGCCCGCCAACGGCGCCATACTCATGCCGACACCGGCCGCCGCACCCGCGCCCGCGCCCTTCAAGAAGTCTCTCCGTTTCATGACATTCTCCTTTCGTTATAGTCAAATGCGTGAATCCTGGGGTCAGGACCCGGAGAAAAGCTTATCATGTCGCCGTATTCAAGTTGAGATTTCCAAAGCCCACCAGGGATAACCGCCAATCGTTTTAGAGAATTCATATGGACGAGATACTTTTCCAAGCTACCTTGAAACGCCTTCCCCTCATCCATCGCGGCAAAGTGCGCGACATCTTCGCCATCGACGATAAACACATGCTCATCGTCACCACCGACCGCCTGTCGGCGTTCGATGTAGTGCTCCCTACGCCCATTCCCGGCAAAGGCCGTATTTTGACCCAAATATCAAACTTCTGGTTCGAGCGCCTACGGCACATCGTAGCCAATCACCTCAGCGATCTCGGACTGGACGAGGTGATAACAGACCCGATCGAGCGCACCCCCCTGGAAGGCCGTTCCATGCTGGTGCGCCGCCTCAAGGCACTGCCCATTGAAGCCATAGTGCGCGGCTATCTGATCGGTTCGGCATGGAAGGATTACCAACGCGAAAGAAAGGTTTGCGGGATCGAACTGCCGGCTGGCCTCGAATTGGCCGCGAAACTCGAGACGCCTGTGTTTACGCCATCGAGCAAGGCCTCAGTGGGCGCGCACGACGAAAACATAACCTATCTGCAAATGCAAGACATCCTCGGCGCCGAACTCGCTGAGCGCGTGCGCGAAACCAGCCTCGCCCTCTATCGGGAAGCCACCGAACACGCGAGCAAACGAGGGATCATCCTGGCCGACACCAAGTTCGAATTCGGCCTCGATCCAGACACGGGCGAACTGACATTGATAGATGAAGTGCTAACGCCCGATTCCTCCCGTTTCTGGCCGGCCGAAAGTTACCATCCGGGAACGAATCCGCCTTCTTTCGACAAACAATTCGTTCGCGATTACCTGGAAACCCTCGACTGGAACAAAAGCCCGCCCGCTCCGGCAATTCCTGCCGAAATTGTCGAGCAAACCCGGCTGCGCTACAACGAAGCCCTGACGCGATTGACGTCCTGAAACGGCGGCCGCCTGGGAGCCTGTCGGACTTGGAGGATCGTAGCGAGGCGAGTGGAGAATGGAGGCCAGTTTCACGCTCTTTTGAGGACAAAGGTGGTTCTATTCGACGAAAAAGAGCGAAAAACTGAAACCATTATCCCATCGCCGCAGCCGATTCTTTCCAAATCAGCCAGGCTCCTGGCTCACACGATCAAAACCAATCGACAACCTCCGACATCGGCCGTCGCGTCTTGGGCCGCGTCGGCTCAGCCGCCCGATAACCGAAAGCTGCCATGACCGCTGGCCTGTATAGCCTTGGATCAATACCGAAATGTTTTTCCAGCACCTCAATGGTCGGGTCGATTTCGAAGCCTTCTATCGGACACGAGTCGATACCCATCATGGCGGCGCTGGTCAGCATGTTCGCCAAGGCGATATAAGTTTGGCGTGCCGTCCATTCTGTGAATTCGCGTTCGCTGAAAATCTTGAAATCATGATCCAGAAACTTCTGGAATGCCTTGTTGTAGAAGGCAATGACCTCGTCCGGCGCTTGTTTCACCTCCTTGAGATGCCGCAGCAGATACTCGGAACCAGGATGCAGCAATTCGCGGGTAAATGAAAGAAAAATACAAAAATGACTGGCCGTCCCCAACTGGCCGGGCGAGCCGTGAACCGAGCCATTGGCTCCCCAGGAAAAATCTCTGAACAACTCGCGCTTGGCCGGATCCTGGATGACCAGCAAACGCCACGGTTCGAATCCAAACGAACTGGGCGACAGGCGAGCGGCCTCAAGCAAAGTGTTGAATTCATCTTCGGGTATCTTGCGATTCACATCGAACAACTTGGTGGCATGGCGGAAATAAAACGCCTGCATCAATTGTTCCTGCACCTTCGATGCCTCTTTCGCTACAGCCGGTTCTGGAGTGTTTTCAGTCATGGCTCGTTTCTCCTTTCGATTGCCTTTCTGATTCAGAATCCAAGGCCAAGGCTACCGCCTCATCAACCCGATTCAACCATTCAAAATGTAGTTGCTCGCGGGCGTTTTCAGGGATTTCTTCATACTCCTTGCGGTTTTGCGCCGGCAACAGCACTTGTTTTATTCCCGCACGCAAAGCCGCCAGCACTTTTTCCTTGATGCCACCCACAGGCATGACCAGGCCGCGCAGACTTATTTCGCCGGTCATAGCGGTGTCCGCCCTCACTGTCCGGCCGGTGAGCAAGGAAACCAGCGCCACATAGATGGCCACTCCCGCACTGGGCCCGTCCTTGGGAATGGCACCCGCCGGCACATGGATATGAATATCGGTCTGATCGAAACGTGTGCTATCGATGCCAAGAGGTTCCGCATTGGCCTTGACCAGACTCAAGGCCGCTTGCGCGCTTTCCTTCATGACATCTCCGAGTTGTCCCGTCAGGATCAGCTTTCCATGTCCAGGGAAAGCCGTTGCCTCGATGAAGAGAATGTCGCCGCCCACCGGTGTCCAGGCCAGGCCTGTAGCCACTCCCGGAGTGGCCACCCGCTGCGCCACCTCGCTTTCGAAGCGATGAGGTCCCAGTATATCCGGCAAGTCATCCGCTCCAATCACAAGGCGCTCTGCCTGGCCTTCGGCAATTTTCATCGCCGCATGGCGGCAGAGCGCGCCGATTTCACGCTCCAGATTGCGCACCCCCGCCTCGCGTGTGTAATAACGCACCAAAGCATGCAGCGCGCTGTCTTCGATCCGGCATTGTTCCTCCGTGAGGCCGGCCTGTTCCAATTGGCGCCTGAGCAAATGGCTGCGGGCGATCTGCACCTTTTCCTCTTCGGTATAACCCGGCAGTTCGATCACTTCCATACGATCGCGCAAAGGACCGGGAATTGTATCCAGCCTGTTTGCGGTGGCGATGAACATGACCTGACTGAGATCGAAAGGCACGCCAAGGTAATTGTCACGGAAGGTGGCGTTCTGCTCCGGGTCGAGAATTTCCAGCAGGGCAGCGGCAGGATCGCCATGAAATCCGCCAGCGCCGAGCTTGTCGATTTCATCAAGCATGATCACCGGGTTGCGGCTGCCGGCCTTGCGTATGGCTTGAACGATGTTTCCGGGCATGGCGCCAATATAGGTGCGGCGATGACCGCGCAACTCCGCCTCGTCATGCACGCCTCCCAAGCTGACACGCACGAACTTACGCTCCATCGCTCGCGCGATGCTCTGCCCAAGTGATGTCTTGCCCACTCCCGGCGGGCCCACGAAACACAGAATCGGGCTCTTGCCTTTGGGATTGAGCTTGCGTACCGCCAGATGCTCCAAAATGCGCCGCTTTATCTTGTCCAGATCATAATGATCCTGGTCGAGTATTTCCCTCGCCTTGGCGATATCCAGCGATTCGGGAGTAAGCACAGACCAGGGCAATTCAGTAAGCCATTCCAGATAGGTTCGCACCATCGGGTACTCTGCAGAACCTTCGGGCATACGCTCCAGACGCTTGAGTTCCTTGCGCGCCTGCTGCTCCACCTCCTCCGGCATGCCCGCCTTGGCAATGGCTTCCTCGATTTCGCGGATCTCCGCGGCGGCATCTTCGTCTTCACCCAGCTCCTTCTGAATCGCCCGCATTTGCTCGCGCAAGACATATTCACGCTGGCGTTTATCGATCACCTCGCTGGCCTGATCACCGATTTTTTTACTCAGGCGGAGCACATCGAGGCGATAGGCCAAATAACGGGAAACCTTCTCTAGGCGTTCCTCCCAGTCAACCGTTTCCAGGATTTTCTGCTTTTCTTCAGGCTTGATATCCATGAAGTTGGCGATCAGATCCGCCAATTGCCCCGCAGAGTCCATATGCTGCAAGGCTTGCCCCAGTTCGGCCGGCGCTTGAGGCAGAAGCTCCAGCGCCTCCATGGCCTGTTTCTTCAAATGCATCATCTGCGCCTCGAGCGCCGGGCTTTGGATGGAGTGTTCTTGAAGCCGCTCGATTCGCGCCGCCAGGAAAGGCTCGTCATCTACGAATTCAATGACGCGAAACCGCTCCTGGCCCTGACAAATGATGTGGTGGCTGCCATCCGGTGCCGTCACATACCTCAAGATACTGGCAACAGTGCCCACCAAGTACAAATCTTCCGGCACGGGCTCATCCACTTGAGGGTCTCTTTGCATCAACAGCCCAATGGGACGCTCATTTTTGGCGGCCTCCTGAGCGGCGGCCACAGACTTGGGGCGTCCAATCGATATCGGCAATACGACGCCGGGGAAAAGCACCATATTGCGCACTGGAATAATAGGAACAACGACTTCATTCTGGTCGTCCCCGTCTCTCTCGGCATCAGATTCCACAGCGATTTGTTTATGCTCATCCATTCCTTGATCTCCTTGGGAGGCTCCACGCGAGATGCGGCGCCCTAGACTTTCCTGAAGCTCAAATAAAGGCAGCCGCCCGTGAATTCCTGGTGCTCGAGGTGCAAACCCTTAGGCAGTTGCAGGGTTCGCTCGAACCAGCCGTGGGGGATTTCCATGCGATGGATAGCGGTATTGCGCTGCGCCACGGGTATATGGCGGACGCCTTCGACGAGCAGCAAACGTCCCTCATGCTGCACCCGCACTGAATCGGGCGTTACTCCCGGCAGAGCGATGGCCACCAAAATCTCATCATCTGATTCGTACACGTCCAATGGCGGCACCCACACCGCCCGACGGGCCCTGCGGTTGGGCTGGAAGAATTGCCGTTGCATTCGTTCCGCGCGGCCGAGCATTTCCAGAGCTTCAGCCCACATCCAGTCTTCTATATCACGCATACTTCCCCCTAAAATCGACCGAAAGCTAACGAGAGCAGGTCTTCCGGGATCGGACGACATTAATCATTCGAAGTTTCCCGCAGATCATGGATGACCCGCAGCGCATCGAACGGCTCTGAAAAATTCAGTTCGAATCTTTCAAAGATCACTTGCTTTTCTGGTCAGCCAAAAACCAATAAACGATGAGGACTCCTCAAGGCATTCTCAAGGGAATAAAGGCCGCTTTTTAGGGCGCATCCTCGCCTTCCCGTCTTTTCGCTTCCTCTGAAACCGCCAATAACGCCTGTTTGAGCGCCTCCTCGCTTTTTTCGAGCTCGCCGAGCGCCGCCCGACGGGCTGCCTTGCCTTCGCTGGCGATCTTCAACGAATCCTCCAGAGTGGCGATGAGCGTGGCATTGGCTTTTTTTATGCTTTCCATGTCGAAAATGCCACGTTCGACCTGCTCGCGCACTTCGCGATTGGCCTCGCGCAGTCCTTCGGCGTTGCGTTCCAACAGCTGATTGGTCAGATCGCCCGCCGCCTTGACCGACTTGGCGGCTTCATGGCTGCGGAAAATGGTGACGGTCTGAGCAAGCTGATTGCGCCACAAAGGCACGGTATTGACCAAAGTCGAACTTATCTTGTTGATCAGCGACTTGTTGTTTTCCTGAATCAGGCGAATGCTGGGCAGCGCCTGCATGGCCACTTGCCGGGAAAGGCGCAAGTCATGTACGCGCCGCTCCAGGTCATCGCGAAAGCCGCGTATTTCACGTAGTTCCTGCACGGCCAGCATCTCACCGGAAGAAGCTTTACGCCCGTACTTTGGAATCAGCGTGTTTTCGAGTTGCGCAAGCTTTTGTTCTCCCGCCTGGATATAAAGTTCGAGTTGGCGAAAGTAGTCCAGATTGGCGGCATAGAGTTTGTCCAGGGCGATCACATCCGCCGTCAATTGCGCCTTGTGGTGTTCCAGTTCATTGGCGATCAGGTCGATCTGATCGCGAACCTGTTCATAACGTTGAATGAACAACGCCAGAGGCTCCGCCTTCCGCGCCAGTTTCTGCCACCATTGCCGCTTCCGGGTGGGATCGAGGGCGTCGAGATCGAAGCCGCGTATCGCGGCGACCATCTGGTTGAGAGACTCGCCGGCGGCGCCGGTTTCATCGTTTTTGACACCATCTATCATGCGATTGGAGATCTCGTCCAGTTTTTCCTGAGCCGCCGAACCAAAACGGATCACGGAGCTGCGATCCCGAAAATCGATTTCATCCATCGCTTCGCGCAACCGCTCCTCTTCTTCCGGCGTCAGAGGCGTGGAAGCGGCTTCTTCTCCGCTGGATTTTTTTTCCATTTCCGCCCGCAAGGCGTCGGGAATGGTCACTTTGTCCATGCCTGCCGCCGCCGGCTCGATACCCGCCACATCTTTATCTTTCATGCCACATTCACCTCATCGTTCCTTGAGTTGCTGCTTGAGCGCCTCGATCTGCACATCCAGATCGAAGCGATCGCCGGCGCGTAGCCGTTCCAGTTCCTTATAGAAACGCTGGTCCACTTCGGCCATCAGGCGATAGAGCCGATCGCGCATTGCCGGATCGACCCATTCCTCCTCAACCGCCAGATACCCTTCGGTCACGCGCGATAAGCCATCGATATAGACGACCAGAAACTTGCGTGCTTCCCGAAATTTTCGCGGGTTCTGAGCCAGCACCTCCAGAATTTCCTCCGCTCGCCGAGCAGCGCGATCGATGCGCTTGTGCAGCAAGGAATCATGAATGCGGCGGTTGCGATCGCGGATCACGGCCAAGCTTTCGCGCGCCTGCTCCAGGCTTTTGAGGAAATGACGCGGATCGACATCCTCTAAATCCGGAAGTTTGTCCCGTCGGGGATCCAAACCGTAATTGAGCATCGCTCCGATCGTAGCCAGCGCGCCGACGAACAGACTGCGCCACAATGACTCTTCAGACACCACCCATCCCAAATAAAACACGCCGCTTCCCAAAAGCAAAGCGCCCACTCCTTTCAAAGGCCAGAGGGGCGCCTTGGCAAGAAGGGCGTCTTCATAATCCATCTCCTCGCGAATGCCTTTGCTGATCAGCATGGCCGCAGCACTCCAGATTGCGAAAGCGGCCAGCTTGAGCAAAAACAGGCGGTAATGCCCCGTAAACAGAGATACCGACAAAGAAGCAAACAAAGGCACGAGAAAAAAACCCAGCAGCAAGGCGCCGCTGCGGCGCCGCCAGGCGCGCCGCAGCCTGAGCAGTCTTTGTTGCAAGGCACGTAACATCACCAGCTCACCCAGATAGCCCATCCCAGAGCATAGCCAAGGAACAACCAGCCGAAGAGCTTTGGCAAGAAACGGTTTCCCAATGAGCGGGTGGAAACCTTATCGATCATTTTTTCGGGGTCGCGATTCGTCTCAGGCATAGCCTTGTCTCAATGATGGAACAGCTCCCTGTCGAGCTGGGTGTCCCAAGTCCGACAGGCTCCTAGTGTACTGCGCCATGCGCCGGGGATCATCAAGCATTGCCCCAGAAAGCCGAATTCAGGGGAAAATCAACCTGATCGATCCATCAGGATCTGCTAACATGACACTTTTGTGACAGCGCTGCCGCCCGCGCGCGTCGCGATTCATCCCCCATCTCTCCGGAGGTCACCTCCTTGCGCTATCTTGGCCACCTACCTGCCAGCGATCCGGTCTATGGCTATCTGCATGACCGCCTTTTTCCCCGCAAATTCGGCTTCAGGCCCCGGCGGGGGTTCAGAGTGTTTGCGCTGGCACCCAATGTCTACATCTATGCAGATCGGCGACACGATCGCCGCGTTCTCGGCAAGTATTTTACGCACCCTCATGCGGCGCGGGCCGAATACGAGACATTGAAGCGCCTCGAGGCGGCCGGCTTCTGCCATGGCCGCCACCGTGTCGTGCGCCCCCTTGGAAAGAATTTCGAATTCGCCAATGTAATATTCGAGGATTTCGTCGATGGCGAACCCATGTACCGGATATGGGAACGCTTCGCCGCCACCGGAGACTCATCCGGGCTGATGCATAGTCTGTCTGACCTCGCCTACTTCCTCTCGCGCTTGCACAATCACACCGCCACTTCCGCGCGGGTGGATTTTTATGCGGAATTCCCCTATTTCGACAAGATCATCGCCCGCCTGTGGCGACGCGGGCGTATCCGCCAGGAGCAGATTGATACACTGTATGCCGCGCGCGGGCGCTGGGCCGAAGACCCGCTGATGCATTCCGACAATACGGTGCGTCTGCATGGCGACGCTACGCCCGCGAACTTCATCCTCACAAGTGAACATCATCTCATCGCCGTCGATCTCGAACGCTCGCGGTATGCCGACCGGGTCTATGACCTTGGAATCGTCGCCGCGGAACTCAAACACTGCGCCATGCTGCATCTCGGTCATGGCGGCCACGCCGAGCCTCGCATTGGGCATTTCTTGTGGGAATACAGCCGGCATTTCCCCGATCACCACGACGCCTTTCATGCCATCACCCAAAGGTTGCCTTTCTATATGGCCATCGGCCTGCTACGGATCGCCCGCAACAGCTATCTCGACCACGGCTATGCCCGCGCACTGGTGCATGAAGCCGTCCAATGCATGAGGAAATGAACCATGAGCATTCGCGCCGTCCTGTTTGACCTCTATGGCACGCTGATCCACATAGAAACCGACGAAACCCTGCCCGAAATATACCGGCACATCGCCCGCTACCTGAGCTATCACCGCATCAACCTCGATGGAGCGGAATTGCAGGAGCGTTATTTCGACCTCATGAAAAAGCAAAAACGCGTCTCCGGCGAGGCCTACCCAGAAATGGATGCCCGCGCCCTGTGGAGGGATATTCTCAGTCACGGGAGCCGCCATTTTCGGCCAGAAGCCTTCGCGCAGGAAGGCGAGAAAAAACAGAACGAGGTCGCCAAGCGGCGCGAGCGCCTGGCCAGGGAGCTGGTCAAGCTGCACCGTGCCCTGTCGCGCAGACTGATCGAACGTTATCCCGGCGCCAAGGGGCTGTTGCAAAGCATCGTGGACGATTTCCGCCTCGGTATCGTCTCCGACGCACAGCGAGATTTCGCCTTGCCGGAAATGCGCATCACCAAGATTCGCAAGTATTTTCCCGTTCGCACGATTTCCGGAGACTTTGGCTACCGCAAGCCCGATGCGCGGCTTTTCCTGCAAACCTGCGCCCGCCTCGACGTCCGCCCCGAAGAAACCATTTACGTCGGCAACGACATGTACCGCGACATCTACGGCGCAAAACAGGCGGGGCTGCACACCATTCTCGTCTGGACCGACCAGGGACGCAAAGACTATAACGATACCCACGCCGATTACGACGCGCGCGACCTGTATCAGGCCCTGGAAGGAATTCGCTTTTTAGATCAAAAATGATCCGCTTTTCGATGCCATTCATGATTTAAGTTATGGACACAGCCACCGTCGCATTGACCAAACAGGCCGAGCTCGAGCGTCTGGCGCAAACCCATGCCGGACAGACCGTGGAATACGATGAAAAACTGACCGCGCCGCGCGCCCTGTTGAGACACCTCGATATCGACCGGCTACGCGCCGAACGCTGGCTGCCTTTGTCCCGGGAACGCGACACGGCGGTGGTGGTGGTCTGCGCCCCGGACGATCAGGATCTGCTCGAACGCATCCGCGCCGCGCTCGGCGTCACCCACCTGGAACTGCGTCTGGCCACCTGCGCGGATGTGGTGCGGCTGATCGAAAACAGCGCCGACCTGAACCCGGAATTCCCCATCTCGGGCGGGCGCACCCCCTTGGCGCTGGTGCGCACCTATCTCGCGGTATTGCGCACGGATTATGCCGCCCAGCGCACCCAGTTCGCGCGCAGCCGCACCGGTCTAGCGCTGGCCCGCACCGGCATAGCCTTCGTGGGCATCGCGGTCGCCTTCCTGCGCTTTTTCGGCCTCGACGGCGACTTCCTGATTTTTGACGCCATCTTGCTGTTCCTCGGCATCGCCGCCCTGATCGACGGTCTGGTCTGGTATCTGCCTTCGCGGCGCGTGGCCGATACGATCAAGCCTTATCCCCCCTATGAAATACCTTCCGGCTATACCGCCCTGCAGGTGAGCGAGCCCGGCGGTGCGATGCGTTTTTCCCGCAGCCGGGTGGTAAAGAGCGCCGAGGCGTTGCGTGAAGCATGGGATGCGCTCTCACCGGTGGAAAGGCGCCGATTTCTGGCCAACGATCGCACCACCATGGCCGAAGAACGCACCCTACTTGCCTATCTTCGCACCTTGATGGCCAAAGCCCGCACCGGCCTGGCGTTCGCCCGCAGCGGCGTGGTCTTCGCCGGTATCGGCATCGGCTTCATCCGCAAGTTCCCGCCCGGCCCGTGGACGGCATTCGACTGGAGCCTGATCATCATCGGCGCAATCATGCTGCTCGAGGGTTTTTATTGGTACTGGCCCGGGCGCGGAGCCGGCCATGGCGCCCGTCAGGTAGTCGCCAAGGCTCACGGCCGCAAAGGGCTTTGGGACAAGATTTTTCCCTCCCGCTGTCTGTATGCCGCCGGGCAAGACCCGCTGGCCGAAGCCTATGCGCCTGAGGCCAAACCAGGCGTGTGGGCCACCACGGGGCTCGCGCTGGAGCGCACCACGCTCGCCGACAAGCGCAACGCCATGTCACGCCTTCGCACCGTGCTGGCGCGCGGGCGCACCGGCATGGCGTTGATCCGCACCGGCTTCAGCATCCTTTCCGTCGGCGCCGGCCTGCTCGTTTATTTCAATTTCTTCGGCCCCTTCGACATAGGCTGGTCGATATTCGATTTCGCCCTCATGGGCATCGGCCTGTACTTGATCGCCGATGGCCTCCACTGGTATGTGGGCGCAGAACGGCTCAAGCGCCGCTTCCCCTATTGCAGCGGCGATTTCGACATTGCCGAACCGGATTACGGCCAACCCAAGAGTGCCTGGAAGCAGGTTCAACACTGCCATGACGATTGAAAACTCTCCCTACGCCCTGCTCATCGAAACAGGGCGGTTGAGCGCCGAGCAACTCGCAGCCGCCGAAGCCAGCGCGCAAGCGCGCGGCGTCGAAGTGGAGCGCATCTTACTGCGGGAATTGGGCATCGACCGTTGCGCATTGCTTAACGTTCTGGCGAAACATTACGACTGCCGATTCATCCAGTACGACGAGCGCATCCCCGTACCGCCTCATCTGTTCGCCGGCTTGGATGCCAAAGCCATCAGGCAGAGCCTGTGGTTTCCCGTCATGCAACAAGGCCATACCGTCATCATCGCCGCCGCCGATCCCGGCAACGAAGCGATGCGCGAGCAAGTGCGGCGGCACCTGCCCAATGCCGCAATCGAATACCGGGTCGCGCTGCGCGAAGACGTTCGCTGGTTCATCCTCGACTATCTGCACGACATCCCGGAAAAACTCATCGGCATAGAACGTACCGAACTTGCCTACTGGCGCAACATCATGGCCCTGTGGCGCACCAAGCTCGCCTGCCACCGTACCGGCCACGCGCGTGCGCGAACCTCTCTCAAACTGCTCCGCTGGGGCTTGGCCATGGTCGCTTTCTCCAATGCCCTAACCCGCCTCAACGACAATATCCTCGCGCCGCATCATGCCGCCATCCTCGTCGCCGGACTGGCTCTGGCTGGCATCGGCCTCATCGACTACCTCAAGGTGCGCCGTTCGCGCATGGATTTGAGCTGCGCAGGCGGGCTGGAAGACATCACGGAGCGCACCACCCGCTTCACCGCGCATTATCAACTGCCGGAAAGGCCGATGGAGCACGCGGCGGCCGACACCCCGCACGCCCGTCTCGCCGCCGCCATTCCGCCGTTTTGTTCCTATGTGCCCCCCGTTCCCGCCAGCAAGGAGCGCACCTACCTGGCGCGTGAACGCAACATGATGGCCGCGCAAAGAACCCTTGGCGCCATCCAGCGCACCATCTATGCCCGTGCCCGCACCGGCCTTTCCTGGATTCGCACCGGCGTGAGCTTCATCGGCCTTGGCCTGGCCATGCACAAAACGCTCGGGGGCGGCCCCTATGCCTGGAGCGACTGGCTCATGATCGGCGCCGGCGCGGCCATGCTGATCGATGGACTGAGCTGGTACCTGCCGGCCAGAAAAATGAAATCCGGCATGGGCCGCGATCTGCCGAACACCTGACCCGAAGTCTCATCTTCGCTAAATCGGCATGCGCGGGCGCAAAAAAAACGGCGCGAGGCTCAACCCCGCGCCGTTTTTTATGGATAAGCCCTTCTTTAGCTTATTTGTTCGCCGACTTGCTGGGATCGCCCGAAGGATATTTCTCATACCAATCCCGCCAGATGATCTTGTACACCGGAATCACATAGGGAATCCGCCGCAGACCCGGGATGAACGGTATCAACATGATCACGATCAATGACCCTGCCCAGATGACGAAAGCCACCAGATCCGCCTGATTCAGATTGCCTATGGCCGGCACCTGATAGAGGAAGGTATATGGCCACAGCCACCACGCCGCCGGATACGGGCCTGCTATATGCGACATGCCCCAGGTGCCGCCGTCCTCGCCGAAATGATCCGCCACCGTACCCATGATATTTCCTCCGAGATAGAACAATGCGCGGGTGTAGTCGGTTTCGTAGGGCGCCATGGACGGATTGGTATTGAAAGTCAACGCCGCCTCAAGCAAACCCGCGCGGGCAAATGTAAGCATGCCGTTCATCAACACGGGCACCGGACCATAATCGCCCGTTGCCGGCAACACCACCTGCCCGTTCTCTACCTTGGCCTTGCCCAGCGCGGTGCCATACGCCTTGTCCCAGGCCGCCTGCTGCTTGGGGCTGGCCTGCTGATAAGTCTTGAGGGCCGCCGCCACCGCCGGATTCAGATCCGCAATCTGCTGCAGGGGTTGCATCACCAGATCCACCTTGGCATTGAGCGGGAATATCACCCCCAGCCAGCAGGCCGGACAGAAAGGCCCGATGCTTTGGGCATTCTGGTAGTCATGAGTGTACGGCGGGCCGTAAGTCTGCAGACCACTGCTGCCGTCGAAATATGACAGGGTTCGTTTAAGGAAAGCCACTGGAGCCTTGGTAGCGACCTCCTTGATCGTCAAAGGCCGGTAATTCTTTCCAGGGAAACCCCAGAAGGCGGCCAGGAAAAGTACGATGACCGTGATGGCGGTGAAAACGATCAGGCCTTCACGCACCATGTCGTAGGGCTTCATCGGAATCCCTTTCAGGTTTTTATCAGATGCGATGCTCATGACTCTATCCTCCTATTTCTCGTCTTTACCTTCGTTGACGATCGGACGCACGGGGCTTTCGTTACGCACAAAGGTCAAATGGGCCACCACCAGCACTGCGATCAAGAATGCGAAAAACACCACATGCAATGTCAGCACCGTGGTGTAATTCATCCAGTTCATAAACGAAAGTCCCAAGGCGTTGAACGCATCCTTGCCCTGCTGCGCATTCCACTGTGAATCCCAGTTAGCCTGCAGCAAGGTGCCGGAAATGCCCGAAAAGATCGAGATGCCCCAAATCAGCCAGCCGTTGATCCAGGTGCGCCAGCGGCCGTCGCGCCAGGCGGCCTTGAAAAATTTGAAAGTGAAGTGCAGCGTCACCGACACGTAAAACACTTCGACCGCCCAGAAATGCACGGAGTTGGTGAAATGCCCCACGCTGGTGAAATGCCACCAGTCCGGCCCCCAGAAAGCCAGGATGATGCCGGAAATGAAAATCACCGCCAGCGACGACAAGGTGGCGGTGCCGAAGAAATAGCCGAAGGAATTGACGTACTCCGGCATCTTCGTCGGCAAGGCATCCTCCAGCGTCATGTGCTTGCGGATCGTCTCTTGCAAGAATCTATCTATATTCATGATCACTCCTCCCTTTTCTTTTGCTTTTCTTGATCGTAGCGAAACCGTTCTTCGACATCCATTTCCATCCACTCGGGTATGCGCGCATACGCGCCGATGATGAAAATAACGATGACCGCCGCCCACATGGCGATATTGGGCCAGGACCAATAAAAAATGCCGAAGCTGACGTAAGGCGCCGACGGCGCGTGCATCAATGATAAGGATTCAAGTCCCATGACAACTTCCTCCACTCGCTGGTTGAAAAACGGTATGGATATGTAAACCCTCTTTTACATATCCATACTTCGTTTTATACGCTCCTTCTATTTCCAGACACAAGCCCGAAACTTGATCTAGATCAAAAAACAGATAAATCAATATATTACCGATTGTTAATGTATTGATTAATTCAAACCATTTTTATTGGCTGGCGGATTCGACTCGCTAGTGCAAGGGGTGGGTTGAATCCAAAAAAACACCTGATTGGGTGTTTGCATGCCTAGGCATTTTCTGGAGCGTTTGTTGAGCCTGTCCACAACCATGCGCACATCTGAATCGGTGATGGTGGAGAAGCCTCTGGCCTTGGGGAAGTACTGCCGCACCAGCCCGTTCGTATTCTCACTCAGCCACCGTGCCCAGGAGGCACGGAGATGAGCGAAGTAGAACCCGGCTGAGAGCGCGTGGGTGATGGCCTCATGATGCGCAAATTCCTTGCCGTTGTCCGTCGGCACACGCGTCCCGGAGGAGTTACTGGCAGATCCACTCGCGACTGACATGGCGCTGTTTCTCCCGTGCCAGCCATCGCAGCACCACGTCATCTAACCGTGGCGGAGCGGGTGTCTGCCAGCCATCGGCTGATCTGCTCTCATAAGCGCATGAATCGGCTATCGTTCCTCTTGGGTAAGCTGCGTGTGGCTTTTCATCCGCGCAGTTTTCCCTTCACTTCAAGCGCAGCCGTTCAACAACCTTCCCCCGCAGCAGATGCGATTCGATGATCTCGTCGATGTCTTCTCGGCACGCATAGCGATACCAAATCCCTTCAGGATAAACGACCACGGTGGGACCTTCGTCGCAACGCCCGAGGCAGCCGGCCGAATTGACTCTTACCTTGCCGGCCCCGGAAATTTTTAGCGCCTTGATGCGCTCCTTGGCGTAAGCACGCATCGCGGCGGCGTCATGATCCTGGCAACAGGCTTTTCCTTCGCGTTGATTGGTACAGAAAAAAGCGTGGCGTTGATAATAGGGCATACGATGGTCTCGCGGATTTTTGGATTCAACCTGCATGAATAGCTTACAAGATAAGGCCGCGAATCGTTACCATAAGAGAATGACCTTGCAAGACCCTCCTGAACCGCCAGCCGAAACCGCGCCTGACGCCGAGTTCGCGGCCACCGACCAGTGCGTGCTCTGCGGCTTATGCCTGCCGCATTGCCCTACCTATGGAATCACGCACAATGAAGCCGAATCGCCTCGCGGGCGGGTCTCCTTGATCCAGGCGCTGGCCAAGGGGGAACTGGCTCCCGACGGGGCCTTACAACATCATCTTGGCAACTGCCTTGTCTGCAGGGCGTGCGAGGACGCATGCCCGGCGGAGGTTCCTTATGGTCGGCTGATAGATGCCGCCCGCGCGGAACTGCATCGGCGGGGCGTGCGCGATCCCTGGCGCGAACGTGCCATGAATGCCTATGCAGAACGTCGTGACTTGCGGCGATTGATTTACGCAGGTTTGCATATTTTGCAGCGTCCCGAAGTGAAAAAACGCCTGCAACCCTGGCTGCCCATGGCGTGGCGACGTCCTTTCGATCTCGGCAGACATGAGCCTCGCCTGCCCTTGGTGTTTGATCAATCGGCGCGCGAAGAAACCTCCGGCAAGGCCGTTTATCTGTTTACCGGCTGCGCGGGAGAGGTTTTTGATCGTGAAACGCTGATATCCGCCCGCCGAATTCTCGAGGCACTGGGTTATCGGGTAATCACCCCCTCTCGCCAAACATGCTGCGGCGCCTTGCATTTGCATGCCGGCGAGCGCAGCCAGGCCAAAAAACTGGCGAGCGCCAATCTGGCCGCTTTCGATCAAAACATCCCGATACTCGCCACTTCCAGCGCCTGCGCCGTGACCTTGAGCGAATACGATCAACTGCTAGGCGACCAGGCCGCATCCTTCGGTCATCGCGCCCAGGAAATCAGCACCTTTCTCGCCGCGGCAAAGTGGGCGGAATCGCTCTCTTTTAGCGCCCTTTCCCGACGCGCTGTAATGCATACGCCCTGCACTCAGCTCAGAGTGCTGCATTCGCCCGAGGCCCCTGCCAAACTCTTGAGCCGCATCCCCGATCTGACCCTCATCGATTTGCCAGGAAACGATCGCTGCTGCGGCGCTGCCGGCAGCTACATGCTTGATCACCCGCAGATGGCAAAGAGTCTCAGAACTCCCAAACTCGACGCGATCGCCTCGCTGAATCCCGATTTTTTGGTTACCACCAACATCGGGTGCACGCTGCATCTCGCCCAGGGTCTGGGCGAACGGGGAATGAACACCGAAGTATTGCATCCGCTCACATTGCTGGCGCGCCAGCTTGATCAAACTTCATCCGCGTTTTAGCATCTGCACAACCGCTTGCTTCTTTCAAGGAAAAAGGCGACGCTCGCAGGGCCCTGTCATCTAAATTCGCAAGCCGTTGAAAAGTGGAGCGGGCGTCTGCTCGGAAAACGCAGGCGGCAAGGAGGCCGCCGTCGAGCCTACAGGGATGTATTTACCGCGTTTTTCCGGGCAGACACCCGCTCCGTCACGGTTAGATGACGTGGTCCTGGCGACGCTCGACCCTGAAACTTTTTACCGTAAACGCCGAACTCAGCAGGATATCGCCATGCGCAAACTCTCTCCCCTCGACCATTTCATCGACGAAATCGACCATTCCTTGCGCACCCTCTACGGCAAGCCACACGCCACCTGCCGCGTGGACCCCGCCAGCTGCTGCGAAGAAGCCGATCTCAGCGAAGAAGAACGCAAGCACGCGGGCGATCTGCTGCGCGTGGACCATGCCGGCGAGGTCTCGGCCCAGGGACTGTACCGCGGTCAGGCGCTGACCGCGCGTGATCCCGTCACCCGCGCCCAGATGGAATTATCGGCGATGGAGGAAAATGACCACCTGTTATGGACAGAGGCGCGGCTCGAGGCGCTTGGCACGCACAAAAGCCTGCTCGGGCCGTTCTGGTACTGGGGGAGCTATGGCATCGGTGCTTTCGCCGGAATTCTTGGCGACCGCTGGAGCTTGGGCTTCATCGACGAAACCGAACAACAGGTGATACATCATCTCAGCGAACACATCGAGAAACTGCCCAAGGCGGACAAAAAAAGCCGCGCCGTTCTGGAACAAATGCGTGAGGATGAAGCCCATCATGCCTACAAGGCCAGAGAACTCGGGGGCGCCCGCTTGCCCTGGCCGGCACGCAAACTCATGCATCTGGTCTCCCGGGTAATGACCACGACCGCCGCCAAAATCTGAGCTCGTCTGCCGCGGAGCGCGACAGATTAGGCTTCCTGTTCGGCCAACAGCAGTCTCTCTACCCCAAAGCGCAGCGTGTCAATGATCGGCGCACGCCCGGCCAGTCCCGTTTCCCGCGCGACTTCAGCCCAGCGCCGCCCCTCGGCCAGTTTGAGCACCATGAGTTGCGCTTCGTCCGCGCTAAGATTTCTCCGCCGCCAAACATCTCCCAGACTGGAAAGGCAGAGCGCCCGCAACCACGGTTGCGCATCCTCAAAGCTGCATTCGCCAGCGGCAAAACGCCGCGCTTCCTGCAGAACTCGCGGGCTCGGGGCGCTTCTCTTCAATCCTGCCATGCATTCCAGCGCCACAAAAGGATCGAGCCGCCGCAGCGGGTCGAGCAACCAGCCAGGAAAACCCTCTGCAAAGCGGTATGAGGCGGTCTTTTGCAACCCCCTGCCCGCCTTTGATAGACCGCGCAAAACCAACGCCGCATGCGCTCCGCTGGTTGCCTCTCGGGTGAAACCCAAGCGAACCGTTGAATAGCCTGCGTTTTGCCAAAAGCGCAACAGCGCCCCCGTGGCGCCGAAGCTCGCGCCCAGCCAATCGAGTCCGGCCGCTTTTGCCGTCTCGCGCAGCTGCGACAGCAGCCAAGTACCCAAGCCTTGGTGCTGAAACCGAGGATGCACCGCAATGCGGACAATCCGCCAACCCATCTGGGCTTGCGCTTCGTGCAAGCCCAGATGGGCAATCATGACCTGAGGCAAAAGATGGCCGTGCGCACGCCGCTGGCCGCGCAGGATCGCCTCGGCCAGATCGGCCTGTAATCCGCCTTCCTCGACGGTGACGGCCACGGCCATTATCTTCCCGGCGATGCGCACGCCCCAAAGCGCCATGGCTTCGTCATCGAGCCACTGCACCCAATCACGTGGACGGGTGCGGTAATGCGCCGCCGACAACAAGCCGAACACTTCGCGCAAGGAAGCATCGTCCTCCGCCAAGCGCGTGCGATCCAGAGGTTCAAAACGCGCCGCATCGACCGGGGTATTGCCCAATCCAGGCGTACTCGCCGGTTCGACATCGAGCAGTAGCAGACGGCTGGTGATCTCTTCCAGCATATCGCCGCTCGCCCAACGCACAGGTTCTTCGAGCGCGACCTCCCGCCAGCCCGGCGCCAGCCTGTCGAGCTCTCTTGAAAAACGCAAGCTGAACGCCTGACCACTGCCTTCATAGCCATGCACCGTGGTGGCAAACGCAATCCGCGCATAGCGATTCAACAACCGCCTGAGCAAGTCCACAGGCAGCGCCGCCGCTTCATCGACGAGCACAAGGTCGGCTTGTATTTCCACACGCGCCAGTTCATCGGGCGCCACAAATCGCAGCTCTCCTTCCCTCCATTGCACTCTGCCGTGTTCTTTATGCGCCTGTGGCAGGCGGGCGACTGTCGCTGCAAATACCGATTGCGTGGCCGCCAAGCTGGGCCCGCATATACAAACGCGGGCGGCGCGTTCATGCAGCAAACGCGCTGCAGCCAAACCGAATGCCGCGGATTTCCCCCGCCCGCGATCGGCAGTGAGCACCACCGGCCGCCGACGATGACCGGTGGCCACCCGCAAAACAGCCTCCATCGCCGCGCGCTGATCAGAGGTCAAGCATCCCCATCCATCCATCGCCGGCGGGTTTCCAGTAATGGGAGTAGAAGGCAAAGGCGGCCAGGGTCGATGCTGAAAAAGCCTGAGCGCATCTGGCGATGTATTAAGTACCCGCTGCCAGCGCGCCAGAAAACGGCTCTCATTCGCTGTTTTGTCGGTAGGCTCTAACAAAAAAAGCAAGCCACCCGCGCGCAGGCTCCCGCTCAGAGCGCCGAAACGGTCGGCATCCGCCGCCGTTGCAAACTCGAAACCGGCGAGATCACATTCGCGTCCGATCAAGCCGCCAGCCCCACCGGTATATTCGCGCCATCCTGCGGGCGCATCGCCCAGCCACACGCCTTCTGACACGCCAAGCCTGGCTGGCAAATCGGCGAGCAGACGGCGGCGCCAGGCTGCATCGCCATGCAAGACGATCACGCGGCGTTGGCGAGCGCGCAAAGCCTGATCGCGCAAACCGCGAAAAAATGCGTCCGGGGTCATCGTAAGAACGCCGTCAATTGGGAGCCGCCAAGAAGATGGCGACTCCTATAAAGCCGGTAGCATCAGGCCGATGCGCTAGCCCGGCTGGCCCGTTTACGCTCATGCTCAAGCAGCAGTTTCTTGCGAAGACGCACATGATGGGGGGTCACTTCCACCAACTCGTCGTCATCGATGAACTCAAGCGCTTGTTCCAGCGTCATCCGGATCGGCGGGGTGAGAAGAATGTTTTCATCAGATCCGGCGGCGCGGATGTTGGTAAGCTGCTTGGCCTTAAGGGGATTGACCACCAGATCATTATCGCGCGAATGCAGCCCGATGATCATGCCCTCATAGACCTCTTCGCCCGGGCCGATGAACAAGCGCCCGCGCTCTTGGAGGTTGAATAAGGCGTAGGCAAGCGCCTTGCCGGGACCGTTGGCAATCAGCACGCCATTTTTTCGCTGGCCGTATTCGGCCCGCTTGAGCGGGCCATAGTGATCGAATACGCTGTATAGCAAGCCAGTGCCTTGGGTGGCGGTAAGGAACTCGGTGCGAAAACCGATCAATCCGCGCGCCGGCATGATGTAATCCAGCCTCACTCGCCCCTTGCCATCCGGCACCATGTCTTTGAGTTCGCCACCCCGCTCGCCGAGCCTTTGCATGACGGCGCCCTGGTGGACTTCCTCGACATCGACGGTCAGCTGCTCATAAGGCTCCTGCAGCTCGCCGTCGATTTCACGGATGATGACCTCGGGCCGCGACACGCCCAGCTCATAGCCTTCGCGGCGCATGTTTTCGATCAAGACCGACAGATGCAGTTCGCCGCGGCCTGAAACCTTGAACTTGTCGGGATCATCGGTTTCATCGACCCGCAAGGCCACGTTATGCACCAGCTCCCGCTCAAGGCGTTCACGTATCTGGCGGCTGGTGACGTATTTACCATCCTTGCCGGCAAACGGAGAAGTATTGACCTGAAAAGTCATGCTGACGGTAGGCTCGTCCACGGTCAACGGCGGCAAGGCCTCGACGCAGGACGGATCGCACAAGGTATCGGAGATGTTCAGCGGGTCGATGCCGGTAAAGGCGATAATGTCGCCGGCGCTCGCTTCAGGCACCTCGACCCGCTCCAGCCCGTGAAACCCCAATACTTGCAACACCCGCCCCTGCCGGCGTTTACCTTCAGGGTCTACGATCGTTATCGCCGAGTTGGTTTTCACCTTGCCGCGCTTGATGCGGCCGATCCCGATGACGCCGACATAGCTGTTGTAATCCAGTGAACTGACCTGCAGCTGGAAAGGCCCCTCCAGATCGACATCGGGCGGCGGCACATGCTCGACGATCGCTTCGAACAAGGGGGTCATATCGCCCCCGCGCAACTCGGCCTCGCGACCGGCGTAACCATTCAAGGCCGAGGCATAGATCACCGGAAAGTCGAGTTGCTCGTCACTCGCGCCCAGACGATCAAACAAATCGAAAGTCTGATCCACCACCCAGTGGGCACGCGCCCCGGGGCGATCGATTTTGTTGACCACCACAATGGGTCTCAGCCCGTGCTCTAGAGCCTTCTGGGTCACGAAACGTGTCTGCGGCATGGGTCCGTCCACCGCATCGACCAGCAACAACGCGGAATCGACCATTGACATGACCCGTTCGACCTCGCCGCCGAAATCGGCATGGCCAGGGGTGTCGACGATGTTGATGTGGTAGCCATTCCACTCGATGGCTGTGTTCTTGGCCAGAATGGTAATGCCGCGCTCCTTCTCCAGCTCATTGGAATCCATCACCCGCTCGTCCATCTGGGCGCGGGCATCGAAGGTGCCGGATTGCTGGAGCAGCTTGTCCACCAAGGTGGTTTTACCGTGGTCGACGTGGGCGATGATGGCGATATTACGGATATGATCGGTATGTGTCATGGGGTTCTCGTTACTCTTCGGGCGCGTGATTGTAGCCGGAAAACGCCGGCAACGCATTCTGCAAGCAAATGAGGCAGTGCCCTGTCATCTAAATTCGTAAGCCGTTGAAAAGTGGAGCGGGTGTCTGCTCGGAAAACGCAGGCGGCAAGGAGGCCACCGTCGAGCCTACAGGGATGTATTCACGGCGTTTTTCCGGGCAGACACCCGCTCCGCCACGGTTAGATGACGTGATCCTGGCAAGTGAGGGCATGCCCTTGATAGCGGAATTCCGTATATAGTTACATTCTCTACTTGTCGCTTTGTGTCTTACCCGCTATTTATCCCGGATCAAAAATCAATATGAACAACAACGACGGTTCCGACGGGCGTATCCATATGCCCCTGGAAAAAACCTTCGATCGCATCCTGACCCCTTTCGAGGCTTTTATTCACCACCAGACCACAGGCGGCATCATGTTGCTAGGCGCCGCCGTGGTCGCCCTGATCATTGCAAATTCTCCGCTCGGCGGCGCCTATCAACATCTGTTGCACCTGAAAATGGGTTTTGCCATTGGCGACTGGTCCCTAAAGCTCAGCCTGCATCACTGGATAAATGATGGACTGATGACCTTGTTCTTCTTTCTCGTCGGCCTGGAAATCAAACGTGAACTGCTGGTGGGAGAGCTCTCCGACTTTCGCCAGGCGATGATGCCCGCCATCGCTGCCATCGGCGGCATGGTGGTGCCGGCATTGCTCTATCTGGGCCTCGCCGGCAGCGGGCCGCAAGCCAAGGGATGGGGCATTCCCATGGCCACCGATATCGCATTTGCAGTCAGCGCCCTGGTCATCCTCGGAAGGCGCATTCCCTCCGGCCTGATGGCCTTTTTGGTGGCGCTGGCCATCGTCGACGATCTCGGCGCAGTGGCAGTGATCGCTTTTTTCTATACCTCCTCGGTAAATTTGACCATGCTGGTGGCAGCAGGCGGTTTGTTCGCTCTGATGATCATGTTCAACCTGGGTGGCATTCGCCACCCCCTGCCTTATTTCATCGTCGGCACCCTTCTATGGCTGGCCATGCTGCAATCCGGCATCCATGCCACCATCGCTGGCATCCTGATGGCGCTGACCATTCCTTCCAAGCCTGAATACGATCCGCTGCTCTTTTCGCGCAAGATCCGCGAGCTGATGAAGCGTTTCGACGAAGCTCACCGGGACGATCGCAACATTCTCGCCAACGAAACCCAGTTCTCCATTCTCGAAGCCGTGGAATCGAATGCGCGCCACGCCGCCACGCCGCTACAGCGTCTGGAACATGGCCTGCATCTTCCGGTTGGCCTCTTGATCATGCCGATCTTCGCCCTTGCCAACGCTGGCATTCCACTGGGAATAGGGCCACTCGTCGAAGCCATTCATTCGCCCATCACCCTCGGCGTAGGGGTCGGCCTGGTGCTGGGCAAGCTCATAGGAGTGCTCGGCTTCACCTGGCTGGCCGTGCGTCTGGGCATAGGCCATTTGCCTGCCGGAACCGATTTCCGTCACATTGTCGGCGTCGGCCTGCTCGCCGGCATTGGATTCACCATGTCTATATTCATCTCGGAACTCGCCTTCGCCGGCAATGAACATGCGCTCAATTTCGCCAAATACGGCATACTATTCGCCTCTTTGGCCGCCGGCATCGGCGGTTACTTGTGGCTGCGGTTCGCCGTGCCCACACCCCGGAAAACCATTGACCAGGAGATTTGACCCATGGCGAAAACTGAATCCACCATGCTCGAACTGGGTACGCCCTCACCGGACTTCAGCCTGCCGGACGTAATCAGCCAGAAAACGGTTTCTCTGTCCGACTTCGCAGGCAAACCGCTTCTGGTGGCTTTTCTGAGCGTGCATTGTCCTTATGTGCAGCTGATCCGCCACGAATTCTCACGCTATGCCCGGGAGTACATGAACAAAAACCTGGCAATCGTTGCCATTCAGGCGAACGATATTCAAGCCTATCCCGAAGACGGCCCTCAGGGAATGCGCGACGATGCCCGCCGTTTCCGTTACCCCTTCCCCTATCTGCTCGACGAGACGCAGGAAACAGCAAAAGCCTACAAGGCGGCATGCACACCGGATCTGTTTTTGTTCGATGCCGACCACAAACTGTATTACCGTGGCCAGTTTGACGATAGCCGCCCCGGCAGCGATATTCCCGTCACCGGAGCAAGCCTTCGCGCCGCCACCGACGCCCTGCTCGCTGGCCGTCCCGCGCCTGCCGAGCAACGCCCGAGCATGGGATGCAATATCAAATGGAAACCCGGCAACGAGCCTGATTACTTCGGCTAATAGACCCACTAGTCATCTGGAACTTACCCATGCGCTGGCTGCTCGCTCCTTTCATCTGGCTCGGCCGTATTCTTCATTGGCTACGCGTTGCTTTACTCAATCTGATCACACTGGCTGTGCTCGCGGCCATCGCGCTGGCACTCTTCGTCAGGCATGCGCCTATGCCCTCGATACCGGAAAAAGCCGCGCTGGCGATCATGCCTCAAGGTCATCTGGTGTATACCCGCAGCCAGTCCTGGGAGCTGAAACTGATGGACGAACTCATCGGCGCCTCGCGCCCCAACGTGCTCGTGCGCCATCTTGTGACCGCCATCGACCGCGCCGCCGCCGATCCACGTATCCGCTTGCTTGCCCTTAATCTCACCGACTTCCGTGGCGGCAGCATCACCCAGCTCAACACGGTCGCCCAGGCGCTGCAACGGTTTCGCGCCAGCGGCAAGCCAATCTATGCTTTTGCCCCCAGCTATAGCCAAGGTGCCTACCTGCTTGCCTCTCAGGCCAATCACATCTACATGCCTCGGCTCGGCATCGTATTGATCGATGGTTTCTCTGTCCATCACCTGTACTTCAAAAATCTGCTGAACAAGCTCGGCGTCACCATCTACGCCTTCCGTGAAGGCAAATACAAATCCGCCGTCGAACCTCTCACTCGCACTGATATGTCGCCGGCGGCACAAACCGAAAACAAAGCTTGGCTGCAAACCTGGTGGCAGACTTACCTGCAAGCCGCCGCCAAGGGGCGCAGTGTGCCCGATACGCAAATCGCCGCCTATGCCGACAACTTGCCGCAACTGCTCGCCGCCACTCAAGGGAATGGCGCACAGCTCGCCTTGCAACGCCATCTGATCACGCGCATCGGCAACGAGTACGACTTCAAAAAAGCAGTTGCCAAGGCGCTGGGACAACCTGCCGAGTCGCTTTCCACGGTGGGCGTAATCACCTACCTGAAAGCCACCACCAAACCCGTGCGCGCGGCGGCCGAAATTGCCGTGGTGCCCATAGACGGGGTGCTGATGCCCGGTGATTCTCCCGAACCCGGCGTTGTCGCCGCCGCGGCAACGGTTCGCCAGATAAACCGCCTACGCAAGAACGCCTCAGTCAAGGCCGTGGTCTTGCAAGTCAACAGCCCTGGCGGAAGCGTGGACGCGGCCAATGACATACGCGATGCCATCCTGCGCCTGCGCGAGTCCGGAAAACCCGTAGTGGTGGCCATGGGTACCCTGGGCGCTTCCGGTGCCTATTGGCTTTCCACCGCCGCCGAACGCATCTATGCGCGCCCCACCACCCTGGCGGGCGACATCGGCGTTTTCGCACTGGTGCCGAACTTCGCCGGCACCCTAAAAAAACTCGGGATCAATTACTCGGGTGTTGGCACCACGCCCAATGCCGGTGCTCTGTCCCCTGTCGCTCCGCTGTCGCCGAATGTGCAGCAAGCGCTGCAGGCTGTTGTCGGACACATCTATCACCGCTTTATCGAACTCGTGGCGAAATCACGTCACATGAGCCTTTCCCAAGCAGAGCAGGCCGCTCAAGGGCGCGCCTGGAGCGGCGTGGATGCGAAAAAGCTGGGTCTGGTAGATGGCCTGGGCGGCATGCCGGAGGCTCTTGCCGATGCTGCCAAACTGGCTAAATTGAAACCCGGCACCTATCGAGTGGGCTATCTCAATCCTCCCGCCTCGGGGCGCCCCCTGGGACAGCTGGCGTTACCTAGGCTGGCCAAACTGGGCAGCGCGCTGCTTCCTTCCGCAACGCCCGTCCTTGGCGAAAGCCTGTGGCAGGCCGAGCTGCTTATCAACCATGCCCAACCCTATGGCATCTTCGCCTATGCACCGATCGCTCCTAGAATAGAGTAGCCCGAATGATTCGCCTCATTGCGAATCGTCGGCATACTCGAAACTGTCGAAAAACAAGCGATCGGGCGCCAAGCCATGTTCGGCGAACGCTTTTTTGGCCGCCTCGATCATGGCAGGCGGACCCGCCATATAGACATCGTATGCGCCAAGATCCGGATAGGCTCTGAGCAGCGATTCATGCACCCAACCGCGCTCGCCTTTCCAGTCCACATCCTCCTCGGCTTCGGAAAGCACGGCGGTATAGCTAAAATTGGCGTGCTCTTCACACCACCTTCTTACTTTCGCATCGTGATATAGATCCTCTGGCCGTCGCGCTCCCCAGAATAAGTGGATGGGGCGATCCAGGTTTTCGGCAAAAACGTGTTCAAACATCGCCTGAAAGGGCGCAAAACCGGTTCCGCCCGCCATCATCAGGATCGGGCGATCGGAATCCTCGCGCAGGAAAAAGCTCCCCAAAGGACCCTCGATCCGCACCAGCGCCTTAGGCTTCATGCTTTCGAATACCTGAGTGGTAAAAAAACCTCCGGGCACATGACGGATATGCAATTCCAGGGTTTCATCCCGATGCGGCGGATTGGCTAGGGAAAAACTGCGGCGGCGACCGTCTTTCAGAAGGATATCGATGTACTGGCCCGCAAGAAACTGAAGGCGCTCGCTGGCCGGCAACTTGAGCCGCATTTCCATCACATCGTGATTCAACCGTTTGAGTTCAACCACGCGGGCTGGCAAAGTCTTGATCACGATATCCTTCGCCGCGCCGATTTCCGGCACCTCGATGACCAGATCGGAAATCGGATAAGCCTGACAAAACAACGCCTTTCCTTCCGCCTCGTCAGCCTCACTCAAGGCACGCGGGCGCATGGGACCGTAATCCACTTCGCCCTCGACAAGGGTGCCCATGCAACTGCCGCAACCCCCATTGCGGCAGCCGTAAGGCAAGGCGATCCCTTGCCTCAACGCTGCTTCGAGAACGGTTTCATCGTCATCGACCTCCATTTGATGACCACTCGGCATGATTTTTACGGTATAAGGCATCAAGATTCCTCGCTGATAAACAAATGCTTATTTTCCTCTATTTGTAGCCGATATGCGCGTTTTCCAAGAGCCGGCCTGATTCAATCTGTATACTAAGCAGGCGCGCCTTGCCCACGGTCTGGAGTTCCGTGCATGCCTGACAGCTATTTACGCATTCCCGAAGAATTACCGGCATTGTGGCCATCCGCCGAATACGACCGGCAAATCGAAAATCTGCGCGCCGCGATCGGTGAACCAATCTATGTGGTTGAATTGCGCCTCGATGACTTGCACCTTTGCGCGCAGTATTCCGGCAAGGCATTCGAACTTCTGGATGTGATCGAGTTTCCCAAGCCCGACCCTTCTCAACGCCTGTTTCCCCACATGCTCTTGCTCGAAGATGGCCGCGGTATTAACTTGGGGCGGGTACTCAGAGTGTCTCGTCAACAGGCCTACGCGCCTGAAACGATGAACCGGCTTTTCGGTGACGAGGCGCTCGAAAAATCGCTGTTATGGAATGAGCGCCGACTGAGCCGCGACTCTATCCGGGTTACGGCTAGGCGACAGCTTGGCGAATTGTTGGGACGCTCCGGCCTTGCTTTGAGGCAAAAGCCTGACAATGAGACAAAAGAGCAATGAACAGGTCTGATCGCCCACTTCTACCTGGGCACACCCGATTCGCGCCTCCGGCTTTTATCCGCTAAAATCCCACGCCGGACCCACGCGCTGACTGCGCGAGGGCGCCATCACCGGCTAACGTATATTTTCAGCCGCTCTTGTTCCATGACGGGAGGATGTCCTGTAATGACCGCTCATCTTACTGAATTGCGCAAGGAAATCATGCGCCGAGCTCAGGGCGCTCTCAGTCTCGACATTGCATTTATCGGCATAGCCAACGGATTGTTCGCTGCGCTCAATGACGAAGGCCCCGCCAGTGTCGAACGCCTGGCCGCCTCGACCGGCATGGACAGCGCCTATGTGCGTCGCTGGTGCGACGCCGCGTATGCGTTCGAGCTGATCGACGAAACCGCTCCCGACGAATTCCAGCTAAGCCCGCTAGGCCGCGCTTTCCTTGCCGATGAACCCGGCACGCTGATGCCATTCGCCGTACAAACCGTACTCTCGGCTCATATGGCGGATCGCGCCGCCGAACTGATGCCTGGCGGGGAACGGCCGGGCGAACGGGTTTTGGGCGAGCGCCCCACCATTCTTCCCTGGTTCGGCCCCATGCTCGAACATCAATTCGGCCCGCTGCTCGACAAGGAGATTCTCGACAAAGTACCCGCCTTTGAGACGGTCAACAAACATGGCGGCCTGGCAGTCGACCTCGGTTGTGGCAACGGATGGTATCTGCGCGCGCTTGCCCGGCGCTGCCCTCAAATTCATGGAATTGGCCTGGACGATTTCGATGAAAACATCCAACAAGCCACGCGTCTCGCCGCACAAGAAGGCTTGGAGAAACGGCTTCACTTCGCCGTGGGCGACATCCATCATTTTCATATTGAGGAACCGGCCGATCTCATCGCCATGAACCGCTCCCTTCATCATGTCTGGAATGAAAAAGAAAACGTGTTCAGAGTCCTGCAAGAACACTTGGCACCCGGCGGCGTTGCCGTGATCTGGGAACCCAATTGGCCGGCAAGCCGCAGCGAATTACGAAATCCCGCTCTCCGCGGCATGGCCTTCCAGAATTTGAGCGAACATGTCCAGGGGAATCATTTCTTACGGCCCGAAGAGGTGGCGGAACAATTTCAGAACGTCGGGTTGGAACCTGCCATTTACCTCATCGCCGAAGGGCGTGATGCGGTGATCACAGGTACAAAGGCGGCGTGAAAAGGCCCTTGCAGGCAGACAATAACGCCACAGGTTCGAGCCTGTGGCGAGCCCGATCCAGCGACCCAGCCCTGCTCGAAGCCCGCCGGTTAACCAAAGTCTTTGGTGAAGTCCGTGCCGTCAACGGCATAGACCTTGGCATCCCGCCGGGCAGTTGCCTTGGCTTGCTCGGACCGAATGGCGCCAGCAAAACGACCACCCTGGAAATGCTGGAAGGCGTCACTCCACCCAGCGAAGGAGAGATCCGGTTTCGAGGCAAACAGCGGGACAACGCATTTCGCTACTCAGTGGGCATCATGTTTCAAACCACCGCGCTCCCAGAGTTCATCACCGTGCGCGAAACCTTGAAACTCTTTGCCAGCCTGTATCCACGCACCCGCCCGCTCGATGAACTGATCGAACGCTGCGCTCTACAAGAATACCTGGATCGCGACAATCGCCGTCTGTCTGGAGGACAGCGGCAACGCATGTTACTCGCGATCGCCTTGGTCAACGACCCTGAGATCATTTTTCTCGATGAACCCACCACCGGCCTGGATCCGCAGGCGCGGCGCAATTTTTGGGCATTGGTCGAAGATATCGAGCGCGAGGGCAAGACTCTGGTGCTGAGCACGCATTACATGGAAGAGGCGTACGCCTTGTGCGACGAAATCGCCATCATGGATCACGGTGACATCATCGCAAAAGGAACACCGGCGGATCTGCTTGCGCGTCATTTTCACGACGTGGTGCTGGAATTGCCTTTGTCCGCCTTGCCCGCCGGACGAACTGACATCCCCCTGACCGCCCGCCGCACGGAAGAGAGCTTTGAAATCGAAACCAGCGATATAGATAACGCCATTAACACATTGCTTCGGGCCGGCGTCTCACTGCAGGGTTTGCGAATCCGCGAACGCACCCTCGAAGACCTGTTTCTGGAATTGACCGGCCGACAACTGCGCGCCTGAAAGCATCAGGGCCCTGTCATCTAAATTCGCAAGCCGTTGAAAAGTGAGCGGGCGTCTGCTCGGAAAATGTCGGCGGCAAAAAGGCCGCCGTCGAGCCTACAGGGATGTATTCACAGCTTTTTCCGGGCAGACACCCGCTCCGCCACGGTTAGACATGATGTTTTGACCTGCCCATCCTCAACGATCGTGGGTTACCGTTGAGGATGGGTATACACCCTTAAGCAGAGCCACATTGAGGAGGGCAGGTCAAAACATCATGTCTAGATGACGTGGTCCTGCTGAAAGCATCACACGGATGTGTCATTCGGGGCTGGAAGCCTTACAATCCGAACGTATTCTTATCGCAAACCCAAGGCCGCCTGATGACGGATCACCGCGCCCCGAAAATCCTTCTGCTCGACCGCCTGCGGGCGCAAGTGATTTTCGATGTTTTTCTGGTCATTCTTCTCGCCGGGCTGATCGGTGCGCTTACGGGGGGGCTGGCTTCTGGTTTCATGTGGGCCTACTTTCACATAAAACCCTGGTTATTCGCCGCTCCGCTCGACACCCCGCCTTCCTGGCGTTGGCTGGGAATCATGGCCATGCCCATTATCGGCGGCGTGTTGGCGGCCTTTATCATTCGCCATCTTACCCGCAGCCACCTCATGACGCCCGCCGATGTCATTCTCGCCGTGCATGTCAAAGAGGGCGCGCTTAACCTTCGCCATGGCTTGGGCTCCTATCTGGCCAGCTTCATTGCCATCGCTTTTGGCAATTCCGTCGGCCAATACGGGCCCATGGTGCAAATGGGCGCCACGATCGGACACGGATTGGAGCGACTGCCCTATCTTAAGCGCCCCTATGCTCACGTGGCGATTGCCTGCGGCGTGGCAGCAGCCATTTCCGCCGCCTTTCAAGCCCCGATCGCCGGCATCGTGTTCGCGCTCGAAGTACTGCTGCGCTTCTTTTCCCTCCAGCTTTTCGCCCCCATCACCGTGTCCGCCGTCACCGCGTTCATGGTTTCGCGTGAGCTGTTCGGCAGACAAGTTCTATTTAGCATCCCCTGGAAACCGACGCTGTTTCCGGCGGAATACGCCTTTTTCACCTTGCTCGGCATTCTCAGCGGACTTGCGGCAGCCGGCTTCATCAAATTCATTCTGTTCGTTCAGAAAGACCAACGCATCCACTCCCTGCCCTTGACCGTTCGCCTTGCTCTAGCGGGCGCACTCACCGGCCTGCTGGCGCTGGCTTTCCCGCAAATACTCGGATCCAGCACCCACGAGCTCTATCTGACCGTATTGGGAGGGGTGCCCTTGCTGATCCTGTTGGGCGTATTCGTGACGAAGTTCGTCGCCACGGGATTTTCGCTCGGCTCAGGCATGCCCGGTGGCATCCTCAGCCCATCGATGTATCTCGGTGCCACGCTCGGCGGGAGCATGGGTTATCTGGTTCATGCGTTGTTTCCTTACGGCACCAATGATGTGCCGCTCTATGCCCTGGTCGGCATGGGTTCTATGGCCAGTGCGGCGATCGGCGGCCCCTTGTCAATCATTCTGTTCGTGATGGAAGTCACCGGAAATTACGAAATCATCAGCTTCGTGATGACTGGCGTGGTGATGGCCAACCTTGTCGCCGCCCGCCTGATCGGCTCAACCTCGCTTTTCGACCTGCAGCTTCAGGGCCGCGGTTTCGATATAGGCCAGGGTCGCGAAAGCATCCCCATGCAACAGCATATCGTGGGCGAAATCGCCCATCGGGATTTCGCTCGTATCAGCCCCCAGACGCCGCTGCTCGAAGCCCGCAAAACGCTTATCGAGACCGGACAAATGGAAGCGTTCGCGACCGATATCGATCATCACTATCACGGTTATATTACCTTGGTACTAATTGATACCCTGCTGGAAACCGGAGCGGACCCGCAAACGCCATGCGCTGAATTTCTACGCCAAAACGCGCAAGTACTTTATCAAGGCCATACCCTGCATCATGCCCTGCACATGGCTGAACGCTTTGATCTGGATCACATCCCTGTATTGGAAAGCGAAGCCAATCCACGTTTGGTGGGTATCATTTATGAAAACGAACTGGTGACCCACAGCCTCGAAGGAGCCAGAATTTCCGCTGACATGCGGCACAAGGCATAGCCCCAATGCTTCATCCCAGCCATTGACGGCACATTCTTTGATGCGATCATCGCTTCCCAAGGAAGACCATCCGAGGGAATGCGCGACATCGCCCCCTGAGATCAGGGCCCTGTCATCTAAATTCGTAAGCCGTTGAAAAGCAGAGCGGGCGTCTGCTCGGAAAACGTAGGCGGCAAAAAGGCCGCCGTCGAGCCTACAGGGATGTATTCACGGTGTTTTTCCGGGCAGACACCTGCTCCGCCACGGTTAGATGACACGGTCCTGCCCCTGAGATGCCTGCTCTTGCAAATTAGTCGCAGTTTCGCTAGGTTCACCTGAGTGAAGCTGGGGGTGCCCGCCTGGAAGGCGGGCTGAGAAACACCCTTGGAACCTGAACCGGATAATTCCGGCGGAGGGAAGCTTCGGATTGCCCATGGCCTTCCGAATTGCGCTCTTCCGCCTTTATTGAGGTATATATCATGAGCGCCATTTCAACGGATTTAGCTGAAAAAACCGCCCGCCTCTCCCACGAGGTGACGCGCCCTTTTCCAAATTCCCGCAAGATATACGTGCAAGGCTCGCGCAAGGATCTGCGGGTAGGCATGCGCGAAATCGAGCAAACCCCCACCCACACCGCAACGGGCATAGAGGAAAACCCCCCTATTCCAGTGTACGACACTTCCGGGCCATACACCGACCCTGAAGCCCGCATCGACCTCATGAAAGGCCTCCCTCCGCTACGCGCGCCCTGGATAGAAGAACGCGGGGACACCATCGAGCTGGAGGGCCCGAGTTCCGACTATGGCCTGCGTCGACGCCAAAACCCTGAACTGGCCGGCATGCGCTTCGAGCACATTCGCACCCCGCGTCAGGCGCGTCCCGGCATGAACGTCACTCAAATGCATTATGCCCGCGAAGGAATCATCACCCCTGAAATGGAATACGTCGCCATCCGCGAGAACTGCCGCCTGCAAGCCTTGCGTGAAGATCCACGCTACGTGCGGCTATTGCGCCAGCATCACGGTGAACCCTTTGGCGCTCATTGGCCAAAAGAAATCACGCCGGCCTTCGTGCGCGACGAGATCGCCCGCGGCCGCGCCATCATTCCGGCCAACATCAATCACCCCGAACTCGAACCCATGATCATCGGCCGCAACTTTCGGGTGAAGGTCAATACCAACATCGGCAACTCCGCGGTCACCTCCTCCATCGAAGAAGAAGTCGAGAAAATGGTGTGGTCGGCACGCTGGGGTGGCGACACTCTGATGGACCTATCTACAGGCAAGAACATCCATGAAACCCGCGAATGGATTTTGCGTAATGCGCCCATGCCCATCGGCACCGTGCCCATTTATCAGGCGCTGGAGAAAGTGGATGGCAAGCCCGAAGAACTGTCCTGGGAACTGTTCCGCGACACTCTTGTCGAACAGGCCGAACAGGGTGTTGACTATTTCACCATCCACGCTGGCGTCCGCCTGCAGTATGTTCCGCTCACCGCAGATCGCGTCACCGGCATCGTCTCGCGAGGCGGCTCCATCATGGCCAAGTGGTGTCTGGCTCACCACCAGGAAAATTTCCTCTATACGCACTTCGAGGAAATCTGCGACATTATGAAGGCCTATGACGTCTCCTTCTCCTTGGGCGACGGCCTGCGGCCCGGCAGCATCGCTGATGCCAACGACCGCGCCCAGTTCGCCGAGCTGGAAACCCTTGGCGAACTGACGCGCATCGCCTGGGAGCACGACGTGCAAGTGATGATCGAAGGCCCGGGTCACGTGCCGCTGCAGAAAGTCAAGGAAAACGTCGACAAGGAACTGGCCGACTGCTATGAGGCGCCGTTTTACACCCTCGGCCCGCTGGTCACCGACATCGCGCCCGGCTATGACCACATCACCTCCGGCATCGGTGCAGCCAATATCGGCTGGTATGGCACGGCCATGCTCTGCTATGTCACGCCCAAGGAACATCTTGGCCTGCCCGACAAGCAGGACGTGCGCGACGGCATCATCACCTACAAAATCGCCGCCCATGCCGCCGATCTCGCCAAAGGCTTTCCGGGTGCGCAACTGCGTGACAATGCGCTTTCCAAAGCGCGCTTCGAATTCCGCTGGGAAGATCAATTCAACCTCGGCCTCGACCCTGAGAAAGCCCGCGAATCCCACGACGCCACCCTACCGAAGGAAGCGCATAAGGTTGCGCACTTCTGCTCCATGTGCGGTCCGAACTTCTGCTCGATGAAAATCACCCAGGATGTGCGTGACTTCGCCGCCAAACAAGGGCTTACTGAAGACGAGGCCCTACGCAAGGGAATGGAGGAAAAAGCCGTCGAGTTCGTAAAAATGGGGGCCGAGATTTACAAGGAAGTTTAATTCATTCCCATGAATCAGGTGGAAATTCCATGAGGCAATCCCCCAAAATAAGGGATTAAGGCATCCAATCTCCGTGGATGGGAATTGCGCGGATGCAGGGTTTGGCGAGCTACCCGAAGCGGCGATCCAATGAAATGAGGCTATTTATAAGTGGCGCCTTGTCAGCTCATCAACAGCCGGAGGCACTATTCGCGCGAGGCCATGCTGAAGCCATCCTGACGAAGGCATCGAACAGACGCTGGCCGACGGGATCCTTCGCCGCGGTCAATTCGGGATGCCACTGCACCGCAATCAGCGAGGGATAATTTTCAAGCTCTACCGCCTCGACCAAACCATCTTCCGCCCAAGCGACGGCCAGTAGCCCTTTGCCCAAGCGATCGATTCCCTGATGGTGCCTGGACGCCACCTCGATACGATCGGCTGCAATATATGAATGCAGGCATGATCGAGGAGAAATATCCACGCTGTGCCGGCAAGGGTTCAAAGGTTCGGCGATATGCTGAATCCTGGCGCCTGACCTGTCGGCCAGATGCGCATGCAGATCGCCGCCCAGTGCGACATTCAAAATCTGCATGCCACGACAGATGGCGAGCACAGGCATGCGTCTTGACAGCACTTTGGAGATGAGATCGAACTCGAACGCATCGCGCTCCGCATCCACACCGGCAATCGCCGCATGGGACTGGCCGCCATAGCGCGCCGGGTCGAAATCACCGCCGCCGGTAAAAATCATGCCATTGAATCGATCCAGCCAGAAATCGGCTGACGGAGCCGCCGGTGGAACAAGCACGGGAACGCCACCCGCGCGCCGCACCGCCTCTACATACTCGCTTGGCAGCTTGAATCTCCCATCTTTTCCGCGTCCGGAAGTGGTTAATCCAATCAATGGGTTATTTGGCATAACGCTTTTTCGTCTCCGCGCTCATGTTGAAAAGACAAAGGCATGCTGGCGCATGTAAAAACCCGCCATATCCACAAAGATACAGAACGTTACTAAGCTCATCCAGCCGAAATGTTCGAGAAGAATGACACAGGACACAGAACCTACGGCCGTTGTCAGCCATAGAAACGCTGGCATCAACGAATGCCGCGTCATTTTCAATCCGCGTTTCCTGCAGAGGTGCGTTTTCCTGCTCTGGCTTTGAATGTGAAATGAAATGACATATTCTTGAATAAACCACCGTATCAGGAGTCAACGTCTATGCCATCCACCGTCCTAGTCACCGGGGCCAATCGGGGTATTGGTCTGGAATTCGTCCGCCAGTATTCTGCTGCGGGCTGGCGCGTGCATGCGGCTTGCCGTCACCCGGAAAAAGCCACGCAACTCAATGTCCTGGCCGGCGAAAATACACATATTCACAGTCTGGATGTCGCCGAGGTGGATCAGATCGCCGCGCTGGCCGAAAAACTGCAAGGAGAAGCGCTGGATCTACTGATCAACAATGCCGGCGTGTACGGCCCCTCGGCACAGGCCTTCGGGCAACTGCATCCCGAACCCTGGCTGGAAACATTCAGAGTCAACAGCATCGCACCGCTTCTCATGGCGCAAGCGTTCATCGAACACTTGCGCGCCGGCCAGGGACGAGTGATCGCTAATCTGGGCAGCAAAATGGGCAGCATCGCCGACAACCATTCAGGCAGCAGCTACATCTATCGTTCATCCAAGGCGGCCTTGAATGCGGCCCTAAAAAGCCTGTCGCTGGATTTGCGATCGGAATTCAAGGTGCTGATCCTTCATCCCGGGTGGGTGCGCACGGATATGGGCGGCGCGAATGCCCAAATAGAAGTCACAGAAAGCGTGCGCTGCATGCGCGAACACATCGCCCATGCAAAGGCGGAGGACAATGGCCGTTTCATCGACATTGATGGCTCCACGATTCCATGGTGAACTCATCATGTCCGCCAAACTCAAATGATGCGAGGGCAGAGTCGCTGAAGCATTAGCCTCCCCTGGAGGGAAACATTCAGCCTAACTGGCAGTACCAGCTCTTGCCAGCGCCCAGACTTCGATCCGCGTTACGCCGGCGCGGCGCAACAACATGGCAATCTCATTGACCGTCGCCCCGGTCGTCATTACATCGTCAACGATGGCGACCGATTCCGGAAACTGCCTGGAACTTCGCAATGCAAAAGCGCCACGGACGTTCCGCAATCGCTGCCTGGCAGGCAAACGCATCTGCGCTTCGGTGTTTCGCGCCCTTTTCAAGGAGTAAGGATCGACTTTTATGCTGTAATGGCGACCCAGCAATCGCGCCAGCTCATGCGCCTGATTATAGCCTCGCTCCCGCAGACGCCGAGAATGCAGCGGCACAGGAAGGAACAGCCTGGGAAGCGCCCGCTGGCTGGCATCGGCGGCTTCTATCATCAGCTTGGACAACATAAGCGCATGGCTCAGGCGACCGCGGAACTTGAACTCGGCGATGAGGCGATCGACAGGCTCCTTGTAAGCCAAAGGAGCAAAAACGCCGTTATAGGCCGGCGGCCGGCGCAGGCATCGTCCGCAAAGCACATCGGAACCGGCTTCGAGTGTGCGCCCGCACTGCCTACAAGCATGAGAAATCCAGGGCAATTGGGCCGCGCAAGCGGCACATAAACCCTGTCCGGCTTCGAGTGGAGCATCACATAGCGGGCATACCTGTGGATAAATTGCATCCAGGGCAAGCGCCGGAATCAATCGCATTGCTGATATTCTCGCCACAAGAGGCCAACTGCTGACTGGCTGCCAGGGAGAAAAGGGGGCAAACCCGCTGAAGGGCGGGAATGTCGTCTCCTGATAGGCCCGAAACGCTAAAACCTGGCTCGCCCAGGCCGGGCACTCCGCGGTCTCGCCCGGCTCAAGTCTTTTTGCGGCCTAGCACCACGCCAAGAAACAGACCCAACAACATCATGCTGGCAGTAAAAACCAGCCCAAAGTACCACGAGCTCTGATTGGCCGCATTGAACAACCATTGCTCCAGACCGACTTCATTTACATCTATCTCGGTATTCTGGGTCGCCAATACCTTGCCATCTTTGACCAGATAGATAGTGACTGCATATTTACCCAAGGGCAATTGCGACGGCAAGCGGATAGTCGTCACGTACAGGCGTTGGCCAATGATCTCCACGGCTTTGGGGTCAACGTTGTAATTGTGCCGGGCTTTCAGGAGTCGGAGCACCTGCTCGAAGACCGTCCGCCTAGCGCTCGCTTCGCGTGGCGTTGGCATGACCTTTATCCCTTTTAACGCATCGCCGAGATCAAGCCCTTGCGCTTCGCGCATGGCTTTTGGCAAAAGCGAATCTATCGGAGCCGATGACAAGAGGTAATAAAGGCCGGGTATTGCTGACACCGTGTACTTTTCCTGAGCCAGCCAGAAGGGACCTGTGCGGCCTTTTTTCTGCAAAGCCAGGGATTGGTCGGGAGACCGCACCTTGACGATAATCTGACCGGGGATGGACATCGCTCCAAACAATATGATCGAGCCACCGACGTAGCGCGCCGAAATCGCCACATGATGGCTGCTCATGTCGCTGACCAACTCGCCGGAAGAACTTTGCGCCCAAACAAGCGAAGGCGCGAGCATGGCCAGCGTGGCCAGTAAAAGTCTTTTCGCGAGTGAGTTCATCATCGGGCAAGCGCCAGGCTATAGACGTCTTCAGGCCTGATCAGGATGCCGAACAACATCTTGACGGCCACCGCCACCACGACCAGGGCCAAAATCAGGCGCAATTGTTCGCCGGGCAGTTTGGCACCGAGTTTGGTGCCCCATTGAGTGCCAAGCGCCGAACCGAGTACGAGCACGAGCGCCAGAAAGGGATCAACCGCATGATTGACGCCGGCCTGCAGAATGCTTACTTCGGCAGTGGTGAACAACAATTGAAACAAGGAGGTTCCAACCACCACCTTGGTCGGCATGCGCAACAGATAGATCATCACCGGCACCATAATGAATCCGCCGCCAACGCCCATCAGAGAGGTAAGGATGCCCACCCCGAAACCGATAACTACCGGCACCAGCAGAGAAAGGCGTAAACCCGAAACAGGAAAGTCCATCTGCAAGGGTAGCTTGTTCATCCAGCCATCATCGTTGTTTTTGCTGGCAGGCGTCGTCTTCGCCTTCTTGGTGCCACGCAAGGCACTCAAGGATTCAAGCAACATGCTGGCGCCCACTACGCCAAGCAGGCCGACATACAAAAAAGTGACTATGGTGCCGAAATGACCGCCGGCTTCGAGTATCTGGGCGACATGCACGCCCACCGCGCCCCCTGACCAACTCCCCACCAGCAACATGAACGCCATGCGCATATCCACATTCCCGAGTCGCCAATGGGCGTAGCTGCCGCTGGCCGAAGTGCCGACGATCTGCGCCGATCCGGTGGCCACCGCAACGAGTGGGGGCACGCCCACGAAAATCAACAAAGGGGTGATCAGAAAACCGCCGCCCACACCCACCAGCCCGGAAAGGAAGCCAACGACACCGCCAAAAGCGATGATCAGCAAAATATTGATGTCCATATGGGCGATGGGCAGAAAAATGTCGAAAATATTCATCGCACTCATCCCTTCGCGCGCAGCCTTTCTATAGCCTCGCAGATTTGCGAGGCATGAATATCTGGTGGGACACACGTTACGGGAACGGAGAGATTCGCCGCCAGAAAGGCGGCCACATGGCCGAGTTGCGAGGTCAGCGGCCGTGCGCGCTTTTCCTCTGCAAGGCCATGTCGGCCGACGATAACCATGATCACTCCGGCTTCGCGCTCCATCACGCGTTTGAAAGCGTCTTCTGGCAAACCGCTTTCGATCAGGATTTCAGGCATCGTGCCACACGTTTCCAGCACCCGACCGGCGACATCCGCGAGCGTTTTCTCCGCCTCTGCGCGGATATCCTCAAGCATACGATCATGAAGCCCGCCCCAATAACCGAGCACCGGTTCGTCAAGGACATGGACCAAGCCCAAGCGGGCGCCGATCAGCGTGCTCATACGCGCCGCCACGCCAGCGGCCAGAAGAGAGTTCTGAGAACCATCCACTCCGGCGATGATCAAACTATTTTCCATTTCGGTTCGGCTTTTTCTGTTTGCAGTGCAGCATCGGGCGGCTGGAGGGTGTGTAGCTTAGAGCAAACCGCGACCGTATTCAAACGGCGGTTTTAGATCACTCTTTGGAGTTCGCCAACAACGATCGCACAACATAAGCGGCGAGGGTAAGGCCAAAGATGGCCGGCATGTAACTGATGGTGCCGTTGACCGCCCGCGGCCGGCCCGGCACGTCCCCTCCCACGGGCTGATGGGGGAGTCCTTTGATGGCTTCCTCATCCGAATAAACGACTGGGTAATCGAGGCGTCCGCGAAGGCGTTTCAGGGTCTTGCGCATTTCCCGCGCCAAGCCACAACGGGAGGTCTGATTGAGGGTGGCAATCTTGACGCGGCTCGGATCCAGACGCCCGCCCGCGCCCATGCTGGAAATGATTGGCCGGCCCGCATTCTGCGCGGCGAGCACCAAAGCAGCTTTGCAGGCTATGGAATCAATACAGTCCAACACGTAATCGAAAGGTTCTGCCAGCAGTTCGGGCGCATTTTCAGGGCGCAAAAATTCTCTTTCAAGACGAAGTTCCAGCTGCGGATTGATATCACGCAGGCGCTCGCCCAGCACTTGCGTCTTTGGCCGTCCGAGCGTGGAATGCAAGGCGACGACTTGCCGATTCAGATTGGAAGGGGATACCACATCATGATCGAGCAGAGTCACCCCTCCCACGCCGGCGCGAGCCAGCGCCTCGGCGGCCGCGCCGCCCACGCCGCCCAAGCCGGCGATAAGCACGTGCGCATCTTGAAGGCGAGCCAGTCCGTCGTTCCCCAGCAGTATGGCAGTGCGCTCATGCGCGGGTGGAATATTTGTTTGCTCTGACATGGTGTTCTTACTCCGGCGCGCTCGACAGGCCGAACAGTTTGCGGGCGTTGCTGGCGGCAGCACAGCCGATGTCCTCGGCACTTTCCCCACGGATTTCGGCAAGCGCGATCGAGACTTCTTTTATGTATGCGGGTTCATTGCGTTCGCCACGATGTGCGTTGCCGGGCTGAAACGGCGCGTCTGTTTCCAAAAGCAGCGCCTCCAGGGGCATGGCCGCGGCCACTTGCCGCAGGCGCTTTGCACGCAAAAAAGTCAGTGTCCCGCCCAGGCCCAGTCTGAAGCCCAGCCCGAACAAGTGCTCGGCTTGTTGCAGACTGCCGGAGAAGGCATGTACCACCCCCCTCAGCCCGGGTTGCCGGCGCAAGTATTTTATGACGATGTCAAGTGACTTGCGCGCATGTACGATCACCGGCAAATCGAACTCGCGCGCCAACTTCAATTGAGCCACAAAACTCTCTATCTGTAGTTCTGAAGGCACCTTTTTTACATAAAAATCCAGCCCGCACTCACCCACCGCCACGCAAGGTTCACGCTGCAACCAAAGCCGCAAGGATGCCAATTCATCGCTGACCCTCTCATCAAGATACCAAGGGTGCAGCCCATACGCGGGATACAGCCCTTCATATGCCGCAGTTACTTTTCGCAGGCGCGGCCAATAGCGCTCTTGGTAGCCAGGAACGATGATCTCTTTGACTCCAGCCGCCCGCGCTCTTGCAAGTACCTGCTCGCGATCGGCGTCGAAAACCGGCTCATCAAGGTGGCAGTGAGAATCGACGAGCTCAGGCATGAGGCCTTCAACTACGACCGAGAAAATGGCGCTTGAGAAAACCGATCCAAAGCGTTTCCAGAATCACCGAAACGAGAACGGTGATGACGGTTACGGCCAGAATTGTTTCCCCCCAATGAATAAGTTTCGGCTCATGCAGACTCAGGCCAAGCGCCAGGGGCATGCCGGCCAGAGCCGCCGGAACCACACCACGAGGCCCTTCAAAGGCAATGAAAAGCGATTCTCGCCATGACCATCGGCGCACAACAACAAGACTCAGGATGGCCAAGGGACGGGCTACGAAAACCACGATCAGGGCGATCGCGACGCCGAGTCCGAAAGAAGACCAAAGATTGGCGAGGTCAATACCGGCGCCCAGCAGAATAAAAATCACCACGGTAGCCAGATAAGCCAGCGATTCATTGAAGTGATGTTCCCTTTCAATGACAGGGGACGCGCGTTGGATATGATCCTGGCGGGGGAAAAACAGCTCATGATTACCAAACACCAGAGCGATGACGGTGGCCACAAGATAACCCGAGGCTTGCACCCATTCACCCAAGGCGAATCCTCCAAACGCCAAGGCAAAGGCGTACATTTCAGCAAAAGATTCCAAATGAAAGACATGGATGAGGCGATAACCGATCAAGCCGAGCGCCACTCCGAGCGCCGCCGAAATCAACACCTGATAAAAAAAATAGATCGCCGCAGCCGGCATCAGCCCTGTATGCGGCGTAATCCACGCCAGCAGGCCGCCTCCCGCTTGGGGCACCAGCAGGGCAATCGCCAGCATGGTCAACACGATACCCAGCGGATCGTTGAATATAGATTCGCTTACCAGCACCGCCCGCATGTCCTCCGGCACGGTGTATTGCTTGAATAAGGGGATCAAGGTCGCCGGATCGGTGGCGGCGATGATCGCCCCGAATAGAAATCCCACGGCCCAAGGGGCATGAAACAGCCAGGAAAACGCGACTGTGGCGACAGCGACCGTGATCAAAAGACCCAGCGTATCCAGTATGCCGATGGTGGCGAAATGTTTCTTCAACAAAGGCCATTTAAGATTATGGCCTTCGGCAAAGAGGATCACGACCAGTCCGAACACGCGTGCATAATCGAACATCTGATGCGCCTCATCGCGCTGGATCATGTTTAGCACCGGACCGGCCACGATTCCGAGCAATATCAGGATCGGCACATAGGAAATGCCGGTTTTTTCACTAAACAAAAACGCAAGCACGCCGATCGCCATGACAATCGCCATGGTCAGGACGGACAGATCAACCCCTGACATAAAGTGCCTCCTTGCAATGCGGCGCATATCGAGCCCCGCGCTGCATCGCAGATCGCTGTCAAAAAGCCCGCGCACGCAAATCCTGAGTGCAGCCCTAGGCTTTCAGTCTTGAGAGTAAAAGCAAAAATCCCGCAGCTCAAAGTCCACCGAGTGAATCAAGAAACGCTTTCGCCTCGTTCTCGGCTGGATCGAGACCTCGCTCGGCAGCAAGATTCGCACCTTCGATCAGCAATCGCGCATGATGGCGGTCTTCGATCTCCTCCACGAACCAGTAGATTTCACTCGGATGCACCACCTCGCCGGCGCGGGTCAGATGGCGCATATAAATCGCTTGCCGACTGACCTTGATCACCAAGGGATGGGGCAGATTCAGCGGCAAGACATGCCGCTGAAGCAGCCATTCCACCGGCGTTTGCCGGCCGCTGGCGATCTGACGCGTATCAACGCGAAAATGCCCTCCTCCACCCGGCTGCTTGAGCAGCTCTTCCAGCCACTGCGGCGGGAAACCGGAATGCACGATCAAGGTGCGGCCGGCATAACGATCCAAAAAACGCCCAAGGGGAGATTTCGCGGTCATCTTGGCTTCACAGGCCAAAGGTCGCCGCCGTTACGCCCGACATTTCAGCCCCGCTCAGCCAATATGCGGTGAATAATAGGCGTAAGGATGATTTCCATCGCGAAACCCATCTTGCCGCCGGGTACGACCAGATCGTTGCGCCGCGACATGAAGGAATCCTTGATCATAGACAAAAGATAAGAGAAATCCACGTCGAACTTGGCCGGATCCTTGAAACGGATAATGACCAGACTTTCGTCAGGCGTCGGAATGTCGCGAGCAATGAACGGATTGGAAGTATCGACCAGTGGCACGCGCTGGAAGTTGATGTCCGTTCTCGAGAATTGAGGTGTGATGTAGCGCACATAATCGGGCATACGACGCAAAATGGTTTGGACCGTGGCCTCCGGCGCATAGCCGCGCTCGGCCTTGTCGCGATGAATCTTCTGAATCCATTCCAGATTGACGATCGGTACCACGCCGATCAGCAAATCCGTTTGCGCCGCCACATCGACATCATCGGTTGCCACACCACCGTGCAATCCTTCATAAAAAAGCAGATCGGTGCCCGGAGGAATGTCTTCCCACGGCGTGAATTCTCCGGCTTTCAGTGAAGTGCCGAGCCGCGTATTGTGTTCGGCGGCTTCTTCATCGCTGTGCAGGTAATAACGTTTCTTGCCAGTGCCCGTTTCGCCATAAACGCGGAAGGTTTCCTCCAGCTTGTCGAACAGATTGGCCTCGGGGCCGAAATGGCTGAAATGATTATTGCCCTGTTCGGCAGCGCGCTGCATGGCCTGCTTCATTTCCACGCGGTTGTAGCGGTGATAACTGTCGCCCTCGATGACGACCGGCTTGATGTTTTCGCGCAGGAAAATATGTTCGAAAGCGCGCTTGACGGTGGACGTGCCGGCGCCGGACGAACCAGTGACTGCGATGACAGGGTGTTTCTTCGACATAAGCATTCTCCTCATGGATTGGTTGTAAAACCGACGCGGCATGACTGCAAGGGCAGTCCGGCCAATTCACTCATTTTAACGATGCCGGGGCGGTGGACGCCAGCCATTACTGTTATAGCCTCAATAGAGCACATTCAGCATCACCAGCATGACCACCAGAAACAGCACGGTCATGACGCCGCCCGCCTTGAGATAATCCTTCACCCGATAGCCGCCTGGCCCCATGATCAGCGCATTGACCTGATGGGTGGGAATGATGAAGGAATTAGAGGTGGCAAGCCCGACGATCAGCGCGAACAGGCGAGGATCCCCCCCTACCTCCACAGCCATGCTCACCGCCAGAGGCACCAACAACACCGTAGCGCCCACGTTCGACATCACCAGGCTGAAAAGGGTCGCCAGAATCGCCACCACTGCCTCGATGCCCCACAGCGGCACGCCATGCAGAAGATCCAATGTGTGGGCCGCCACCCAGGCAGCGGTGCCGGTCTGCTCCATGGCCATACCCAGCGGAATCAGGGCCGCGAGCAAAAACACCGTCTTCCAGTCCACCGCGCGATACGCCTCGTCCATATGCAGAACGCCGGTAATGACCATGCCTATCGCGCCGACCATCAGCGATACCGACAACCGCAATGGAGAAAACAACACCAGACCTATGGCGAGAAGGAAAAAAAACAGCGCAGACAGGGTCTTGTGCGGGCGTTCCTCCTCGTGCGGAAATTCGGTGGTGACAAGGGCGAAATCCCGGTCACGCCCAACCCGGGCCAACGAAGCCCATGTGCAATGGCACACCAGCGTGTCGCCGGCAGCGAGCGTCAGATCCCGCAAGTTGTCACGCAAGGTTTTGCCGCCGCGATGGACCGCCAAAACCGCAAGCCCATAGGTCTTGCGCATGGCGATCTCACCGATCGTCCGGCCAATCAGATGTGATCGCGGCGGGATGGCCACCTCGGCGATGCCCGCGCGGGTCGGAGCGAGCAGTTCGCCGAACACCTCGAATTCGGCCATGGCCTGCAAATGATGGGTGCTCAACCACGCTTCAAGCTGCTTCTCGTCCGCAGCCACCGCGATGCGCTCTCCGGCGCCAAGTACAGTGTCGCGTGATGGCGCCACCACCGGCAAGCCATCGACAACGGCACCGATGATATGTACCCCTTCGCGCGCCTCGATCTTGCCCACGCGCTGCCCCACCAGGTCGCTTCTTTCCAGAAGGCGCGCCTCGCGTAGTTCAAGATCCAGACCATAGAGTTCGCGCAGATACTCTCGCAAATCCTCGGTGCCAGCGCTCTCGCCGCCTCCCGTTGGCAACACGTAACGCCCCGCCAATACGAAATAGAGAATGCCCGTAGCGATCAGCGCCAGGCCGATCGGGGTCACATCGAACAGCTTGAAGTGCTCAACCCCCTTGGGCAGCAGGTCGTTGAGCAGAATAAGGGGGCTGGAACCCACCAGCGTAACCGTGCCGCCCAGAATGGCGCAGTAGCCCATGGGCATCAGCAGGCGGGACATGGGCACGCCGGAGCGCGCCGAGACACGCGACACCACAGGCAAAAACAGCGCCGCCGCGCCGACATTCTGCATAAAACTGGAAATGATGCCCACGGTACCCGAAATCATGGGGATCAATCGCGTCTCGGTCTTTCCCCCGACACGCAGAATCCAGGCCGCAAGCCGCCCCATCATGCCGGTCTTGTCCAACCCCGCGCCAATAATCATCACCGCGACGATGGACATTACCGCGTTACTCGAAAATCCCTCGAACAAGCGGCGGGCATCCACGATCTTCTCAAGGCCAGGCACCAGCGTCAGCAAACCCAGAATGACCATGACGATTACTGCGGCCACGTCCACCCTCACGATCTCGGAAACGAACAAAAACACTGTGAAAGCCAACAGGCCAAGCACCACCATCATCTGAGGCGTGAGAGCGAGAACTTCGTGCATGTGAATCTCCAAACAATAAAGAAACGAGAGCATAGCGCATGACGCCCAAAAAAATCGAAAGCCTTTTTGCCGCCTATTTACAGACCGTGGATTCTGTTAAGCTACCGGTTAGCTTCTAATTATTAAAAAATTTTTATTGGCCGATCAATGCGATATCCCCGGACAAACGCAGATGACATCATCCTCCATTGATTCCATTTATTTACAAGGCTTTTGCCCTTCACTGGAACAAAACAACGAAGTGATTCGCCGCTTCGGCAACGACCCAGCCTTTCTTCAGCAATTGGATAATCTCGCACGCGACGCCGAGAAGGAAAATGACAGCCTGCTGAGCGAAATCGTCTTTCGCCTCAAAGCGGCCCTTGAGACGGGAACCGCTGGCACCACGATTCTTCCCGCCGCTACGGATTCGCGCTCTATTCGGCAGATATTCGACTTGTATGACCGGGCGCAAACGCGGCTTCTCGATCTGCTCCCCGATCCTCCGGCAAGAGAAGTTCTGCGTGATTGGCTCAGATGCAATCTGATCTCTAGAATCCTTTGCTTGCTTGAATCCCGCCAAAATACGAACCAAAACCAACAGCGGATCGCCCTTTCTCTGCTGTCGGCCGCGATGGATTTGGGTACCAAGCCCGATCCGGAAGCTGTTTTTTCCCGCCTGTGCCAGGAGTTGGCGGAACAAATAGAAGGCGTTGCCGCCATTTGGTTCACCTTCGTAGAGAACACGAAAACACCCATACGCCCCTTGTTCGGCGCAGGCGATGAGAGGATTTGGAAGGACATCTCCGTGCCTTATGAATCACAGGATCCTTTGTGGGCAGCCATTGACAGCGACCAGCCCGTTATTGTCTCGGGCTCCACCGGCCAACCGCCCGGCTGGTGGACAAGAGGCCAGGCGGATGCTGCCGCCATCATCGTCCCTTTCGGCAATCCAAAAGGCTTGCGCGGCATAGGGGTCATCCATGTTTCCAGCAACCGCTATCTGAGCCGGATTGATTCCGCGCTTTTTCATGCCTTCGCCGAATTGGCTGAACGCGTGCTCGACTTGCGCGACAGCCAACTGCGCGATCCATTGACCAATCTGCCCAATCGCCGCTTGTTCATGGACCGCCTGCAGCACGGCATGCATCAAAGCCAGCGGCGGCAACAACTCATGGCCATCGGCATCATTGATCTCGATGGCTTCAAGAACATCAACGATCATTTCGGCCACGCGGCAGGAGATCAGGTATTGATGGCGGTGGCAAAGCGAATCAAAACTCTTTTGCGCCATAGCGACACCCTCGCGAGGTTGGGCGGAGATGAGTTCGGCCTCGTGCTCACCGATCTGAATGATATTACAAATGCCGAACTCACCGTCAAACGTCTTCTCGAATGCCTTGGACGCCCTATCCGCATAGAAGACAAGAACCTGCTGGTCGGCGCCAGCATTGGATTGACGATCTACCCTCTGGACGACGCGGACTCCCAGGAATTGCTAAGGCATGCCGACATGGCGATGTATCAGGCAAAAGACGCGGGCCGCCATACGTACCGCCTGTTCGAACATGCCGCCGAGCAACAAAGGCGCCAGATCATGACGCTGCAAAACCGCCTGGCGCGCGCGCTCGATTCAGGGCAGATCGAGTTCCATTATCAACCCAAGCTCGATCTGGCCCGCGGCCATCTTTTCGGCGTAGAAGCCCTGGCCCGCTGGCGGGACGGCGAACTACTCAAAACCCCGGCCGAATTCATTACTGCCATCGAGGAGTCTCGCCATCTCAGTCGCCGCTTGGGTAGAGCCGCGCTCTTCAATGCGGCGCGACAAGTGGAAAAATGGCATGCTCAGGGCAATGCGCTCAGCATTGCCGTCAATATAGGAGCGGAACATATTCTGGATGAAGAATTCATCGACGACATCGATGAACTGCTTGCAAACCACCCCCATACGGCGCACTGGATCGAGCTCGAAGTGACCGAACGTGCCGCGCTCAACGATTTGGAACGCACGCGGGAAGTTCTTGAAGCCTGCCGCGAGCGTGGTCTCGGCATTGCCCTCGACGATTTCGGCACCGGCAACGCCTCCCTGACCTATCTACAGGAACTCCCTGCCAGCCAGTTGAAACTGGACAAGCGGTTTGTGCAAAAACTGCTCAACGCGCCACGCGCATTGGCGATTGTTTCCGGCGCCCTCGTATCGGCTCAACTGATCGGCATGGAGGTGGTGGCGGAAGGAATCGAGACATTGGAGCAAGGCGAGCTCCTGCTCCAGTTAGGCTGCCAACAGGGCCAGGGTTTTCTTATCTCCCCGCCCATGCCCGCAAGCGAACTGGCCGAGTGGCAAGCCCGCTGGCAGCCCCCTGCCGAATGGGCGAGATGGAGAGAAAGCCACCTCACCCATAACGATCTCGCTTTGCTGTTGGCCAGAACATCACACCGTCACCATCTCCAGCTTCTTCTAGACTCGCTTGCCTCCGCTTCTTCGCATCAGGATTTACCTGCCATTTCCGAATGTCTGGACGCCACCCACTGCACGCTTGGCCGGTGGTTACGAAACCATGGAAAACGCTACAGCTTTCTGCCGGAATACGTCAAGCTGACAGCGCACCACGATCACTTGCATGAGCTGGCGCTCAACCTGGCGCTCAAATGGCGAACACGCGGCGGCGCCATCACCCAAAAAGAAATCGACGAACTGCGTGAAAGCGGCCGATTATTGGATATGGATCTTGCCGCCCTGATCGACCAGATCGACCGTTACCGCGCACAAAAGCAAGATCAGTAAGAAAGTTGCGGCCCTGCCACCATACTTTGCGCGCCATTTGTAAAAGGTGGCGCTGCTCATGCCATGTTCGCGACAGCGCTCTGGAACGGGCTACACCATTCTCGGCCTGTTTGAGGATCGCCAGACTCCTGGCTATCGGAATAACGTGACTTTTTCATGCAGAATCTCCTGCGTGTAGATTGCGGGAAAATTCTACTTTTGAGCGCCGCTAATTTTCGGGGGGATTACCGCCGGCAATCCAGCGAAAAATAACGCTATAAGCAATGTGATTGATTTTGGGCGAAGGAAGACGTCTACCCTTTCGCTGAACGAGCGCGCTGGGATAACAACTCGCGAAAAGCCGCGAAGATCCTTTCCATTGCCGGCCGTTTATAAGGAAAAATATCGGGCGGATCGAGGGCATGCACCACCCCGCCCGTGTCCACTTCGAACACCAACAGCTCGCCTGAAGGCGTCTCGGCGCAGTCGATGACCAGATAATCCAGCGCCAGTGCTTCATGAATGCCGGAAAGAGCGAGATGATGGCGGATGGCGAAATCGGCATGGAAGTTTTCCATGAAACGGGCTTCTTCGGCGCGTTTTTCTTTGCTTTCACGCATGCCAGCATTGAGATAGTGGATCATCCAGTGCGAAGAAATGGCCATGTGAACCGCAAACGGGGTTCCGTCGATGAGCGCCAAGCGGTACTTGCGATACAGTCCGTCGGGGCTTTTGTAATCGACAAAGGGCGAAACGAAAAAACAACCCTTTTTTACCTTGTCCAGATAAGCGCGCAAATCGGCGCTCGAACCGATTCTCTCCAGATCATGGCCTGCATGCGAATCCAGCGGTCGAATGATGAAGGGGAAGGCTGGAATGGAGAGGCCCTCGATCGCCGCCTTGCCGCATAATACCTGTTCCAGAGCGGCGCGCTCGATGCGTTTGACGGCCGGCATCGCCACTTTGGGCAGTGGGTGCAGACGCGCATAGGCTTCGTCGCGGGAAGTTTGCAGGATTTTGCGCGGCGGGTTGATCACCGGACGCGGCCACGCGGCCACCACCGGTTCAAGCTGCTGCAGCAGCGGGCGGGTGGCCTCCGACTCGCCCATGGCGACGAACATCACGTCGTGATCGGGCAATTCCTTCGCTGGCGCCACGCCCGCGCCGACGTACAAAAGATCCAGCGACACATCGCTGTCTTCCAGCAGCAGATCCAACGGCGCATTGGTGGAGATGTCGCCCGGAGCCATCAGCGCGAGCAGACGCAGGCTGGTATCGCCCGCCGCCGGCAAGTGGTACAGAGCCTGGGTCTTCAATGCCTCGGCCTGGGCTGCGCGCGCAAGCTCGGGTTGCAAATTGAGCTCCAGCGCGATGGCGAGATCCAGCATGGAGGCGGCGTTTCCAGGGTCGGCTTTCGCGCGGCGAATGAGTTCCTCGGCGATAGATTGCAAGCTTTGTCCTTCGAAATTCAGCCGCATCAATGCCGCCAGGCCCAGATACCCCCTTTCGCTTTCATCATTCATGCGCGTCTCCAGACAATTTTCTCCCTTGCGCCAGCACGCCTTCCAGCAGAGTGTCTATATCGCCCTGGTTGGTACGGTGATTGACGATGGCGCAACGAATCGCCAGCCTGCCGTTCAGACGGGTCGTGGATGGCGCCGCCACACCTGCTTCATGCAAGGCAATGACTATGTCGCGATTGATGTCATCCGCCGCCTCGCCGGCGCGATAGCGGAAACAGACAATGTTCAGCGCAACCGGCGCCAGTAATTCGAGTTCGTCTTCGTCTTCGATCCGCTGGGCAAGATAACACGCCAGACGGCAACATCCTTCAATAACGCGGGCGAGGCGCTCGGTGCCGTAAGCTTTGAGCGTAAACCAGGTTTTGAGTGCCCGAAAACCGCGTGACAATTCCGGGCCGAGATCGCAGGGCCATGGCGAACCTCCGGCAAGCCCCCGCGTTTCTCGCCCCAGATAGTCCGCTTCGTTACTGAAGGTGGCCAGTTGTTGATCGCCATCGCGCAGCAAGGCGAAGCCGGCGTCGTAGGGGACATGCAGCCACTTGTGGAAATCACAGGCGATCGAGTCGGCCTGTTCGATGCCCCCCAGCTTTGCTGCCAGGGACGGCGAAAGCCTGGCCAGAGCACCGAAGGCTCCATCGACGTGAAACCAAAGCGCTTCGCTGCGGGCGATCGCGGCTATCTCTGGCAAGGGGTCAATGGCGCCGGTGTCCACGCTTCCGGCGGTCGCGGCGATGAAAAAAGGCTCGCCTCCAGAGTCGCGATCAGCACGAATCGCGGCATGCAAAGCGGTCACGTTCATGCGGCCTTCGCTATCCAGCGGAATCCGTCTCAATGCCTCGCCGCCAAGACCGGCCATATCCATCGCCCGCGCGAGGCTGGAATGCGCTCCCGCCGAGGCATAGGCCAGCAATCGGCGACCGGCCAATCCCTGACGGCGCACCGCACAGCCCAGGCGCGCGGTGCGCGCGACCAACAAGGCGACGAAATTCGCGGTCGAGGTGCCGGATACGAATACGCCATTGGCCGATTGCGGGAAACAGAACAGCGCCCGCATCCAGCGTACGATCTGCCGCTCCACCTCGACCGGCATCTGGTTGCGCCCGCCCAGGTTGGCGTTGAGTCCGGCGGCCAGCATCTCGGCCAGCATGCCAACAGGCGTTCCACCGCCGTGTACCCAGCCCATGAAAGCCGGATGTGCGTTGCCTACCGCATAGGGCACGATTTCCTGCATAAAACGAGCGTGCAGGGCTTCTAGCTCCGCACCTGATTCGGGCAAGGGCTCAGCGAAGTGCGCGCACACCTCGGTAGGCGGCGGCTGCCACACTGGACGCTCGCGTAGATGTTCGAGATAGTCAAACATGTCATCGAGCATGCGATGCCCTTTTTCGCGCAAGGCATCCCATTCTCCGGGAGCGGGGTCGAGGCTGAAAGATTCGATTTCGTCCATGCAATCTGTTTACGGGAACAATGAGGGAATGGAAAGATTGAGAAATGTGCGAGAAACCGGCCAAGCGAACGCGGCTGCTATCACCGCCGCCATGGAGAGTGGCAACCAGCCTCGCCAGGAAAGAAGCGGACGGGAAACGAGCATCAACACTATCAGTCCCAGCACGGAAATGATTGCCGTGGCGAGACTGCGTTGTTCCTCCAGCGTCAGGCCGGCACGGGTAAATGCAAGCGCAAGCAATGCGCAAAGAGCGATGAGACAACCTGCCGGAACCGAAAAAATCAGGGCGCGGTGCAGAAAACCCGGCCGGAATCGCTGGCGCGCGGGTCCTAATGACAATAAGAAAGCCGGTACGCCGATAGTGAAGGCATCGATCAGGCTGAATTGCCGCGGAAGCAGCGGGAACGGCCAGAACAATACGCCCACTACCAGGCTGATGAGGGTCGCATAGGTGGTTTTAGTGAGAAACAACACCGCCACGCGCTCGATGTTGGCGAGCACCCGGCGCCCCTCCGAAACGACGCGCGGCAGCACGCCAAAACGCCCATCGGTGAGTACGATCTTGGCCACCGCTTTGCAAGCCGGTGCAGCACTTCCCACCGTCAAGCCGAGATCGGCCTGTTTGATGGCCAGCACGTCGTTGACGCCATCTCCGAGCATGGCCACCGTGTGTCCGCGCTCTTGCAAGGCAACGACCATGGCCTTTTTCTGTTGCGGTCCAATGCGGCCAAAAACCGCGTGCGACTCCACCATAGAAGCGAGCTTGGCTTCATCGTCCGGCAAAACCCCGCCATCAACGGGCGCATCGGCGCCGGCTATGCCCGCCGCTCGGGCCACCGCAGCGACGGTCAATGGGTTGTCGCCCGAAATCACCTTTAACGCCACGCCCTGTTCGCGGAAAAACGCGATGGTCTGGGCGGCATCGTCGCGCAAGGACTCGGTCAACAAGACGAGGGCGCAGGGTTGGGCTTGCAGATGCCCCCTGCCAACTACATCATCCGCCAAGTCTTTCGTTTTCGCCAACAGCAAGACGCGGTAACCCGCCTTGGCCAGCGAATGGACACGTTCGCCCCATGCCGTCGGATTGCCAGCCGCCTGAAGGATCACCTCCGGAGCACCCAGTACCCATGCGCCTTTTTTGGCGAAAGACGCCGCGCTCCATCGCCGTTGGGGAGAAAACGGGATGGTTTTCTCGATCTGCCAACCCGGATCGGGAATGGCTTTTGCAATTGCCTTCAGCATGGGATCCTCGGTTTGCCCGAAGGCACGCACGAATGCCCCGATCGCCTGTTCGGCAAGCGGGCCGGCATCGAGCGCATCGACTTTTTCCAGCACCAGCTCGCCGGTAGTCAAGGTGCCCGTCTTGTCGAAACACAGCGCATCGACCCGCGCAAGCACCTCCACTGCGGGCAATTCCTGCACCAACGCCTTACGCCGACCCAAGCGAATGACGCTTACGGCGAACGCTACGCTGGTGAGCAATACCAGTCCCTGGGGGATCATTCCCACCAGGCCCGAAATCGTGGCCACCGTTGCATCGGCAAAGGTGCCCGAGACCGCTCTCTGCGATATAAACAGCACCACCGCGACCGGCCCCAGGATCCAGCCGATGACTTGCAAAATCCGATCGATGCCTGCCTGCAGTTCCGAGCGGCTCAATTTGAAGGTGCGCGCTTCCTTGGCCACTCGCGCAGCCCATGCCTGTTCACCGACCCGGGTGGCTCGGTAAGCGCCTTGGCCGGCAGTGACGACAGTTCCGGAGAGCAGCTTTGCACCAACGTTTTTTTGCACTGGCACGGATTCACCGGTCAATAGAGATTCGTCCACCTCCAGACCATCGCTGGCCAGCACCTCGCCATCGGTGGGGATTTGTTCGCCGGTGGCGACGATGATGACATCACCCTTAACAATGTCCTTTGCGGCAATCTTTTCCAGAAGACCGTCACGAATGACCGTCGCTTTGGAAACCACGACGATGGACAGACGGTCGAGGGTGCGCTTGGCGCGCCATTCTTGAATGATGCCTATGGCTGTATTGACGACCAACACGACGCCAAACAAGGCATCAGCCGGCGAGCCGAGCGCGAGTATGAACCCTAGCAACACCGTGAGTATCGCATTGAAACGGGTGAATACGTTTGCATACACAATGCTGGCCAGGCTGCGGCTGGTCTGCATTGGCGCCACATTGACTTCACCTCGGGTGCGGGCTTTGGCGGCCTGTTCGGCATTCAATCCTTCGATGCCCGCCGCCCACGGCGGGGGTACGGACACAGAGATTTTTCCGGATTGGGTTGCCATTAGGAAAGAATATGGCGGTAAATGTTCAGATAATGGTCAGCCGGCTGCTTCCATGAATAATCCTGGTGCATGCTGTTTCGCATCAACTGGGAAAAATAGCGCGGATAGTCGTACCACAGTCCGATGGCCCGTCCCAGGGCACTTTCGAGGCCGGCCTCATCGAAGTCATTGAAAGTAAAACCGGTGCGCTGCTCGAAAGGCTTGTCGCTGTAATTGGCATCAAACACGGTGTCGGCCAGCCCACCGGTTGCGCGCACGACTGGAACGGTACCGTATTTCATGGCGATGATCTGGGTCAGACCACAAGGCTCGAAGGCGCTGGGAATGACCAGCATGTCCGCGCCGGCATAGATCAGATGCGACAATTCTTCGTCGTACCCAAGCTCCAGGTGGCAATCCGGATGATCGTTAAAACGTGCCTTGAGGGCGCGGAAATGCGCATCTATGGAGGCATCCGAAGCCGATCCCAGCAACACGAACTGAGCGCGGTTGGCCAGGGCGAAGAACAGCGCATGACTGATCAGATGGATCCCTTTTTGCGCATCGAGGCGGCTGACGACAGCAACCACGGGTTTGAACCGATTTTGTAGCCACAGGCGCTGGCGCAGCGCCTGCTGGTCGCGGAACTTACCGGCAAGATCCGCTGGCGTATAGTGATACGGCAACTGCGGGTCGATCTCCGGATTCCAGGTGCCGTAGTCGACGCCGTTCAATACCCCGCCGAACTTGGCCGCGTGGGTGTTAAGCGTAGACTGCAGACCATGGCCCAGCGGTGTCCAGCGGATTTCGTCAGCATAACTCGGCGAGACAGTGGTAACGAAATTGGAATAGACGATGCCTCCTTTCATCAGATTCACCGCCCCCGGATGCTCGTTGTCACCCAATTTCTCAGGACTCATCAAGTGCATGCCCAGCCCGCTTTGATGCAGGATATGCGGGCCGGTGATTCCTTGATGATGGACATTGTGGAGGGTATAGCATACGCGCGTACGCTCCATGCCGAGCGCCTGATAGATTTCGAACAACGCCACCGGCACAAGGCCCGTTTGCCAATCGTGGCAATGAATGACATCCGGGCGGCGCCCGCTCTTGTACATGAATTCGAGCGCCGCGCGGGAATAAAAAGCGAAACGGGCCGGATCGTCTTCCTGGCCGTAATACGCGCCCCGGTCGAAGAAATTTTCCCGCGAGCGCGGCTTGATGAAGCAGGCATTTATGCCGTCCACCCGACCGCGAAACACATCGCAGAAAATGCCATCGCTGTAATAGGGCACCCACAAATCGGCCCAGCATTGCTCCAGGCCTTCGATGCGGTCGTAGCTCATGCAATCGTACATGGGCAAAAACACCTCCACCGCTTCGCCGCGCCGCTGCAACTCGCGCGACAGGCCATGGATGACGTCCGCCAGGCCACCCACCTTGGCTACCGGCGCACATTCTGATGCCACCATTGCGATATACATCTTGAACTTTCTCCTTGGTACCGCCGGGATCCTAACCCGTGTGTTTCATCCGCTCAGCGATAAAGCATGCATAGAGGGGCGCTGGCAATCCACCTGAATCAGGCAAGCGACGGCTCCGCAAAGATCGCGGGATCGAACTCCGGGAAAATGTGATCCATCGTCTCCAGCGCTTGCAGGCGGCGTTCGTCCAGCGCCTGATCTTCAAGGCACGCGCGCAGATAATCGAAGCGCTGCAGGTGCGCCCGCACCTGCCGATCGGCATAGCTCCCTGCCGTCCCGGTTCTTTGCAGAAACGCCCAGTCCGAAGCTTGCGCCAGCAACAGGGAGCGTCCCGCCTGGCGAAGGGCACGCCCCGCCAGCGAATCCGGCTTCTCTTGGCCGAATCGTTTGGCCAGCGTTTGCATCTGCCGCCCTGCTTGATGGAGTAGAGGATACATCCAGTCAGTGTCCGGATTGAGCCAAAACGCATTGTACCCGCCATCTCCCCAACTGGAAGCCGCCGGTGTTGCGCATTGTAAACGCCGTACACCTTGCAGATAGACCGAGGGCGTCACCAGCGCCGGCTCCTTGCGCTCCAGCATCTGGCGGCGAATCACGGCTTCCAGCCAGAGCGGGCCTTCGAACCACCAGTGGCCGAACAATTCGGCATCGTACAAAGACACCCTGATCGAAGGCGAGCCGTCGCCACGCGCCTTCCCCTCACGGGCGGCATGGGCGATGCGGGCAAGAAAATCTTCGGCGTGCAGCTCAGCCCGTCGGGCTGCGATTTCCGGCTGGTAAGGCAGCTTGTCGTCAGCTGGGCCGGTGATGCGGTGATACTTGAGCCCCGTGTGAATGCGGCTTTGACCGTCCAGCAGGAAAGGGTGCAGTGCATCGAGAGGGCGCTCAAAACCGATGTCACGATAGAAATCGCGATACAGCGGATCGCCAGGATATCCTTCCTCCCGACTCCAGACGAGACGCGAACTCAAAGGATCCCGGCCGAAGACGGCAACGCCATTCTCACACACCAACGGCGCCGTCACCCCATCACGAGGTCTTGGAGTCGCCTGTTCAATGCCGTGGCTGTCGACAAAGAAATAACGAAACCCTGCACGGGCGATTTCATCTTCGAGGCCAGGAAAATAACCGCATTCCGGCAGCCACACGCCTTCGGCTGGAACGCCGAAAAAACGCCTGAAAGTCAGTGCGCCCAACTGAAGCTGGGCGCGAATCGAAGCTGGATCGGCGCGCAGCAACGGCAGATAGGCATGGGTCGCCGCGGAAGTGATCAGCTCTGCCACGCCTTGGGCGCGCAAGGTCGAAAAGGCACTGATCAAATCGCCGTTATGCGCTTCCCATTGCTTGCGGATCGCCTCGATGCGCTCGCGATAAAAGTGCGCCACCGGCCCGAAGCCTGCTTCCTTTCGTAAGCGCCGTGATTCCTCGCGCGCAAGCGCCCCCAATCGCTGCAAATGCTCTTGGTAACGGGCCTTGAGCAAGGGATCCTCGAGCATGGTAAGCAGGGTCGGAGAAAGCGAAAGCGTCAGGCAGTGGCGCAGGCCATCCTCGGCGAGCCTCTCCAGCATGGAGATCAGCGGCAGATAGGTTTCGGTGATCGCCTCGAACAGCCACAGCTCTTCATTAAATCGCCGGTGTTCGGGATGCCTGACATAGGGCAAATGCGCATGCAACACGATGGCGGAAAAGGATCTTTGGCTTTCCATGCCTTTGCTCAATTTCCCGGCCAGGTTCAGCGCAACATGCGTCGATGCGGCCAAGCAGAAGAATTGTCACTGCTCGAAGAAAAGTCTACAAGACGCGCGGAAAAACAAGCGCGCTCTTTCCCTGCGGCCAGAGGGGACGCAGCCGCAGTGTTTCCGCTCGGCATCGGTATGGGCTGTATGTTATTGACTATTGCCGATGTTGGGAAAGTTCCGGGAAGAGGCGGCAGTTCATCCACTCGGTTTGCGTCTTGTCTGAATCGCCGTGCGTTATGACTGTACAAGGCAAGTTGGTCCACATCGATCTGCGGGAAATTTTCTGATGGGACATTCGCCTCTGGCCTGCAAAGCGAGGGTGTTTCGTTGCCTTCTGATGCTGTTGGCGCCGAGATTTCAGAGGCAGCGCCTCCCGAGAGATCGAGAAACGTCAACGCATCCCGAATCGGTGCACGGTGCATGGACAGGGGGAAATCCACCACTTCCTCCTCTTCAGTGCGCGGCGCGAGCTTCTCCAGCGCGGCTTCCTCAAACCAGGCAGAAGCAGATTCTCTGGCGGCCACAGAGGGGGCGGATTCGAGCACCGGGGCAAGCTGGAAATGCTCATCTTCCGGCGTCGATTCGACGCCAGGCGTGCTGACATTCTCGCAAGCAGCCAGGACCTGGAATGTCCGCTTGCCGGCAAAGCCGAGTTCTACGCGATAATCCCGACCGGAGTGCCATAGAGTGATGTAGCGTTTACCACATCGCTCTTCGAGTATGACATCGAAAGCTGCCGTCCCCGTGCTATCACGGAATTTCAGCGCCAACACGGCCTGGTCAGCGTTTGAACCCAAAGAATCACGCCCCTCGTGCCAATCGCGCCTGTCAATATGCCAATACGCATACAAGGTTCTGGGATCAACCGGCAAGACTTGCAGCCATGTCCCCCTCGACTGGGGCAATGGTCGGGCTGACAATTCTTTGGCGACACGCTGGAGTTCTTCCTGCCCCATCATCTGCCCGGCGTCTTCGCTCATATTATCCAGCATGCCTCTCATGGTATCAGTGTCTTCTTTCATAATGAGCGGTTGATTGCCTTCCTATGACTCTTTTCGTGAAGGCTTTGTTCCCTGCGTTGAAGTTGGCGGTGTTTTCTTTGCGGAAACGGATTTGGCCTTGGTAGCGGATTGTGATCCGCCGGCAGCCGTCATGGCGCGTGCCGGCTTGGCCTTGCGGGATCGCACCGCGGGCTTTTTCTCTTCGCCAGCGGGAGAAACTGGGGCGGCGCGCGTGGCTTTCTTGTCAGCGCTTTTCACGGATTGCTCCACAGCTGGCGCCTTTGTTTCATTGCTTTTTGACCGCTTGGCGGCACCCTCCGTTGCCTTTGAAGCGGTCGATAACTGACCTTGGCGCGTGGTTTTGCGGGCAGTGGACGTCTTTTTTGGTTTTCTTCTTCCCTTTGCGGCCGCCGATTGAGCTGCTCCGCCTTTCCTTGAGAGAGCCTTGTCTTCAGGCGCTTCGAGCGAGGCCAGAAATGCCTCTGCCTCGTCGAGGAAACGCGCGGCCTGTGCGCGTGCGGTTACATTGCCCAGCAGCAAGGCGCCGTCTTCCGCCCGTAAGAGGGATTCTCGCGCTTTTTCCCAGAAAGATGAGTTGGCGGCCGACTGCGCCTTGGCAAGGGAGTGGGCGAGCTTTTCCAGTCTGGCGTGAATAGTTTGCAAGGCAGGATCGGCCTCGAGCAACTCCGCTGCCGCTTGGGGTCGCGCTAGTGATATCTCCATGTCGGGCGGAAAAGAGCGCAAGTAGGCAGACAGGAAAACAGGCTGTAATGGATAACGCCCAACCTCGCAGAATTCCATGCAAGGCGAAAAGAAGCGGCCGAAGAACCCTGCTGCGTCGTTTTCATTCAGAAACCAGCCCTCATCCCCTGGCGAGCCGGTAGCGAGCAGGTAAGAATCATTAGCGGACGGCATGGCAAGCGCCACCCCGTCACGCACTGCATCTGCAAACCACGGGGCCTCGAGTCCTTCGGCCTGAGCCCTCGAAAAGCCATTGTCCAAAGGCACGACCGGGAGACAGGTTTCGTCGGCGCACAGACGATAGGCACGCCAGGGATCGGGCGCGCCACCGGTCGCATCCACTAATTGATCGGCCGGCAACATCAGATACTCGAACCCCGCCTCCCGCAACAGCGAAATGAGCGCCGGTGTAAAAATGTCCGCAGGCGGCCGATAACCACGCGGCGCGCGGCCGAAGGTGCGCATCAACACATCTCGTTCACGTTGCAATTGCGCTCGCCGGTCTTGATCGGGAATCAATGCCAGCACGGAATGCCGATAACCGCTGCCAACAAGTTCGATCGCGCGGCTTTCGCCTATAGAAGCAAGCAGCGTGGGAATATCCACTTCCTTGCGAAATGCATCGATCACGGCGGGATCTTGCATTTGCTCGAGCAAAACCGGCGAAAAGGCCACTTGCAAACGCGCCACATCCGAGTATTTGTGTGCGTGGCGGGCCAGCCGCTCACAGGCCAGAAGAATTCTGCGCAACTGAGAAGGGTCCGCCCCCATCAAATCGCGCAGCCGCCCGGGCGGCTGGTAGAACTCCAGAAATATCGCATGAAAAATATCGGCCAAGGTAAAAGTCTCCGGCGGGCGGCGCCATATTGGAAGCCCCAGATCCTCTTGAGCCTGCAAATTGCATGGAATCGCAGCGAGGTGCGCAAGGATCAGGGATCGTTTTCGAGCTTAATTGAGCGTGAGCTGCTCTCTCATGAAAATGGCATCAAAACTGTCTTTAATATACCATTTTCACAGTAGAGTCTTCACAAACCAGCACCCTGCTCAGCCCACCAAGGGCATTATTCTGGAATAATACGCGCTCCTGACAGCATGCACGCATATGAATCCTGCACCTAAAAATCACCCTGCGCTTTTGCCCCTGGACGACAGCACCCTGACCCGCGAGAGCTGGAAGATTTTCCAGATCATGGCGGAATTCGTCGAAGGTTTCGAGCGTCTTGCCCGCATCGCCCCTTCCGTCAGCCTCTTCGGTTCGGCCCGCACGCCGGCGAACAGTCCGATCTACGCCCTCGCCGAGGACATCGCCAAACAACTTTCGGACTCTGGATTTGCCGTTGTCAGCGGCGGCGGCCCCGGCATCATGGAAGCCGCGAACAAGGGCGCATACGCCGGCAAATCCCTTTCCATCGGCCTTAACATCCAATTGCCCCACGAGCAAGGCGCTAACCGCTATCAGGACATTTCGCTAGGCTTTCGCCACTTCTTTTCCCGCAAGGTGATGTTCGTAAAATACGCCTCGGCTTATGTTGTATTACCGGGAGGCTTTGGCACCCTGGACGAACTGGCCGAAATACTTACGCTGGTGCAAACGGGCAAGACCCGAAGAATCCCCATCATCCTGGTGCACACGCCTTTCTGGAACGGCCTGTTGGACTGGTTTCGCGAAGTACTCGTCAAAGAAGGCACCATCGATGCCAAAGATCTCGAAATGATGCAGTTGGTCGACACCGCCGCAGAAGTCGTCGACGCGATTTTCGATTACTATGAATCCCGCGACTTTGAACCCTCCGCGGAAGAGCGCGAAAAGTTGCTCGACCTTTGAACAACACACCCTTTAATAAAGACAAATAACGCCATGTCTGTTTTCACACCCGTCAGCCGCACCGAACTAGATACATTTCTCAACGATTACGATCTGGGGCCGGTGACCGAATTCGAAGGCATCGAATCCGGCATCGAAAACACCAATTTTTTCGTCAGCACCGCACGCGGCCGTTATGTCCTGACGCTGTTCGAACAGCACGAAGCCGAAGCCATGCCGTATTTTATCGACCTCATGGCATGGCTGAATGAGCACGATATTCCCTGCGCGCATCCGATCCCCGACCGTAATGGAACAATGTTAAAAACCCTCAACGGCCGGCCCGCCGCCCTGGTGCAGCGCCTCGAAGGCAGCAGCGATCTGCAACCCGATGAAGCCGCCTGCGCGACCATCGGCGAATCCCTCGCCCGCCTGCATCTGGCCGCCGAAAACTTCCCCGGCCGACGTGACAATGACCGCGGCCCCCGCTGGTGGCGGGAAATGGGGGAAAAGCTCATGCCCCACTTAAGCAAACAGGACGCCGCGCTACTTCAAAACGAATTACGCTTTCAAGGATTATTTCGTTTCGCCGACCTGCCGCGCGGCGTCATTCACGCCGATCTTTTCCGCGACAATGTGTTGTGGAAAGACGGGCAGCTGAGTGGCATCCTCGATTTTTATTACGCCTGCAACGATGCGCTGCTCTATGACCTCGCCGTGACCGTCAATGACTGGTGCAGCCGTGAGGACGGATCGCTTGATTTCGATCGCGCCATGGCGTTATTGCGCGCCTATCACGCCGCGCGGCCGCTGACTTCCATCGAGCGCGGCGCATGGCCGGTGATGCTGCGCGCCGCCGCCTTGCGCTTTTGGCTGTCAAGGTTGCGGGACGCCTATTTCCCCCGGCCCGCACAAATCGTGCATGTCAAAGATCCAGAAACCTTTAAACGCATTCTCGAGGCACGCATCGGCGAGGAAGTCCGGTTGCACCGGCATTGGGTATGAAGAATCAGGTCCGCTCCCGAAACGGCAGCCCTTCAGGGAACAGCCACTCGTCCAGGCGGGCCTGAGCCTCCTCCAGCCCTTCGCCACTGGTGGCCGAAAATCGCTGCATGCTCACCCTGTCGTAGCCCTCTCTGGCCAGTTGCTTGCGCATGCTTTGTAACACCTCCCCGGCCTTGCTGCGGCTGAGCTTGTCCGCCTTGGTGAGCAGAACGTGCGCCGCGATGCCGCTTTCTCGGCACACCTGCAGCAATTGCTCATCCAAGGCGGTGAGCGGCCGACGGATATCCATGAGCACGATCAGTCCCGCAAGACTACGCCGATGTTGCAGATAACGGGCGACGAATGTCCCCCATTCACGCTGCAAGCCGCCCGGCACCCGAGCGAAGCCATAGCCGGGCAAATCGACGAGGTGGCGATCTTCCGTCACCCGAAAGAAATTGATCTGCTGGGTGCGCCCTGGCGTCTTGCTGGTTCGGGCAAGGCTTTTCTGGTGGCAAAGGCGGTTCAGCGCACTGGACTTGCCGGCATTCGATCGTCCGGCGAACGCGACTTCGCGGCCGGCATCCTCCGGCATGTCTTTGAGAGATGTCGCGCTGGTCAGAAAACAGGTATTTTGATACAAACGGTGCATTGGATTTGGCTCATTCTACTTTTCGGAGTCAGATTACCATGTGCCGGCCGGATGATCAGGCTGCTAGAATGCCATCCATGAAACTTGCATTTGTTTATCGCATCCCTCTGCTGTTTTTCGCTCTTGTTCTGGCCGCGCCGTGGCTTCCCGAGGCACACGCCGACTCCTCCGCCAAAGCGGGCGCAAAGAATACGCTGCCACTTGCCGAGCTGCACACCTTCGTCGAAGTAATGCAAAAGATCAAACAGGATTACGTCGAACCGGTGAGCGACAAACGGCTCCTGCAAAACGCGATCAATGGCATGCTGACCGGCCTCGATCCGCATTCCGCCTATCTTGACGCCACGCAGTACAAACAACTGAAGATCAACACCAGCGGTCGATTCGGCGGCCTCGGTATCGTCGTCGCTCCCGACAAGAGATTCATTAAGGTCGTCTCGCCCATCGACGGCACGCCGGCACAACGAGCCGGCATACACTCGGGAGACGTCATCGTTCGCATCAACGGCGAATCGGTGGAGGGCATGAAGCTCGACCAGGCCGTCAAGCGCATGCGCGGTGCGCCGGGCACCTCCATCGAACTCGAAATCATCCGCCCCGGCCATCCCACCCCGCTGCGATTCACCCTCAAGCGCGAGATCATCCGCGTCGATAGCGTCAAAAGCCGCCTGCTGGAACCTGGCTATGGTTATGTGCGCATCGCCAGCTTCCAATCCGCTACCTCCGCCGATTTACGCAAGGCGCTGGCAAAACTGAAAAAGACCAACAAGGCCCCGCTGCGCGGGCTGGTACTCGACCTTCGCAATAACCCCGGAGGACTACTCAATGCCGCCGTAAGCGTTTCCAATACTTTTCTGAGTCGCGGATTGATCGTTTACATCAAGGGACGCATACCGGACTCCAGTCACCGTTTTGAAGCCCTACCGGGCGATGCCTTGAGCGGCGCGCCCATCGTGGCGCTGGTCAACGGAGGGACGGCCTCTGCCGCCGAAATCGTGGCCGGCGCGCTCAAGGACAATCATCGCGCCCTCGTAGTAGGCACGCGCACTTTCGGCAAAGGCTCGGTACAAACGGTTCTTCCGCTCTCGCAAGACACAGCCATCAAGTTGACCACCGCGCTTTACTACACGCCCAATGGTCACTCCATACAGGCTGAAGGTATCCGCCCGGACATCACCGTCGAACCCTTGCAGGTAAAGGCCGCGGCCAACCCTCGCATCGACTCTTTCCGCGAAGCCGATCTTTCCGGACACCTGAAAAATCCTGGAGCCGCGAAACTTCCGCACAGCGGCGGCAAGAATGACGAACTCGCCCTGGCGCACAAAGATTTCCAGCTCTATGAAGCGTTGACCGTCCTCAAGAGTCTGGCCCTGGCGCGGCCTCCCGCAACCGCCGGCTGATGGAACGCGTTCCACACTATCTGGCTGCAGGGTTCATCGCCTTGCTGCTATCCCTGAGCGCCGTTCAAACCCGCGCGGCAGACATTGCCATCATCATCGACGACCTCGGCTATGAAAAAGCCGGCGGCGATCGGGCTGTTTCCCTTCCGGGTGCGGTCACCCTTGCCTTTTTACCCCAAACGCCCTATGGCAGGGCGCAGGCCCTTGAAGCCCGCGAGCGCGGCAAGGAGATCATGCTGCATCTTCCCATGCAGGCCATGAACGGCCAGCGGCTGGGACCCGGCGGACTCACCCTGGCGATGAGCCGGGCCGATTTTGCCGAGACCTTGCGCGCCGACCTAGCCTCCCTGCCGCCCGTGGCCGGCATCAATAACCACATGGGTAGCCTGCTCACCCAACATCCCGGAGATATGGCCTGGCTGATGCACGACATCGCCCGCATCGGCGGCCTGTATTTCATCGACAGCCGCACCAGCGCGCGTTCCGTAGCGCTTGCAGAAGCGCGGCGCGCCGGTCTGCCCTCGGCCCGGCGCAACGTCTTCCTCGATGCCACACCGAACAACGCCACCTTCGTTCGCGCCCAGCTAAAACGCCTGATCCATCAGGCCGAACGCCACGGCACCGCCATCGCCATCGGCCACCCCTATGCCACCACGCTGAAAGTGCTGGAGACAATCATCCCGCGCTTGAAAACGCGAGGTATCCGCCTTATATCCGCTAGTGGGATCATCGCCCGCCAAGAGAGGAACCCGACATGGCCAAAGTACTCATCCCCATCGCAGAAGGCAGCGAGGAACTCGAAGCTGTCACCCTGATCGACATACTCCGCCGCGGCGGCATCGACGTCACCGTAGCAGGCTTGCAACCCGGGCCCGTGCGCTGCGCCCGCCGCACCGTGATCCTGCCCGACGCTGCACTGGACGAAGTGCTTGAAACGCATTACGACATGGTCGTGCTCCCTGGCGGCACCGCCGGCGCCAATCATCTGCGCGACGACGACCGTATCGTGGCGCTGCTGAAACGCACCCTGGCCGAAGGCGGTGAAGCGGCGGCCATCTGCGCGGCGCCCAAAGTGCTCGATCGCGCCGGCCTACTCAAAACCCGGCGTTTCACGGCCTATCCCGGCGTACTACCCGGTTCGAGCGGCAACGTGATTGAAATCGACGGTCCCGTGCTCACCTCCCGCGGCCCTGGCACCGCTATGGACTTCGCCCTCGCACTGGTCGAACACCTGACCGACCACACCAACCGCGAACAAGTCGAAGCTGCGCTGCAACGGCCTTGAGGCATGTCCTCCACTGGCAGCCATTCGCCGCATTTGGCGCAGGTTTGCAAAAGTATCAAGAACTAATGGCGACATATAACTTCACAAATATTCGTTTCAAAAAATTGAAACGTAAGCGTTCATTCCGCACCGTTCTTGTCCCCGAGCTCATTATTCGAGTCGTTTTTTCTTGCCGGTTGGTTGTTATTGCTTAATGGTGGCGCCCTTTCACCAGCGACAGCTGATGGGGCTAGATATTCCACCGCTGACAATCAGCGGTGAACTACGGTAACGGTCTTAAAGCTCGCCTGCCGGTTATTGCCGCGCTGGATCTGGATGATGCACAAAAGGCACGTTAGATAAACCAAGCAGGCGCAGCCTGGGCTTTCCTCTGGAGTTGACGGAATTTATCTTGAAATAGTGGTCTGCCCCTAATGACAAACGCCGGGTCTTCGTCCAGGCAGGCCGAGACCGGCATAATCGGAGAGGTTAGTCGAAGAACTCCGCACCTTTACGAATGTCTGTGGCCAGCGCCTCCATTTTTTCCGCCATACGTTCCATATAGTCCACCAGCGCAGCGTCGATGCCGGCCTCAATGAGCAGCGACAATTCATCATAGTGGCTGGGTGAAAGAATATCACCGGATTGTTCGACCATTTCCCGGAAACGCAGGGTGATTTCCTCGGCGTGCTGCGTGTGGAGCATATTATTTCTCATTGTCGTTAAAGGGGGTGTCGCGAAGCAGGTGTTCGCCTTGCTCGTAAATATGGGCCGCTGAACCGACGATCAGCGGATCGGGCGGTATGGCGACCTTCAGATCTTTGTTGGGATAGTCGAGATTGTTCAGCACGAAACGCATGGCGTTGATTCTCGCGCGCTTCTTACAATCGGATTTGATCACCGTCCAGGGCGCATCGGCCGTATCGGTATAAAAAAACATGGCTTCCTTGGCTTCGGTATAGTCATTCCATTTGTCCAGTGATGCCAGATCGACCGGACTCAGCTTCCATTGCTTCAAGGGATCATGCCGGCGCTGCTGGAAGCGGCGGAACTGTTCATTACGGCTGACCGAGAACCAGAGTTTGAACAGGATGATACCGCTACGCACCAGCATGCGTTCCACTTCCGGTGCCTGGCGCATAAATTCAAGGTATTCCCCGGACTGACAGAACTTCATGACCCGTTCAACCCCGGCGCGGTTGTACCAGGAACGATCGAACAGCACGATTTCACCCTTGCTGGGAAGATGTTTGATATAACGTTGAAAATACCATTGCCCCTGTTCTTCATCGCTGGGTTTTTCCAGCGCCACCACGCGCGCGCCGCGCGGGTTCATGTGTTCCATCATGCGTTTGATGGTGCCGCCCTTGCCTGCGGCATCCCGGCCCTCGAACAGGATGACGATGCGCTGACCGGTTTCCTTGACCCAACCCTGCATTTTCAACATTTCGATCTGCAGGTCGGTCTTCAGGGCTTCATATTCACGCCGGCTCATCTTTTTCTCGTAAGGATAATTGGCGTCAGAGAAGATTTTTCTCTTGGGCAGTTTATCCACCACCGAAGAAGAGGCTAAAACCTGATCTTCCCGTTTCTTAAAAGGGCTGGGCATGGAGAATCTGGCATCTTTTGACATGGGCTGGCACCAGTAATAAGCATTTATAATCCATTTTATTACCATATATTTGATATGTATAGTAAGAATTACTGCTAATGGTACGGACTCATCCCATTAGCCGTGGTCGGGCATATAAACAAGAATGCCTCTTTGGACCTTGATTATTAGGCTCCTCGACGTTTCATATGGATTTGAGCAAGGCACCTGCCGGGTTGGCGATCATGTAAATCATGGTGATGAAGGTTTCTGTATTGCGGTAGCCACGGGCTCTTGCCCTGGCTGCGTGGAAGAGGCTGTTGAGGCCCCCCATGCGTGCATTGGTAAAGGTTGATGTCCAGCGCCTGATGACCCGTTCGGCATGGTTAGCCAATGTCTGCAGGGCCTTGCGAACCGGCTCCCGTAGCGTACTGTCACCCACCAGCTCGGTCGCATGGTTGATGAAGCGGGTGATCCGCCAACGTGCAGCGCATAGCGTCGGGGCCTCACGGATCCATTTCAGGCGTTCTTTGATTCGCCAGGCGATTGCCGTGTCAAAGCCTTGCACAAGCAACTCACTCAATGCCTTGAACTGATTGGTGGTGAGATGATCGGCAACGGCCTTCTTCAACACGGCCCAGCGCGTATGTTTAGATAATGGCACAACACGACTTTCCTGTTTCCTCTCATCGTCGAGTGCGCGCGTGAACGCCTGCACAATATGGAACCAGTCCACGGTCACCTGGGCCTTGGGCAGTTGCTCGGCGATGCCACTGAGAAAGGCGCCGGACATGTCGCACACCACCTCCAGGATCTGCTGGGGCTCGCCTTGGTGTGTCTTCAGGA
>JALUXU010000023.1 GCA_027013225.1 Acidihalobacter sp. | reverse complement strand
GTTGTGGTCAGATGAGGGGGAGGCGATCCGTGCTGCTAGCGGTGTGCGTCACCAAGGCTGTGTCGACCTACCTCCCCCGAGCCTCAACATAACGCTTTTTGGATATACAAGGCTGTCGGACGGGAAGGATCGTAGCGCGGCGATAGGGGCACGGAGGCCAGTTTCACAGTCTTCAAAAGACTTATCATTTGCCATCAGAGGCCGGCTGAAATATTCGGGCCACACGAGGAGCGAGCCACAGCGGCAGGAAGATCAGCAGATCATAAAAAGCGACAGTCATTATGCCGAACGGTTTCGCCACCCCAGCGAACAGTCGCAGAAAAAGCGCCACTCCCCCGACCAAGATGCTCACCAAACTCAGTAAGGCGCTTTGGCCATTGCGCAGCGCCGATTCCATCAGAATGCCGGCTGGCAACTGCAGCAACGCCAATAAAATTATTTCACCACCGGTCACTAGCGCGATCCCCGGTCGGTTTTCGACCCAGCTACCCATTACCCCAAGCGTGGCCGCATAAACCACAATACCCATCCACAGCATAATCAATGAAATATTTAGATAAAGGCGAGCCCTAGCCGTCGGCTCTCCCGTGCGCAAAAATAGCCGCGTTACCTGATTGATCTCTAGAAACAAGATGCCGCCAATCAATTCAGCGGCGATGATGACCCAGGCGGCCATGCTGCCCAAGTCCGGCGCAAAGATCGAAGACGTTCCCGCGAGCAATCCCTTCAGTGCAAACGTCAGCACATGGTGCTGCGTCAGCATCAGAAAAGCCAATGCGCTCAATGCAGCGATAGAAAAAACGAATCGCAGACCATAAAATACTTCGTTGGTCATGCGTACCGTGATCGGTCGAACCCGTAGATGCTCGAACCTGGCGATCGCGGCATCCAGGGATTCCGCGCGCTTCAACAAGGCGCCGATATTGGCATCCATCCGCCGAAGCAAGCGTGTCATTTTTTTCCATTGCGGCAACAATCGTCGCAACAGCCCATGGCGTTGCCGAGACGAAAACCGGTATTCATCGATCGCATCATGTGAGGCGCGGGTAAGCGTGGCATGCATGCCATCGAGGATTTCAGCCACCCGAGTGTCCCCGGAGGTCTTTATTTCTGCGACGGCAGTCACCGCATCCAGCCATTGAGGCGGTTCAGGGGGCGTCTCGGCGCTGCGGTGGTAGTCTCTTTCCATAAGCGTCAATTGATCACTCAATCGCCGCTGCAATTGGGGGAATAAACCCAAATCCCTCTCGATCTGACTGGCATAAGAATGAAGCAGGCGCGAAATGCTGCGCTGTGCCTGGTCTCGGGCCAACGCCGCGTGAGTGAGGCCTTGCCTCTTCCTTATCCATTGGCCCAAAGTCTCCAGCAATCTCGAGGCTGCAAGCAACCAACGCCTGATGGCCCGACTGGAAAGCAGCAGAAAGGCATGAGCTTGAGGCCGGGCCATGTACATCGAACCCAGTCCAAGCACCACCCACAGCAAAACTGAAAGACTCATGGAATCCATCCAGAATGAAGCCAAGCCACCCCAGCTCATTGTTCACCCTCCCTCCAGATATCCTATACTAAGTGATCGCCAGTTCACGCTATTGCATCATGCACTGCTGGTCAGCATACGCAATAGCCTTTAAATCACGAAATCCGGCATATGAACCAAACTGGGTTCTGCATCCCATATTGCTGTATGCGACTCAACTCATGAGGATATTAATATGTTGCTTAAACAATGCTCGACCGGACACTTGATTGAAGTACTCGATCAGAAAGCGCTTTTCGACCCGAGCGAACCCCGATTTCAGGGCCGTCTCAACGTAGGTGAGGACATGCCCGAGCCCGAACTATTCGAAAAGAAAGACGTGTGTTTCCCATCGGGGGAATCCTTGCCTCGCTGCTGGGTGGACATACACTATCGTGACAAGGAAATTCGCCATTGATCTCAACCGAACCGCTTTCCTCTGGTGCCCATCAAATGAACATGCAGCAGCGAATACGAGGTAAACTCGAAACTGGCCTGGAACCCGTTTTTCTGGAGGTTCTTAACGAAAGCGGTCAACACAATGTTCCGCCCGGGTCGGAATCTCATTTCAAGGTAACGGTCGCCTCGGCGCGTTTCATCGGCAAACGGCTCATTGACCGTCACCGCTTGGTTAATGAATTACTGAGCGAGGAACTTGCGGGTCCCGTGCACGCCTTGTCGCTGCATACACTGACCCCAGACGAATGGTTCGAACGCGCGGGTGAGGTGCCCGATTCCCCTCCCTGTCTGGGGGGAGGCAAAGGCTGAACACAGATGATATCCGCCCCTGTGAAAACAGCCGATCAGGCGGGGCGGCAGGCATCAGGCGTGATGCCTGCCCCAAATCGTTTCAAAGGCAATCGTGCTTTCCAGAATCAAGAAAGCCGGGTTTCTCCATCATCAGGTGTTCCGCCACCAAAAAGCCAGCGGCGGTCCAAACTTGCCGCGTGTTCGAGCGTCGGCCTATCAGATCCTGCCAGCGCTGATCGAATAACTGCATGAGCACCTGATTCTGCTCTGGCGTGGACAGGCAAAAAAATGCCGCCAACAGATTCCCTTGGGAAAAAAACGAAAATCTATACGTCCCGGTCCCAGATTTCCGACCAGGCAGCCTCCCTCGTCCGGCAGCCAGTCAGCCACCCAATCAGGAATACTTTCCGGATGGATATTGAGCGGATTGGCGACATCATAGCCGAACCGTTCCATCAGACTTGCTCATTCCTGCTCAAACAGGAACAAAGCTGACTTCCTGCTTCGTCGAGGCGGGTTTCGCTCCGGTCTTGCGACCGGAGCCAGAGCCCGCCTCTCCACAGGCTGATGCG
>JALUXU010000022.1 GCA_027013225.1 Acidihalobacter sp. | reverse complement strand
GTGAGTCCGGCTTTTGCTCCCCGCAAGGGGCCGGGCGGGAACCGTCCGAGGTGTGGAGCGGTGGAGGTTTCGCCGCGGTGAAGCACGAAACTCACGCCATGCCGTCAGGTTGGCGGGAGTAGTTCATCTGAACCCGACAGCTTTCCGGAATCTGTTGTCATGAGCTTATGGGAAACCGAGTTAATCAGAGTTGGGATCAATTGCTGACGTTATGAAAAACTCTCCGACGAGCGCGGAGAGTTTATTCGAAGTTAATGGGAAAGTATGCTTATTTTTTGAGTAGTTTTTTGATCGATTCGCTCAGGTTGTTAGTCAATTCGTCAAAACGGCCACTCAGTCCTTTCCAGCCCTCTTCCGTCGATTTTCTTATATCGGCAAGGTGCGATTTGGCATCCTCCATCGTCTTTTCAAGTTTTTCGATTTGCTCATGCGCTTCGATCTTCTGGTCGGCGGCCTGGCCTTTTAATTTAGCCTTGAGAAGATCGACCTTGGCGGTCAATTCTTCGAGGGTGGCTTGGGCTTTTTCTAGATAGGCGTCTTTCTTGTTCATGGTCGTTCTACTCCATTAATAGGATGATTACATTTTAACTATGGGGGTTGCCACTTCGTAAATCAATGTACGTTCTAAAGGGATCTGGCGGATTCAGGAAGGATATATTTGCGCTTTACTACCCCTCATTAAAATCAGACAGGTTCCTTATTCATCTCACGCGTGTTCGATGGATGCAGGTTATAGTAGCGAACCCAGGCATCTGCAGAGAATTTTTTCACCCCGTTAGAAATTTCGTTCTATGATTTCTTCGGCCCGTCTGCATAGTTCCTTACCGTATTCAGTCCAGATGCCCTGACCCCAGTAACGGAAGCAACTGGTTTCGCAACACATGAGATGGAACAATGCTTGCCGATAGGCGGGGTGATCAGTGGGTACGCCAGCTTGGATAACCCTCTCATTGAACAGCACGCTAGCTTTTTCCATGGGGTGCAGCACGTCTTGATAACCCTCTACCCAGGAACGATCGTTGGTCCAACTACCGCCTTCCACGTTGAAACGATCATCTTCCTTTTTCAACCCCTCCAATACCTTGGCGAGTTTTTTCGGCCCTTCTCCGGGGCGCATGCGTTCCCATATACGGTATTGCTGGATAGGTTGCAGTGTCGGGAAATCGTCTTCAGAAAGTCCCAGCGATCCGAGATATTCAAGGTATTCGCTGACGTTCATCAGAGGCGTTTGCGTTCCTGAGGCTTCACGAACCACTTCCATGTACTTTGGCGGGAATTCATTCATCATTACGCCGCCATTCTCGCCATCGGAGATCTGTGTGACCAGCGGCGGGATGGATTTTCCGCCTAGAGTCTGGTGCGAAAGCCCTTGGGCTTCATACCAGGGCTGCATTTGAGCGACCAGTTTGGTGTCAGAACCCTGGGTTTTTACAATGGCGATGATAGAAGCTGTCTCTCCTTTTGAATTAGTGCATACCAGACGGTGCGGGATATGAGGTTGATGGAGGTGTTGGCCGTCTTCAACCCGTTCCACTGTGTGTTCTTGTACCAGTACCCATTGGTAGCCACAATCCTTGAGGGTGCGAACAAATTCATAGGCGACGTCAGGATGGTTGGGTAAAGCCATTTCCGAAGGAGAAAAACCCTTGACTCTTCTGAGGGCGTCGAGGCCGAAAATAGCGGCGAAATGATGTTGCCAGGCACGCACGTGGAGACGATAGTCCTGGACTGGAGTGGAGGGGGCGACGGGGTGTCCCCAGGGCATGCCCAACCATTCGACGGCCTGACGGTATCGCGGGTCGCGGGTTATGGTCTTGAGGGAATCAATCACGTCGTCTGCCCCCATCTTGCGCAGCCCATGGAGGAGAGTGCCGGAATATTCCAGCATCACGCGTGGCTGCTTGCCTTCATTCATCAGCTGGGGGATGAATTCACCCATGCGTTTATAGCACCAGAGAAAAACGGGCGCATTGTGGTTATCGCCAATGTCCTGATGTTCCATCATATATTGCAGATTGCTGATTATCTCCGCGCTGTGGATGTCTTCACCACCTGCGGGGATCAGCGGCTGATGCATATGCAGAGCAATAGCGGCGGCCGCGCGCACACCAGGGAAGTCGATGCTGCTCTCCGGCAGATATTGAGGCGTATCATCGCGTTCTTCAATGTTTTTTTCTATTAACGACTCCGAACCGCAGATGTTGGGATAGCCATTAATGTATTCGGGAAGTTCGTTCATCATTTTCCTCCGGGAAAAGGGTCAGCGATGGCGGATAAACTCGTAGATGTTGAGGTAATGCTGGCCAGGATGATTCCATGAATAATCATAACGCATGCCATTCTCGATCAGCTGGCGAAACTGTTCTGGATAGTGTTGCCACAACCCGATGGCGCGGCCGAGGGCGGACTCCAAAGCGGGTTCATCAGCCTGGTGAAAGACATAGCCGTTGCGTTCATTTGGCGGCTTGTCTGACCAGTCACGATCGAACACCGTGTCGGCCAGGCCGCCGACGGCACGTACTACGGGGATGGTGCCGTACCGCAGACCAATCATCTGAGTCAAACCGCAGGGTTCGAACAGACTAGGCAATACAAGAATATCCGCGCCGGCATAGATCAAATGCGCCAGTTCCTCGTCATAACCGATTTCAAGATGGCAATCAGGGTTGTCGTTGAGTTCATGCTTGATGCGCCAGAATTCGTCATTGATATGTGCTTCGGGGCTGGACCCGAGCAACACGAATTGGGCGCCGTTAGCCAGGGCGTAGTAGATGGCGTGGCGTATCAGATGGAGTCCTTTTTGGGGATCGAGCCGACCGACATAGGTGATAATGGGCTTGTAGGTGTCAGCCAACCACAGACGTCCGCGCAGGGCGCGCTTATTGATATATTTGTTGTCCAGGGAATGCAGGTCGTAGTTGGCCGCTAGGCGCGGGTCGGTCTGCGGATTCCACATCTCATAATCCAGGCCATTGAGCACACCGCCGAATTTTGCGCGGTGAACCCACAATATATGGCCGAGACCGAATCCCTGGTCAGTGTGCATTGCCTCCCAGGCATATCGCGGCGAAACCGTGGTGATGAAATTGGAGTAGACGATGGCACCTTTGGTGAAGTTTATGGCGCTGGGATTGGAGTCGTCGCCCATGCGATAGCGGTCGAAATAATACTCGGGGCGACCAAGCCCAGTTTTCCAAAGCACCTCTTCGCCCGCAATTCCTTGATGCTTGAAATTGTGAACGGTATGACAAACACGCTGGAATGGCATGCCTTGGTTGGCATAGATTTCGTACAGTAGGGGCGCGGCCAAGGCCGTCTGCCAGTCGTGAGTATGAATGATGTCGGGCCGCTTGTTGCTTTTTAGCATGAACTCCATGGCCGCCTTGGTGAAAAAGGCGAAGCGCAGATGTTCGTCGGGAAAACCGTAATAAGCGCCGCGATTGAAGAAATTCTCCTCCGAATGGGGTTCGATAAAGAAACACTTGCGTCCGTGGACGAAACCGAAGAATACCGTGCAGTGGATGGCCCCGCCGCCCCAGGGTACCCACAGATCATTGTAGACGGGCTGTAATCCCCAGATCTGGTCGTAGCGCATGCGGTCGTATTTGGGAAGGATGATTTCCACCGCATGCCCACGCACCTCCAGCTCGCGGCTGAGGCCGAAAACCACGTCGGCTAAACCGCCCACCTTGGCTACGGGGGCACATTCGGAAGCCAGCATGAGTATGTACATCGCGTTACTCCAGAGTATTAATTGCTATCGGCAAGCCTTGCCTGATGCAGGAAGAATTTGTAGACACGGAGAGTCACACTGGCATCGAGCATATGATTCTCGTATGAAGCCGACAGTGACCAACACCGCGGGTGGTTTATGAGCCCATGATCTGTTCGACGGCATCAAGATCGGCGTGACAGCGATCGACCCATGCTTCGCCCCAATAGAAATTGCAGCTGGTCTGCGCCCGCAAAAGTCGCCAGTAGGCCTGCTCGAATGTCTGCATATCAAAGCTGTTTTTGCGCTCATGAAGACAGTGGCTTACCGCTGCCACACGTGCCAAGGCATCGCGTTGGGCCTGGGATCCAGTCCATTGGACGAATCCACGGCCGTGATGCCAGCCGGTGTTCCATGCACCGGTTTCGACCGTCACTTCACCGTGTGCGCCATGGCGGTCTAGATAGTCGTCGATGAAAGAGGGCCGGATTAAGGCAAAAGGATGCATGGCGTGTTGCAGCAATTCGCGGTAGAACGCGCTCCAGAAATTGGCGCCTTCGGTGGTGTTGCGAAACCAACCGCCGTTGTCACCGTCGGTGGCGGTGGTCACCAACGGAGGGAAATCGCACCAGCGGGTACGATTGGCAACCTCCTGCTCAAACCAGCCGTATTCCATGCCTGATTCTTGGGCATTGGAGAGATCACGGTCACGCACGACAACGATGATTTCTTCTTCGCCGTAACGCGCAACATGCGGGCGGTAGAGCAGTTCTTCCCAGCGCATGGAGGTGACAGGCCGCACGTGCTCGCTATCGACCAGCACATAGCGGTATCCATAGCGTTTGAGCAGGGGGATGAGTTCCATGGAAAAGCCCATTTCCGGCGGCCAGAAACCATCGAACCGATCGCGCCAGAAAAGGTGTCGGGCGATGCCTAGCCAACGTTCGATCTGCGCTGGCCGGTCATCTTCGGGAATGAGAGGAAGCACCGCGTGGTAATAAGCCGTGCCGAGAATTTTAAACAAGCGTTCGTTCTGCAAATGCCAGAGTAGGGAGCCGACATCGACAATGCCATAGACTTTCTGCTGGAAAGCGGGGTCGGCAAGCGTTTCTAACAAGGTGCCGGAAAGCGAAAGATGCACTCGCGCAATGCCTTCGAACTCCCAAAGGCTACGCGGCATGCGATCCATGGCATAGAGAATTTCATGCGCCTGCCAAGGCTCCGTCTCCAATAACGACCAGAGATTGCCCGCCGGCTGGTGAAAATTTAGAACGAGCGCGTGATCAACGGTATGCATTAAATGCCTCCACGAATGTGGGATTTGAAAAATCTTAACTCATTTCGACGGGGATAGAATGTAATTGCCGTTACAATACGTCTCAAAATTAGCTTCATCGACCAGACAAGCATGCAGACTGAAACAGAGCAGGGTATTCATCTTATCGATAGCGGTTTCAAGCGGCCGGGTTTTGACGCCGCTTATCTGATGGTCGAGTCCGGGCGGGCCGCTTTTATCGACACCGGCACTTGGCATACTGTTCCTCGTCTTTTGAGGGCATTGGAGCGTTGTGGACTCCAGCCGAGCAACGTGGACTGGGTCATCCTTACTCACGTCCATCTCGATCATGCGGGTGGCGCGGGAGAATTGATGCGGCATTTGCCGCGGGCGCGGTTGGTTGTCCATCCTCGCGGCGCCCGTCATATGATCGACCCTTCGAAGCTATGGGCCAGTGCAACGGCGGTCTATGGCGAGGCGGTTATGCATCGTGACTATGGCGAGATCGTGCCGGTGCCTGCTGAACGGGTGGTGGAGGCCAAAGAAGGTCTCCGTCTCGAACTGGCGGGCCGGGAGTTGCTGTGTTTGGACACGCCCGGGCACGCACGTCATCACATTTGCATCTGGGATGCCAAAACGCGCTGTTTCTTCACTGGCGATGCCTTTGGCTTGTCTTACCGGGAGCTGGATACTGAAAAAGGCGCTTTCATCCTGCCGACCACGACGCCGGTACAATTCGACCCACAGGCAATGCATGCCTCCATCGACCGCCTGCTCGGGCTCGACCCCAAGGCGATGTATCTTGCCCATTTCGGACGGGTAACCGAAATCGCCCGGCTGGGAGTGAATTTGCATCGCTCGATAGACGTGATGGTCGACGCGGCGCTTGCCTGTGCCGACTCGGACGATCTGCATGACTGCATCGCTACGGCGCTTTTCAATTGGTGCGTTGATGCCTTACGGCGGCATGGGGTCGTTGATCCGGAGACGGCTGTCCAACGCGTGCTCGCCGATGATATCGAGCTGAATACGCAAGGCTTGTTGGTGTGGTTAGAACAAGCTCATGGCTGAGCCCCGTCCGCCATTCGGCATCGTCCACTGGCCCGGCTGGCTGCTGGTCGGTTTGATTACAGCTACGCATGTGCTGCTGCCGCGCGGCGCACGCCGCCGCCTGAGCAGAGGGCTTGGAAATCTGGCCTGGTTTTTCAACCGCGTGCCTAGGCGTATCGCTGAAATCAATCTGCAACGTTGCATGCCAGAACTCGATTCTTCCAGGCGCTCGGTGTTGATAAAGGAACATTTCAGGCTCATGGCCCAAGCCGTCTGGGATTATCCCTTGCCCTGGTTTGGTAGCCGTGACCGTCTGAGTCGGGAAGTGGCGGTGGAAGGACTGGACCATCTCAAGGCTCAGCGGGCCAAAGGGAGGCCGGTCATCCTGATGGTGGCGCATACGGCAGGATTGGATATCGCTCCGCCTCGCCTGGCGATGGAAGTGCCGATGTGTGGCCCCTACAATCCATTCGGCAATGCCTTGGCTGAATGGTTGATCAGCCATGGCCGCAGTCGTTTTGGAAATCAACCGATTCCGCGCGAGGCCGGCATGCGAGGTTTTCTCAAGGCACTACGGGGCGGGGGGGTGCTTTATTATCTGGCTGATCAGGATTATGGGCGCGAGCGCTCGCAATTCGTTCCATTTTTCGGACAATTAAAAGCGACTCTGCCTGTCATTGGTCGTATGGCGAAAGCCAGCGGCGCGGCGGTGCTGCCTACCATGACGGTCTACGATACCGTCGAGATGCGTTACAGGGTTATCATCGATCCGCCTCTCAAGGATTTTCCCAGCGGTGATCCTGCCCGAGATGCGCGCCGAATGAACGAGGCTCTGGAAGACCAAATTCGCCGTTATCCAGAGCATTACATGTGGACTTTAAAGTTGTTTCGAACTCGCCCGGAAGGGGAGCCTGACTGGTATTGAGGAATGTATAGATGAAATGGGAAATCCTGGATGAACAATTGCTATATGAGGGGTTTTATCGCCTGGTGCGTTACCGTGTCCGTCATGCGCTATTCCAGGGCGGCATGGGACCGCCTCTTAGTCGCGAGCTGCTGTTGCGGGGCAACGCGGCCGGCGTGCTGCCCTACGATCCGCAGCGTGACGAGGTGGTGCTTGTCGAGCAGTTTCGCATCGGCGCGATACATTCTACCCGCAGTCCCTGGCTGTTCGAGATCATTGCAGGCTTGATCGAAGAAGGAGAAACGCCGGAAGCCGTAGTTAGAAGGGAGGCCGTGGAAGAGGCGGATTGTGAAATCAGGGAGCTGGCGACAGTGAGCACCTATTTTTCCAGCCCCGGAGGTAGCGACGAACGCGTCAGCCTGTTCGTGGGGCGGGTGGATAGTGAAGGGCTTGGAGGCATTCACGGCTTGGCCGAGGAAGGTGAAAATATACGCGTTCATGTGCTGCCGGCGGAAGATGCATTCGATCAGGTTGCGAACGGTCTGATCGACAACGCCATGACTATCATCGCCTTGCAGTGGCTGCAGATCAATCGCGAGCGTTTGCGCGCCGAGTGGTCTTGATTAAGAGCCGGAAATGTGGCGTCGAAGGCGTTTTTTTACCCACTTCCGCCCTGGTTTGTAACCACCTGCGGCCAGGCCCAAAAGAAAAGCCTCGAACAAAACCCCTTTGCGGGCATCGAGCAGGCGCAAAGGCCAAGGATCCCGTTTCGCGATCTGCCGCAGCTTGCTCTTGGATTCTTCAAGCCCCGTGGCTTTTATTTCAGGATCAGGCGGCGTATCCATAATCCCAATCCCCCCGCCAAAAGCAAGAAGGAGGCTCCCATCGAGACGAGGCTCAGAACCGGACCGATCAGCTCGCTCAGCCATCGCTCCATTCCCCATGCCAGCAGAAAAAAACCGATGATCAGAGAAAAGACTGCTGCCACACTCAAAAGCAGCCCGAATCCAAGGCGGAAGATGCCACGCTTGAATTCCCGACCTTCCTGTTCCAGAAGCTCGATCAGGGCCAACACCCATTCAGTGATGTAGTTCAGCGTTTTTCTCCCCGGGTCAGCAGCTTGGCGAGTACGAATCCTGCGCCGAAAGCCGCGGCAACGCCAAGCAAGGGCTGCTTGCCCAAGTGCTCGCCAATCTGTGCAAAAGAGGTATTTTTGAAGCGGTCTTTCTTGCCTCCCCGTACGCTCAGGTGTTCCCTCAGTTTGTCCAGGCTTTCGTCCATTTTTTCCTCGGCTTGGATCGAGCTTTGGAGACCGAATCGTTTCAGGGTATTGCTCAGTCGGCCAACATCTTCGCGCAAGCGAGTGAAATCCTCTCGCAGGGCGTCAAATGAATCCCTCGATGAATCGCTCATTATCATTCTCCTTGCCCAATCGGGTTGTATCTCAAGAATTAAAGCATAGTGCATAAGCACGGGCTTTCACAATTGATGTAGCCACGAAAATCTCACCACCCTGTACAATGTCCCGCAATTTTCAAAGCAAGCAGCAGTGTTGATTCCGAGGATACGCTCTCAGATGAAATTGCCGATCAAGTCGCTCAAGTACTTCCTATTGCAAAAACCATCTTCAAGCACGCGGGTGTGAAGTGTGATGATCTGGTTGATATTGTCTTCATTCGCCGCCGTTGTCTGGTGGGGGATATTGCTCTTGCCCTGGCAGCCTTGGCGGGTGCGCGAACATCTGGAAGCCGAAGTAGGCGAACCCTCACGTTTCGAGGATATCTCGGTGCTGATCCCAGCCCGAAACGAAGCGGAACATATTGCGCAAACGGTTGCTTGTGTGCGCGCCCAGGGAGATGGCATCCGCATCATTGTGATTGATGACAACTCTGAAGACGATACGGCATCTCTTGCCCGCGATGCAGGAGCAGAAGTGATCGAAGCGACAGGCCTGCCTCTGGGATGGGCTGGGAAATTATGGGCGCTTGAGCAAGGGTTTGAGAGGGTGGAAACACCGCTGGTTCTGCTGCTCGATGCCGATATTAGTCTGCGCCCGGGCATATTGGCCGCGATGCAGCGGAAATTGGGGTCTGAAGGTTTGCAAATGCTTTCCCTCATGGCTGAATTGAGAATGTGCAGCTTTTGGGAAAAGCTACTCATGCCCGCCTTTGTTTATTATTTTCGACTGCTCTATCCTTTTGCGCTTGCCAATGGGCGCCGCCGCCGTTTTGCTGCCGCCGCCGGTGGTTGTGTTTTGTTGGAAAGGAAGGCACTTGCGAATCTGGGTGGTTTTGGCGCCTTGAGCGATGCTTTGATCGATGATTGCACGCTGGCTGCCAGGATCAAACAAAGCGGCGGTCGGATCTGGGTGGGCTTAACCCATGCGGTACGAAGCGAACGGGTGTATGCGAGTCTCGAGAGCATCTGGCGCATGGTGGCGCGGTCGGCATTCACCCAGTTGCATTATTCAATGCTCTTGCTTTTGGCTACCACCGCTTTGATGGTGGTGGCCTATTGGTTGCCTTTGGCTGCACTGGCCTCTTCATTGACGGCGGTTCGTCTATGCGGTTTGGCTGCTTGGCTGGGTATGTCGATCAGTTATTTGCCTACGCTTTCATATTACCGGCGCTCGCCCTTCTGGGCGTTGGCATTACCCGCGATTGGAACCCTCTATCTTGCCATGACCTGGAGTTCCGCCTGGGGTTACTGGCGAGGCACCCGTTCAGAATGGAAAGGCCGCATCTATGAGCGCCTGTAAGGACACGGATTTAGCGCTGATCAATTTTTTTCCGATATTAATTGAGAGTTACGCTTAGGATTGAACCTCTTCAGTCCGAATGGGTGCAAGAGCATCAAATATAACTACCTTGAGCGTTAGCTGGAGTAAAAAATATGAAATTCTTGTTTGCCGTCCATGATTGGGGACTTGGGCACGCGACGCGTGATTTGCTGCTCATACGCGCGTTGTTGGATGAAGGCCATGATGTGACTGTGCTGACCACTGGGCGGGCATTGATACTCTTGCGCCAAGAGCTGGGTGAACGCTGTGAATTCATTGAGTATCCAGACATTCCCAAGCCGTTGGGTCGAACTGCATTCGGATTTTACGTGCGCATGACCCTGAGTATGCCCGCCGTGTTTCGCCGTTTCCGCCTGGAACGCGAACATACGCGTCGTCTGTGCCAGGAGCGCGGTTTCGATCGGGTGGTTTCAGACAGCCGCATGGGCGTGGTATCGACCGAAGTGCCAAGTTACTACATTTTTCATTCCCTCAGGCAGATCATGCCCCGTCCCTTGCGCCTGTTCGGGCCGGCTGTGGAGCGCAATCAGCGGGAATTGATGGCGCAAGCCCGGCAGATCCTGGTGCCCGATGAAGAGAACGGGGGCATCGCCGGTCGCTTATGCCACGAAACAGACTGTGACTGGAGTGGGCGTGCAACTTACATCGGCATCCTTTCAAGTATCGAAAAACAGGACGTCCAAGAAGACATCGATGTTTTTATCAGTATTTCCGGCGCCGAACCTCAGCGCAGTTATTTCGAACAGAAAATTCTCGCCCAGGTGGCAGGATTGGCACCGCGCAAAGTGGTTGTGACCCTGGGTCGCCCAGATATGCCTTACCGCCAGTGGAAATTCGGTGGCGCAACAATTCACACCTACCTGGACCGCACAAAGCAGCAGAATATGCTCAACCGGGCCCAGCTAGTTGTCACCCGCTCGGGTTATACCACTTTGATGGAATTGGCAGAGCTGGGGAAGCGCTCACTACTGGTGCCCACCGTGGGGCAGAGCGAACAGGAATATCTGGCGGATTATCACCACGCCAAGGGTTATGCCCATGCGGTGCGTCAACCTCAACTCGACCTGTTGCGGGATGTGCCGCTGGCGGAAAAGACCTCTGGACAACCCAAAGTAAGGCCGACTCGGGAGACAATACATCGATTCCTCGATATCGTTACGAATTGAAGCGTGTAGCGGAGGCGGGAATACAGCAGTAAGGCTATTTCGGGCGTGATCTCTGGTCGAGCTGACTCTTCAAGGCTATCACCACGGGCAGGCAAATGAGCCAGATGCATGCCGTCCAGACCAGGCGAAAGCCGAGCAGCATGGCAAGGCCCTGGGTGTAATCGAAACCAAGCGCATGGGCGGCGCCCATGCCTGCGACCTCGGTAAGTCCGACCTGCGTGGTGAGAGAACCGAATAGCAAAGCCGCGCTGAGAGAAAATGCATAGATGGATACGCTTTGATGCATGGTAAGCGGGGCGCCTACTCCATGGGCGACTGCATCGAAGGCGGCAAACAAGGCTGCGAGATAGAGAACGCTCAACCAGCCATGTCGCAACAATGAGTGGCCGCCGGTAAGTAGATCGAGACTGCTAACGAAATGAAGGTAAGGACGCGGCGAAAGCTTCAGATGCTGCAAGGTTTTGGCAATGATTCGCCGCAACTGATTCCAGCGCGTCACTAGGGCGACAAAACCGGCTAGACCGAAAAAGCTTGCTATGGCCAAGGGTTGCACCCACGGCCAACCTTTCACACCGACGGCTGCCAAGGTGAGAAACAGAATTGCAATCTCCAATAACAACATTACGGTGGTTGCGGCCGCTGAACGCGAAGGCTGTGAACCTTCCAGGCGCAGAAGCACGTAGTTTTGCGCGTAAATACCCATGGGTAATGCCAGAGTGAGCTCGCCTACGGCATAGGCCAGAGTCAGGTCGCGCCAGCCAGGCTGGAGGCCGATGTCGCGCAGAAAAAAATAGAATTGCAATCCTTTGAAAACGAGGTAAAGGGCGGCGAACAATGTAGTCAGTGCCAAGAGTCGCAGGGGAATGGCACCGATGCGGTCGAATACCAGGCCGATATTGGACAGGGCTAGCGCGGCAGCGAGGAAGGCGGCCATTAGCAACAGGGGCACGAAGATCTTCGGCCGGTTGAGATACTGAAAGAGCGCTTTCAAGCCACTAACCGGATGCAGGATGGATAGCCAGTATTTCAGGATGATCCGACAGCAAGACGCCCAGCTCACGATCGAGATAGATGAGTTTTTCTCGGCAACAAGGATGACGTCGTATCCAATTCGCGCACTGCAGCGCGCGCTTGCGCCGTCCTGCTTCATCGAGCAACAAAGGATCAAGCGGGAGCGCTCGTTTCACAGCGTGCCCGACGACCATCGAGAAGTAATCATAAAGGCGTTCAGCAAGCATTTTTCTGTCAATGCCGGTGGGAAGTTTCAAGGCATAATGCGCCGCCAGCTGACTGGCATTGATCGACCATAGGCGTAAAATGGCGCGGCTGACGCGTTCGTCCGTTTCCTTGCGGCTCAGCCCCGCTAAATCGCGCAAAGGTTCCCCGATGCGCACGAGGACTCGGGTTCTGCCATGGCGCATGGGATCGTAACTGATACCCATCGGCAAGACATGCGGGGGTTTGCGGCATGCATTTATCAGAAAATGTAATGATTTACGTGGCTTGTGAAAATAACCATCTAGGGAGATACCACCTTCCGGAGCCAAGAACAGGCTTTGACCGAGATCGAGAATCTCAGCCAGGTGGTTTAGTTGCTGGGTGATGACCTGGCGTTGATAGGGCAGGATTCGGCGAAACGCCTGGCGTTGCAACCGGCGGAAAACGTGTGTGCGGTGACGAAGCTCGGGTGGCGCTTTCAATGCGTCCGATAGGCGTAGATCTTCTGCCGGTCGTTGCAAGGTTTTGGCGAAAAGATCAACCCATTTCGGTTTTAGCACCTCGCTCAGTGGCATATCTCCGAATTGCAGTAGAAAATCCTCGAGGAGCTCGCCAAAGGTGTATTCGGGAATGCGACGCAGGGGACGTAGCTGCATCGCATTAAGAGCCCTTGCGATCGGGATATGTCTAAGAATACGCAAGGGTTTCGGGAAGTCCTGCAGGTATTGCCCGAGGAAGCCCGGCCGGAATAGATCTTCTCGGGCTACATAGAAGGGTTCCTGCCCATGGAAACGTAATCCTTTGGGCTGAAGCAGTATGCCACCGACTATCGGGCCATCGGTGTCCCGGCGGTGGTTCGAAACCACCAATGCTCCGCGGGCATGACATAGATGCTCCTTGCCAAGCACTTCTATCTTCAAGGCGGCTTGAACGCTGCGGACGATCAGAGTGCCCAGGATCGCTCCGCCCCAGTAACGCAGGCCAGTCGAAGGACCGTTATCCGGTGGCGGGGAGGATTCTGGCTCCGCCCGACCGAGCTTTGGTTCTACATCGCCCGTCTCAGTATCGGCTAGACGGAGGTTTGCGGCCTTGGTATCGCGGGTATCGCGCGATAAGGGATGGGCCGCTGAAGCAGGGTCGCGTTGCGAAAATCCATTCATCGAATGTGTTGCATTATCGTTTGGCGTGATCAAGCGTATCCGCAATCCAGTCTTCCAACTCATTGGTAAGCTCATTGGCGGCGTAGTTCAAAGCGGCTGCGCCGGATTGAGCATCCTGCCCCGCGGGTACACGAATAGCGAACTGTTTTTGGGCGGTGACGCTGCCGTTGGCTTCATCGATCAAAGAGGCGCGTAGGCGCACAATGGCGGTACTCGACTTCAGGGTTTTGAAGTCTTGCTCGAATGCCTGCAAGCTCAGACGCAAGTCGTAATTGGCCTCGGCGGTATTGCCGGGGGCGATCACGGCCTTAAACAATCCACTTCGGACCAAGCGTTCTGTCAACAGGGTATGCAGCATGGTTGGCGGTGCCGTGAGCCAGCGCGCTTCGCTATAAGCGAAGATTTTCTGGGAATCGGCATAGTCGAGTCGATAATAAAAATTGCGGCTCTCCAGCCAGTCAGGTGCATTGATGGCATCTACGCGCAAGATGAAAGGGAGGGTGGCTGTTTGCGCAGGAGAGGATGTTTTAGCGAGCGTTAGGCCATAGTCCGTCCACGGATGGGCAGGGTTGAGGGCACAGCCGCCCAGCGCCAGCGCGATCGGCAGGGCGAAGACTGTCAGGCGTTTGGTGATTGGGTGCATGTCTCAGTGCTCCTGAGGGGGGTGGAAGCCTGGTTCGCCCGGACCCGGGCGTTGGGGGGGGGGCCCGAATATCAGGCTTTGCGGTTGGGAATCGAGTTTGCGCGTAAGTTGGTCTATCTCGCGCAAGGTGGTGTTGAGTTGCTGCACGGTGGTCGCCAACTGGGGTTCGAGCTGTTTTGCGCCTTGTAAGGTTTGCTGCCCAGTTTCGCTCAGTCGGGTGATGCTGTTGGCTGTTTTGGTGGCGGCGTTGAGCGTCGTGCCGGCGCGCGCTTCCAGTCGTTTGGTCGAAGCCAGCACTTCGCTGATCTGATTACTCAAGGCGGGCAGTTTCTTCAGGGTGGGTTCGAGCTGCGTCTCGAGTGTGGTCAGTTTGGCGCTGGCTTTGTTGAGGTGCGCAAGCAGTTGAGAGATCTGTTGGCGATTGTTGTTGTTGAGCAGATCATCCGCCCGATCGAGAATACTGTTGAGGCGATTGATTAGCCCTTTTCCCGATTTTTCGAGCGAAGCGAGCATGCCCTGCCGTAAGGGGATTTTGGCTGGGTGCTTGCGAGATGTCGGTAAAGGGGTGTCGGGTAGAGTGGGGTCAAGATGCAAGTCGATATTACTCATTCCCGTCAAACCGGCGAAACTCAAAGTCGCATAGGTGGCATGGCTGATGTAGGCATCGTGATAGACGGCGAACAGGATGACGACCTTGCGTGGATTTTGGGGGTCGAAATGGATGCTTTTGACGGTACCGACAGGAAGCCCCTTGAAATAAACGCCAGCCTGGGGCTGAACGCCACCTACGTTTTGTGAGGTAACGATCTCGTAATAGCGATCCTCCTTCTTGTGGTGTGTCATCGTCATAAACAGCGCTACTGAGCCGATGCCGAAGACGATGAGGAAGGCGAGTGCGATGAGTGCGTGGGAACGGTCTTCCATGGCGGAGGCTCTCTCTAGTGTTGAATGGATCGCAGGCGTTTTTCGCCCGGTCGGGTTTCGAAAAATTTCTTGACAAAAGGGTGATCCAGGCGAGCGACTTCTTCCAGTGTGCCTGTAGCAAGCACTTTGCCTTCATCGAGGATGGCGATACGGTCGCATAGCAGGGCCAGACTTTCGAGATCGTGAGTTACCAGCAGGGCGCTGAGCTGCATTTCCTGACGTAGCTCCAACAGCAATGAATCGAATTCAGCCGAGCGTATGGGATCCAGCCCAGAGGTGGGTTCATCCAGAAACAAAAGCTCCGCATCCAAGGCCAGCGCCCGGGCCAGGGCGGCGCGCTTGACCATGCCTCCAGAAAGTTCCGCGGGATATTTCCATGCGTCTTCTGCTTCTAAACCGGCCATTTTGAGTTTCAGGAAAACCAGTTGCCGCATCGTTTCATCGTCCACGCCTTCGCCGTATTTTTTGAGTTCGCGGAAAGGAAATGCGATGTTATCGAATACCGTCATTGCACTGAACAGGGCGCCCTGCTGAAATAAAACCCCCCAGCGCAGGGCGATATGGCGGAATTCTTCGGACGTCATTTCTTCGATGGCTTCGCCGAACAGTTCGATGCTTCCCGATGCTGGCTTGAGCAGCCCCATGATGTGCTGCATCAACACGGTCTTGCCGCCGCCACTGCTGCCGATCAGCCCCATGACTTCGCCACGGCGAACTTCCAGGTCGAGATCGCGATGGATAATGCGCCTTCCAAAACGGGTGGTGAGCTTTTTTACAGCGATGATATTTTTATTTTTCTGTACTTCGTCCATATTTAACTGAGGCCGATATTGGTCATAAGTGCGCCCATGAGCGAGTCGAGCAGCAGGATCAGCGCGAGGCTGGTCACCACGGAGTTAGTGGTTTCCTGTTGCAGGCTTTGAGTGTTGGGCTTGGCCTTGAGACCGAAGTGACTGGCCACGGTGGCGATGATCAGGCCGAACAGCATACCCTTGCCCATGCCGATCCAGAAATTGATCCAAGGAACGGCCACCGGAAGTCGTTCAAGAAACAACTCATAGCTGATGCCAAGGCGGACCTTGGCCGTGATCATCCCGCCGACGATACCGAGAAAATCCGCCCACACCACTAACAGGGGGATACTGATCGCCATACCGATCACGTTCGGCAATACGATGCGTTGGCTGGGCGTGTTGCCGTAAACGCGCAAGGCTTTGGTTTCCTCGGTGAGATGCATGCTGGCAATGCTCGCTGCAATGGTCGAGCCGGTGCGGCCGACCACAATCAGACCGGTGATGACAGGACCGAGTTCACGCAGGATGGCAAGGCCCAGAGTTTGGACGATAAGCAGGTTCTGGCCGAATTTTTCCAGTTCCACAGCGAGCTGAATGGTCATGACGATGCCTACCAGGAAGGACACCAGGCCGAGCAGGGGGATTGCGGTGGCGCCGGTATGGTAAATGCTGGCCGAGATTTCCTTCCAGGGCATGCGCCGGGGGTGGCGAAGGCTGTAGATCAGATCGACGATGAGCTGCCCGATGAGCAGGAAGGCCCTGCCGGTGTCGCGCGCGAACTCAGCGAGAAATTTGCCGAGTTCGATCAGCGGCCACCACAGAGGGCGTGGCGGGCGGGGAGGAAGATCGAGTGTGTCCAGCCTCTCGAACCAACGTTTGTGTTCGGGACTGCAATCCAGGCGCAATGGAGGGTGATTGCGCCAAAGCCGCCACAGCAATTGTGCTCCAGCGCTATCGATAGCCTGGACATCATTGAGATCCCAGATGGCGCGTTTTGAGTCAAGATCCGCGGCGAGTTTCTTTTCGATCTTTTGCCTTTCTTCATGCAATAGCATGAGTTTCCATACGCCTTTCAGACGCACCAGGAGCGTGCCGCCCTGTTCTTGAATCGTCCATTGCGGTGATACAGCGTCGATCATTTGCGAGTCTCGGTCAGATACCAGTTCACGGCATCGGTCAGTGCCAAAATAGCCGGTCGATGAGTATATCCTAAAAACTTCTCGGCTTTTTCGCTGGTGAAGTACATCAATTTCTTAGCAAGATGCACGCCATCCACGGTCAACTGCAAATCTTCACTTCTGCCGATAAGATTTGCCCAGCGTTCGGCCAGATAGGCTAGAGGCAAAACCAAACCGTGCGGCAATCGCAGGCGAGGGGGCTTGCGGCCCGTGAGACGGGCGATTTCGGTCAGAATTTGCTGCAAGCTGAGGTTGTCGCCTCCCAGAATGTATCGTTCCCCAGGCTTGCCCCGCTCGAAAGCCAGCCGATGACCGGCCGCCACATCGTCGACATGGACGATGTTGAGACCCGTCTCAACGTAAGCCGGCATGCGCCCGAGAGCGGCGTCGCGAATCAATCTTCCCGTGGGAGTCGGTTTGATGTCGCGTGGGCCGACAGGAGTGGATGGGTTGACGATCACTGCTGGCAGACCGTGATTACGCACCATGTCTCGCACGAGTTCTTCGGCCAGGAATTTGGAACGTTTGTAGTGACCGATCATGTCGTTCAGAATCACTGGCGTCTCTTCATCGGCCGGAGTGCCATCGGCATTGAGCCCCAGCGTGGCTACACTGCTGGTGTAGACGATGCGCTCTACTCCCTCTGCCAAGGCGGCGTGCATAAGCCGGCGCGTGCCTTCTACATTGCTGCGATAGAGATCGGAGGGGTCAGGTGCCCATAAACGATAGGCGGCGGCTACATGAAAAAGGGCATTGCATCCTTTTAGTGCGTGAGCGAGTGAATCGGCATCGCTCAGATCGCCGATAGCGAGTTCCAACGGCAAACCGTCAAGGTTGCGCCGATTGGCATTGGCGCGAACCAGGACACGCACACGATGTCCATGATTCAATAGCTCGCGCGCCACAGCTGATCCCACGAAGCCAGTGGCTCCTGTGACCAGCGTGCATGGAGGCTGCGAAGTTGCTTGGTCTGCGGAGGATTGATCTCGAGGCATGTCAGTGCGTGGCGTGGGTTTTAGATGAAAGGCATGAGGACAATGAAGAAGTCGGCGCCAGTTTCCCTTCTAGGGCTAGCCGAGCCAATTTTCGCAGGGTATGGCGCGCCATAGAGAAATTACGGCCAAGGGCAAGCAGGGCAGGCAGCTCATACGGGTAGCGCATGAGGGCGCGGGCAATGCGGAGTGGGTGAACATTGCCTTCATCATCAACACCGGCATTGGCCGCGATGGGGATCCTGTCGCCGGCGGCATCTACGATGACGCGAAGTGTCAGAAACGGAAGGCCGTGGTTTTTGGCGGCCGCGGCTATTGCCGCGCTTTCCATATCGATGCCCGCTGCCTCATGGGTTTCCAGTAAGGCACGCTTTTGTTTGGGGTGGGCGATGATGCCATCTGTTTGCAAAAGAGGAGATGAGTTGATGCGGAAGGCGTTGCCGCACATCGACATAATGGCGCTTCGCCAGCTGGCCTCCGTTTCCAGCGCATGGCCGGAGGCCACTTCGATGACTTGGCTTGGCAAAAGTATATCACCGGGGTGAAGCGAGTCATTCAGCGCTCCTGCCGTTCCCCAGCTGATCAGCGGCATGGGGCCGGCGGTTTCGAGTAGTCTTTCCACGGCAATCCCGGCGCGGGCCGCTCCCATTCCGGCGCGGACGATCCAGACATGTTCGCCAATCTGCCGAGGGAAGCCGACCCGGAGGTTTCCGTCGGTCGCAAACATCCGCAATTCCTCTACGGTGGCGCCAATGATACCGACGTTCGTCATTGAGTGGTGTTCAAATTACGATAGCGCGCCAGCGCCCAGAGCGGAAAATACTGACTATAGCCGTGGTATTTGAGATAAAAGACCTTGGGAAAGCCAGGCGCAGGAAATTCTGGTTCTTGCCAGCGGCCCGCTTCGCCCTGAGTGGACAGCAAATAATCAATGCCTCGGCGAACCTCAGGCGAGCGGGCTTCGCCTGCCGCCATCAAGGCCAGCAAGGCCCAGGCGGTTTGGAATGAAGTACTGGTTTCTGCCTGGCCGCGCAATGCAGGATCGGAATAGCTCTGATTGGTTTCGCCCCAGCCGCCATCGGAGCGCTGCATGCGTTTAAGCCAGTTGGCTGCGCGCTTCATCGCGGGGTGATGAGGGGCGATGCCGCAGATTTCAAGAGCGGCCAACACCGACCATGTGCCATAAATGTAATTGGTTCCCCAGCGTCCAAACCATGCGCCGTCAGCATCTTGCGTAGAGAAAAGGTAGCCAAGAACCCGGCGCAAGGGCTCTTCGTAAGCAGGGTTCTCCTCGCTGGCATAATGCAGCAAGATGGCGCACCGGGCGGATACATCTTCTGTAGGTGGATCAAGCAGCGCCCCATGATCGGCGAAGGGGATTTCATTGAGATAATAATAGGTATTATCGGAATCGAAGGCTCCAAAACCGCCATTGGATGATTGCATTCCGGCTATCCAGCGTGCTGCACGTGCGCGCGATTCGCCATAAGCTTCATCTTTACTGCGATACATTGCCCAGCCTACCGCGCCCGTATCATCGAGATCCGGATAGTAGTCATTTTTGAATTGAAAGGCCCAGCCACCTCCCGGCAGAGTGGGGTGGGTGTCGCGCCAGTCACCGGGCTCATCGAGAAGTTGTTTGCCTTTAAGCCAGTGTAAGGCGTTGGTCGCTGATTCCGTGCTTTTTGCATCACCCGTTTCCTGTAACGCCAGCGCCGCCAGCACCGAATCCCAAACCGGAGACACGCAAGGCTGGCAGTAAGCTTCATCGCCGTGTTCAACGAGCAGAAGATCGATAGATTTTTTGGCGATGCGCCGGTAGGGGTGATCAGGCGGGTAGCCTAAGCAGTCAAGCGCTTCGTAAGCATTAACCATCGCAGGAAAAATGGCTCCTAGCCCCCCATCACCGTTCAGACGTGCGACAAACCAAGCTTCGGCGCGGGCAACGGCGCGCTTGCGTATCCATTTCGGAATGAATGGTTCGAGCCGCCGACCTACAGCATCGAGCCCGATCAGAACGCGGTTCATCTTTGAGCGAACAGGAAAGTAATGTTTTTCCTGTTCGGGAGGAGTGACGAAAAGTTCACGAATACCGATGCCGCTCGGATTTCGCGCCATACGCTTAAGAGAGCACAAAATCAGCAAGGGCACCATGACGGTCCGCGACCAGTAGGCGATCTTGCTGAGATGAAACGGGAACCATCGCGGAAAAAACATGATTTCCACCGGCATGACAGGCACTGCGCGCCAAGGAACCTGACCAAATTGAGCTAGCGCGATGCGGGTGAACACATTGGCGCGGGCGGCACCGCCGGCTGACAGAATATAGTCGCGGGCACGCTGCATATGAGGTTCATCTGGCGAGTCGCCCGCCAATTTGAGCGCATAGTACGCCTTGACCGAGCAACTGATATCCGCTTTCCCTCCGTAGAACAAGGGCCAACCTCCCTCATCGTTCTGATGTCGGCGCAAATAACGGGCCAGCCGTGCTTGCAGATGCGCATCGATTTCGTCCATGAAATGCATCATCAAAATGTATTCCGCGGGGATGGTGCAATCGGCTTCGAGTTCGTAACACCAATAGCCCTCAGCATGCTGGTCGGCCAGCAATGCATCACGGGCGCGCTCGATTCCCGCATCCAGGCGCTGACTCGAAATTTCCATCGTGCTATGACGGCTTGGGAGTTCTTGGATAATGGAGTCAGGATCAATATGCTCGGCTTTCATAGGAAGACTTCGCTACTCATGGTGGTGTGTCGGGCAAAGGGGATTTTGTTAGCTCGGCGTATTGAGCTGCGGCATAACGTCTGCAGAGGTTTTTGGCAGGCTGTGGGCGGCCAGGGAAAACAGGAGCTTGAGAACATGGTCTCGGGAGGCGGCAATTCGCAATGCAGCAATTGTCATGCGGACGCTGCGGCGAGAAATCTTGACTTCAGTCCCGGTGCGAAAATCGGGATTGCGATGAATGCGTCGCAAGGTCAATACGGCCATGCCAAGCGCCCACAGGCAGAAATTGCGAATGCCGGTTTCCTCTCGTGGTAACGTGAGGGTGTAGCTTAAGGCATTGCGCAAATGTTGGCGTGCAATGCCCAGTAATTCCTCGAGGCCATCGGCGAAAGCCTTCGGGTCGGCATCCTCTAGCTTCTTCAGATCAATGCCGCGGGGGCTAAACGTGGATTGTGGAAGCCAGCAAACGCCGCGCCGCCGATCTTCCCATATGTCTTTAAGGATGTTTGTCATCTGCAGGCCCTGACCAAAAGAAATCGAAAGGCGAATCATTTGGTCCCGGTGGCGGGCGATCGATGGCGAGTATTCACAAAAGAGCTCGGTTAGCATTTCTCCGACTACGCCGGCGACGTAATAACAGTAATGGTCGAGCTCAGCCTGATCCTCGAGACCAGCCAAACTCGCCTTGTCCTGAAACCGAGCCATCCCGTCCGACATGATTCTAACGCAACGTTCGATCGCTTGTTGTTGCGCCGGACGATAAGTCCGGGTGATGGCAATGACTCGCGGCATTTCCCGCACCAGTTCATGTTCGGCTTCCAAGGTTGCTGGAGAAAGCTTGGGAGCAAGCTCGGATGAGAGCTCGGCGGGATCGGCTTGTCCGGCAACCACGGCAGCAAACGTGGCGCAATAACGGTGTTTTTCGTCGATACTCAAGGCGGGTTCGTCTTCAATGGTATCCACAAGACGGCATAACAAGTAGGCATTGCCTACGACACCGCGAAGCTCGGGCGGTAGCTGCGGAATCGTGAGAGCGAAGGTGCGTGAAACGCCCAACAGCAGATTTTCCTGCCAGGCTTCCTGGTCTTCGGTTGAGTTCATCATGGCGTGGGTCACAAGGATGAAGATGGGCTTGGGTCGGCTGATGAAACTAAAAAGTCACTTGGCCAGACTTTAAGGGGAATGAGATTTTTCATAAGCCATTGCTTCATGGCAATTGGACCTCTCCCTGGCTTTGCAAGAGAGGGGTGGGTTATCGTTCTTGCTAGAGTCCGAATGCAAGCACCAGAACCAATCTGAGCTAAAGAGTTTTTCGCTTCCAATTCAGATGGGTTCGCAGCTTGATTGTTTCGAGCGGAGTTATTCATATGCCTTAATTGATCCTGAGAGCGCTTTGTCAATGATATTCGATTAAACGGAATATGTATGTAACTTAGATGTTGCCCTAGGATTTGGCGCCCAAACCAGGCATATACGTTCGTAGGCGGGCAGGATCCTTTCGTGGCATTTTCCGCCATGCAAGGCTCTATAAAAGCGTTTTTTGCTTCGGTGATTTGAAGGCCTCCGAAATAGTGTCCCATGCATCCATCGAAATATGCCATTAAAAATAGGATTTTCAATAGCATTTAGGCCTATTGTAACCTGATGGAATCACTACTTCGATATTTTGATGGTGAGCAATCAACTTGCATTTGGACGTTTCTGGTTGTATCTGGCGAATGTTTCGTTTCTGAATTACATGTGAGATGGTGGTTCAATGCCATTCATCACCCAAGAATGTTCCTTTTTGGTCTCATAGAGCCTGTTTGACTCTTTGGCGAGCGTGTTAGACTCCCATGTTGTAAAATTTAAATATCTAATTTGCGAAAGTGGCGGAATTGGTAGACGCGCTGGATTTAGGTTCCAGTGGGGTATCCCGTGAGAGTTCGAGTCTCTCCTTTCGCACCATAAAATCCAATTGAATGCGTCCAATGGGCGCACCTTAACCAAAAAGGTGGTTCTTAAATGCAGGTTTCGATCGAATCAACGGGCAATCTGGAGCGCAAGATGACAGTGCGCGTTCCATCCGAACGTATTGATGCGGAAGTGCAGAAACGTTTACGCGATTTAAGTAAGCGGGTCAAACTGGACGGCTTTCGACCGGGGAAGGTTCCATTCAAGCTAGTACAGCAACGATATGGCAACAGTGTTTATCAGGACGTAGTCGGCGAAGTCGTGCAATCAACCTTGCATGAAGCGTTGGCCCAGGAAAAGCTGGCACCTGCAGGTAGTCCTGAAATAGAGCTTCCAGCGTCTCAGGACAGCGAGGAATTAACCTATACGGCAACCTTTGAAATCTATCCAGAAATTGAGTTAAGCCCACTCGGGGAGCTGGATGTTTCTCGCCCGGTTGCTGAAGTGAACGACGCCGACGTTGACGCGATGATCGAAACATTGCGTAAGCAACGACGCGAGTGGAAGCCAGGTGACGGAGCGGCTCAAGAGGGCGATCAGATTGTCATGGATTTCAAGGGCACTTTGAACGGAGAGCCTTTCGAGGGAGGAGAGGCCGTAGGTTATGAGGTGGTGCTGGGCGAAGGACGATTGATAAACGATTTCGAAACCCAGCTGATGGGGGTGTCGGCTGGTGATGAAAAGAAGATAGAGGTGAGTTTTCCTTCAGATTATCATGCCCAAGACCTGGCCGGTAAAACCGCGGAGTTCGAGATCAAGATAAAAGAAGTGAACGTGCCGGTGTTACCCGAGATCGATGAAGAATTTGTTCGGTCATTGGGAATCGATAAGGGCGGAATAGAGGTATTACGCGAAGAGGTTCGAAAGAACATGGAGCGCGAACTCGGGAATGCCTTGAAGGAAAGGGTCAAAAGTCAGGTCATGGACGCCTTGTTCGAGCGCAATCCAATCGAGTTGCCCAAGTCATTGGTGCAACGAGAAATACAGCGGATGCGATCTCAGGTTGGTGAAGCCATGGATTCGCAGGCTCGAGCCGCCTTGCCTGATAAACTGTTTGAAGATCAGGCGAGAAAACGTGCGGCTCTCGGTCTGATCATCGCTGAATTGGTGCGTTCTGAAAAAATCAAGGTTGATCCGCACCGGCTAGAAGAAACATTGCGCAATCTGGCGGAGGGGTACGAGAATCCTGAGCAGGTGATAAAGTACTATCAGCAAAATCAGGATGCGATGGCGAACATCGAGGCTCTGGTTCTAGAGGATCAAGTCATCGACCGGATCCTTGAGAAGGCGAAAGTCAAGGATGAAACCATGAGTTTTGATCAAGTCATGAATCCAGCGAAGAAGGCCTGATGCAATGAAGACGCTTAATGATACTGCGAATGGATTGGATGTGAGCGCACTGAATCTGGTGCCTATGGTTGTTGAGCAAACCTCTAGAGGGGAGCGGGCCTATGACATCTATTCGCGCCTCTTGAAGGAACGCATCGTGTTCGCGGTCGGCCCTATCGAGGATTACATGGCCAATGTCATTGTGGCCCAGTTATTGTTCCTTGAGTCGGAGAATCCGGATAAGGAGATCAATTTATATATCAATTCACCTGGTGGCGCGGTAACGGCGGGTATGGCGATTTATGACACCATGCAATTCATCAAGCCTGAGGTAAGCACCGTGTGCATTGGACAGGCAGCCAGCATGGGGGCGATTCTGCTGGCAGGCGGTGCCAAAGGGAAACGATTTTGTCTCCCGCATTCACGAGTCATGATTCATCAGCCCTTGGGAGGGTTCCAGGGCCAAGCAACCGATATCGATATCCATGCGCGAGAAATTCTCAAGATTCGAGAACAGCTCAATCAGATCCTCGCCAAACATACCGGTCAGAGTGTTGAGAGGATACGCGAAGACACGGAAAGAGACAGGTTCCTCAGTCCAGAGGAAGCGGTCGAGTATGGATTGGTTGATAAAATGATGCAGACTCGCTGAGTAGGCTTTGATAAGGTTCTGGCTTTGGCTTGCATATCGTGATTAAACCGGGCAAGGTATTTCCATGTGTTTGACCATCATTCGAGAGCGATAGATGAGAGACGATAAGTTAAACGATACAGGGAGTGGCAAATTGTTGTATTGTTCGTTTTGCGGAAAAAGCCAGAACGAAGTCAAGAAATTAATTGCAGGCCCCTCGGTTTTTATTTGCGATGAATGCGTCGAATTGTGTAATGACATCATTCGTGAGGAAATGGGCGAGCAAAGTCCATTGGGTGGCAAAGAGCTGCCTAAGCCGCACGAGATAAAGCAGATACTAGATGATTATGTCATTGGCCAGGAACGGGCAAAAAAGGTGCTCTCAGTGGCTGTTTATAATCATTATAAGCGTTTGAATGTCAGGCCGAACAAGGAAGATGTCGAACTTTCAAAGAGCAACATACTTCTTATCGGGCCGACTGGATCGGGCAAGACGCTTTTGGCAGAAACTCTAGCGCGCTTGCTTAATGTGCCGTTCACAATAGCTGATGCGACGACATTGACCGAGGCAGGCTATGTCGGCGAGGACGTGGAAAACATCATTCAAAAGCTATTACAAAAATGTGACTATGACGTTGAAAAGGCACAGACTGGCATCGTATATATCGACGAAATCGATAAGATATCCCGGAAATCTGATAATCCTTCAATAACCCGTGATGTATCTGGCGAAGGTGTACAGCAGGCTTTGCTGAAGCTGATTGAGGGAACGGTGGCTTCGGTTCCCCCGCAAGGAGGACGTAAGCATCCCCAGCAGGAATTCCTACAAGTCGATACCAAGAACATACTCTTTATCGTAGGCGGGGCATTTTCAGGACTCGAGAAAATCATCCAGAATAGATCGACTAAATCAGGGATTGGGTTTGCCGCCCATGTTCAAAGTAAAGGAACAGAGCGGCCTACTGGAGAATTACTTTATGAAGTCGAGCCAGAGGACCTTATCCGTTTTGGATTGATTCCTGAATTTGTAGGACGGCTTCCTGTAGTTGCTACCTTGGAGGAACTGGATGAGGATGCGCTTGTCACAATTCTGGTCGAACCCAAGAACTCATTAGTCAAACAATATCGCAAGTTGTTTGAAATGGAAAATGTGGAACTTGAGTTTCGTGATGATGCTTTGCGCGCCGTAGCTAGAAAGGCCATGGAAAGGAAAACGGGTGCGCGCGGGTTAAGAACGATCATCGAGCAGGTGCTACTCGACACGATGTATGACCTTCCCTCCCTGGAAAATGTAACTAAAGTCATTATCGACGAGTCAGTCATCAAAGGCGAAGCAAACCCCTACCTCATCTATGAAAGTGACGAATATCAACGGGCGGTGTCCGATTGACCCCACTTGGGGCTGGGTAATTGGCCATTTCCCTAGGCTCGCGGATTTGCATCCACAACGAATGAATGCGCAAAAGGTTTGGAAGATTTGGCGCGTTACGCGTTAATAGATGATTGCCTATAGTTCTCGAGTCTAAGCAGGATGCCCGAGTGATTGGGCATTGATTGATCAGCGTCATCCCGTCAAGGTTGTTAAGGCGCCCCTTGAAATGAACGCCTTTGGCCACTATCTATCCAAAAGTCATCGAAGATAATCTCATACCTGCCGTTACCGAAAAACATAATTCTCAACCTCGATAAGATTGAAAAACATTCGGCGTGTCATGCGCTTTGATTCAAGAGGATTCAATGGACAAACATCATTCCAGTTATTTACAACAGGGCAACGATGAACCAGATTTAGTGGTGCCAGTATTGCCTTTGCGCGATGTGGTGGTTTATCCACATATGGTGATACCGCTTTTCGTTGGTAGAGACAAATCGATCAAAGCTCTGGACCGGGCAATGGCCGATAACAAGAAAATAGTTTTGGTCGCTCAACGTAGTGCTGAGATGGACGATCCAAGTGTGAACGATATATACAGGATCGGCACGCTTTCCTCTGTTTTACAACTTCTCAAGCTTCCGGATGGAACCATCAAAGTCTTGGTGGAGGGGGCTGAACGCGCACAAATAATGGATATGGAAGAGAAGGATGGGACTTTTTTTGCACATATCAAAAAGTTTGAGCAAGAGACTTTGGAAGATGATCGTGAACTTGAAGTGTTGAGTAGAACTGTCCTCAATCTCTTCGATCAATATGTGAAGTTGAACAAAAAGATCCCCCCTGAAATATTGACTTCTCTTGCGAGTATCGATGATGCGGCGCGCTTAGCGGATACTATTGCGGCACACATGTCGCTTAAGTTGGAAGAGAAGCAAAACGTACTCGAGATTCTGGATCCGCGTGCTCGTCTCGAGCATGTCATGGGTCTCATCGAAGGCGAAATCGATCTGCTTCAAATCGAAAAGCGCATTCGCGGTCGGGTCAAGCAGCAAATGGAAAAAAGTCAGCGGGAATATTATTTGAATGAGCAAATGAAGGCCATTCAAAAAGAGCTCGGTGAGCTTGAGGATGCACCCAATGAGCTAGAAGAATTGGCCAATAAAATTCATAAAGCAGGAATGCCCCAAGAGGCCAAGAAAAAGGCCGAAATGGAGCTCAATAAACTCAAAATGATGTCGCCGATGTCAGCCGAAGCGACGGTGGTCAGGAGCTACATCGATTGGTTGGTAGGGGTTCCGTGGAAAAAACGGACTCGAACCCGCCTCGACCTGGAAGCAGCGCGAGATATTTTGAACCAAGACCACTATGGACTTGAGAAGGTAAAAGAAAGAATACTTGAATATCTGGCTGTTCAGCAGCGAGTAAAGAAAGTAAAGGGGCCCATACTTTGTTTGGTCGGAGCGCCTGGCGTAGGAAAAACTTCATTGGGGCAATCGATTGCGCGCGCTACAAACCGTAAATTTACTAGAATGGCCTTGGGTGGTGTTCGGGATGAAGCCGAAATTCGAGGACATCGCAGGACTTACATCGGAGCTCTTCCGGGTAAGATCATTCAGAATTTGTCTCGAATAGGAACGCGCAACCCATTGTTCCTCTTAGATGAAATAGACAAAATGGCAATGGATTTTCGAGGGGATCCCGCATCCGCTTTGTTGGAGGTTCTCGATCCGGAACAAAACAACAGTTTTTCTGACCACTACCTCGAGGTGGAATTTGATTTGTCTGAAGTCATGTTCGTGGCGACCGCCAACAGCATGAATATTCCTGGCCCCTTGCTGGACAGGATGGAGGTGATTCGTCTTCCAGGCTATACAGAAGAAGAAAAACTGCACATTGCGAAAAGTTATTTGTTCCCGAAGCAGCTCAAGAACAACGGCTTGCGCGATGATGAGGTCAAGCTTAGCGAGGAAGCAATCCGAGATATAATCAGACATTATACTCGTGAGGCAGGAGTCAGAAATCTGGAGCGTGAAATCGCAAAAATATGTCGGAAGGTTGTCATGCAACACGGCTTGGAAAAACAAATCTCACGCGCAAGCCACGTAACTTCAAAAAACATTGAAAAGTATCTTGGTGTAAGGCAATTCCGTTATGGGGTTGCCGATGAGGAAGATCGAATAGGGCAGGTGACAGGTTTGGCATGGACGGAGGTCGGCGGAGATCTTCTGACGATCGAGGCGACTACGATGCCAGGAAAAGGGATCATAATACGAACAGGCCAACTTGGCGATGTCATGAAGGAGTCGATCGAGGCCGCGCGATCTGTGGTTAGATCACGTGCCCATGTTTTAGGGATAGCGGATGACTATTTCGAGAAACATGATATCCATATCCATGTTCCCGAAGGTGCTACACCCAAAGATGGCCCTAGCGCAGGAATAGCCATGTGTACAGCGCTTGTTTCAGCGATTACAGGCGTCCCGGTGCGAGCAAATGTCGCTATGACCGGTGAAATCACTTTGCGAGGTGAGGTGCTCCCTATTGGTGGTCTCAAGGAAAAGTTATTGGCGGCTCACCGAGGTGGCATAGAGACGGTATTGATTCCATACGAGAACGAGAAGGATCTTGCGGACATTCCCAGAGATATCCAACAGAAATTGAATATAAAGTTGGTGCGATGGATAGATGAGGTTCTTGAATACGCTTTGAAGGGGAAGCCCGTGGGAGAATCCTTTGGTAAGTTAAGCATGCAAGAAGTAACTCAAGGAAAGAGCAAAACAGAGACACAGAAGGGCTTTGGGATGAATTCACATTGAGCAATCTATCGTTGCCCATTCTATTGACACCAATAGGTCTCGGTTGCTATAAAACGCCCTTTAACGGGCGGAGAATGTATTCAACTGCCGCCGGGCTTGAGAAATGAGCAAACTTATATGTACGGTAAGGTTGCTCACAACGTTTAGTTGATCTGGATATCGGATTGACTTGAATATTTCTAACAAATTGGGGTAAACCAATGAATAAATCAGAATTGATAGATGCAATTGCCGCCAAATCTAATCTAACTAAGTCTTCCGCGGCCAAGGCATTGGAGGGGTTTGTCGAGGCGGTTACAGAGTCCCTGAAGAATGGCGATCAGGTCACAATAGTTGGGTTTGGAACTTTTACTTTGCGTAACCGTGAGGCGCGCACCGGACGCAATCCGCGGACTGGAGAAACGATTAATATTCCAGCATCGAAATTGCCTGCATTTAAGCCTGGAAAGGGACTTAAGGATGCTGTAAACTGAGCCCTTTCTAGGGTGCTTAGCTCAGCTGGTAGAGCGTCGCCCTTACAAGGCGAATGTCGGGGGTTCGACTCCCTCAGCACCCACCAGAAATTGAATTATGGAGTGGTAGTTCAGATGGTTAGAATACCGGCCTGTCACGCCGGGGGTCGCGGGTTCGAGTCCCGTCCACTCCGCCATTAATATTTTAATAAAGGGCGCCATAAGGCGCCTTTTTTTATGATAGATACAGATTCTGTCATTATTTTTAGATGAGGTTAATCTATGCTGCAAAGCATACGTGATCGAGCTTCCGGCTGGACAGCCTATGTAATCATTTTTCTTATAAGCATACCATTCTTATTATGGGGCGTTAATAACTATTTTAATGGCCAAGGGAAGCAATCTGTTGCTGTCGTTGATGGCCATCCCATCTCGATCCAGAGATTTTCGATTACTTATCGCAATGAGCGCAGTCGACTTGAACAGGTATATGGAGGGAAACTGCCTGCTAGTCTGACACTCAATGGTCTCAAGCAAATAGTGCTCAATCAAATGATTCAGAATGCAGTTCTAATGCATGAGGTCAACCGTGCAGGTTATAAAATCACTAATGACGAGCTATTAAAACAATTAAAAGAATATCCGGTATTTTCGGAAGGTGGGAAATTTTCTAAAACTCGCTATCTGCAAGTATTGATGTCTCAGGGTCTGAGTCCAGAAGTATTTGAAAGCGAGTTGCGCCAATCTTTGGTGATTAATCAATTAAAAAAGGGGATTCAAAATTCGGCATTTGCAACCTCTCAACAAGCGCATAATTTTCTAAAATTGGCAAATGAGCAGCGTGAAGTTTTTATCCTATCCATTCCAATAAATAAATATTTCTCTAAGGTAAAGGTATCTCGGCAAGAAATCAAAAATTACTACGATAAAAACAAAAAGAAATTTATGACGCCGCAGATGATAAAGCTTGCATATGTAGAAGTCGGATTGAGTGATCTTGAAAAAAGGATTAATCCTACATTAGGTGAGTTGAAAAATTATTATAAAGAACATAAGAGCTTATTCTCACAACCAGAAAAAGCCTTTGTAAGAGAGATAGTCATTAATATCAACTCCAAGAATGAAGCGTCTTCAAAACAGCGATTGAAAGAAATTTCCAAAGGTCTTTCTAAAGGAGTGTCTTTTTTCGAATTAGCTAAGCGTTATTCAGAATCAGTAAATGCAGTTGAAGGCGGCGCAATGGGGTGGGTGACACGCAATCAACTTCCTCATCAGGTTGCCAGTGTGGTCTTTTCTTTAAATAAAGGTGAAGTCAGTCCGCCGATATTAGTGGGTGGAAAGGTCTATCGTTTTGAACTTGTAAAAAAAACATCGGCCAAAATAGAGCCATTTAAAATAGCAGAGTCACAGGTTAAAGAAATATACATTCGCACCAAGGCTCAGAGCGAATATAATAGGTTGATACAGAAAATTCAGTCACTGAACTATCAAAATCCGGCCTCACTTGAACCAATTTCAAAGGTATTAGATTTGACTATAGTTAAAACTGGTTGGATTGGGAAAAATAACTTCCCGTCAATTCTAAACCAATCAAATATCGTTCATGCCGCATTTTCGCAAGCGGTTTTCGATAAAGGTCTCAACAGTCAACTATTTACGATTGATGGTGAAAAAACAGTAGTGTTTAGAGTCATCGGCAAGCATCCACCCATTGAAAAACCTTTGTCTGAGGTAAGCGATCAGATAAAAACTATTTTAGTTGATAAAAAAGCTGAATTAATTGCGTTGAAAAAAGCAAATGAAATACTAAAATATTTGCGAGGAAAAAATAATTTGGGAGTAGTTAGAAAAAACCACGGGATTTTATTTGAGCCCATTGGATGGATAGGTAGAGGCGGTAATAAGGCTATTTCACCAGCTTTATCTCTAGCAATATTCAATAGCCCGGCGCCAAGCAAAGAGCGCCCATCTACAGGAATCTGGAAGGATGGTAATAAATATATTGTATATCAAATAGATAAAATACGACATGGCCGCACTTCAAAAAATGAAGAGTTTTTAGCCATTCGGGGGATAACCAAGAAAGAAGAACAGATTCAATTGCAATCTGCAATACTTGCCTTGGAGCAAAATGCCTCTATAAAGCTTTATCCAAACCACTTGAACTATTGAGTGCGTTGGTAAACCGCAGATAAAATATTTCTTGTCAAGAAAATGAAATATTAAGAGTCTATAATATTGAGTTAATCACGTTAAAAGGTTATTAATGTGCAGATGAACTATTAATTCACTTTATTTTCTTGCTTCCCATTACCCTCCGAGGCCGAGAGTTCCTAAACGGACTAACTTTCCTGTTACCCTGTTATGATGAATTTGAGCAAATAACCTATGAGCGGACAGATCTCAAATACAACCGATAAGGTGCATGATGAAACATATGAAATGTTTGTTGCGGGTATATCCAATGTACCAAACCCTAAAATAGAAGTTAAAGGCATGGATTTCTTTTATGGTAAGTATCATGCCTTGCATAACATTAATATGCAGATATCGGATCGCAAGGTTACTGCATTTATCGGGCCTTCAGGATGCGGGAAGTCAACTCTGCTGCGAACCTTCAACAGGATTTATAACCTTTATCCAGATCAAAAGGCAACCGGAGAAATTATTTTAGATGGTCGTAATATTCTGAGCCCAAAAGAGGATCTAAATTTATTGAGGGCTCGTGTTGGCATGGTCTTTCAAAAGCCGACCCCTTTTCCAATGTCTATCTATGACAATATCGCCTTTGGTGTGAAATTGTATGAGCACCTTTCAAAATCGCAAATGGATGAACGGGTAGAATGGGCATTGCGGAAGGCAGCTCTATGGGATGAAGTTAAAGATAAATTGCGGCAAAGCGGCATGCAATTGTCGGGTGGTCAGCAGCAACGGCTCTGTATAGCCAGGGGGGTGGCGGTAAAGCCGGAGGTGCTCCTCCTGGACGAACCGGCCTCTGCTCTAGATCCAATTTCCACCTTGAAAATTGAAGAGCTTATTTATGAGCTTAAAAGCGATTACACTATCGTGATAGTAACTCACAATATGCAACAAGCCGCTCGCGTATCTGATTACACGGCTTTTATGTATTTGGGAAAGCTGATCGAATTCAACGAAACAAATATTTTATTTACCAATCCAGAAAGCAAACAAACAGAAGATTATATTACCGGACGTTTCGGTTGAATAAGATGTCTTTTTTTTAAAAGGTGTATGTTTTTATTGAATAAATGTATTAGTTTATTTGCTGGCTCTTCCCGAATCGAGTGGGTGGATTACCGTACGGGGCATGAGAGACAAAGAGCTATACACCCAGATCCTGGGTATTCGTACGCACTGGCAGGTGACCGATGTTGAGTTGTCGGTGGATGCGGGCGAGGTCAAGGTTGCACGTTGCACGGCAGCCCGGCGGTGAGCAGTGCTGTCCGAAGTGTGGGCCCCCTCTGTCATGATAGAAGCCCCGTCAGAAGTTTGGGATTCTAAGGGGGATCCCGAGGGGGCAAGAGAGAGGCATGATGCGTTATTCACCTGAACGAAAAGAAGCGGTTCTGAAGAAGATGCTGCCGCCTGCGAACAAGACGATCAAAGAGATCGCCCGGGAGGAAGGGATCAGCGAGGCGACCCTGTACAACTGGCGCAAGGGGGCCCGGGCAGAGGGGCGTCTTCTGCCAGATGGGGGCGCAACGCCGGCGGGATGGAACTCGGTAGACAAGTTCGCGGCTGTGCTGGAGACGGCGGCATTGTTCGAGGCGCTGGTGATCGACTGGCTACGAGAGGCCTCGGTGGCAGCGGTGTCGCGGCGGCTGGGGCTGAGCTGGAACGCCATCGACGGGATCATGCAGTGGGCGGTGCAGCGCGGCCTGGCGTGGCGCGAGGCCGTTTCGCCAACCCGTATCGGGGTCGATGAAACCGCGTTCCGTAAACGCCATGACTATGTCACGGTGGTCTCGGATCAGGACAACGGCACGGTACTGCATGTGGCAGATGACCGCAGCCTGGAGAGCTTGGGGGGCTATTACGACACGCTCTCCGAAGCCCAGAAAGGGGGCATCGAGAGTATCGCCATGGACATGTGGCCGGCCTATATCCGGGCGACCCTGGATGCCGTACCGGACGCGCGCACGAAGATCGCCTTCGACAAGTTCCATGTGGTCAAGTACCTCGGTAAGGCCGTGGACAAGGTGCGCCGCGCCGAGCACCGCGCGTTACGGGCGGAGGGTCGGGAGGACCTGACACGGATCAAACACCGCTGGCTGATGAACCCGCAGAACATGAGTCGCCAGCAGTGGCGCGGATTCAAGGCGCTACGGGAAAGCACACTGAAGACCGCACGGGCCTGGGCCATCAAGGAGTTCGGCATGAGCCTGTGGCACTACAGCCGCCGCACCTGGACGGAGAAAGGCTGGCAACGCTGGCTGGCCTGGGTGACCCGAAGCCGGCTGGGGCCTGTGAAGAAAGTCGCCCGAACGATCAAGGCCCACCTGTGGGGCATCATCAATGCCGTGGTGCTCAAGGCCGACAATGGCGGCGCGGAAAGTATCAACAGCCGAATCAAGATGATCAAAGTGCGCAGCCGGGGCTTCCGCAACAAGGAACGCTTCCGCAATGCGATTTACTTCCACCTCGGTGGGCTGGATCTCTACCCGGCCGGGGTTAGTCAGCAGGGTTTACCCACCTGATCGGGGGAAGACCTTTTTTACTAAAGTGGTTTTAGCTTGTCATTCACTAATATTATTTCTGCAACCATTCGAGATCAATTATGAAAGTTGCAATCCTTGGCGCTGGCGTGGTCGGCGTCACAAGCGCCTGGTATCTTATGCGGGCGGGTCACGATGTCATTGTGGTGGAAAGAGAGCCCGGTCCAGCGCTCGAAACGAGTTACGCCAATGGTGGGCAGGTATCCTGGGGTTATGCCACTCCTTGGGCTTCACCAGGAGTAATAGGCAAGCTCATCAGTTGGCAGTTTGATCCGAATTCTCCCTTGCGGCTTCATTTCCAGGCCGATTATAGGATGTGGCGATTTTTGATCAGGATGCTTGTAAACGCCGCTCCGGCAACCTACAAAAAAAACAAATCGATACTATTAAGGTTGGGGCTATATAGTTATCAAATGCTGTCTGAAATTCGTCAACTGATGGATTTTGATTATGAACGAGGTCCGGGCGGACTACTCGAAATCATACGTGAGAAAAAAGATCTTGATCATGTGGACCGTGAGCTTGAAATCTATGCGGCCAATGGGATCCCGGCTGAACGACTTGATTTGGAGGGTTGTCTAAAAGTCGAACCTGGTCTTGACGCTGGCAGAGATGTTTTTGTGGGCGGCATATATTTCCCTGGAGACGAATCTGGAAATTGCCAGTTGTTTACACAAAGACTTTCGGAGCTAGCGGCCGAAGAAGGCGTTTCATTCAACTTTGGAATCACAGTCGAGCGATTGGCGAAAAAAAATGGTCGCATCACTGCTTTTGAAACCGAGCAAGGAGCAATTGAAGCGGATGCTTATGTAATTGCGGCAGGAAGTTACTCGTCCGATTTGTTAAGACCGCTTGGGATGGATATCCCCATTTATCCGGTCAAAGGTTATTCCATGACGGCACCTATCGTGGATGCATCCCAAGCACCAAAATCCACTCTTATGGATGAGAATCGCAAGGTTGCCATTACGCGTCTGGGTAGTAAGCTTAGAGCGGCAGGAATTGCAGAGTTCACAGGATTCGATCTCTCGCTGCAACCCAAAAATTATCAGGTGGTAGCCCGTGCCGTACAGGAATTGTTCCCTAATGCGGCTGATTACTCCAATATAGACTGGTGGTGCGGATTTCGTCCTATGACCCCGGATGGTCCACCCATTATCGGCTCTACGCCATACCAGAATTTGTATCTCAATACAGGCCATGGCACCCTCGGATGGACATTGAGTTGCGGCTCTGCACGTGTGCTGGCTGATATCGTTTCAGCCAAGGCCCCAGCTATCGATATGGAGGGTTTAACTCTTGAGAGGTATGGTTAGGAGCTGGTGGTTTGGAATTGACTGATTGATCTGACGCATGTAATAACTCTGGATCGCCCGTCTGGCCGTCAAAAGGAGGGGCTTCACTTATCATGCTGACCAATTCTTTGGATCCGCTTCTAACAACTCAGCACATCACTGAAAAGATTATATCTGCCTTGCAAAAAGGGAAATTGTTTTCTATCGCAATATCTTGAGGAATATCGCGTGGGACCTGGTCAGGTAATGCTGGATCTGGAAGGCGTGGAATTGTCGCCTCAGGAATATGAAATGTTGCGCCATCCCCAAGCGGGTGGGGTGATTCTCTTTACTCGTAATTTTGAATCTGTCGAACAGATTGCTGCCTTGGTTGATTCCATTCACTCGATCCGAGAGCCGCATCTTCTGGTTGCGGTTGATCATGAGGGTGGGCGGGTTCAGAGGTTTCGAGATGGTTTTACTCGCCTCCCATCATCCGCAGCGATAGGTGAGGTTTATGATCAAGACAAAGCGAATGGCGAGAAGCTGGCTGAGCAGGCTGGGTGGATAATGGCGTCCGAACTTCGCGCGGTAGGAATAGATTTCAGTTTCGCTCCGGTACTGGATATAAACCATGGTGTCAGTGGGGTAATTGGCGATCGCGCTTTTCATCGCACCCCTCACGGTGTCATTGCATTGGGAAAAGCGTATGTGCGTGGCATGAGAAAAGCGGGTATGGAGGCGGTTGGCAAGCATTTTCCCGGCCATGGAGGTGTTCGTGAGGATTCCCATCTCACCTTGCCAGAAGACGGACGTCCTCTGGATGTACTGCTAAAGGAGGATGTGCTTCCTTTCGTCGATTTGGCGAATGACACCCTTGCTGGAATTATGCCTGCCCACGTTCGCTATACTCAGGTCGATGAATTGCCGGCCGGTTTTTCTTCTTTTTGGTTGCAAGAGATTTTGCGAGAAAAATTGCGGTTCCAAGGCGCTATATTCAGTGATGATCTGAGCATGGCAGGCGCCGAATCTCTTGGAACTTACCCTGACCGAGCTCGCGCTGCGTTAGATGCGGGTTGTGATATGGTGCTGGTTTGCAACCATCCGGAAGGCGCGGCAACGATACTCGATACTTTGCCGAGCGAGTACGATCCCGTGGCTGGTTCTCGTTTAGCCAGATTTCATCGTCACCGCAGACATCCACAAATGAATCAATTGCGAAAGCAGGCCACTTGGCAAGCGGCATTCAAGGCATTGGATGCGCTGGCTAATAAAGAGCAGGATTTGAATGTTTGATTCAATAGGACAGATCGAAGAGACTCTTGCATTGCAAGCCTTCAAACCCCACCGCTATTGACCCAAGCCCGGTCAACCGGATCGTTTTTTACTGGCGTCCGGCGCTGTGGGCGGGGCGCAGCCGGCGTCTATGAGTACCGGATTGATTTTGGCCCTGGCTATCGGATCTACTTTGGCAAGGACGTGGATCGGGTGGTGATATTGCTCGCGGGTGGCGCCAGGATGCAGATATTGCTGCCGCGAAAGGGCATTGGCGCGACTATAAGCGCCGGAAACGGCAAGAGGTGACATGATGGCTCTGACGAAAGATTTTAAGGACACCATTCAGGCACGCGCCCAACGGGATCCAGCGTTTCGCAAGGCCCTGTTGCAAGAAGGGGTCGAATGCCTGCTTTCCGGTGACGTCGATACCGGCAAGGCGGTGCTGCGTGACTACATCAACGCGACAATCGGGTTCGAAGAACTGTCCCGGGTTTTCGAAAAGTCGAGCAAGAGCCTCATGCGCATGTTCGGGCCAAAAGGGACCCCCCCAGGCGAGTAATCTGTTTGCGGTGATCGGTTGTCTGCAGGAGCAGGAAGGGATACATCTGGAAGTCAAAGCCCGGAAGGCCGCCTAAGGTGCTGTCTGGTTGCGCTCAATCGGCACATTTCGAGCATTTTGAAGGATTTTCTGAGCATGGTATTTTTCCTGGTATTATTGTTTGGCAGGAAAATAAGTCATTGAATATAAAAGACAAAAAGGCTTATTGATAATAGAGTGGGAGTGGCGTGAATTTATAACACATTGATTAATAACAATTAAATTAATCCTATTGATAATATCATCTGCATCATCAATGGCATTTTCTGGCGCGATTAATCACAAGAATGGCGATGGCATGGGAGGTAAATCGGTGCGCTCATGGTATTTCTGGCATTTACCTGAGGCAGGCTATTGATGACCGCTTGATGAGCCCCAGAGTGTAGCCAGGGGAGTGTCCAGTATTTCGGGGGCTTTACAGCGCGACGCAGTTCATCTCGCCCATCAAGCCCTACGCTCTTCGATCGCGATGGGTTCTTTGAAATCATACAATCCATCATGTTTTCGCCAACCTGTCTTGCATTTTGAACAAACCAACAGCGAATCGTTATCTTCTATAGGCGTGGCGCATTGAGGGCAGGCGAAAAAAGTGTCCGATTTGGATATAACTCCTTCTTCCTTGAACCTATTGCAGGTGAATACGCTGGGAGAAAACAGTCCCAGTCTGCCCAAGTGTTGCATGAGGCCGTCCAAGCCTACTAGCCAGGGGAGGGGAATTGATCGTTTCAGCAGAGCGATTCTGAAAAAGGAGACGGGGATGGAGGCTTGGTTTTGGAATCCGTACGCTTTCAATTGCTTATCAATCCATTTTGGATGAAAGTCGAAATGTACGGGTAGAAATTCATAAGGCTCCAACTCGAAAGGAGACCATTTCTGGCGCATCAGAGCATAGCGGAGAATAGCCTTGAGGTTGCGTTTGTTGGCATATTCGAGAATGTAATGACCTTTTGGGCGAGCAACTCTGGAGACTTGTTGAAACAGGGTTTCAGGGTCTGAGGCGTGATGCAGGGACCTGACTTGAACAATGGTATCGAACAAGCCGCTCACAAATGGCAATTGATAAAAGTTTCCCGCCACATATAAATAGCGGTGATCATCGCCAAGATGCGCCTGCGCCTCACGCAAAAGGGAGCGGGAGTAGTCAAACAAAACGACTTTGTCGTAGCCTTTGTATTCGTTCGCCAGACGGCCGAAGCCGGCGCCGATCTCGATAAGAGTGGCTCCTTTGGGCGGCATCAAGCGGTGCAAGGCGATTCGTTCCACCTGGTCTTCATATTCCCGCCCCTGTCCCTCCCAGAATTCTGAGCGGTATTTGGAATTTTCGTAATCGCAAACCCGAGGTGATTTCGCCATAGGATTGGTGTCCTTCAAATGTGTGCGGATGATATCAAAAAGTGCCAGAAGGGTGGTTTCAAGGGATAAAAATCTCGCCTTAATATAAGGCGATCTGGAATCAATGATGGAATATGCCCTCGTAATCTGATATAAGTCAGTCGCAAATTTCTCAAAGAGTCTTATGGATTAGGGTGAAATTTACAGTGTCGAAGGGAATCAGGCGGGTTTGGAACTCAACTCATCAGGGAACCAGTATTTTGTTGCCAATGACTGTAAAATGGGTATCTAATCCACATTCACCCTGCTAAGCTCTTGTAAATCTGAAAGGCACCCGGGCTCTAAAAAAACGCTTGGCTCGGACGTGGCGGCGTTGATCGTGCAGTAAAAACAACTTGCAACCGCAGAATGCGATTTTCATAACAGGACAGAATACACCATGCTTGAAGTCAGGGATCTCAGCAAGGAGTTCGGTGGGCTCAAAGCGATCGATGGCGTAACATTCGAGATAAGAAAAAATACGATCACTGGCCTGATAGGGCCCAATGGGGCCGGCAAAACCACACTCTTCAACACCATGGCGGGAGTTTACGCACCTACGCGGGGAGAAATTTTGTTCAAGGGTGAGCACATTGAGGGCTTGCCTCCGTACAAGATTTTCCACAAAGGATTGGTTCGTACCTTCCAGATTCCCAGGCCGTTTCCAGATATGACGGTGCTCGAAAATTTGATGGTCGTTCCTGCCGGACAGAGCGGCGAGCATTTCTGGAACAACTGGTTTCGGCCTGGCAAAGTACGAGAAGAAGAGCGTGCATTGCGAGCAAAAGCCAGTGAAATTGCTGAATTTCTGAATCTCTCCAGGGTATTGCATCTACAAACCAAGAATCTTTCAGGTGGTCAGCAAAAACTGGTGGAGATCGGCCGCGCCTTGATGGCGGATCCGGATATGATCCTGCTGGACGAACCCGGCGCCGGAGTCAACCCCAGTCTTTTGGCCGAGATTATCGAACGCATTATCGAATTGCATGCCCGTGGAATCACTTTTCTTTTGATTGAACACAATATGGATATGGTGATGCGACTGTGCGATCCCATCCTGGTGATGGCCAACGGCCAGCTTCTCATGGAAGGGAATGCCAACCAGGTACGCACCGATCCTCGTGTTCTGGATGCTTATCTTGGCGGCGAACCCGAAGTGGAGGAGGCATCATGAGCGAACCGCACCGGGAAGTGGTGCTCCGCACCACGCAGCTGGAGGCTGGCTATACGCCGGGTGTGCCGATTCTCCGCGGGGCCAATGTGATTGTCCACGCTGGAGAGATCGTCACTGTGTTGGGCCCCAATGGCGCGGGCAAATCGACTCTCATCAAAACAATCGCTGGCCTTGTGCCTGTCTTTGGGGGCAAGGTGGAGTTGATGGGGCGGGACATTACCGGCATCAAGCCGCACCGCATGGTGACAGAAGGCATCGGCTACGTCCCACAGGTAAACAATGTATTCGCAAAGCTGACGGTCGAAGAAAATCTTGAAATGGGGGCATACACCCGCAAAACAGGGGTTGCCGAAAGAATCGAAGCGACTTATGCACTTTTCCCGGATCTGGCCCGATTGCGTCATCTTCCGGCAGGTAAACTTTCCGGCGGCCAGCGTCAGATGGTGGCTTTCGGGCGGGCGCTCATGGTTGAACCGAAACTGCTAATGCTCGACGAACCTTCGGCCGGCTTGTCACCCAAACTGGTCGGGATGGTATTCGAGAATGTGCAGCAAGTGCGAGATTCCGGTGTCACCATTTTGATGGTGGAGCAGAACGCCAAGGCGGGCTTGATGATTTCGGATCGCGGCTACGTTCTGGCCGAAGGCAGGGAGCAAATCGAAGACCGCGCCGACGCCTTGCTGAAAAATCCAGAGGTGGGTGAACTCTATTTGGGCTCCAAAGGGGGACTGCTCTGATGTTTGGACAATATCTGGCTGATGGAATTATTCTCGGCTCGACGCTCGCACTCGGAGCAATTGGTTTAACATTGACTTATAACATATTGAATTTCGCTAACTTTGCCCATGGATCGCTATTGACTTGGGGCGCCTATTTCGCCTGGATCATCGTCGTGGCTTTTGGTGGCGTACAAGGGGCGACCTTCGGTCCCTTGTCGTTCGGTTGGCCGCTCGTAGTGGCGCTGCTTTTCACGGCCGTGATGACATCGATTCTCGCCATCATCGTCGATTGGCTGGTTTTCCGGATCCTACGCAAGACCAATATCCAGGTTTCCCTGGTCATCGCATCCTTCGGCGCGTCTTTGTTGTTGCGCAATCTGGTGGTGGTGATTTTCGGCCCGGAACCTCAGTACTACTCTGAAAACATCCAGATCGCCCGTGAGATCTTTCCAGGCGTACGGGTAACGCCAGATCAGATTTTCGTGGTTTGCCTGAGTATCATTCTGGTAATCCTGCTGCATCTTTTCATGACCCGTACCAAACTCGGCAAGGCGATGCGAGCAACGGCAGACAATACCTCGCTTGCTCAGGTCACTGGCATCAACATAAACAACATTGTTCGCTGGACATGGATTGTGGGGGCTTCTCTGGCCGCCGTCGCCGGCGTTTTCTTTGGCTTGACCGTTCAAATTCTGCCTGAAATGGGCTTCAATCTCCTGCTGTTCCTATTCGCAGCGGCCATTCTCGGCGGGGTCGGCAGCATCTATGGCGCCATCCTTGGCGGTATGGTGATTGGTATCGCGGCGGACCTGTCCGTCCTGTTTATTTCTCCGGCCTACAAACCGGCGGTAGCCTTCACCCTTATGATATTGGTTCTGCTGATTCGTCCCAGCGGCATACTTGGAGAAAAAACCCGATGATCGGATGGATTTCGTATATCGTTTTTTTCCTAATTCTAGCTTCGATCTACGCCATTATGGCCCTGGGATTGAATCTTCAATGGGGTTACACGGGACTGTTCAATATCGGCATCGTGGGCTTCTTTGCCGTCGGAGCCTACACCTTTTCGATCCTTGCGACGCCCGATCAGGTAGGGCACTTGGGCGGGTACAACTGGCCTTTTCTATTGGCTCTTCTCGGTGCCATGGTTATGTCGGGGATCGTGGCGCTCATTGTGGGGGTCCCCACTTTACGCCTGCGCGATGACTACCTGGCCATCGCCACCATCGGTATCGCGGTTAGCATTCAGCTTATCGCCAATAATCTGAGTTGGCTGACTGGCGGGCCTCAAGGTATCTACAATATTCCTCAGCCGCTGGCGAATTATTTCAGCAGTAATCTTGGCTACAATCTGTTTTTTCTCGGCATGATGATGTTCATCCTGGTGCTGGTCTATGTGGGACTGGAAAGAATGGTGAATTCGCCCTGGGGACGAGTTTTGATGGCCATTCGGGAAGACGAAACCGCGGCCGGTTCGGTAGGTAAGAATGCCTTTAGCTATCGCTTGCAATCGTTTGTGATTGGCGCTGTATTGATGGGTTTGTCCGGGGCCTTGTATGCCAGTTTCATCAAGTACATCAGCCCCACTCTGTTTATGCCGATCTTGACATTCCAGGTTTGGGCAATGCTGATTGTCGGTGGCAGTGGGAGCAACCTGGGCGCGATTGTAGGGGCCGTTCTGGTCTGGGCCCTGTGGACGGGCAGCGGAACGGTCGTGCAGTGGCTCTTACCTGCCGATATACAAGTGAAAGGCGGGGCGATTCAAATCATCGTGATCGGTTTGGTTCTCATGTTGGCTTTGCTGTTTCGGCCGCGGGGTCTTTTGGGAGAGCGCAAGGAGGTTGCGGCCGAGGAGACCAAGAGTAAGATATCCAATATCCAATGATGGCATTGGTAGTCATAAACAGGCGCGTTTAGCGCGTCTATTGCGTTTTCTTTTTTAAGGAGTACCGGGATATGCAAAAGCACTTGAAAAAAACCTTGGTCGCTTCGGCGGTAATTAGCGCTTTGTCGTTTGCTCCCATGGCGGCGCAGGCCTGTACTACTACCATTGGCAGCGTGATGGCCTTGACCGGCTCTTTGGGCGCTCTGGGGCAATCCATTGCCAAAGGTGCCGAGCTGGCAGTGGATACCGTCAACAAGGCGGGCGGGGTCAATGGATGCACGCTGAAAATGAATCTTCGGGATGACCAGACCAATCCCGCCGTGGGTGTTGCCGCGGCTAAACAGCTGGTTGACATCAATCACGTGCCAGCCATCGTCGGCGCTTTGTCCAGTGGCGTGAGCATGGCCATCCTGACGTCGGTGACTGCCCCTAGCCATGTAGTTCAGATTTCGCCCTCATCCACTTCACCTTCTTTCACTGAGTTAGCGAAAGAAGGTAAAACCGGTGGCTATTGGTTTCGGACCGCGCCTTCAGATGCCCTGCAGAGTGTGGCGATGGCAAAAGAAGCCCGCGCCAATGGGTTGAAGCGTGTGGCCGTCATTTATGTCAAGAATCCCTATGGCGAAGGCTTGGCTGGTGAATTTTCCAGTTATTTCAAAAAAATGGGAGGGGAAGTTACGGCATCGGTGCCTTACAATCCCAATCAGCCTTCATATCGGTCTGAAGTGAGCAGCGCCTTGCAAGGCGATCCACAGGCAGTTTTTCTGATCGGTTATCCCGGAGACGGCACCACAGTGGCGCGTGAATGGATCTCGGCCGGTGGCCCGCAAGTGTTTCTTTTGCCGGATGGGCTGGAATCACAGAAGTTCGTCAATGATGTCGGTCCTCGTTATATGAAGAAGGTGATCGGTACCGCGGGAGGTTCCGTGAAGACACCGTCGCTCACCATTTTCAAGAATGATTTCAAGGCCAAATATGGTAACTACCCGACCCAGGCTTACATGACAAATGCGTATGACGCCGTGATGGTGATTGCGCTGGCGATGGAAAAAGGCCATGGAACATCGGCAAATGTCATCAAAGACAACATCCGCCAGGTAACTGGAATGGCTGGCGAGCCGGTGTACGCCGGTGTCAAAGGTTTTGAGAAAGCCGCGCGACTTATCAAGGAAGGGAAAACCTTCCATTATGTAGGCGCCACAGGCCCCTTGACCTTCGATAAATACGGGGATGTCTCAGGGCCGATGGCAATCTGGACAGTCAAAAACGGCAAAGTCGAGCAGACGGGTATGATGAGCGTCAAGGAAATCGATGCCATCATCAAAAAATACGGCCATTGAGCTAGCGACGCCTCCCATCGGCTGTGGTGAACATGGACACGGCCGATGGTTTGGTGTGTTTGCTTGATGATGCAGAAGCTCTTCAATTCGTCAGTCAGTTGGCGAATGAAGAATCCAGTATGCATGTTTGCTGGATTTGTTTGTTCTGAGTGAAGGGGACTACACGTTTGAGTTGTGGCTGAGGTTTTTGTTTGTTTGCCAAAGCCAACGACCCGACTCCATCGCCAGGAATCTCACCACACAGTTATCCGCGGAGGAAATACTATGCGCAAAACTTATCTTGGTTTGGCAGTTAGCGTCGCTCTGGGCGCCATGCCTTTGGCCGCTCATGCCGCATGCACCAGCCCGATTGGCGTCGTCATGCCACTTACCGGCTCTCTGGGCGTTCTGGGGCAGGAAAACGTCAAGACAGCCCAACTGGCGGCCGCTCAATTTAACAAGGCGGGGGGAATCAATGGCTGCACCTTGCAGCTCAAGATTGCCGATTCCCAGACACAGCCTGCGATCGCGGTCGATGCCGCCAAGAAGCTGGTCGACATTTCGCATGTTCCGGCGATTGTCGGTGCCCTGTCCAGCGGCGTGTCCATGGCCATTCTTACTTCCGTAACCGCACCCAGCAAGGTAGTGCAGATTTCCCCCGGCTCCACTTCGCCGGCCTTCACTCAGCTTGCCAAGGAAGGGAAAACTGGCGGTTACTGGTTCCGTACTGCGCCTTCGGATGCGTTGCAGGGCGTCGCCATGGCGTATGTCGCCCACTCCCAGGCCAAGCTCAAGCGCGTGGCAGTCATTTATCTGAACAATCCCTATGGCATCGGCCTGGCCAATCGATTCAAGCAGGCTTTTACCGCCTACGGTGATACTGTAACCGCCATGGTCCCTTACAATCCAAAGCAACCTTCCTATCGCTCTGAGGTGACTCAGGCTTTACAAGGTAATCCGCAGGCCTTGTTCCTGGTGGGCTATCCCACTGAAGGCGCGACTATCATGCGGGAATGGATCAGCAATGGCGGCGCCAATACTTACCTGTTTCCCGACGCATTGAATTCACCTCAGTTCGTTAACAATGTGGGCGCCAAATACCTCGACGGCCATGTCTGGGGGACCGTTCCTGGGAGCACTAAAACGAAGAGCCTGCCGCTGGTCAAAGCCGCCTTCAAGCGTATGTATGGCCATGGCTTTACCCAGCCCTATGACACCAACACATACGATGCCGTGGCCGTCATCGCGTTGGCCATGGAAGCGGGCAAATGCAGTACTGGCACATGCATCAAGGATCACATCCGGGACGTGACCGAGAACCCCAAAGGCACGCCGATTTTGGCAAGCATCAAGGGGTTCAAAAAGGCCCGGATGTTGTTAGCCGAAGGAAAGCCCATCCGTTATATTGGAGCCTCAGGTACCTTGCAGTTCAACAAGTATGGTGACGTGACCGGACCGGAAGTCGTGTGGCGGGTGAAGAAAGGCAAGATCGTGGATGTTGAAACAATGTCGCCCGGGCAAATTGCCAAAATCACCAAAGAACTTGGTTTGAAATAAGTCTTTCCAAGAGCCTGCCGGATTTGGGGAGCGTAGCGACAATTCTTCACTATGGTTGATTCGATTCTCCCTGAATCTGACAGGTCACTCAGTTTGGAAATTGTAATGCCCCGGGGGCAACCCCGGGTTTTCTCTAGATAAAACTCCACCCAAATGTTTCTTCATACCTGTGGGCAATTTTGGTGCATGATCGCTTGGCATGCACAATTCGCCACATCTCAAGCCAGAATGTTTTATTCTCGGGGATCAATGGTCATGTTGTAATGGGATCCTCGGGTAGCTGCCGGCCTTATCGAGACAACCTATTGATAATACACTATATAATCTTGAGGGCGGCTAAATCGGTATGAGAGTGCCAGCAATGTTTGCTGGATTGGCTTCCATTTTAGAATATACAAAAATATATCTGTTATTCAAGAAGTTATTGGGTTTTGTCGGCAACCGAATAAAAAATCGGGCCGGACATTTCCATCATGGCACGGCTCCTGCATTATTAAGATTGGGATCTCAAAGTGTCTCTCTGTGATCCTGGTCGACTCCTCCTGCTTAAGGGCGCATATGCGCCCTTTTTTTTATCTTTTAGCGAGCCGTCTCCGCACCGATCGATTATAACAGCCTCAGAAAACTCGGAGGCGCGAAAATCTGTGCTCATGCCTGAAGAAATCCTGGGAATATTGCAGGGCGCCTTAGCAGTCAGCAACGCGCGATGGCGTCATCCATGCAATGTCTTGTTCCTGAAAAAGATGATAAGAATAAGCAAGCCAAGGGTGACGCTCCAGACGATAAAATAGATCAAGGTAGATCGTTTGGCGCGTTCTTTCTCGACCCACGTTCGGGGGAGAATGGTTTTGGCTAGGAAAACGAGTTTACAGGCTAGATTGACACAAACCGCATTCACGGCCCGCAATAAAGTGGCGGCGCTGGCAAAGGCGAACTCATGCGCGCCCAGAAACAAGCCGAGCGCCGATGCTGGAGGAAGCAAGGCAACGGCCACCATAACGCCGACCATCACGCTGGAAAGGCCTGTGGTCAACGAGAGGGGGCGGCCGCGGCGCCAGATGCGAGCGCCAGAGCGATAGCTTCGTAATTTGGTGTGATACGGGAAAGCAACTCATGACTATTCAGAGGATAGGGTCAAGCCAGTCCGATTAGTGCGCTAAGGACGATGGCTAGAGAGAGGCCAGCCAGCAGTGAAAATGCGGCTTTGCGCATCAATTTAAGATCCCCCCAAGGGAAGAACCAAAGGCTAGCGCCACATTGGGGTCGAGTAAAGGCGCGATCACCATTGCGCCAATAACTGCGCTGACACTGTTTTCGATCATGCTTATCGCGGCAACGATGGTTGATAGTGTTATTAAAATCATATAATTGATCGAAAACGATTTTCACCGATTATTCTCCGTAGTAGCCGTCTTTCACATCACGGCCGCGAGGGCATCGGCCACGCGTGCGATATTGCCCTGGTTGATACCGCCCACGCAAAGCCGACCGCTGGAAAGCACGTAGATTCCGAACTCTTCCTGGAGACGCTCGACTTGTTCGGTAGCAAGTCCGGTATAACTGAACAGCCCGCGTTGGCGCACCAGATAGTCGAAGTTCTGCTCGGGCACGCGCTCGCTGAGCAGTTGGGCAAGCTGAGTACGCATTTTCAGCAGGCGCAGGCGCATACCTTCGAGTTCGTCTGTCCAATTGGCGTAAAGAGCTTGGTCAGAGAGTATCATCGTCACAATTTCTGCACCGTGACGAGGTGGACTGGAGTAAATGCAGCGTACGGCGTATTTCAGCTGCCCTAGAACCTTTTCAGCGGAGGCACTGTTTTCGCAAAAAACAGACAGCCCGCCGACACGTTCTCCATACAAAGAAAATATTTTCGAAAAAGAATTTGCGACCAGAAACGGCAGATCGCGCTCGGCCAGGGCACGGATGGCATAGGCGTCCTCTTCAAGTCCCTCGCCAAATCCCTGATAGGCTATATCCAGGAAGGCGATTAAGTGGCGTTCTTCGATGATGTCAATGACTTGATCCCATTGGCTTTTCGTGAGGTCGGCTCCGGTAGGATTGTGACAACAGGGGTGAAGCAAGAGAATGCTGCGCGGTGGCAAGCCGGAAATCGTCTCGAGCATTGCCTGGGCATTCACGTTCCGTGTTCGCTGATCGAAGTAGGGATAGTTGTTTACATCGAACCCTGCGGCGGAAAAAATACCCACATGGTTTTCCCAGGTCGGGTCGCTCACCCACACGCCTGACTGGGGAAAATGCCGCTTGAGGAAGTCAGCGCCGATCCTGAGCGCCCCGGAACCACCTACCGTCTGGATTGTGGCGATACGCTCATGTTCTGTTGCTTTTGCGTCATACCCGAACAGCAGACGCTGTACACCGTCGCGGTAAGCGGGCAGCCCTTCCATGGGTAGATAAAGAGAAGCATTCCGCCATGCTTCGCGCAAAGATTCGCTCGCTGCGGCCACGGCCTTGAACGGAGGCACCTGGCCGTTCTCATCGTAATAATAGCCAATGGAAAGATTGATTTTGTGCGGTCTGCGGTCGAGGAGGAATCGCTCCATGAGGCTGAGGATAGGGTCGCCCTCATAGGGTTTGACGTGTGCGAACATGATATTTTCCTTGAATTGGATTTTCGTGAACATCGTTGCAATGCATTGCTAAAGCAAAATTTGCCAATAGCCCACATCAATCCAACGTCCGAATTTATATCCGGCCTCACGGAAACAACCAGTCTTTTTCATTCCGAATTTTTCATGCAAGTTGACGCTTGCGGCATTGGGTAAGGCGATGCTGGCGATGACGGTATGAACGCCGCATTTTCGCAGATACGCGAACAATGCATGGTAGAGGGTGGTGCCCAGACCGCAACCAATAGAACCGGGCGCCAGATAGATGGTGCTCTCGACCGTGAAACGGTATGCGGAGCGCGAATGCCAGGGTGCTGCGTAGGCATAACCCAAGAGTTTTGAGCCTTCAGTGGCCACCAGCCATGGAAGATTAGCCTGGCTCACGGCAGTGATTCGCGATGCCATCTGCGCGGCATCTATTTCAAGTTCTTCGAAGGTGATTGTCGTATTTTGGACATAGAAGTTATAGATCGCCGCGATCCTGTCCACATCGGATTTTACGGCTGCCCGTATCAAGGGGGTTACGATTGTTTTGATGGATTGGATTTGGATCGCAGGATGTCGTTGCCGTCAAATTCGACACCTTCATGTCGTAGCAGCCAACGTTTTCGTTCGACGCCGCTGCTGTAGCCTCCCAGCCCCCCATCCGCCCTGATCACGCGATGGCAGGGGATCAGAATGGGGAACGGGTTGGCGCCATTGGCCAGGCCAGCGGCGCGCGCCGCTCGTGGCTTGCCGGCGCGCCTAGCCAGTTCAGCGTAGCTGATTGTTTGACCGGCGGGAATTTCCTGTAACGCGCGCCAGATAGTGTTCTGGAACGATGTGCCGCAGGGTGCAAAGGTAAAATCTTCCTGCAGTACATCCAGAGCACCATTGAAATACCACACGAGCGCCCGCATTGCACTAGAGGCCGATGGGCGTGGCGGATAACTCGCGGATTCGAGTGGTTGCTCGAAATCGATGGAAACCACTCGTTCTTTGTCATCGGTGATGATTTCCACATTGCCGATGGGAGTGGCCAGGGATTCGCGGTACAGGAAAGGCATTGGGCGGGCTGCGAAGAAAAGTCTTGATTGCATGGTGCCGAGGAGAGGACTTGAACCTCCACGGGGTTTCCCCCACTAGCACCTGAAGCTAGCGCGTCTACCAATTCCGCCACCTCGGCAGTGCCAAGACGCGCAATTTACAATGTCCCTTTGCACTTGTCAATTCGTTATCATGTCGTTATTCAACCAATGGCTATCTTGAAAAACTATAACGAACCTATTCGTGTGTGAGCAGTCACACAGTGAGCAACGAAACCTATCAAGTCTGCGGGCAATGCCCGGACGAGCGCGACTTCAGCAAGCGGAGAGCGGAGCGTTTTTCCACTTGTCCAGAAGCGTTGTTATGACGATTGATCCGAATATAACGTTTGAATACATACAGATGGAATAATCAATTAAAGGAATTTATATGAAAAAGCAGAAAACGAGGGAAACACCAAGAGATCCTCATGCCGAGCGCGAGGCTTCCAAATATGCGCGTCCCATACCCAGTCGCGAAATGATCCTTCAGGTGCTCGACGAGGCTGAAGGGCCGCTGGATTTCGAATCTCTTGCCGAGACCTTGGCTTTGAGCGAGCCGGTGGATCTGGAAGCGCTGGACAGGCGCTTGCGCGCCATGCAGCGGGATGGGCAAGTGGTGCGCAACCGCAAGGGGGCTTTCCTTCCGGTAAGCGAGAAGGGGTTGGTGCGCGGGCGGGTGATCGCTCATCCCGATGGTTTCGGGTTTTTGTCGCCGGATGAAGGCGGTGATGACGTGTTTCTCGCTCCCCGGCAAATGAGAAGGCTTTTTCATGGCGATCGGGCGGTGGTGCGCATCATGGGCGTCGATCATCGCGGACGCCAGGAAGGCGCCGTAATTGAGGTGCTGGAACGCAACACCCATCAAGTGGTGGGGCGTTTTTTCGAAGAGCATGGCGTGGCCTACGTCTCTCCCGACAACAAGCGTCTCACTTTGGACGTGCTGATTCCGCCTGAAGCCACGATGGGAGCGCGCAACGGTCAAATCGTGCTGGCGGCGATCGTTGAACAGCCGAGCAAGCACAAGCAGCCCATCGGGCGCGTTGTAGAGATCCTGGGTGATCACATGGCGCCCGGAATGGAGGTGGATATCGCCGTGCGCAGTTTCGAGCTGCCGTTCGAATGGCCGGAAATCGTCGAGGACGTGGCGCACGCCTTGGACAGCGAAGTGGCTGAAGAAGACAAGCGGGGAAGGGTGGATCTTCGGGCGTTGCCGCTGGTTACCATCGATGGCGAGGATGCCCGCGATTTCGACGATGCCGTTTATTGTGAACCCTTGCCAGAGGGTGGCTGGCGTCTTGTGGTGGCGATTGCCGACGTGAGTCATTATGTGCGCAAGGATAGCGCTCTCGATGAAGAAGCGGCCAAGCGGGGCACCTCGGTCTATTTTCCCAACCGCGTGATCCCCATGCTGCCCGAAGCTCTGTCAAACGGTTTGTGTTCCCTCAATCCTGAGGTCGACCGCCTTGCGGTGGTGGCCGACATGCAGATCTCCAAGGGCGGTGCACTGAAAACTCATGAATTCTATCCTGCGGTGATTCGCTCGGCCGCGCGCCTGACCTATACCGAAGTGGCCGAAATCCTGGTCGATCGCAGTTTGCCCGCCCGACGCCGCCGCGAGACGCTGGTGCCGCATCTGGAAGATTTGTATGCGCTCTATAAAGCGCTGGCACGCGCTCGTCGCCGGCGCGGAGCGATAGATTTCGATACTCAGGAAACGCGTATCGTCTTCGGGGAAGAGCAGAAAATCGAACGCATCGTCCCGGTGGTGCGAAACGACGCCCACCGACTCATTGAAGAATGCATGATCGTGGCCAATGTGGCCGCCGCCCGATTCCTCGGCCGGCGCAAGATACCCACGCTGTATCGCATCCACGAAGGCCCCACGATCGAGCGGCTGGAAAAACTGCGCGCTTTTCTGGGCGGAATGGGCTTGACCCTGGGAGGAGGCGATTCACCCACACCGAAGGATTATGCCGCCTTGATGCGCCAGATAAAGGGCCGCCCTGACGCGGAACTGATCCAGACGATGCTGATGCGCTCTTTACAGCAAGCGGTGTATTCGCCGGACAATAGTGGCCACTTCGGCCTCGCGCATCCGGCCTACGCGCATTTCACCTCGCCGATACGGCGATATCCCGATCTTCTTGTGCATCGCGGGATCTACCACGCCCTGAGCGGCCGCAAGCCGGCCGAATTCGACTATACCCAGGCCGAAATGGTGTCTCTCGGAGAACACTGTTCCATGACTGAGCGGCGTGCCGACGAAGCCGTGCGCGATGTGGTCGACTGGCTCAAGTGCGAATACATGCAAGACAAACTCGGCGGTGAATTCGACGGCCTTATCAGCACTGTTACCAGCTTTGGCCTGTTCGTGCAGTTAAAAGACATTTACGTGGAAGGGCTGGTGCATGTGACGGCGCTGCGCAACGATTACTATCAATTCGACCCCATCGGCCAATGCTTGCGCGGCGAACGCAGCGGACGCGTGTACCGGCTCGGCGATCCTTTACGGGTACAAGTGGCGAGAGTCGATCTCGATGAACGCAAAATCGATTTCGTGCCGGTGGAAGAAGGGGAAGAACGGTTATCGCCCACTTCGAAAAAGAGCAATTCAAGACGCAAGCGCGGCGCAAGCCGTAAGCGGCGGAAAAAGGCATGAGCGGCAAGCATACGATCTGGCTGCATGGCATTCACGCGGTCGAGGCGGCCCTTGCGCATGAGCCCGAGCGCGTACTCAGCGTGATGATCGACGCGGGCCGCAACGATCAACGCTTGCAAGCCCTGGCGGAACAGGCGAGAAGCCAGGGCGTGTCCGTGCAGAGCGGGTCGCGCAAGGCGTTGGACAAGCGCGTTGCCGATGGCCGTCACCAGGGCGTTGTTGCCGAATACCGCCCATTGCCGCCGCTTGGTGAATCCGAGTTGCTCGAACGGGTCGAAGCCGCCCGATCACCCCTGCTGCTGGCTCTGGATGGCGTCACCGATCCACGCAACCTTGGCGCCTGTTTGCGTACCGCGGCGGCGGCAGGCGCGCTGGCAGTGATCGCGCCGCGCGATCGTGCGGCCACCTTGACTCCCGTGGCGCGCAAAGCGGCTTCCGGCGCGGCCGATATTGTCCCTTTTTTCAGCGTGACCAATCTGGTGCGTGCTCTGGAAGCCTTGAAAAAATCCGGCCTATGGGTCATCGGCGCCGATGGCTCGGCCAAGGAAAGCCTGTACGCACAGGATTTGCGGGTTCCGCTGGTGTGGGTGCTGGGAGCGGAAGGCGCCGGCTTGCGGCGGCTGACAGCAAAGGCATGTGACCTGCGCGTGCGCATTCCCATTGATCCGAGCATGGAAAGCCTGAACGTATCCGTGGCCGCCGGAATCTGCCTGTTCGAAACTGTGCGCCAACGCCTTTCGTGAGCCCATTTTCCGCTATACATGCCTCTGGAATGCGGCTCCTGACTCGGCTATCCTGCCGTTTTCCGTTTCTTCTCTATTCGCCTTGGGGGTCATGTCATGCATAATGAGGATTTTGGATTTGAAACGCTCGCCGTTCGCGCGGGTCAGGTGCGTGGCATCGAGCACGAACATTCCGAGCCGATCTATACCACCTCGAGTTTTACCTTCTCAAGCGCCGCCGAAGCCGCAGCGGTTTTCTCTGGAGAAAAGCAGGGGAATATCTATTCGCGTTTCACCAATCCCAGCGTGCGCACTTTCCAGGATCGCCTTGCGGCCCTGGAAGGCGGGGAAGCCTGCGTCGCTACCGCCTCGGGCATGGCAGCGATCCTCTCTGTTTGCCTCGCGCTGCTCAGCCAGGGCGATCACATCGTCTGTTCGCGCGGCGTCTTCGGTTCCACCATCACCCTTTTCGAGCGTTATCTCAGCCGCTTTGGCATCGGCGTGGATTTCGTCGATCAGACCAGCGTATCCGCATGGGAAGCGGCCATTTCGCCAAATACTCGTCTACTGTTCGCTGAAACCCCTTCCAATCCCTTGATGGAACTTGCCGATATCCGCGCGCTGGTCGATCTGGCCCATGCCCACGGCGCCTGGCTGGCGGTGGACAATTGTTTTTGCACTCCGGCCCTGCAAAAACCGCTTGCGCTGGGCGCGGATCTGGTGATCCATTCGGCCACCAAATATCTCGACGGCCAGGGACGGTGCGTAGGCGGCGCGGTGGTGGGTGATGCGGAAAAGGTGGGCAAGGAGGTGTTCGGCTTTCTTCGCACCGCAGGCCCCACCATGAGCCCATTCAACGCATGGGTATTCCTAAAGGGACTGGAAACGCTCGATCTGCGCATGCGCGCCCACAGCGCCAACGCCCAGGCTCTGGCCGAGTTTCTTGAAAGCCATCCAGCGGTGGAGCGGGTCTATTTCCCCGGTCTTGCCAGTCATGCTCAACATGCGCTTGCGATGACTCAGCAATCCGGGCCTGGCGGCGTGGTTTCTTTTGAAGTCAAGGGCGGACGGGAGGCGGCCTGGCGGGTGATCGACTCCACGCGGATGCTGTCCATCACCTCCAATCTCGGCGACACCAAAACCACGATTACCCATCCCGCCACCACCACGCATGGACGTCTCAGCCCCGAACAGCGTGAGGCGGCTGGCATTCGCGAAGGCTTGTTGCGCGTTTCGGTAGGTCTTGAAAATGTAAACGACATTATGCGCGACCTGAGCCGTGGCCTTGACTGAGGCCGATCTTCGCCGCCAGGCGCTGGAAATATTTCACGCCGCTTTGCGCCGCGTGGAAGGGCGCCGCACAGTGCGCAGCGCTTTGCAGGCCCATCCCGTGCCGGCCGGTGAGCGGCATATCGTCGCCATCGGCAAGGCGGCCGCTTCCATGGCGATGGGTGCCGAAGAAGCGCTGGGAAGCGACTTCGCCGACGGCCTGTTGGTCACCAAGCAAGGCTATGAGCCAAAAGATCTGCATGAGCCGCAAAAATGGCGGGCATGCATTGGCGAGCATCCGGTTCCGGGGCCAGGCAGCCTGGCTGCGGGAGAAGCCCTGATTGGCTGCCTGGAGTCCTTGCCGCCGGAGGCTTTTGTGCTGTTTCTTGTTTCCGGAGGCGCTTCCAGTCTGGTCGAGGTCCTGCCGCCGGGCATGGACTTGAATGCCTTGCGAAAGATCAATGACTGGCTACTGGCGAGCGGCCTCGATATCGAGGCGGTCAATCGTATTCGTCAGCGCTTTTCCAGGATCAAAGGCGGTCGCCTGCGTGCCTGGCTCGGCCACAGGCCGGCTCGGGTGCTGGAGATATCCGATGTGGCCGGTGACGATATCCGCATCATCGGCTCGGGACTGCTGGCCGAACCGTTGCCTGGCGACTTGCCGCCGCTTCCGGCGTGGCTGCGCGAATGGGTCGAGCGCGCGCCGCCTTTCATCCCCAAGGCTTTACCGGTTCCCCATGAGATCGTCGCGCGGCTGGATGATGCTCTGCTTGCGGCCGCCGAGACCGCAAAGGCGCGCGGTTTCGTCGCCCATCTTCCCGTGCAGCGCTTGTTCGGCGACACCACCGTCACCGCAAGAGAGATCGGCCGCTTTATGAAAACCGCTCAACCCGGCGCCTGGATCTGGGGCGGCGAAACCACACTGCGCTTGCCACCCAACCCGGGACGTGGCGGGCGCAACCAGCATTTCGCGCTCACTGCCGCAATCGAGCTGGCGGGATGCCGCTCGGTGGTATTGCTGGCCGCCGGCAGCGACGGCACTGACGGTCCCACGGCGGACGCCGGCGCCCTTGTTGACGGCGGCACCGTGGCGCGGGGCGAGGCTGGAGGAATGAGCGCCGCCGAGGCTCTGGCCAAAGCGGATTCCGGTGCTTTTCTCGCCTTGAGCGGCGATCTCGTGACCACTGGGCCCACCGGCACCAATGTCATGGATCTTGTCATCGCCATTAAAAGCGCTGATTAACGCTTTTCACGGCGGCGCTTTCGCCTTGGCCTTTTTCACCTGCCGGGAAAAAGTCGCCTCGGCTTGTTGCAGCTGCCGGCGCAAAGAACGCAGGGTATCGTCGAGCTGGCCCAGGCGGTTGTAGCGCGCCAGTTGCGCGATCTCGGCGCGGGCGTCCTTGAAGCGGTACAAGGCGATATCCAGACGGATCAGGTTAACCCAGTATTGCGGCTGGCGCGGGTCGAGCGTGACCGCCTTTCGCATCAGGGCGCGCGCGGCCAGCGGTTCGTGGCGCACGTTCAACACCCAGTTGGCGTAGATGCTGAGCAGATTCGGATTGTCCGGAAACCGTTTCAGGGCGATGGAAAACATTTTCTGCATCCGCCGGTTGGAAAACCGGCAATGCTTTTCCACCTCGCAAGTCACCAGATATTGCAGCGACACCTGGTTCTGCGCCGACAGAGGCTGGGCTTCCAGCTTGTGATCAATGCGCCGCCACCACTTGGGGTCGATGGGGCGGTGCACCTGCGCGTAGAGGATCAGCAGCGCCTGATCGGCCAGCAGGCTGGAGCCGGGAATGGCAGCGGACTCGTCCAGCGCGCGGGTGGCGGTCTCGATGAGTTTGGCGTTGTGCGGTTCGCTGATGGCCGCCGCACCCAGAATCCGCCCTAATGCATAGGTGGCGCGCGGCGAGTGCGGATGCATGGCCGCCTGCATCTCGGCCAGGCGCAGGCCGTTCGACCACTCCTGCACGCGCAGGCCGAGGATCAGCGCGTACAGGGCGATGAGCGCCACCACCAGCGTGCGGCGGGCGAGTTTCAGGTATTCGACCGGCGGCTCCAGCAGCACCGTTCCGAACAGCGCCAGCAACAACCCCAGGTCAGGCAGATAGTTGCGCTGCTCGAACACCAGTTCGAGATTGAAAATCGTGCCGGTCATCAGTTGCCCGGCGAAGAACCAGACGATACCCAGCGCCAGCAGCGGGCGCTTGCGCCGCTGCCAGACCGCCACGGCCAGCAGCGCAATCACGCCGAGAATGGAAAGCAGCGTGGTCGGCGGCGAGAGAATGCCGCGAGAAATGGGATAATCGTCGTGATACAGCGACAGCGCGTTCAGGTTGGGCGCCAGCGTCCAGTAGATATAGTCGAAGAACACGCGCGGCTCGGTGAGCAGGCGCTCGGCCATGGTGAACGGCCGGCCGGAGTGATGGAAGCTGCCGGCGACGCCGGGCCACAGCCAGGCCAGCCCCGCCGCGCCCGGCGCGAGCAGCAGCGCGGCATACAGCACATACAGCCTACGGTCGCGCCCGCCGCCGGCGCGGGCGAAGCCGAACAGCGCCCATTCGATGACCAGCGTGTACACCGGCAGCAGCGCGCCGTCTTCCTTGGTCAGCACCGCCAGCGCGCCGAAAAAAGCGATGCCGAACCACAGCATCCACAGCCCCGCGCGGCCTTCGAGCATGCGCAGCCGCCCCCACAGGTAGAAGATCAGCCCGATCAGCACGAAGGTGGCGGACAGGCTGGTCATGCGCTGCACCACGTAGAGCACGGCGGTGAGGTTGATGGGCAGCGCCAGCCAGGCGCAGGCGATAGCCAGCGCCGCGCCCAGCACCTGGCCGCGCGTCAGCTCGGGGCGGAAGCGCCGGCGGTAGGCGGTGAGCAGCCGGGTCATGAAGGCATACACCAGCCCGCCGTTGACGGCGTGGATGACGATGTTGGTCGCCTTCATGGATGCGGCTCCCGGGCCGAAGAAGTATTCGTTCAGCGCGAAGCTGAGCATGGCGATGGGACGGTGCAGGGGGCCGGCGTCGGAGGAAAAGGCCGCCGCCATCAGCGCGCTGTAGTCCAGGCGATGGATTTTCAGCGCCGGGTTGTTGACGATGTTGGCGAAATCGTCCAGCAGGAAGGGGCCGTGTACCCCCGGCCAGTAAATCAGCACCGTGACGGCGAGAGCCAGGAGCAGGCCGGCGGCGAAAGTCAGGGTCTGACGCATAAAGATTCCTGGGATACGGGTTCGGGTCGAAGCGCAAAGGGCGCGCCGACGCGATTATACGGCACGGCGCCGGCCAGAGCCGGCGCGGCGGGCCATAAAAAACGCCCCGTCGATGACGGGGCGCGAAGTCAGGCTCATGCCGCTTGCTGCTTGTGCTTAGAGGCGGTTGGCGCAAGCGTCGCCTGGTTTTCTGCTTAACCGCAGAAGGAACCGAGGTATTTGGCGGTGTCGACGGTGCTGGTTTTGGAGCATTTCCACTGCACCGAGCCGTTGTTGGCCACGGGCGATTCGACCAGCGTTTTGCCGGACAGCGCGGTGTTGGTCTTGTCGCTGTAGGTGACGGTGATCTGGCCAGAATCGGCGACACTGACGCTCTTGACGTACTTGCCGGCAATGCTGGCGGGCTCAGCCAGACCGAGCGAAGCGTTGGCGGGCGTAGCTGTGCCTATAGTGAAGTTACCATGGCTGGCGTACCACTCGGCGACGGCGGTGCGTGCGCCGGCCGAGAGCACCGGGCCGGCGGCGGCCTGTGACTTGACGACATAGTTCGAATACATCGGGATGGCGATGGCGGCGAGTATGCCGATGATGGCCACCACGATCATCAGTTCGATCAGGGTGAAGCCTTGTTGCAGATTTTTCTTCATGATTGGGGTCTCCATGGGTTCGTATGGTTTGCGCCGTTTTATTGCGGCTGTGCATAGCCTTTCAAAATCCGTGCCAGGCGCGTGTTCACGCGCCAATGCAGTTGCGGCCGGCGGCGCGGGCAAAGAGGGTGACGAGAATTGTCGGAATGTGACAAATTTTGTCGAAACCTGCCGCCACCGCTTTATTCTATGCCCAGCTTTTTCAGACGGTAGCGGAGCTGACGGAGGCTGAGGCCGAGTTTGACGGCGGCGGCGGTGCGGTTCCAGCGGCAGTCTTCCAGCGCGCGCAAAATGATGTCACGCTGCTGCATGACGAGGCGGGTGTCGAGGGGGGCGTTTTCCTGTGCTTTCGCGGGCGGTTTCTCGGGCGCCGCGGTCGGTGGCCCCGAAGGCGCGGCGTGCCTCATCGGCAAGGAGAGGTCGGCGGCGCGAATGAGGCGGCCTTCACATAAGGTAGAGGCGCGTTCGAGGATGTTTTCCAGTTCGCGCACGTTGCCGGGAAAGTCGTAATTTTGCAGGCGTTCCAGCGCGTCTTCGGACAGCGTGGGCGCGGGCTGGCCCCAGCGCTCGCCGATGCGCTCGAGCAGGCGAGAGGCGAGCAGGGGAATGTCTTCGCGCCGTTCGCGCAGGGGCGGGGCGACGATTTCGATCACGTTGAGGCGGTAGTACAGATCCTGGCGGAAGCGGCCGGCGGCGACTTCTTCGGCCAGGTCTTTGTGCGAGGCGCAAAGAATGCGCACGTCCACCGGAATCTCGGCAGTGGCGCCGACCGGCTTGACCTTCCTTTCCTGCAGGGCGCGCAGCAGCTTGACCTGCATCGCCAGCGGTAGGTCGGCGGCCTCGTCGAGAAACAAGGTGCCGCCGTCGGCGGCCTGGAACAGGCCGGGCTTGTCGGCGGCGGCGCCGGTGAAACTGCCCTTGAGGTGGCCGAAGAATTCGCTTTCCACCAGCTCGGCGGGGATGGCGCCGCAGTTGACGGGCACGAACGGCGCGGTGCGGCGCGGCCCCTGATCGTGAATCTGGCGGGCGATGAGTTCCTTGCCGGTGCCGGATTCGCCGTGGATGAACACCGGCGCCTGGCTGCGCGCGAGCTTGGCGACCAGTTCGCGGATGCGCCGCATGGCGGGGGAGTCGCCGAGCAGGCGGCTGGCGCGCCGGTTAGGCGTGCCCTTCGGCGGGCCGCCGGCCTTGAGGGCGGATTGCACCAGCACTCGCAGGCGAGGCACATCGATGGGTTTGGCGAGAAAATCGAAGGCGCCGGCCTTGAGCGCGGCGATCGCGGTTTCCATGCTGCCGTAGGCGGTGATGACAGACACCGGGAGTCCGGGGTGGCGTTGTTGTATGTATTCGACCAGATCGATGCCGGAGCCGTCCGGCAAGCGCAGGTCGGTGAGGCACAGGCCGAAGTCTTCGGCTTCGAGGAGCGCGCGCGCCTCGGCCAGAGCCTCCGCGGCGCGTGTTTCCAGCCCCATGCGCATGAAAGTGATTTCGAGCAGTTCACGGATGTCGGGTTCGTCATCGACGACGAGAATCTTGCGGCTGGGCATGGGCGAATCCTTAAGAGGCATTTTGGCGGATTATCAGCCCGAATGTTCCATAACTAGTGCCGGTATCGCGGGAATTTGTGAAACATCCGGGTCAGGATATTTTAACAGTCTCAGAGCCTGCTAAAGCGAACCCTCCGCCGGTAAAAAGCGCAGACGGAAACAGGCACCGCCGGGCGTGGGGACGTAAATGATCTCGGCACCGTTGATCAGGCACAGTTCGCGTGCCAGATAGAGGCCAAGGCCGGTGCCGGAGACGGAAGTAGTGAAAAAAGGCTCGAACAAATGCTCCAGGTGTTCGCGGGCAATGCCCGGGCCTTTGTCGCATACGTCCAGCACGATCGCTCCGCTTTCGGCATCACGGCGGACTTCGAGGCTGATTTCCAGCCGGCCGTCGGCAGAACGTCCATGCACGGCGGCATTTTCACACAAGCCGGCAAGGATCTGTTCCAGCTGGTTTTCATCGAAGCTCACCCGCAGCGGCGAATCGTGTGCATGAATGCGCACGAGCGCATCGCTTCCGGCATATAGTTTGAGGATGTCGGCGCGCGCTGGCAGCCAGCGGGCGAGATCGAGGGTCGCCGTGGCGGGCGGTTCCTTGCGCGCCAAACGCAGTACGTCGGCGATGATGCGGTCGATGCGGTCGCTCTGAGCGCGGATGATGTCCAGCAAACGGCGGTCGCTCGGGTCGAGGGAGGCGGATTCCTGCAGCAATTGCGCCGCATGGCTGATGCTCGACAAGGGATTGCGGATTTCATGCGCGATGCTGGCGCCCAGGCGGCCCAGGGAGGCCAGTTTGGCCGTCTGGATGCGGGCCACCAGCTCGGCCTGATCATGCAGGGTGATGATCACCGCGCCGGAATCGCCGGGCAGGGCGGCGAACTCGACGCGTAGATCCTTCTCCCGTCCCTCCAGGCGCAGGGTCGGCGCGTGGCCGGTCGTTTGACGCCGCCAGGCGCGTGCAAGATCCATCAGCGGCGGGGAGATCCGGCCAAGATAGCGGCTCTCAGGGGGCGTGCCGAGGCCGAGCAAGGCTTTTGCGCGCTGATTGATCAGATGCAAGCGGCCTTGCAAATCGATCACGATCAGACCGCTTTGCAAGTGATCGATGACGTATTCGCTGAGTTCGGTGAGATTGGCAAGATCGATGCCGCGGCGGGTGGCCAGGGCTTCTCCGGCACGGGCGCGATTGCCAAGGTACTGGCTGATGATCGCGGTGGCAAACAAGGCCAGGCCGAGAAAGCCCGCAGAAGCATAGGCGCGATCGTCGGCCACGCCTTGCCAGAACAGCAGCGTCTGATCACCGATGAGCAACAGGGAAGCGACGGCGGCCGCAAACAGCGCCCAGATGCCGGGCATGAGTACGCCGACGGCTGCCACCGGCGGAATGAGAAGGACGCCGAGGCCACTGGCCAAACCGCCACTGGAATGCAGAAGCAGGAAGACGAAAGTGATGTCGAGTGCAGCGAGCGCGCCCGCCTGGATTGCGAAGGGCGGCGAGCGCAGTCGGGCGGTGAACAGAGCAAAGATAGCCACCAGCAGATAGCCGAGCAGGTCGAAGGCATACAAACGAGGATAGGTATGCCCCAGATAACGGCTGCGCAAATTGCTCAGCAGCAGGCCGATGAACAGCAGGGCGACAAGAATGCGGTAGATGTTGAATAATTGCAGCGCCCGCCATGCGTTCGAGGCGGCAGACGATGAATCAGGATATCGCATCATACTCGCTTGGGCCCGCGCGCGTTCACTCGTGTCGGGATTGATCGAGGCGGTGGTGCGCCTCGCAGCACCATGCCCGTGAGCCCTCATGCAGAGCGTCGCGGGCTGGCAGATAGACGCCGCAATGGGCGCATTTGACGGTGTCTTCGGTATGCCTGCCGGGGCGCGAGGCTGGATGCGTCGCTTGCAAGCGACGATATAGATACCAAGCGAACGCGGCAATGAGCAGGATGGCGAGCAGGCGGGCCATGGCAAACGAATCTCCAAATGGGGCAGAATAGCGTATCCGAATTCGGGCGGTGAACAAATCGCCTTCGTCATGCATCTTACAGGGGCGTTCCATGAATCTACATGAATATCAGGCCAAGCAGTTGTTCGTGCGTTACGGCGTGAAAGTGCCCGCTGGCCGTACCGCGCTTTCGCCCGAGGAGGCCTGGGCGGCGGCCGAGGCGCTGGGCGGAGCGGCCTGGGTGGTCAAGGCTCAGATTCACGCGGGAGGGCGCGGCAAGGCGGGCGGCGTGCGTCTGGTGCGTAGCCGCGAGGCGCTTTGTGAGGCGGTCGAATCTCTGCTGGGGCGGCGGCTCGTCACTCCCCAGACCGGCCCCGAGGGGCTGCCGGTGGAAACGGTGTTGATCGAACCGGCGACCGCCATTGAGCGCGAGCTGTATGTTAGCCTACTCGTGGATCGCGAACGCCGCCGCGTGGCTGCGATTGCTTCCTCCTCTGGCGGCATGGATATCGAGCAAGTGGCGGCGCAGATGCCCGAGTGCATCGTCAGCGAGCATGCCCATCCAGCCGCTGGGCTGTTGCCCTGGCAGGGAAGGCGCATTGGCTTCGCACTGGGGCTGGAGCCGAAGCTGGTCGGCGCGTTTTCCGAGTTGCTGCTGAAGCTGCATCGATTGTTGCTAGACACCGACGCCTCGTTGATCGAGATCAATCCGCTGGCGGTGACGCGAGAGGGCGAGCTGCTGGCGGTGGATGCGAAAGTTGCGTTGGACGACAGCGCCTTGTTTCGCCACCCTGATCTGGCCGCTCTGCGCGACGTGAGCCAGGAGGATTCCCGCGAGGCCCGCGCTCGCGCGCATGGCCTCAATTATATCCATCTCGAAGGCGCCATTGGCTGCATGGTCAACGGCGCCGGCCTGGCGATGGCAACCATGGATCTGATCAAGCTGTGTGGCGGCGAGCCGGCCAATTTCCTCGACGTGGGCGGCGGCACCACTGCAGAACGGGTCACCGAAGCGTTCAAGCTGATTCTTTCCGACGAACACGTGCGCGTCGTGCTGGTCAATATTTTTGGTGGCATTGTGCGCTGCGATCTGATTGCCGAGGGCCTCTTGCAGGCCATGGACGAAATCGACGTGCGCCTGCCGGTGGTAGTGCGTCTGGAAGGCACGCGGGCCGAGGAGGGCCGCGCCTTGCTCGCCGGCTCCGGCCTGAATGTGGTGGCTGCTTCAGGATTGGCCGAGGCGGCGCAAAAAGCGGTGGCCCTGGCGGCCGGGGAGGCGGCATGAGTATTTTGGTGGATAAGAATACGCGGGTGATATGCCAAGGCTTCACCGGCAAGCAAGGAAGTTTTCATTCCGAACAGGCATTGGCCTATGGCACGAAACTGGTCGGCGGCGTGACGCCCGGCAAGGGCGGGCAGACGCATCTCGGCCTGCCGGTGTTCGACACTGTGCATGAGGCGGCAAAAGCAACTGGCGCGCAGGCGACGATGATCTACGTGCCGCCGCCGTTCGCGGCCGACGCCATCCTCGAGGCCGCCGACGCGGGGCTGGAACTCATCGTGTGCATCACCGAGGGCATACCGGTGCTGGACATGCTGCGGGTGCGCGCGGCGCTGGCCGATTATCCGCAGGCGCGCCTGATCGGCCCCAACTGCCCCGGCGTGATCACCCCGGGTGAGTGCAAGATCGGCATCATGCCCGGTTATATCCACCACCCGGGACGGGTCGGCATCGTCTCGCGCTCGGGCACCCTCACTTACGAGGCGGTGCATCAGACCACTCAGGCGGGGCTGGGCCAGTCCACCTGCGTGGGCATCGGCGGCGACCCCATACAGGGCATGAATTTCGTCGATTGCCTGGCGCTGTTCAACGCCGATCCGCAGACCGAGGGCATCATCTTGGTCGGCGAGATAGGCGGCCAGGCCGAGGAAGAGGCCGCGGCCTATATCAATGCCCAGGTCAACAAGCCGGTGGTGGCCTACATCGCCGGAGTGACCGCGCCGCCGGGCAAGCGCATGGGCCATGCCGGAGCGATCATCGCCGGCGGCAAGGGCACGGCGGAGCAGAAGTTCGCCGCGCTGGAAGCGGCGGGCGTACACGTGGTGCGTTCGCCCGCCGACATGGGCGCGCGCATGGCGGCTTTGCTGTGAATTCCTTGTGTGCTTTGAGGCGACCTGCCGTTCGCGGGTGGGTGATCCCATGGGCTTGAGAATCGCGCTGGTGCAATGCAATCCCTTGGTGGGCGACATCGAGGGTAATGCCGACATGGTCATCGAACGTGCGCGGGCGGCGAAAGCCAATCAGGGCGTCAAGCTGGCCATTTTCTCCGAACTGGTGCTGACGGGGTACCCGCCGGAGGATCTTTTGCTGCGGCAATCCTTCCTGCAACGCAGTGAAGACGCATTGCGGCGGATCGCTCGGGAAACGGCGGACATGGCGGTTGTGCTCGGAGCTCCATACCGCGATGCCGAAGGCTTGCGCAATGGTGCCTTGCTGCTGCAGGAGGGGGAAATTCGCGCGCGCTACGCGAAACAGCGCCTGCCCAATTACAGCGTGTTCGATGAAAAGCGATATTTTATCGAAGGCGAGTCTGCGTGCGTGGTCGAGGTTGAGAGCGTCCGTCTTGGCTTACTGGTATGCGAGGATCTTTGGCATCCGCAACCGGCCGCTCAGGCCCTCGCCGCCGGGGCGCAGGTGCTCATCGGCATCAACGCCTCGCCTTTCCATCTCGGTCAGTACGCGGCCCGCGAGGCGGTGCTGCGCCAGCGCGTGGCGGAAACCGGCCTGCCGCTGGTGTACGTGAACCAGGTGGGCGGGCAGGACGAGCTGGTGTTCGACGGCAGCTCGCTGGCATTCGGGGCGGCCGGCAAGCTCGCCTGTCGCCTGCCGGCCTTTGCCGAAGCAGTGGAGACGCTGGATCTGCCGGGCGGAGACGGCCGCGTCGCGCCCTTGCCGGCCTCGGTCGAGGAATGGGCTTATGCGGCGCTGCGCCTTGCGGTGCGCGATTACGTGCGCAAGAACGGCTTTCCCGGTGTGGTGCTGGGGCTTTCCGGCGGAATCGATTCGGCGCTTACCTTGGCCATAGCGGTAGATGCGCTGGGCGCTGAGGCGGTGATGGCGGTGACGATGCCTTCGCGCTACACCGCCGCGATGAGCCTTGAGGATGCGCGGGCCGAATGCGCGGCCCTTGATATAAACATGCATGAGCTCTCCATAGAACCGCCTTTCAATGCTTTTCTGGAGGTGTTGTCGCCGCTATTCGCAAACATGCCCCCGGATGTTACCGAGGAAAACATCCAGGCGCGCTGTCGCGGCGTGTTGCTGATGGCTATTTCTAACAAGACAAGCAAGATGGTGCTGACGACTGGCAACAAGAGCGAAATGGCGGTCGGTTACGCCACCTTGTATGGTGACATGGCAGGGGGGTTTGCGCCCCTCAAGGATGTACCCAAGACGCTTGTCTATCGCCTGGCGCGCTGGCGCAATGAGCGTGGTGCCGTGATTCCCGAGCGAGTGCTGATACGCCCGCCCTCCGCCGAACTGGCACCCGGGCAGAAAGATTCCGATACCCTGCCGCCTTACGAGATACTCGACCCGATTCTGGAGCGTTTCGTGGAGCGTGATTACTCCGTGGAGCAAATCGTGGCCGATGGTTTTGAGCGCGAAACCGTGGAGCGGGTAGCCGCCATGGTGTTGCGCAACGAATACAAGCGTCGTCAAGCGCCGCCGGGGCCGAGAATCACGGCGCGCGCTTTCGGCAAAGATCGGCGTTACCCGATCACCTCCGGCTACCGTTGCCGCTCATCATGAAACCATCTCAGCAACTTACCGAGGAGTCTGAAATGAAAAAAGTCGATGCCATTATCAAGCCGTTTCGTCTAGATGACGTGCGGGCCGCACTCATGGAACAGGGGATCACCGGCATGACGGTGACCGAGGTCAAGGGTTTCGGACGCCAGAAAGGGCATACGGAGCTGTATCGTGGATCTGAGTATGTGGTCGATTTCCTGCCCAAGATCAAGATCGAGATCGTGGTCACCAATGACCGGGTCGATGCCTGCGTGGAGGCGATTCAGCAGGCAGCGCGTACGGGCAAGATCGGGGACGGAAAGATATTCATTACGCCGGTGGAGCGGATCATCCGTATCCGCACTGGCGAGGAAGATGCCGAAGCCCTCTGAAAGGCCAATATGACGGCGTTGGCCGTCAACGCATGGTCACCACCTCGTCGAGACGCCGGCGAGGCGTGGGTTCGGGTAGCTCGGCGGGGTAGCCGAGCGCGAGTATGGCGACCGGAGTGAGCCCAGCCGGGAGATCCAGCGCGCGTGCGACTTCGCCGCCATCGAAATAGCCGACCCACGCGCTTCCGAGGCCGCCGGCTACCGCGGCGAGCTGAGCGTAGGAGGCGGCGATGGTGGCGTCCTGCAAGGCATAGAGTTCGCGGCCGCGTTCGCCGAACGCTTTGGCGGAACGTTCGGCGTCGGTGCAAAAAACCAGGCTCACGGGCGCTTCGGCAAGGAAGGTCTGGTCGGTGATTCTGGCCAGCGCAGCGCGGGTGGCGGCATCACGAATGGCGACGATCTGATAGGCTTGAAGATCGCCCGCCGAAGGTGCAGCAACGGCGCTTTCGAGCACTGCATTGAGTTTTTCCTCCTCGACCGGCATGTCCTCCTGGTAATGACGTACGGAGTGGCGGCGGCGTATGGTGGCAAAGAAATCCGTCATGGTGTCAACCCTCCAGTTTTGCGGCCTGCTTGGGGTAATTGAGCTTGAGCACCTCATACGTTTGCCGGGCAAGTGTTTTCATATCCAGTTTGCGATAGGCTTTGACCATCATAACCAATGCCTTGGGAGTGCCGGCGGCGCCGGGATATTCCGTGAGTACATTTTCGCAACGGTCAATGACTGCCGCCCAGGCGCCACGGCGCAGGTAGTAATCGGCGACATAGAGGTCGTGGGCCGCCAGCATGTTGCGAAGATAGATCATTCTCTGGCGCGCGTCGGATGCGTATTTGCTGTATGGATATTTTTCGATCAGGGTTTTGAAGGCCATGAATGAGCGGCGCAGTGGCCGTACATCGACCTGATATTCGATATCGGGCCGAAACAGCGGGATAATGCCGCCGGTCACCTTGAAATCGGCGAGGCCGATGAGGTAATAGGCATAGGGTGCGGCAGGGGAACGGGGATGTTCGCGGATAAATTCTTGCGCCGATGCGATGGCGGATTTGGGTTCGCCGTTCTTGTAATAGGCGTAGGCCACTTCGAGTTGTGCTTGCTGAGCGTAATAGCCGAGAGGATAACGTCCCTGCAAGGTTTGAAAGTAATTGATGGCCTTGTTGTAATTTCCCTTATCGAGCGCCGTTTTACCCGCGCTATAAAGGTGTTCCGGCGACCAGCCGGCAGTCGGGTTGCCGCTGCCGGCGCAAGCGGCCAGGGTGGTGAGCAAAATCAGTGGGGCCACGTATCGCCAAAAACGCATGACAGTTTCCTGGTGAGTCGGAATAATAAGAGGCGAGTATATCTCAATACGCCGTTGAAATAAGCCAAAACGAATGAGTGAGGTCAATTCGCAATGAAGTTCATGTGCTTTCCTGGTCGCGTTTTTTATGACTCGTCGATCCATTTTGACGGAATTTCAAACGCCTGTTTCTCCCGGATGAAAGCGAATGTCTGAGAAGCATCTTGTTGATCGACTCATTCCTGATGAACTGGCAGGTTTGCGCCTTGATCAGGCATTGGCGGCGATGCTGCCCGAGTATTCGCGTAGTCGCCTCAAGGGATGGATTGAATCGGGGCGGATCCATCTTAATGGCATAATTCCAAAGCCGCGCCATAAAGTGGACGGTGGCGAGAGGGTGAAGATCGAAACCGCGCCTGAATCCTTGACTGAAGACAAGCCCGAGGTCATTGCGCTGGATGTGCGCTATGAAGATGAGCATGTCCTGGTGTTGAACAAGCCGCCCGGACGGGTGGTGCATCCCGCGGCCGGTAATCGGGATGGAACTGTGCTCAACGCCCTTTTGCATCATGCACCACAACTGGCAGCGCTCCCTCGTGCCGGTATTGTCCATCGGCTGGACAAAGACACCAGCGGCCTGATGGTGGTGGCCAAAACGCCCGTCGCCCACGTGAAGCTGGTGGCCGCTCTGGCTGAACATGCAGTAGGGCGTGAGTATCTTGCCCTGGTACAAGGGGAGCTGATCGCCGGGGGGTGTGTGGAGGCCCCCATCGGCAGGCACCCTAAAGACCGCAAGCGAATGGCTGTGGTGAGCGGCGGGAAACCCGCGGTCAGTCATTACCGCATCGAGGAACGGTTTGTCGGACACACTTTGCTGCGAGTGAGTCTGGAGACCGGGCGCACCCATCAGATTCGCGTACATATGTCCCACCTACGCCATCCCATCGTAGGCGATCCCGTCTATGGCGGACGATTACGGCTGCCGCCTGCCGCAGGAGCGTCGCTGACCGAATTGCTGCGAGGCTTCAATCGCCAGGCGCTGCACGCGACCCGCCTTGACTTGAACCATCCTGCGACCGGTGAAGCGATGTTCTGGGAAGCCGCCATGCCAGATGACATGCAAATGCTGATAAGCGGCTTACGCGCCCATGCGGCCAAGGCTCATGAAGCCAAGTGATCCCATGTGCCAATGGGTGCTTCCCAATTGGCCAGGGCCGTTGCGTGTCCGTGCTTTTACCACCACGCGCGCGGGCGGGGTTAGCGAACAGGCCTGGGCCGGCATGAATCTGGGCGCTCATGTGGGTGACGATCCACTGAAGGTGCAGGAAAATCGCCAGCTGCTCAAACAGTGGGGGCGGCTGCCCAATGAGCCTGTTTGGTTGCAGCAGGTGCATGGCACAGCCGTAGCGCGGTTAGATTGCAAATCGCGCCCGGGAATCTGTGCCGATGCGGCAGTCACCACCGAGACGGGTGTGGTATGCGCGGTGCTGACCGCCGATTGTCTGCCGGTGCTGTTCTGCGACCGTGCAGGCAGCCGGGTAGCCGTGGCTCATGCCGGTTGGCGCGGCCTGGCCGGCGGCGTGCTGGAGGCTACGGCGGCGGCGCTGGAAACCCCGCCGCAGGATGTCCTGGCCTGGCTCGGCCCGGCCATCGGCCCACGGGCTTTCGAGGTTGGCGGCGAGGTGCGCGAGGCTTTCCTTGGACACTCGCCCGACGCCGCTTGCGCCTTCCGCCCTTCGCCGGGCGGCCGCTGGTTGGCAGATCTGTATGCGCTGGCGCGCTTGCGTCTGACCGCGCTGGGCATTGACGCCGTGTACGGGGGCGGTTTGTGCACCCATAGCGATCCGGCGCGTTTTTTTTCCTACCGCCGCGACGGCGCAACGGGCCGGATGGCGACTTTGATCTGGCTGCACGATATCTCGAATGAACATGAGGTTTAAAGGCTAACTGATGGAAAAATGGTACATGTTGACCGTGGTGGGTGCTGACAGGCCCGGCATCGTGGCGCGTCTGGCGCGTGAGCTGTTTGCATTGGGCGCGAATCTGGGTGAGGCTTCCATGCTACGCCTTGGAGGGAATTTCACCATCATGCTGATGGTGCACACCGATCTCGATGCGCGGGCGCTGGAGGCGCGTCTGGCGCCGGCGTCCGCCGATTTGAATCTGCGTTTGCATGTGGATCCGATCGAAGGAAGACTGCATCAGCATGTGCAGCCCGAAGTCCGGATACGGGTGCACGAGGCGGACCGCGCCGGCATCGTGGCTGAAGTGAGCGAGGCGCTGGCGGATATCGGCTTCAACATTCTGGCTCTGGATACAGATGTCGCCGGAGCCGATGATGCGCCCTGGTATGTGATACAGATCGAGGGCGTCGCTCCCAGCGGCCTGGAGGCGGTGGCCGCGGCGCTGGAGCCCTTGCGCGGGCGCGGTGTCGAACTCGGGGTCGAAGCTATAGATACCATGGTGGGCTGAGCATGGCGGTGCTGGAAATTCTGCGCTGGCCGGACCCGCGGCTGCGACAGCCATCGCTGCCAGTGAAAGAATTCGATGAAGAGCTGAAGGCGTTCATCCGTGATCTGGAGGATACCCGCCGCGCCGGACCCGCCGCGGTAGGCATTGCTGCGCCCCAGGTTGGGAGGCAATTGAGGGTCGTGATCGTCGATTGTTCAAAGACTCGTAAACCGGTTCCGAATCACGGTCATCTGGTGCTGGTCAATCCAGAAATACTCGCCTGGGAAGGTCATGTTCTGGGTCGCGAGGGCTGCCTGTCAGTGCCCGATTACACTGGGAACGTCTTGCGTGCCGAACGTATCCGGCTGCAGGCCGCCGATGCCGACGGCTCGATCCATGAATATGATATGGAAGGTTTCGAGGCGAGAGCAGTACAGCATGAAATCGACCATCTTGAGGGGTTGCTCTTCCTCGATCGCGTGGTCAGTCGTCATTCCGACGTTTTTCGCAGGAAAACTTCCAAATAATTGAGAGGGTTCGCTCTTTGATAAAAAGAAGGGTTTATTCTATAGTTTGCGATAATTGAAAAATTCTTAGAAATAGCCGTGTAAAAGCCATGCTTCATAGGGTTCGAGTGGTTCATGGGTTGTTGGGTAAACGAACCCTATGACCACGATTGAATTTGAAAACATGGACAGTTTTTTGTTGTTCAGCGAACAGATCCCAAAATCATACCAACTCTGAGGGGAAAAACGTGCGTAAACTCACCTTGAGCTTATCCATCATGGGCGCCTTGATGGCTCCTACGGCATCAATGGCACTCGGGCTGGGTGGCATCGATGTTGGAACCACTATGGATCAGCCATTGCGTGCTGACATCAAGTTATTCGGAGCGACACCTTCAGAATTGCAAGGCTTGAAGGTGAAATTGGCTCCACCTCAGTTGTTCGAACAGGTGGGCATTCCTCGCCCGGACTACCTCAGTCGCCTTCACTTCAAGCTTGTGAAGGGCGCCAAGGGCGCCTCTTATATTGAAGTAACAACAAAAAATCCGGTCAAACAGCCTTTTCTGGATTTCCTTTTGGAGGTAAGTTGGCCTGGCGGCCATTTGGTGCGTGAGTACACCATCTTGTTGAACCCGCCCAATTACTTGCAGGGCAAACCCAGCACGGCCGTATCTACTCCGCAAGTCGAAGTAGCAAACAAGCCGATTCTTACTACGACTGAAATCGGCGCTCAGGCGTCAATGGCCGCCTCATCGGCTATTCGGCAGAATGGCAATCTGCGCGAGTACCGTGTGAAGAGGGGAGACACACTTTTCAAGATTGCGAGTCGGATCTCTGGTGGAAAAGCGGGCATATATCAAAAAATGCTGGCGATCCTTAAAGCCAATCCCAGGGCATTCGTGAACGGGAATATCAACGGATTGATGCAGGGTTATGTGCTCAGGATTCCCTCGAGGAGCGCGATGGCTTCGATTCCGCCTTCTGAGGCGGGCAAAGAGGTGGCGCGCCAAAATGCTCTGTGGCGCGCTTATGAGGCCAAGACGGCGGGCCGGAACACTTTGAATGTGCCTGCAGCAAATGCAGTGCCAAAAAATGGAGCGACCCCAGCCATCAAGATAGCTGAACAGGCGGGACAGAAAACTGGGCCTTCCGCCGGGCATCTTCAGATACTGGGTGTGGAAACGGGCACGCAAAAGGGACAGGCGCCGTCCGCATCTTCGGCTATGCCCGGCAGCAATACGGGTTCAGTAGCGCAAATCGACAAGCAGCTGTCTTTGATTCAAGAGGCCACGGTTTCGAATAAACAACAATTGATGGATCTGCAATCCAAATTGCAGAAGTTGCAGGGCATCGTCGAAAAGCAACAGAAACTGATCGCGCTTAAAAACACTGAATTGGCGTCATTGCAAAAAGAACTTAAAGTCGCACGAGCTGGCGGTGGGCAACCACTTCCAACAAAGCCGATCGGCCCGGTGACTACCACAGCGTCAAAGGTGGCTACCGGCAAGACAGCGGCCACCGCCGTAGAAAAAAGCCCTTCTCCGAGCCCAAGTCATATCGCGGAGAAACAGTCCGCACCCAAACCGAGTGAAACAACGGTTCCGCCGCCTCAGCCACCCGTGTCCACTTCTCCTGGCCTGATCGGTTCCTTCTTGAATTACCCATTTTTCTGGCCGGCGGTCGGTGGCGCGGGATTACTTTTGCTCGTGTTGCTGTGGCTGCTCTTGCGAAGAGGAGGGAAGACCAAGGAACCTACTGAAATCGCGCAAAAAGACGAGTCGCTCATTGGAAATGAACGGCCACCCAAAGAGGAAAAAACGCCCGCAGAAAATGGAACCGTTGAGGGGATAACCGCCTCTTCTGTACAAGCGATTGGCGAAGAGGAAACAGTCACGCCTCTGCCGCCGTCACCCATAACGCCTCAGGCCAATGGTGAAAAAGGGAGCGAAACCGAAGAGCACGCCCTTGAGGAAGCCAAAGAACAGGTTTCGGCTACGGACGACATATTGGCGGAAGCCGATGTATATATTGCCTATGGACTCTTTCAGCAAGCAGAAGACATCCTCAAGAGAGCTTTGCAGGAATCTCCCGAGCGGAATGATTATCGGGCAAAACTACTGGAAACCTATTTCAATGAAAAGAACAAGGACGAATTTGTAAGCGAAGCTCAAACCTTGCATGATTCCATTGATCGCCCGGAAGAGGATCCACTCTGGATCAGAGTTGCCACAATGGGTAAGGAGCTGGTGCCGGATAATCCCTTGTTCACTGCAACAGACACGGGTGACTTGAAGGCTTCCGAGATTCTTTCTGTAAATGATGAACTGGATGATCTCGACCTGGGAGACCAGGATCTGAACCTAGAAGAGATGGACGAAGAGGATGAAGAGCAGACACAGCTCTTTGTTCAGGAAGAAGCTCAAGAAGAAGGAGAAACCGTCTTGTCTCAGGCGGAAGCTGAATCTTCCGTCGAAGCGCCCGAATCAATCAAGGAAGAGAGGCATGCCGATGCATTTACTGGCAATACAGAAGAAAAGAAAGAACATGAGGGTGCTGCCATAGAGCATGAAGAGTTGAATCCAGAGGATGATGAAGCGACGGCGTTGCAGCAATCAGAAACGCCTCAGCAGAAAGAGACTCCGGAAGACACAACACTTCTAGACTTTGACCTGGAATCACTAGAGAAAGTTCATGGCGACTCGGATACTCGATTGGCCGAGTCAAAAGAGGATGAGCTGGATATCGGGGATTTGGCAGATGAACTTGCCCTAAATGAAGATACTGAGCTTTCCGATTTAGACCTTGGTCTGGATTTCGATGCCTTTCCTGAAATGGAGGAAAAAGAAGGATCGCTCAATGAGAGTGAGGACGAAGAAACGCAGCTTGATGCGAGGAAAACCTCCTCTGATCTGGATTTTGAATTCGACGATGAAGAAACGGTTGCTACCACCTCAGGTGTCGATTTGCTCTCTGGCGACACGATGGACACCAACCTGGATCTGGCGAAGGCGTATATTGACATGGGTGATAATGAAGGGGCGAGGAGCGCTCTGGAAGAGGTTTTGGCTGAAGGTACCGAAACCCAGAAAAGAGAAGCAGAAGAACTGCTCAAAAAAATCAAATAATCAAATTGTTAGAGGCGAGAAGCCGCACACAATATCGCTGTGCGGCTTTTGCTATCTAGAGCGGCATAAAAATCCTTTTTTTCTTTATGTGGTACTGGTTCTGGAAATAGAGCGAATGCGGATCGCCCTTGGCATTGAATATGACGGAAGCGGTTTTTCCGGATGGCAAACGCAAGAAGAAGTGAGGACGGTTCAAGCCAGCGTAGAAGCGGCTTTGTCAAAAGTAGCGTCCCAAGATATCCGCGTAAAATGTGCAGGAAGAACTGACACAGGTGTCCATGCGGTAGAACAGGTGGTGCACTTTGATACCCATGCCGAAAGGTCGGCGCGCTCCTGGGTATTGGGAGGTAACTCCCATTTGCCAGATGATGTTCGTATTTTATGGGCAAAGCCGGTCGATGAGGAGTTTGATGCCCGATTCAGCGCATTGTCTCGGCATTATCGCTATGTAATCTTGAACCGATGGGTAAAATCCTCCCTGCTCAGAAAACGAGTCACCTGGGAGCATCGAGAGCTGAACGCATCCGTCATGCATGAGGCAGGTCAGTTCTTGGTGGGCAGGCATGATTTTTCGAGCTTTAGGGCTTTGGCATGTCAAGCGAAAAGCCCTGTGCGTGAGATATATTCCTTGATTGTTGGCAGGACAGGCGAGTTTGTATATATCGATGTGCATGCCAATGCATTTTTGCACCATATGGTCAGGAATATCGCGGGCGTCCTGATTGCGGTTGGAAAGGGAGATCAACCCATAGATTGGCCTCGACAAATTCTGCAACTCAAGAATCGGCGGAAGGGCGGGGTGACTGCGCCGGCTGATGGATTGTATCTGACACGCGTGCAATATCCAGAAAGATTTTCTTTACCCCAAGTGGGCGCCGAGATATTCAATCTCCCGGCTTGGAAATGTGAATAATTGCGCTTACACAGCCGCTTGTTCTGTATCTATGTTCCCCATCCGGATGCATTTGACGTGGTCAAGGGTTTTGTTACACCTCAGTTTAGCCGCTTTCTTCCTCGCCATTAGTTGCCGTTCATAATCGTTGGGCTCATGCTCCAGCCCACTACTTTCCGGGTATACAGATCAATCACCGCGGCCAAATATAGCCAGCCCTCCTGGGTCCAAACGTAGGTGATGTCGGCGGCATACGCTTGGTCAGGCCGGTCGATGTCGAACTTCCGTTTGACCCGGTTCTCAAAGACTGGCTGCTTGTGCTGCGCGTTCCGCAGTTTCGGGACGGTTCGTTTTCGACGGAGATTTTTCAGCGTCATCAACGCGCTGAACAGGCCTTGGTGCTGGCGCTGATGGAGATGGTGGTCAACGGGGTCTC
>JALUXU010000021.1 GCA_027013225.1 Acidihalobacter sp. | reverse complement strand
GAGACAATGTGGCGATGACTGTATCTCTGATAGCGCCGATTGCGATGGAAGAAGGTTTGCGGTTTGCGATTCGTGAAGGTGGTCGCACCGTGGGCGCCGGCGTGGTGTCGAAAATCCTCGAGTAATACAGTGCAGACAGCCGTGGGTGGAGAATAGAGATATTCACCCGCGGCTGTCTGTGTTTGAAATTTAGGCCAGTAGCTCAATTGGCAGAGCAGCGGTCTCCAAAACCGCAGGTTGGGGGTTCAAGTCCCTCCTGGCCTGCCATTTCTAGGCGGGCGTGAGATTTTGCACGTCAAAGTCAGGTGACAGGCAATTAATAAGATGGCTGAAAAAGCCGTATCGGCTCGATCTGCGATAGATCTTCTAAAGATATCCACATCTGTCCTGCTGATTATTTTGGCAGTTTCCGGCTTTTATTATTTTTCCGGTCAGATGGTGGTTTTTCGGGTCTTGGGTATGCTGTTCCTAGCAGGACTTGCGGCCGGTATATTTTATACGACGGCGCCAGGAAGGCGGGTCTGGCAGTTTTTGCTGGATTCCCGAACTGAAGTCCGCAAGATGGTGTGGCCTACGCGAACAGAAACCACTCAGGTAACTTTGGTCATCATTGCCTTGGTCATAGTGGTTGGACTTGCTCTCTGGGGGCTCGATTTGTTTCTTGCGTGGGCGATAAAAATGTTGATGGGTTATGGGGGCTGAGATGTTGCGATGGTATGTAATTCACGCCTACTCAGGCTTCGAGCGTCAGGTTAAGAAAGCGATAGAGGAGAGAATTGCTCGCGCTGGAATGCAGGATCATTTCGGTGAGGTTCTGGTGCCAACCGAAGAAGTGGTGGAAATGCGCGAAGGGCAAAAAAAGCGTAGTGAAAGGAAATTCTTTCCGGGCTATGTTCTGATCCAGATGGACATGAATGATGAAACATGGCATCTGATTCGAAATGTACCCAAAGTCCTTGGTTTCATTGGTGGTACACCGGAGAAACCTTCCCCGATATCCGACCGTGAGGCGCAAGCCATCTTGAACCGGATTCAGGAAGGTACGGAGAAGCCTAGGCCGAAAGTTTTGTTTGAGGTGGGTGAAGTGGTTCGTGTCAAAGAGGGGCCATTCAATGACTTCAATGGAGTGGTCGAAGAGGTGAATTACGATAAAAGCCGGCTTCTGGTGGCGGTTCAGATATTCGGACGTTCCACGCCAGTCGAATTGGGGTTTGACCAAGTAGAGAAGGTTTAAAGGTTTTTTAATAACTTGAGTTGCGGGGAGCTAATGGCGTATGTACCCGCAGGAGCATGATCAATGGCAAAGAAAGTAACAGGCTATATAAAGCTTCAGGTGCCAGCCGGAAAAGCCAATCCTAGTCCGCCAGTAGGCCCTGCTTTGGGGCAGCATGGCGTAAACATAATGGAGTTCTGCAAGGCGTTCAATGCACAGACCCAAGACGTGGAAGCGGGATTGCCTCTCCCAGTCATCATTACGGTTTATTCGGATCGTAGTTTCACTTTCGTCATCAAAACCCCTCCCGCATCCGTTTTGCTGAAAAAGACGCTTGGTTTGGACAAGGGGAGCAGTACGCCGAATACATCCAAAGTCGGTAAGGCGACTCGGGAACAGCTTGAAGAGGTGGCGAAAGTAAAAATGCCTGACTTGACTGCTGCAGACATGGAGGCGGCCGTCAGGACAGTGGCAGGTACCGCGCGGTCAATGGGAATCGATGTGGAGGGCGTCTGAGATGGCTAAACCGGGTAAACGTATGCGCGAGATCAGGAAGTTGATTGAGCCGGGGAAAGCGTATTCTGCCGGAGAGGCTCTTGAGATAGTTAAAAAAACGGCTATCGCCAAGTTTGTGGAATCGGTGGATGTGGCAGTCAATCTCGGCGTGGATCCTCGCAAGTCAGATCAAGTTGTACGAGGCTCTACCGTGTTGCCTTATGGCACGGGCAAGAGCGTGCGTGTGGCTGTTTTTGCCCAGGGGGCCAATGCCGAGGCCGCTCTTGAGGCGGGTGCTGATAAGGTAGGCATGGATGATCTGGCGGCAGAAGTTAAAGCGGGCAAGTTGGACTTCGATGTCGTGATCGCAACTCCTGATGCTATGCGCGTAGTCGGTCAGCTTGGGCAGATACTTGGGCCGCGCGGATTGATGCCAAATCCCAAGGTGGGTACGGTGACCTCTGATGTGGCGACAGCGGTGAAGAATGCCAAGGGCGGACAGGTGCGCTATCGTACAGACAAGGCCGGTATCATTCATTGCAGCATTGGCAAGGCGGATTTCGAAGTCGATGCGTTAAAAGGAAATCTAAATGCGCTGATGAGCGCGCTGATCAAGGCCAAGCCGTCAACCGCTAAAGGTGTCTATATAGAGGCGGTAACCGTATCATCCACGATGGGAGTGGGTGTGCGGGTTGATCACGGCACTCTCGAGGTTTGATTTGGTTTTTAGTATTCTGCAGCGTTGATCGTTGTGGAGGGATGTACAAGGAGGTACCTCGTCCCAGACCGCAGGTGCTGTTATTACAGCTTAATCAATGGGCCTGCGTAGACGATGAAACCCGAATCCATTAACTGGTCGGGGCATCGTGAATCATTTTGGTACTGGAGTATCAAAATCGGCAAACGGTGAGGTGCTGAGCCTCCCCGAGCAGTAGGAGATGAAATCGTGGCATTAAATCTGGAAGACAAAAAGCGAGTCGTTTCGGAAGTTGCTGCGGTAGCTGCGAGCGCATATTCCGCGGTAGCTGCGGAATATCGTGGAATGACCGTGGAACAGCTCAATGAGCTGCGTCGAAAGGCGCGTGAAGAGGGCGTGTATCTGCGGGTGGTGAAAAATACTTTGGCGCGTAGAGCCATACAAGGCACCGAATTTGAATGTATAAGCGATGACCTTGTGGGGCCTTTATTGCTGGCTTTTTCTCTAGAGGATCCGGGGGCGGCCGCGCGTGTTATCAAAGAGTTCACCAAAACCAGCGACAAGCTGAAGGTTAGGTTTTTGGCCGTGAGTGGCCAGAAACTTGATGCAAATGAGCTTGAGCGTCTCGCGAGCTTGCCGACGTATGATCAAGCTATCAGCATGCTGATGGCCGTAATGCGTGCGCCGCTTGACAAGTTTGCCCGTACTTTGAATGAGGTGCCGGGTAAGCTGGTCAGAACCGTAGCTGCAATTCGCGATCAAAAGCAATCGGCTGCTTGATGGCAAACTTTTTGATTCGGGTATCTAAACTGGAGAAGTGACATGGCAGTTTCAAAAGAAGACATTCTTGAAGCAATTTCTAACATGACTGTAATGGAGGTTGTTGACCTCATATCCGCCATGGAAGAGAAATTTGGTGTTACCGCTGCGGCAGCTGTTGCAGCCGCTCCTGCGGCCACCGGCGGCGAAGCAGCTGCCGCGGAAGAAAAAACCGAGTTTGATGTTGTTCTGAATAGTTTCGGAAGCAACAAAGTCGCCGTTATCAAGGCTGTGCGCGCCGCAACTGGCCTTGGCCTGAAGGAGGCGAAAGACTTGGTGGAAAGCGCGCCTTCAGTCGTCAAGGAAGGCGTATCCAAGGATGAGGCTGAAAACCTCAAAAAGCAGCTTGAAGAGGCGGGTGCAACCGTCGAACTCAAATAAGCGTACTGCTCAACTGGATGTAGTACGCCTTTTTGGAAATGGCTGGTAGTGCTATCACTGCCGGCCTTTTCCGGTTTGTAAGCCAGATCAATCCATGTTCGGAGATTCGAGTCGAAATCTACTGGAATTGGATGTCAGTATTTTGATGTATGTGGGTAATGGTGTACTTGGAAGCAGGCATTGAATCAAAACCCAATATGGCATCACCAAATGGGCTCTTGCCGAGTCCGATAGATATAAAGGCAGAGGGGTTCAGCAAACTGAATCATCCGGGGTGCTAGCCGTTGACTCACCGTAATACACCCTTTCAAATCACATGCCGTTAGTCGGTGGTGCGTCTAATGAGTAATGAGCAAAAATTCGCGTGGTGACACTGGTCAACCACTTTTTGTTGTGAGTGGTTGCAGCCCGATCATATTTTCGATTTTGTAGTGAGGAACCGTGATGGCGTACAGCTACACTGAAAAAAAGCGTATCCGTAAGGACTTTGGAAAACAGCCCCAGATCTTGGATGTCCCCTATCTATTGGCAACCCAGATCGAATCATACCGCCAGTTTCTTCAGCATGATGTATTGCTCGATGAGCGCCAAGATATAGGTTTGCAAAGCGCGTTCAAAACGGTTTTCCCAATCGTCAGCCATTCTGAGAATGTGATCCTGGATTTTGTCAGTTATCGGTTCGGCGAACCTGTATTTACTGTCAATGAGTGCCAACTACGGGGTCAGGACTATGCAGCGCCATTGAGGGTTCTGTTACGGCTAGTGATCTATGACAAAGATGCTCCAGCCGGCTCTAAGGTCATCAAGGATGTGAAAGAGCAGGAAGTTTATATGGGCGAAATGCCGCTCATGACCGAAAACGGTACATTCGTGATCAACGGTACTGAAAGGGTCATTGTTTCCCAGTTGCATCGTTCACCCGGCGTGTTTTTTGATCATGACAAAGGAAAAACGCATTCCTCGGGTAAGTTGCTCTTCAATGCGCGAGTGATTCCATACCGCGGTTCGTGGCTGGACTTTGAATTCGATCCCAAGGACAACATTTTTGTTCGCATCGATCGCAGGAGAAAGTTGCCAGCAACCATACTGTTACGTGCTCTTGGTTACAATAATCAGCAAATACTCGATCTTTTCTTCGACAAAATCACTGTACATGCATTGAATGACGGTGGTTACGAGGTGGAGATCGTGCCTGATCGTCTACGAGGTGAAACCGCTGTTTCGGATATCGTTGTAGATGGAAAGGTCCTGGTCGAAGCGGGTAAGCGGATTAGTGCGCGCCATATTAGGCAAATGGAAAAAGCCGGGATAAGTAGTCTTAAGGTGCCGGCAGAATATCTCTATGGCAAGGTATTGGCGCAAGATGTCGTTGATGAGGCATCAGGCGAATTGATTGCCAATGCAAATGATGAGTTAACTGATGAGTTGCTTGCCAAGCTTCGAGAAGCGGGCATCAAAGACTTTCATATCATCTATATAAACGAGCTTGATCACGGCCCATATATTTCCTCCACTCTTGCACTAGATCCGACTCGTTCGCAGCTTGAGGCTCAGGTTGAAATTTACCGGATGATGCGTCCAGGAGAGCCTCCAACCAAGGATGCAGCCCAAAATCTGTTCGAAAACCTTTTCTTTAATCCTGAGCGCTATGATCTTTCTGCTGTCGGGCGAATGAAGTTCAATCGTCGTGTAGGGCGTGAAGAGCTGACTGGGCCGGGAACATTGACGAATGAAGATATTATCGATGTGTTGAAGACATTGATAGATATTCGCAATGGCAATGGGGTCGTTGACGACATCGATCATTTGGGAAATCGGCGCGTACGTTGCGTTGGCGAAATGGCGGAGAATGCGTTTCGCGTCGGCCTGGTGCGTGTCGAACGGGCCGTCAAGGAACGCTTGACAGTTGCCGAAAGTGAAGGCTTGATGCCGCAGGAGCTCATAAACGCCAAACCGGTCGCCGCAGCCATCAAGGAGTTCTTTGGGTCTTCTCAGTTGTCTCAGTTCATGGATCAGAACAATCCTCTGTCTGAGGTCACACACAAGCGCAGAATCTCCGCGTTGGGCCCGGGAGGGTTGACTCGCGAAAGAGCTGGCTTTGAAGTTCGTGATGTGCATCCCACCCACTACGGACGCGTATGCCCGATCGAGACACCTGAGGGGCCAAATATTGGGTTGATCAATTCATTGGCGCTGTATGCGCGCACCAATGAGTATGGGTTTTTAGAGACGCCCTATCGGAAAGTAGTTGATAGCCGGGCTACCGATGAGATTGTGTACTTGTCGGCGATCGAAGAGGCTCAATATATTATCGCGCAGGCAAACGCTCGATTGGATGATGAAGGCCGGTTCGTGGACGACATGATTTCTTGTCGGCACATGAATGAATTCGCCATGTCTACTCCCGACAAAGTGCAGTTTATGGATGTCTCTCCAAAACAGATCGTGTCGGTGGCAGCGGCGTTGATCCCGTTTCTCGAGCATGACGATGCTAATCGTGCTCTCATGGGTTCCAATATGCAGCGTCAAGCTGTGCCTTGCTTGAAAGCTGAAAAACCTCTTGTTGGAACGGGCGTGGAACGCATCGTGGCCATGGATTCGGGTTCTACCGTCAAGGCGAAGCGGGGCGGAGTGGTCGATTCCGTCGATGCAGCCCGCATAGTTATTCGGGTCAATGACACAGAAACAAGGCAGGGAGAGCCTGGGGTAGATATCTACAATCTGACTAAATATACCCGTTCGAATCAAAACACCTGCATCAATCAAAGGCCTTTGGTGAAGCCTGGGGATAAGATCGAGCGAGGCGATGCGCTGGCCGATGGCTCCTCTACAGACCTTGGCGAACTCGCGCTTGGACAAAACATGTTGGTCGCATTCATGCCCTGGAATGGATACAACTTCGAAGACTCGATTCTCATCTCAGAACGAGTGGTACAGGAAGACCGATATACATCGATTCACATTGAAGAATTGACTTGTGTGGCGCGTGATACCAAGCTGGGATCGGAAGAAATTACATCTGATATTCCGAATGTCAATGAAAGCCTGCTTAATAAGCTGGATGAAGCGGGGGTCGTATTTATTGGTGCCGATGTGAAACCTGGAGATATCCTGGTGGGCAAGGTTACACCCAAGGGGGAAACTCAATTAACGCCGGAAGAGAAATTACTGCGGGCCATATTTGGGGAAAAGGCATCTGACGTTAAAGATACTTCTCTTCGTGTTCCTTCGGGTATGGAGGGCACTGTGATTGATGTCAGAGTGTTCACGCGGGATGGCGTTGAGAAGGATTCGCGCGCCAAGGCGATTGAAGAGGCAGAGCTCGAACGCATCAGGAAGGATCTTGCCGATCAACTGCGCATTTATGAGAACGACGTTTACTCCAGAATGGAGAAGCTTCTTGTAGGCAAGATTGCAGAAGGTGGACCGAATGGGCTGAAGTCGGGCGCGAAGGTAACCAAGTCCTATCTCGAAGGACTTGGGCGGGATCGCTGGACTGAAATCCGTATGCGCAATGAAGAGGTCAACGTCAAACTCGAGGAACTCGGGAAGATGATTGGCGAACAGCGGGATTCTTTTGACGCCAAGCTTCGCGAGGAACGGACAAAGTTGACTCAGGGCGACGATCTCGCGCCGGGTGTGCTGAAAATGGTCAAGGTTTATCTGGCGGTGAAAAGACGTTTGCAGCCAGGCGACAAAATGGCGGGTCGCCATGGCAATAAAGGCGTCATATCGATGATCGTTCCAGTGGAAGACATGCCTTATACGGAAGAAGGGGAGCCTGTCGATATCGTATTGAATCCACTGGGCGTACCTTCACGCATGAACGTCGGTCAGGTTTTGGAAACACATCTAGGTTGGGCGGCAAAGGGGTTGGGTCATCAAATTGCAAAATTGATTGATGCCAAAGCCGAAACGGATAAGCTGCGCGGTTTCCTGGATCGTGTCTACAACGGAGGGGATTCATCCCAAAAGGTCGATCTGGCTTCGTTCAGTGATGAAGAGATCATGGAGATGGCAGGTAACCTAAGGAATGGCGTGCCATTGGCGACGCCGGTATTCGATGGAGCCAGTGAAGATGAAATACGCTCAATGCTGAGCTTGGCGGGCTTGCCGGAGAACGGCCAAACGACTCTGATTGACGGCCGTACTGGCGAACCCTTCGAGCGACCCGTGACGGTGGGTTATATGTATATGCTCAAGTTGAATCACCTTGTCGATGACAAGATGCATGCACGTTCAACTGGGCCCTATAGTCTGGTTACCCAACAGCCGTTAGGCGGCAAGGCGCAATTCGGCGGGCAGCGTTTTGGAGAGATGGAAGTCTGGGCGTTGGAAGCTTATGGCGCCGCTTACACCCTGCAAGAAATGCTTACAGTCAAGTCCGACGATGTCGCCGGCCGTAACAGGATGTATAAGAACATTGTTGACGGCGATTACCGCATGGAATCGAATATGCCCGAGTCCTTCAATGTACTGATGAAGGAGGTCCGCTCTTTGGGGCTAGACATAGGACTGGAGCAGGACTGAGCTGTTGATACACCGCGGCCTGTACGGTTTGTGCAGGCCAGTACCCTGACTTACCGAGGCTGGTACAACTTATGAGAGACCTTATCAATATTCTTAAGCCTAAAAGCCAGATGGATGACTTCGATGCGATCAAGATTGCGTTGGCGTCGCCTGACATGATTCGTTCCTGGTCATATGGTGAAGTGAAAAAGCCGGAGACGATCAATTACCGCACATTCAAGCCGGAGCGCGATGGTCTGTTTTGCGCCAAGATATTCGGCCCGGTTAAGGATTATGAGTGCTTATGCGGGAAATACAAACGCCTCAAACACAGGGGCGTGGTGTGCGAAAAATGTGGCGTGGAAGTAACCCAGGCCAAAGTTCGGCGCGAGCGCATGGGGCACATCGAATTAGCCAGCCCAGTGGCACATATTTGGTTTCTCAAGTCGTTGCCATCCCGCATTGGTTTATTGCTGGATATGACCTTGCGGGATATAGAGCGCGTGCTTTATTTCGAGGCTTTCGTGGTTATCGATCCAGGCATGACGACGCTGGAGCGTGGTCAGCTTTTGTCCGATGAAACTTATCTCGAAGCCATCGAAGAGCATGGTGATGAGTTCGATGCCCGGATGGGCGCAGAAGCTGTCCTCGAGTTGCTCAAGAGCATTGATCTTAAAGCCGAAGCGGGGCGTTTGCGTCAGGAAATGTCGGAAACGAACTCCGAAACCAAGCTCAAGCGAATTTCCAAGCGATTGAAATTGATCGAGTCTCTGATCGATTCGGGGAACAGGCCCGAATGGATGATTCTAACTGTGCTTCCGGTCTTGCCACCTGACCTAAGGCCGCTCGTGCCGCTCGATGGAGGCCGGTTTGCAACTTCAGATCTGAATGATTTATATCGTAGGGTGATCAACCGAAACAATCGCCTGAAGCGGCTATTGGAGCTCAATGCGCCGGACATTATCGTGCGCAATGAGAAACGTATGTTGCAGGAATCCGTAGATGCGCTTCTAGACAATGGCCGCCGCGGGCGGGCGATAAGAGGAACCAATAAACGTCCATTGAAGTCGCTTGCCGATATGATCAAGGGAAAGCAGGGGCGTTTTCGCCAGAATTTGCTTGGCAAGCGCGTCGATTATTCCGGTCGTTCGGTGATTGTGGTCGGCCCGACGTTAAAATTACATCAGTGCGGATTGCCTAAAAAGATGGCGCTTGAGTTGTTCAAGCCATTTATATTTGGAAAGCTGATACGTCGGGGCTTGGCTACGACCATTAAAGCGGCCAAAAAAATGGTCGAGCGTGAAGGCGCTGAAGTTTGGGATGTGCTGGAAGAAGTTATCCGTGAGCACCCGGTGATGCTCAATCGGGCACCCACGCTCCATCGTCTTGGTATCCAGGCGTTCGAGCCTGTTCTCATCGAAGGTAAGGCGATTCAACTCCATCCTCTGGTATGCGCGGCCTTCAATGCCGACTTCGACGGCGACCAGATGGCGGTGCACGTGCCTCTATCTTTGGAAGCGCAACTTGAGGCGCGTAGCCTCATGATGTCGACAAACAACATCTTGTCGCCGGCAAATGGCGAGCCAATCATCGTGCCGTCCCAAGACATCGTGCTTGGCCTGTACTATATGACGCGTGAACGGGTCAACGCCCGTGGTGAAGGGATGGCTTTCGCGGATATCAATGAAGTGCGTCGCGCTTATGAGTCCGGAGCGATAGAACTTCATTGCCGGGTGAAAGTGCGCATTACCGAAGTGATCAAACGCGAGGATGGTCAGCTTGAAACCGTGAGCTCTGTAAAAGACACTACAGCCGGCCGTGCGCTTGTCTATGAAATCGCTCCCGAAGGCATGGAGTTTTCGTATTTCGACCGCGACCTGACCAAAAAGGCCATCTCGAATCTAATAAATATTTGCTATCGCCGCTTGGGCCTGAAGTCGACGGTCATTTTTGCTGACCGTTTGATGTACACCGGTTTTCACTATGCAGCGCGCTCCGGCGTTTCATTCGGGGTGGAAGATATGGCCACCCCAGATGAGAAATCGGCCATCCTCAAAAAAGCGGAGCAGGAAGTTCGAGAAATAGAGGAACAATACGCCACCGGTCTGGTAACCAAAGGCGAACGCTACAATAAGGTGGTCGATATCTGGTCACGTGCCAATGACCAGGTGGCAAAGGCCATGATGGACCGCTTGGGTAATGAAACTGTAACTGATGCGAATGGTAACCAAATACGGCAGAAATCCTTCAATTCCATCTATATGATGGCAGATTCCGGCGCGCGTGGTTCGGCGGCACAGATTAGACAGCTGGCAGGTATGCGCGGACTTATGGCCAAGCCGGATGGATCAATTATCGAAACCCCGATCACGGCAAATTTCCGTGAAGGCCTGAATGTTCTGCAATATTTTATTTCAACGCACGGCGCACGGAAGGGGTTGGCGGATACGGCACTGAAGACAGCGAATTCAGGCTATCTCACTCGAAGGCTGGTTGATGTGGCGCAGGACGTGGTCATCACGGAATTCGATTGCGGTACTCAGGAAGGGTTGATCATGACCCCCATCATCGAGGGAGGCGATATCGTGGAGCCATTGCGAGAGCGCGTCTTGGGGCGCGTGCTCGCGCGTGATGTCATGCGTCCTGGCGAGGCGGATGAAATCCTGATGAAGGCGGGAACCCTGCTTGATGAGCGTCTTTGCGATGAGCTTGAAGAGGCGGGTGTCGATGAGGTACTCGTCAGGTCTACGATCACCTGTGAAACGCTGCATGGAGTTTGTGCACAATGTTACGGTCGAGATCTGGCCCGTGGCCATGGGGTGAATATAGGCGAGGCTGTGGGCGTCATTGCCGCCCAATCCATCGGCGAGCCTGGGACCCAGTTGACGATGCGCACCTTCCATATCGGCGGTGCGGCAAGTCGCTCCGTCGCTGCCAGTAACATTCAGGTGAAGGCGGCGGGTGAGGTGCGACTTCACAATGTCAAGCTGGTCGAACATCACAATGGAACACTCATTGCAGTGTCCCGCTCCGGTGAGTTCGGTGTCGTTGATGAAATGGGGCGTGAAAGGGAGCGCTACAAAATACCCTACGGTGCGGTAATAAGCGTGAGGGATGGCCAATCGGTGCAGGCGGGTGACGTCGTGGCGAGTTGGGATCCGCACACTCATCCGATTATTACCGAAATTGCCGGTCGCGTTCGGTTCATAGATTTCGTCGAAGGCGTCTCTGTCAGTAAGCAGATCGATGAGTTTACCGGCCTCAGTTCAACCGTTGTTATTGATCCCAAGACACGAGGTAGTGCGGGCAAGGATCTGCGTCCGGCAATCCGTTTGGTGAATGACGAAGGCGAGGACTTGATGCTGCCTGGTACCCAGCTCCCTGCTACTTATGTGCTTCCTGCTGGCGCAATCGTGAATCTTGAAGATGGTGATGCAGTTGCAGTGGGAGATGCGGTTGCACGTATTCCTCAGGAGTCATCAAAAACGCGCGACATCACTGGAGGATTGCCTCGTGTGGCCGACTTGTTCGAGGCGCGAAAGCCGAAGGAGCCAGCAATTTTAGCAGAGCGCACGGGCACCATCACCTTCGGCAAGGAAACAAAGGGCAAACAGCGGATAGTTATTACAGATGAACACGGAGAAGTGTATGAGGAATTGATCCCCAAGTGGCGACAACTCAATGTGTTCGAAGGTGAAAAGGTCGTTAAAGGGGAAGTGATCTCAGAAGGCGAGCTGAATCTACACGATATATTAAGGTTGCGCGGGATTTCGGCGCTGGCCAATTACCTTGTGCGTGAGATACAAGATGTTTATCGATTGCAGGGAGTAAAGATAAACGACAAGCACATTGAGGCAATTATTCGGCAAATGCTTCGCAAGGTTGATATCGTGGAGCCAGGCGATACTCGCTTCCTTAGAGGTGAGCAGGTCGATAGGGCGAGATTGGTAGAGGAAAACCGTCGCGTGGAAGCTGAAGGCAAGCAGCCGGCGAAATACGAATCCGTGCTGTTGGGTATAACGAAAGCTTCTCTCGTGACCGAGTCTTTTATTTCCGCAGCGTCGTTCCAGGAAACAACGCGTGTTCTGACGGAGGCGGCTGTCCGCGGGAGCCGCGATCAATTGAGAGGCCTGAAAGAGAATGTGATCGTCGGGCGGCTGATTCCTGCGGGCACCGGTTTGGCCTTTCATGAGGAACGTCGCCGCAAGCGACATATGGGAGAAGCGCTTGCTCGCGAATTAACGGCCGCTGCCAAAGAAGAGGATGAGGGGTTAGATGCCGCATCCTTTGATGTAGATTCGACTGAAGGGAGCGTCGAGAAAAGCTTGGACAAGAGTGAAGAATGAGTTTTCACCTTGACATGGCTTATGCAGACATCTAATATTTCGCGTCCTTCGGCAGGCTGTATTGATACAGCCTGCCGTCCGTTTCAAGGGGTGGAGAGAGAAGCTTAATGGCAACGATCAACCAGTTGGTGCGCAAACCGCGCAAAAGTAAGCCAGAAAAAACCAATGTTCCCGCATTGGAGGCGTGCCCGCAGCGCCGGGGTGTTTGTACGCGAGTGTATACAACCACTCCCAAAAAGCCTAATTCGGCACTGAGAAAGGTGGCGCGCGTTCGCTTGACTAATTCTCACGAAGTGAGCGCATACATAGGCGGCGAGGGGCATAATCTTCAAGAGCATTCAGTGGTCCTTATACGCGGTGGGCGAGTCAAGGATTTGCCAGGGGTTCGTTACCATGTCGTCCGCGGTAGCTTGGATGCCCAGGGTGTGCAAAAGCGTCGTCAGGCGCGTTCAAAGTATGGCGCCAAGCGGCCAAAGGGTTGATTTGAAAGTAATGTCCATAACAGAGAAATACCATGCCTAGAAGAAGAGAAGTGCCCAAACGGCAAGTGCTCCCTGATCCAAAATTTGGTAATGAGCAGCTGGCTAAATTTATAAATTTTGTGATGGAAAGTGGGAAAAAGTCAGTCGCCGAGAAGATAGTCTACGGTGCTCTAGAGCATATAGGCCGTAGGAAGTCCGGAGTCGATGCGCTAAGCGTCCTGGAAGGAGCCTTGGAAAATGTGCGTCCGATGGTCGAGGTAAAATCCCGCCGTGTCGGGGGGGCTACCTACCAGGTTCCCATCGAGGTTCGTCCGGTGCGGCAAAACGCCCTGGCAATGCGTTGGTTGGTTGAGGCAGCGCGTAAGCGCGGCGAAAAGTCAATGGCTCAAAAATTAGGCGGAGAGTTGCTTGATGCCGCTGAAGGCAGGGGCGGCGCGGTGAAGAAACGAGAAGATGTGCACCGCATGGCTGAGGCTAACAAGGCTTTCTCTCATTATCGCTGGTAAACCCTGAGGATCCAAAACGTGGCACGAACGACCCCTATTGAGCGCTATCGAAATATAGGCATCATGGCGCATATTGATGCCGGTAAAACGACAACCACTGAGCGGATATTGTTCTATACTGGCGTTTCTCACAAGATTGGTGAGGTTCATGAAGGCGCTGCCACAATGGACTGGATGGAGCAGGAACAGGAAAGAGGGATCACCATCACCTCTGCGGCGACGACCTGTTTTTGGCAGGGAATGGATAGACAGTTCCCTCAATATCGAATCAATATTATCGACACGCCCGGACACGTCGATTTTACTATTGAGGTAGAGCGTTCCTTACGCGTGCTCGACGGGGCCTGCGCTGTATTCTGCGCGGTGGGTGGTGTTGAGCCGCAATCAGAAACCGTATGGCGGCAGGCTAACAAATATCATGTGCCGAGAATGGCGTTTGTAAACAAGATGGACCGTTCAGGTGCGGATTTTCTAAAGGTGATCAATCAGATAGAAACTCGTTTGGGTGCACATCCTGTCCCTGTGCAACTTCCTATTGGGGCGGAGGAAGATTTCAAGGGTGTGGTTGATTTGGTGCGCATGAAGGCTATCTATTGGAATGATGCCGACATGGGTATGACCTACGAAGCTCGAGAGATTCCTTCCGAGATGGTGGAGGCTTGCGCTGAGTGGAGGGAAAAGATGGTTGAAGCCGCAGCTGAAGCCAATGAAGAGTTGATGGAGAAATACCTTGAAGAAGGGGATCTCGATGAGGATGAGATCCGTCGAGGATTACGTGCTCGCACGCTTGCCAACGAAATCGTTCCCGCGATGTGCGGCTCAGCCTTCAAAAATAAGGGCGTGCAGGCCATGTTGGACGCGGTTATCTATTATATGCCCAGCCCGGTCGATGTGCCTGCAATAAAAGGGCATCTTGATGATGCTGAGGAAACCGTGGTGGAGCGTCATTCAAGTGATGACGAACCTTTTTCCGCTCTGGCATTCAAGATCGCAACAGATCCATTTGTTGGAACACTTACCTTTTTTAGGGTGTATTCAGGTGTCCTGAATTCTGGCGATACGGTCTATAACTCCGTAAAGCACAAAAAGGAAAGGATAGGGCGCATTTTGCAGATGCATGCCAATTCTCGTGAAGAAATCAAAGAAGTCAGGGCAGGGGATATCGCAGCTGCGGTTGGGCTTAAGGATGTGACGACGGGGGATACGCTTTGTGATCTAAACAATGTGATCGTCCTTGAACGCATGGAATTTCCTGAGCCTGTCATTTCGGTTGCTGTTGAGCCCAAGACAAAGGCCGATCAGGAAAAAATGGGAATTGCGCTTTCTAAGCTCGCGCAAGAGGATCCGTCTTTTCGCGTGCACACCGACGAAGAGTCGGGGCAAACGATCATTTCTGGTATGGGTGAACTGCATCTAGAGATTATCGTCGATCGAATGAAAAGAGAGTTCAAGGTTGAGGCCAATGTGGGCGCTCCGCAGGTTGCTTACCGTGAAACGATCAAAAAACAGGTTGAGCAAGAAGGTAAGTTTGTACGTCAGTCCGGCGGGCGCGGTCAGTATGGGCACGTTTGGCTGCGCATCGAGCCGCAGGAGCCGGGCTCTGGTTATCTGTTCGAAAACGCTATTGTCGGCGGAGTTGTTCCCAAAGAATACATACCTGCGGTTGACAAGGGTGTTCAGGAGCAAATGGAGAATGGCGTAATCGCCGGTTACCCAGTGGTTGATGTCAAGGTTACACTTTTTGACGGTTCATACCATGAGGTTGATTCCTCGGAGATGGCGTTTAAGATTGCTGGTTCCATGGCTTTTAAGGAAGGGGCTCAGAAGGCAGCGCCAGTATTACTAGAGCCCATCATGAAAGTTGAGGTAGTAACGCCTGAGGAGTACATGGGTGACGTGATGGGGGATCTAAATCGACGTCGCGGTATTGTGCAAGGAATGGATGATGCTGTGTCGGGAAAGATAATCCGCGCAGAAGTTCCATTGGCTGAAATGTTCGGTTATGCCACTGCCTTGCGTTCAGCAACCCAGGGCCGGGCAACCTATTCAATGGTATTCGAGAAATATTCCGAAGCTCCGAGTAGCGTCGCTGAAGCGGTTATAAAAAAAGCATCCTAATTCGGATTGAATCACTTTAATCAAGTTAGCTGAGAGGAAACGAGCGTGGCCAAGGAAAAGTTTGAACGCAACAAGCCGCATGTAAATGTAGGCACGATTGGGCATGTTGACCATGGGAAGACGACGCTGACGGCGGCGCTGACCAAGGTGATGGCAGAGCGACATGGAGGCGC
>JALUXU010000020.1 GCA_027013225.1 Acidihalobacter sp. | reverse complement strand
CCACGAATATCAGCATGATCCACCGTCGCAGTCTGCCGGATCCTGTCCTGACCCAAGGGGCCTGTCATCGGGAGGTGCAACATGTGAAGTCCGTGCAAGCCTTGACAGGTCAAAACATATCAGCCCGAATATTCCATTCTTGGGAGGCGGGGCGCGTGTCGACGCGGCATTCTCCTGAATCCGTGACTTCGAGCGGTGCTCAATGCCAGGCGGCCTGATGATCATTGGGCACGATGATGATCGTAGTCATTTTCATGATTTCACCCACGAGGTGAACGTCCCCTAAACCTCCGTCTTCGCGCAAAGCGGCACCGAAAGCCATGCTTCTCTTGCCTGCCTTTCCGTGGCTGCCCCGATCATCAACTGCCACCGTGGATTGAAGCAGCCTCTCAAGTCGATCCCGCTGCACCATGGTTATTGCCCACATCGATCTGGTGTCCACGTGCCTGGATCCGCCTGCGCCGCAATGGCCTGCAACATCCCGCGTTACGCGGGACGGCACACCCCGATCGCGCACCCCAAGCGGGCTGGTGGTGAAATCCAGTTTTGTCGGGCGGAAAATCACGTATCCAGGATTTTTAGAAAGGGGCGCGAGAACGAATACCCTTCCATTACAAAGCTCGCATGTTTATACGCTTGACAGCTGTTCGATGGCTACCTAGCATGCGCGATGGTCAAGGAATCTGCACAACAGAGCAAGATGAGACGCTGTTTGCCGCCACGCCGGCGCGATCAGGAACACTCGCCTATATGGTTCGCAGCGTACCTCAATGGAAAAACCCATGGACAATCAAGAAAATTACGTACCATTGATCATTGGATCAGAGCAGCATTGAATCATTAGCCACTATCTAACAACACCGCACCCACACGCCGGACATTTCCTGATTAACCCTAAATCTCATGCCCAAATCGCCATTATCCAGCAACGCCGGCTCAACAGCCCCTGTCAACAAGGACGCACTGACCACTTTCATCGATCTCGACGAAATACGAGATCTTGTCGCCCAAGAAATGCAGGCGGTCAATGAACACATTCTGCATCGCCTGCGCTCGGAGGTGGCGCTGATCAACACCCTCGGCAATTACATCGTCGGGGGAGGCGGCAAACGATTGCGGCCGCTAATGGCGCTTCTTAGCGCCAAAGCCTGTGGCTACCAGGGAAATGGCCATATCGGTCTTGCCGCAATCGTCGAACTTATACACACCGCCACTCTCTTGCATGACGACGTCGTTGACGATTCGAAACTGAGGCGGAACCGAGAGACGGCCAACGCCATTTGGGGCAATGAAGCAGCCGTTCTGGTGGGTGATTTCCTTTATACGCGCGCCTTCGAAATGATGGTGGAATTGAACAGCATGCGCATCATGGAAGTTTTGGCCTCAGCCACCAACACCATAGCGGAAGGCGAGGTATTGCAGCTTCTCAACTGCAATGATCCCGACACGACCGAAGCCCGTTATATGGATGTCATTCACTCGAAAACCGCCAAACTGTTCGAGGCTGCCACCCAGATAGGTGCGATTCTCGCAGAGAGGCCCAAAGAGCAGGAATTTGCATTGGCCGCTTATGGCATGCATACCGGCACAGCATTTCAATTGATCGACGATGTTCTGGATTATCGCGCCTCGACTGCTGTCATGGGTAAAAACGTAGGAGATGACCTGGCTGAAGGCAAACCCACTCTCCCATTGATCCATGCAATGCGCCAAGCCAATGATAAAACTCGTAAAGTGATCCGTGAAGCCATCATCAACGGCGGCCTGGATCACATAGAAGATATACTTTTGGCGATTGAATCCACAGGAGCGCTCGAGTACACTGAAAAAGTGGCTTGTCGCGAAGCTGAAAAGGCGCGCGAAATGCTTGCCGTTTTACCCAAATCCCCTTATAAAGACGCCTTGCTATCACTGACTTATCTGGCAGTGAAAAGAGACGCATGACCAACAACCACGGAGTGTAGCTCAGCCTGGTAGAGCACTGCCTTCGGGAGGCAGGGGTCGAAGGTTCGAATCCTTTCACTCCGACCACACATACGGCCACGCCCGATTGTGGCCACTATTCGCATAACAAAACAAACCGCGCCGACTGTTTGCTTTAAAGCTCCTTAAGTAGAGCATTTCACCTGATGGCACGATATTCGATACCAGAGCGCGGCCCGCGCCAGTTTCGTTATATTTCGCACATTACCAGACACTAGCAGAGATCGGATGAAATATTCAGGCTTGGCTATCGTTCTGCTTGTTCGACTTCAGACCCCACTGCGCCATGGACACTGACACCCAACACAAACGTCGCCGCGCCCTGTTGATTGCCGCCTTGGTCATAGCCCTTATCAGTGGTGGCTGGTACGCCTATACGCATATTTTTCTAGCCAATCTTGTCAGCACGGATGATGCTTATGTCCATGGAAACCGTGTGCCGATCTCGCCCCAAGTCGCTGGCACCATAACCACCGTATGGGTGCAAGACACTGATCACGTCCATCAGGGACAGCTTTTGGTCGATCTCGATCCAGCCGATGCCAAGGTCGCCTTGAGCAAGGCTGAAGCCGCCCTTGCACTGGCGGTGCGACAAGTGCAAAAACAGCGTGCCGACATGGACGCCCTTCAATCCCGTATCGCTGCGGATCGGGCTCGATTGAACCTGGCCACGATCAATTTCCAGCGCGAGAAAAAACTTAGAGCACGTGGCGTAAGTTCCCAGGAGCAATTTGATCAGGCGCGCGCCGCCATGGAGGTTGCGCGCAACACTGTCGCGATCGATAAGGCGCGCGCAAAGGCGGCCAGGACGATTCTGGGTACAGGCTCAATCAGTGAAAATCCCGCCGTGCAGCGAGAGGCTGAGGCCGTGCGTGCCGCCTGGCTGAATCTGCAGCGGACCAAAATCCGGGCGCCGGTCAGCGGCTATGTGGCTGAGCGCGCCGCCCAAGTTGGCGAACAAGTCAACCCCGGGAGAGTACTGATGTACGTGGTTCCTTTGAATGACGTCTGGGTCGATGCCAATTTCAAAGAAACTCGGCTAAGCCATGTGCGCATCGGCCAACCTGCCACCCTCACCGCCGATTTTTATGGAGGGACGGTGGCTTACCACGGAAAGGTCGCAGGACTTTCCGCAGGCACGGGAGAAGCCTTTGCCTTACTCCCACCACAGAACGCCACTGGCAATTGGATCAAAGTGGTGCAACGGCTGCCGGTGCGCATTTCCCTACCAACCGATGAACTCGAACACCATCCTTTACGGTTGGGTTTATCGATGAATGTAAGCATCAATACAGCCGATCAATCGGGGCCACTGCTGCAAACACGCAACCACCCTCTTCCACAAGAAAACGCAAGCGCCCTCTTTGCTCGCCAATTGGCCGGAGTAAATGCGGTGATAGAGCGAATCATTCGCGCCAATAGCATGGATTGAACGATGACTAACCCGGGCGGGGAACAGTCTTTGCAAGGACCGGCGCTGGCCCTGGTGACAGTGGCACTGGCCCTGGCCACCTTCATGAACGTGCTGGACACCACGATTACCAACGTAGCAATACCGGCGATCGCAGGTTCCCTAGCCGTCAGCCCCAGTCAGGGAACCTGGGTCATCACCGCCTTCGTGGTGGCCACAGCGATCACCGTGCCATTAACCGGATGGTTGGCGCAACGCCTTGGAGAAGTGAAGCTATTCATTGGTTGCACGGCTGCATTCACCCTGTTGTCCTGGAGCTGCGGCCTGGCCTCCGATTTTCATACCTTGCTGTTGTTGCGCATTCTACAGGGAGCGGTGGCGGGGCCGATGATCCCCTTGTCCCAAAGCCTTTTGATCAAGGTCTTTCCCGCCGACAGACGGGGCATGGCATTGGCGATCTGGGCCATGACCACCGTCGTTGCTCCAGTTTTAGGGCCGATTTTCGGTGGTTGGCTGACCGACAATTATAGCTGGCCATGGATCTTCTACATCAACATCCCGGTAGGCACGTTTTCCGTAGCGGTAACCTGGCTGATGCTGCGTCATCGGGATACGCCGGTTCAGCACCTTCCTATTGATATGGTCGGATTATTACTGTTGATTACTTGGGTCGGCACCCTGCAAATTTTGCTCGACAACGGTAATGATATGGGTTGGTTTGGCTCCCCTTTTATCGTTCATCTGGCCGAAATCGCCATCGTCTGCCTCGTATTCTTCCTGATATGGGAATGGTACGAACCTCATTCAGTGATTGATTTTTCCCTATTCCGCAGCCGAAATTTCAACATTGCCGTCATCGCCATCACGCTTGGATTCGGCACCTATTTTGGCGGCATTGTGATCTTTCCTCTCTGGCTCCAGACCCAGATGGGATACACCGCCACCTGGGCGGGCATTGCCGCCGCCCCTGTGGGCCTGCTGGCTATCGTGTTTTCGCCCCTCGTCGGAAAATTCTTACACCGAGTTGACTTGAGGATTTTTGTCACTATTTCATTTTTAGTGTTCTCTTTTTGTTCATTTTGGCTTGGGCGCTTTTCCACTCAAGTGACCCTTATGGATTTGATAGAACCGCGGCTTCTGATGGGGATCGGAGTCGCTACTTTTTTTGTGCCGCTGACCGCATTATCCTTGTCTGGTCTGAATCCGGATCGCATTGCCAGCGCTTCTGGCGTGGCCAATTTCCTGCGCACCCTAGGGGCAAGCTTCGGCACATCTCTGAGCGTCACCCTATGGGATCGTCGCGCTTACCTCCACGACGTCCATTTGTCTGAAAATTTCACCATTTCAAACCCTGTTTCCAATCATTTTTTCGATCAACTCCACGCCATGGGACTGTCCACCCTGCAGGTGGACGCACTGCTTGCCAGCCAGGTGAAAAAACAGGCATTCATGTTGGCGACCAATGATTTTTTCTGGCTTTCAGGTTGGCTGTTTCTCACTCTTCTGGCTCTGGTCTGGTTGGCCCGTCCACCCTTCGCACCCAAAGGCGCCACGCCGCCACCGGCGGCAGAATGAAATCAGATTCATTTCGTCTAAAGTTTAAAAAATCTCTTGACGCTGTACCGGCGACGGCGCGCCTGCTCATCTTGGCACGACTGGCGCGCAGTTTCGGTCAAGGCGCCTTGGTAGTCGATTTCGCATTGTATCTGCACGCGCTACATTGGTCCGGAGTTTCTATTGGCGCCCTTTTCATGGGCGGCATGTTGTTTGGAGCCGCACTCACCTCGTTGCTTGGACCGCTTTCCGATCGTCTCGGGCGCCGACAATTCCTGATAGGCTATGAATTTTCTCAAATTGCCGCCGCCTCTATCGCCTTGATGACAGCCCAACCCGCCTGGCTTGCAATGGCAGCCATCATGGGTGGTTTCGGCCGTGGAGCGAATGGTAGCCCCGGTCCCTTTGCACCGGTAGAACAGTCTTGGCTGGCGAATAATATCGAGCCTCATTTCCGTGGCTTGGTATTCAGTTTCAACAGCGCGATGGGCTTTTTCGGCATGTGCATCGGGGCGCTGCTTGCAGGCGTGCCAGGCTGGGTCAGTGGCAGCAATTTGGCCCCAGATGATTTTCGTCTGCTTTTCTGGATCGTACTGCTTGGATCGGTGAGTTCCGTCATACTGCTGCGTTTTACCCGAGAATCCAAACCTATCGACCATCCTGGCCCCCAAGAAAAGGCCGATGCGGCCAGCGAATCGCTCTCGGAGAAGGAGGAAAATTCCTTGCTGATTCGGCTTGCCGCCGTGAATGTTTTGAGCGGATTGGGAGTCGGCTTGGTAGGTCCTTTGCTGACCTACTGGTTCAAATTGCGTTTCGGCGTAGGCCCCGGCGCCATCGGTCCTGTCATGGCATTAGCCTTCTTTGCTACAGGCGTCGGCGCCTTGCTTTCGGGATGGATGACCCGCCGGTTTGGCGTCGTGAACGTGGTAGTTTATCTACGCCTTTTTGGATTGATTCTATTGTTACCAATGGCTTTTTCCCCCAGCTTCCTGTGGGCCGGCCTGTTCTATGTGGCGCGTTCGGCGCTTAGCCGCGGCACGGTTGGCGCTCGCCAGGCACTTGGCGTTAGTCTGGTGAACGAAAAACGACGAGGGCTTGCCGCCAGCATCAACAGTGTATCGATGATGTTACCGTTCGCGCTAGGCCCTTTTCTTGCCGGCGCTTTGTTTCAGCTGGGCGCGTTGATCCTTCCCTTTGTCATCGGCACGGCCTTCCAGGCCGCCAACCTGTATTTGTACAGACGCTTTTTCCTAACCCACGATCCCAGCCGTGAAGCCAGATAATTCACCGCTGCAACACGCCTGCAAGCAAGATATACTTTCATAATTTATATGACTCATTCGAAAAAAGTGGCTCAAGGCACCCTGTATATAATTTCCGCGCCTTCAGGCGCAGGCAAGACCAGTCTGGTAAAAGCGCTGCTTGCGCGCTTCGATTCTTTGGTCGTATCCATCTCGCACACCACTCGGGCGCCGCGCCCTGGCGAAAAAGACGGGGTGGACTACCACTTCATTGATGAACATGAGTTTCTCGAACTGATTGAGCAAGGCGCTTTTCTCGAGCACGCCAAGGTATACGACCATTTCTATGGAACCTCACGCGCTAGCGTCCAAGCGCATCTTGACGCCGATCGTGACGTTCTTCTTGAAATCGACTGGCAGGGGGCTCGCCAGGTACGCAGGCAAATGCCTGACTGTCAATCGATATTCATCATCCCGCCATCGCGAGTTGCCCTCGAAGCGCGCCTCCGCCAGCGGGGCCAAGATAAAGAGAGCGTGATCGAACACCGGATGCAAGCCGCTATAAGGGAAATGTCACACTATAATGAATACGATTATCTGGTTGTGAACGATGTTTTCGATCGTGCGCTGGCTGATCTTGGAGGTATTATCACAACCAATCGCCTGCGCCTTGCCGAGCAAGCGCGGAGACTCAACCCGCTCTTGCAGGAGCTGTTGTCCTGAAACACCAGGATCGGCATACATTTTGAGCCTGCCGGGGCTTTTGCGTTTAAGTCCCGTTAGAGTACATGAGCAAAAGAACCTGATTTTGATACCCTGTTAACCCGACGAACAATTGGAGAAAGGAAGCATATGGCCAGAATCACCGTGGAAGACTGCCTGGAAAACGTCGACAATCGCTTTGATCTAGTGCTGATTTCAGCCAAGCGCGCACGACAAATCGCCTTGGGCGCCGAGCCGCGCGTGCCCCTCGAAAACGACAAGCCAACCGTAGTCGCCCTGCGCGAAATCGCCGAAGGGCTGGTTACAAGAGACGTACTGGATGAAGTCGATGCCCATGAGCATGCCATCGAATCCGCCGTTACCGACGCCGAAGTCGAACGCGAAATCTAAGTTTTTCACGTTCGCAAGGCTCGCGTTGCCTGGCGGCGAACCTCATTATGGATAAAGCGGCCGCCCCTTTAATCACCGCGCCCGGGCCTGTGACGGGAGGCAATGGCGTGCGATTTCAAATCAGTGATCTGTGCGCCATCCTCGAAACCTATCTCTCAAGCGAGCAAATCCGCAGGGTCTATCAAGCCTATTTGTTCTCGGCCGAAGCCCATGAGGGCCAAAAGAGGCAATCGGGGGAACCTTACATATTCCACCCACTCGCCGTCGCCCGGGTAATGGCAGAGATGCGCATGGATCACCACAGCATCATGGCAGCGATCCTGCATGATGTGATGGAAGACACACCCGTCAGCAAAGAAGAGCTGGCCGAGCGCTTTGGCGAAGAAGTGACCGAACTGGTCGATGGCGTCAGCAAGCTTACTCATCTTAAATTTCAATCCAAGGCCGAGGCCCAAGCAGAAAACATCCGCAAGATGATGATGGCCATGGTGCGTGATTTGCGTGTCATTATGGTCAAACTCGCAGATCGTCTACACAACATGCGCACTCTTGGTGCCTTACGTCCAGACAAACGCAGGAGAATAGCCCGAGAAACGCTGGAAATCTATGCCCCCATCGCCCAACGCCTGGGCATGAATGCCTTGCGTCGCGAACTTGAATTACTCGGTTTCGCCGCGCTCTATCCTGCCAGATACCGTGTATTGTCCGCCGCCGTTGAACGTGCCCGCGGGCGCCGGAAGGAATTGATGCAAAATGTAGAAAGCGCCATCGTGCGCCGCCTCGAAGAGGCGGGGATAGTCGCGCGTGTATTTGGACGGGAAAAAAATCTCTACTCTCTTTACCGGAAGATGCGCGACAAACGTCTGTCCTTCAATGAAGTCTATGACGTTTTCGCAGTACGTATCGTCGCCGCCGACATCGACACCTGCTACCGCGCCCTGGGCGTCGTACATAATCTCTACAAGCCACTGCCCAATCAGTTCAAGGATTACATCGCCATTCCCAAGGCCACTGGCTACCAATCTCTGCATACTGTCCTCTTCGGACCCCATGGCATCCCGATCGAGATTCAAATCCGTTCGGAAGAAATGGACCGCGTGGCGGAGAGCGGCATCGCCGCCCACTGGCTATATAAAACCGGGGAAGCGCAATCGCCCGGGGCCGGTGCCCAGGCCCGGGCGCGGGAATGGCTGAAAGGCATTCTTGAAATGCAACAACGCGCAGGCAGCTCACTGGAATTTCTGGAAAACGTCAAGGTCGACCTTTTCCCAGACGAAGTGTACGTTTTCACTCCGAAAGGAAACATCATGGAACTGCCCCGCGGCGCCACGCCGGTGGATTTCGCCTATGCCGTGCACTCGGACATCGGCAACACCTGCGTTGCCGCCAAAATCGACCGTCGACTGGCGCCTCTATCGACGTCATTAGAAAGTGGTCAAACCGTAGAAATCATCACCGCCCCCGGCGCCAGACCGAATCCTGCTTGGCTTAATTTCGTCGCCACCGCCAAGGCACGGGCCGGAATTCGGCATTGTCTCAAGCAATTACAACACAATGAAGCGATCGAGCTGGGACGCCGCCTGCTGGACAAGGCGTTGAGCGCCTCAGGACATTCCCTGAACGGGATGCCGCCGGAACGCATCACCCCCGCCATGGAAACTCTCGGTGCCGACCAGATAGAAACGGTGCTTGCGGACATCGGTCTGGGCAACCGTATCGCGGCAATCGTGGCCCGTCATCTGATCGATGACCATAATGAGCCGCAACAAACCCCGTCCGCTGATTTAGTCGGTACTCCGATGACCATACGTGGCAGCGAAGGCATGGTGCTGGCTTTCGCCAAATGCTGCTATCCAATCCCGGGCGACCCCATCATCGGCATCCTGAGCGCCGGACGAGGCCTGGTGATTCATCGGGACGGCTGTCGCAATGTGTCCTTGTTGCGGTCCAAACCAGACCGCTGCATGCCACTGCAATGGGCCGAGGAACCCAGCGGAGACTTCAACGCCGCAGTGCGTGTCCAGGCCGCAAACCAACGCGGCCTTTTGGCCGAAGTGGCTTCACGCATCGCCGATTCCGGCTCCAATATCGATAATGTTTCTTTTGAAGAACACGACAGCGCCCTGACGACCATGACGTTCGTTTTCAACGTCCGTGACCGCCGACACCTGGCACGTGTAATGCGGCGCATTCGAGCGATTCCCGCGGTTTCCAAGATCAGCCGGATTCGGGGCTGATGATTCACCTTGATCGATGACCTTATTTCAGAACCCCATTCCCATTAAACCTTCTTTTTACCCTGCTTAAGGAGTTGCACCATGCCCTTCGAACCCATTCATACCGATGCCGCGCCCAAGGCCATTGGCACCTATTCCCAGGCTGTTCGCTGCGGCGACACTGTCTATTTTTCGGGCCAGATTCCCCTGCATCCCGCCACCATGGAAGTGGTAAGAGGGGGCATCGAAGCGCAAATTCGACAGGTATTCGACAATCTTTCCGCCGTGGCTGAAACGGCTGGCGGTAGTCTGAATGACTTTGTCAAGCTAACCATTTTCCTCACTGACATGAGCCATTTCCCAATGGTCAATCAAGTCATGGCAGAGTATTTTCAATCACCCTACCCCGCCCGGGCGGCGGTCGGCGTTGCGGCTCTCCCCAAGGACGTAAACGTTGAAATCGAGGGCATCATGGTGCTCGATCACGATTAAGTTCCTCGACTCGTGCGGTGAAAGCCAAATCCCCAGAAGCCCCGCTCACACAGCTCAAAGGCGTTGGTGCACGAGTGCAGGAGCGCCTGTCGCGCTTGGGACTGGAACGCATCGAGGATCTACTGCTTCACCTACCGTTACGCTATCAGGACCGCACCCGCCTGACGCCTTTAGGCGCGGTGCGTCCCCATACCGAAGCGTTGGTGCAAGGGCGCGTCGAATACGCTCAAGTCGTGCAAAGAAAGCGCCGCGCCTTCTTGGTCCGGATCGCTGACGGCACCGGTTGCTTGACGCTTCGGTTTTTTCATTTCGGGGCCGCTCTGCAAAATCGACTGAGCCAAGGGCAAACTCTCCGCCTGTTCGGTGAAGTCCGCCCAGGCCCCGCGGGCCTGGAGATGGTTCACCCTGAATACCGCTTGATTGGCGCAAGCGAAATGCCCCAAGTGCCTGTGGAATCCACCTTGACCCCGGTCTATCCAAGTACCGAAGGCATAGGTCAAGCGGTGTTGCGCCGACTGATCGAACAGGCGCTCCATGAATACGAAATAGAAGACATCATCCCTTTGGATCAATTGCCTCCAACGCTTCGCTACGGCTTGAAAGAAGCGCTCGAGCTAGTCCATGCCCCGCCTCCGGAAGCTGACCTCGCTGCCCTGACCGGAGGACGCCACCCGGCCCAGCAGCGTCTCGCCTTCGAGGAACTGCTCGCCCATCAGTTGAGTCTGATGCGGCTACGTCATCGCCTCCGCGCCCTGCAGTCGCCTGCGCTTCAAAACGATGGCACCCTTTTTCGGCAATTCATAAGCGCACTACCCTTCACTCTGACTTTAGCCCAACAACGGGTCATCGACGAAATTTTCCGGGATATGGCTCGACCGACGCCCATGATGCGTCTGGTACAAGGCGATGTGGGTTCGGGCAAGACGATCGTCGCTTTAGCGGCCTGCCTGCACACCATCGCCAGTGGTTATCAGGCGGCCTTGATGGCGCCCACCGAATTGCTCGCCGAGCAACATTATCGAAACGCCGGCAAATGGTTGCAGCCGCTGGGAGTGCACATCGCCTGGTTGAGCGGCAAACAGAAAAAGTCAGAGCGAGACAAACAACTGGCCGCGCTGGCCGACGGTTCGGCGCAACTCGCCATCGGCACCCATGCCTTGTTTCAAGAACAGGTACGCTTTCACAATCTGGCCTTAGTGGGGATAGACGAGCAGCACCGTTTTGGCGTGCATCAGCGCTTGGCCCTGCGCGATAAGGCGAATGCGGCGAACATGCAGGCCCATCAGCTCGTGATGACGGCCACGCCGATTCCGCGCACTTTGGCTATGACCACTTATGCTGACCTCGATTATTCGGCCATCGACGAACTTCCAGCGGGAAGGCGGCCAGTCACTACAGTAGCGATCGCGGATGATCGCCGTTCCGAAGTCATCGCCCGCCTGCGTTCCGCAATCGCCGCTGGCCGGCAAGCCTATTGGGTATGCACCCTCATCGAGGAATCAGAAGCACTTCAATGCGAAGCGGCGGAATCGACGCATGCGTTGCTTCGTGACGCCCTTCCGGACGTCCGCCTGGGCATGGTTCACGGGCGCATGAAAACGGCCGACAAGGAGGCCGTGATGCATGCATTCAAGCAAGGGGACATCGACCTCTTGGTGGCTACTACCGTAATAGAAGTGGGTGTCGATGTACCCAGCGCCACCTTGATGATTATCGAAAACGCGGAACGCTTGGGGCTTGCGCAACTGCATCAACTGCGGGGCCGCATAGGTCGGGGCACGACCGACTCCAGTTGCGTACTGCTTTACCGCCCTCCCTTGGGAGAGATCGCCAAACGCCGGTTGCAGGCTTTGCGCGAAACCCACGATGGATTCGAGATCGCGCGCCTGGATCTGGAGATCCGAGGGCCGGGCGAGTTTTTGGGAACGCGGCAGACGGGGTTGGCGAAATTGCGTGTTGCAGATCTGGTTAGGGATGCGGACTTGGTGGCGGCGGCGCGCAAAGCGGCCGGGATGCTCCTCGAACAGGACTCCCGTCTTTGCGACGCCCTGATTAGGCGCTGGCTGGGCGGCGCGGAACGCTATGCCGAGGTCTGACGACATGATAAAATCTAACTTTTTCCCTATTGATCCCGCGCTCTTGCACTCATGGGAAGTCACGCCGGCTGAAGCACGCAGCATTCAGGAGCGATTGCGGGAAAAAGTAGAGACCGAGGATCGCATCGAAGCGCCTCTTCGCCTGGTGGCGGGTATCGATGTCGGTTTCGAAGACAATGGCCGCCTTACCCGCGCCGCCATTGTGGTGCTCGATGCATACAGCCTGGAAGTGCGTGAGCAGGTATTGGTGCGACGCCCCACGACTTTCCCCTATATACCGGGCTTGCTTTCATTCCGGGAACTTCCGGCCGTAATCGAGGCGCTCGGCCAACTTCAAGAACGCCCCTGCGTTTTGCTCTGCGACGGCCAGGGGATCGCCCACCCCCGGCGCCTGGGCATTGCCGCCCACCTGGGCGTATTGTTGGATATTCCAAGCATCGGTGTCGCCAAAAGCAGGCTGATCGGGCGATACGATAAGCCGCCCAATCGCCGCGGCGCATGGACGCCTCTGGTTGACGGCGAAGAATGCATCGGCGCGGTTTTGCGTTCGCGGGTGAATGTCAAACCCTTGTTCGTGTCCATTGGCCATCGCCTGAGCCTGGAAACGGCGGTGGAAATAGTAATGCGCATGGTGACCCGCTATCGCCTTCCAGAAACCACCCGCCAAGCGGATCGCCTCGCCTCCGCTCCGTCCCATAGTCGGCGACGCGCCAAGAAGATGAAGCACTCTGATTAAGCAAACATCAGAGTTTTTGAGATTTTGCGGTTTTAAAAAAAATCAGGCGCGAGGAAAAAGCTTCTCAGGCAAGTGCAATGTGTCGATCAACCTGAAATAAATCTTGTCGAAAAATGGCAGTGCCCATTTCGATACCGGTCCATACAGCGGGCGAGCCAGCAAAGAAACACCCAGAGCCACACAAAAAGAAGCGATCATGTCCAGAGGAAAATGCACTCCCACATAAATTCTTCCCCAAGCCACGGCAAACCCGCCCAAAGTCAAAAGCACCCCCCACATTTGCAATCCTCCGCGCCGTCCCAGCGCGAGCAAGGCAAACCCCAAACTCCACATGAATGTGCCGTGGTCGCTAGGAAATGAATTATTAGCCGGATGATGGAGCCAGGTATAGCCAAGATGCAAAACAAAAGGTCTGGGATGATAATAAAAAAAACCGATCAGTTGATTGATGCCCAAGCCAATCAACATGATAAACGTCGCAGTGACAAGTGCGGCCCGGCGTTGAGCATCCGGCATGCGCACCCATAACAGGATGAACAATGCTACCGTCAGTGGCACAATCCCCACAGCACAGAACAAGCCGAAATCCAGCAAGGCGGATGGGGGATGCGCCCCTGCATTGATCATCAGAAATGCATGGTCGTTGAAAGTTTCCAAAGACATTTTCTCACTCGAAACTAAAGGGTCGGCTGGAACCGACGCGGCTTGTAAACCAAGGGCGGCGGAAAGGAAAACCTGGTGATTCTAGCACTCTTCAACATCTTGCCTACATACACATTTTTTAAGGTTAATCAGATGGCGCGCATTTTTCTATTCAACAAGCCTTTTGGGGTACTTACACAGTTTACGGATGCAGCAAGCCGACCTCGGCTCTCTGATTACATCGTTCTGCCCGGCGTGTATCCCGCCGGCCGGCTCGATCGTGATAGTGAAGGTCTGCTGCTGCTCACCGACGACGGCCGTTTGCAGCATCGCATTACGCATCCGCGGCATCAGATGAGTAAGACATACTGGGCACAGGTCGAGGGCGAACCGGATGACGCGGCGTTACAACAACTGCGTGAAGGCGTGATCCTGAACGACGGACCTACCCGCCCAGCCAAGATCAGCCGCATGGATGAACCGCCCGATCTATGGCGACGCGAGCCTCCGATACGCTATCGCAAGCATATACCCACCGCTTGGCTTGCCATAACGATCCATGAGGGGCGTAACCGTCAGATACGGCGCATGACCGCGGCGGTGGGACATCCCACCTTGCGTTTGATCCGTTACCGCATCGGCTCCTGGACCCTAGACGGACTCCTCCCGGGGCAATGGCGAGTCTCATGATGTGATTTTTCCCAAGCCCGATACCTCCCAGAGAAAAAACCTTATTCGATCGCGCCTTGGGCGAGGCGCCGACCGATTCCTTCGGCCATGGCTTTCCACTGCTCGGCCAAATCAGTTTCCAGCTCGTCCTCGACAGTTTCTGCAAACAATTCCAGCCAACGATCAAGATCAGCCTGGCGCATACCCATAGGCCGATGCAAACCGAGCATATCCACCGTGGGCGGGTCAGCCAAGCGGCCACCCATCGCAATCCACCAGAAATCGGCGATCCGGCGTTCATGCTCGGGGAAATTCAGGATATGGGCGAAAAAAGGCGACAGTTGGGCATCCTCGCGCAAACGATCGTAAAATCTCGCAGTCACCCGATCAACCGCATCGCGGCCGATCCGGTCACACAAGGGCCGCAGGATTTTCTTTTTCATCACAAACCACCTCTGATTCGTTTATGGATTTGATAACCGCCATTGCCGCCTCGCTTTCCGCCACGTTGAAACGACCCGTTCGCATCGAAACCAGCCAATCGGTCAGCGGCGGCTCAATCAATAGCGCCTTGTCCCTCGAAACGACGGCAGGCCGGTTTTTCATCAAAATCAATAAAGCGCATCTGGCCGACATGTTCGCCGCCGAAGCCGACGGCCTGGAGGCATTAAAGAGCACCGATGCCATGAAGGTGCCTCGAGTCATCGCCCTTGGAACTCATGCCGGCTTCAGCTGGCTGGCGATGGAGTTTATGGATCTCGGCGGTCCCGCTCATCCTGCCCGTTTCGGGGAGGCGCTTGCCCGCCTTCATTTGCAGCGCGGCGACACCTTCGGCTGGCAGCGGAACAATACCATCGGCAGCACCCCGCAATGCAACACGCCGCATGCCGACTGGGTCGAATTCTGGCGCCATTGCCGCCTCGGCCCACAGCTCGAATTCGCCCACCGGGATGGTGCGCCGCGCGCCCTGATCGCTGCCGGCGAGCGATTGTACGAGGCATTGCCCGCGTTCTTCACCGACTATCGCCCCGAACCTTCCCTGCTGCATGGCGACCTGTGGTCCGGCAACTGGGGCTTCGAGCGCACAGGCGAGCCGGTGCTGTTCGACCCGGCGGTGTATTACGGCGACCGCGAGACTGACATTGCCATGACCGGCCTGTTCGGTTCGCCCGGCAGGGAATTCTACGCCGCCTACGATGCCGCATGGCCGCTGGACCCGGGTTATCAGGTGCGCACAACGCTGTACAATCTCTATCATATCCTCAACCATCACCACCTGTTCGGCGGCGGCTACGCCACACAAGCGCAACGCATGCTTGCCGTGCTCCTTGCCGAACTCGAGGCCTGACACTCCATGCCATCCACCTTCGAACCGCTTTTCGTCAAACATCCCGAACGGCTGGCGGCCATCGCCCGTCGTTTGTATCCGCAGTCCCGAGCCAATCGCCTGAGATTTCTGGCCAGAGCCGGATTCTATGCCGATGTCACCCGCATCTGGCTCGACTTTCTGGCCGCGGAAAAAACACTGGCAATCCTGATGCAGGCCCAGCCCTGGCTGATCGAGCGCCTGCACCGGCCGTTTCTGCGCGCCGGTTTGAACCGTCGGCAGCGCCTGCAGGCCCTGCTGGATCATTACCTCCTGTGCGCCGATCTCGACTGGATGCCGTTGCTGGAGCGGCTGGCTGACGGGCCTGTGTTGCTGGCGCGGGTTCAGGGCAAACAGCGAGCGTACCGGCTGGAGCTTGGCTATGCGCCCCGCTTCGGCAAGGAGGGCGAATGGACGTTGCAGATGTATCACGACGGCGAACGCCTGTATTCTCTTGCTTTCAGTTTTCAGCGCCCTCGGCAGCCGCATCTGTTCATCGCCTGCCTGCAGGGGCCGACCGGCGAACATGCCCGGGACGCAGTACGGCGGGCGACCCGCGACCTTCACGGCATGCGCCCGCGCGATCTGCTTCTGGACGCCGCCCGCGAGATCGCGCGGGCGGCGGGCATGTCACACATTGGCATCGTGCGCACGCGCGACCACGTGTACCGGCATCCGCGCAGCCGATTCAAAAAGCGCAACACACGCACCGCCTGGAAGTTCGATTATGATACCTGGGCAACGGAACTCGGAGCGCAGGCTGGCGACGATGGATGGATGCTGGCGGCCGAAACGCAGCATCGCGATCCGGCCGAATTGCCCTCGAAAAAGCGGGCCGCGGCCCGTCGGCGCGCTGCGCTGCGCGAGCAGATCGCGGCTCATATCCGGCTTGCGATGGAATCGGTGATCGCGCCCGTAGCCTTGCAAGCCGCAGGGGGAGCGAAACAGCAAAGACGGCCACAGAAGCGCTTGCCCGCGATGCCGGTTCCGCTTTATGAAGATTCGGGAGATGTGCCTTCCCCATCCCGTTATTCGACTTTGGAGGTTTTCCGTGCAGCGTCTTTTTCATCGTGTCATATGGCTGTGCGCCCTGTTGCTGGCGCCGCTCGCGGCGTGGGCCGCGCCGCTGGATGTCGCAGTCAGCATTCTGCCCCAGAAATTCTTCGTCCAAACCATCGGTGGGGCCGACGTGCGCGTTCAGGTCATGGTGCGGCCCGGGTTCGATCCGGCCACCTACGATCCGACGCCCCGCCAGCTGGCCGAGCTGACACAGGCGCGGCTTTATTTCGCCATCGGCGTGCCCTTCGAGAGCAGCTGGCTGGGCCGCTTCCAGGCAGTCAACCCGAAGATGAAGATCGTTTACACCCAGCGCGGCATCCAGCGGCTGGCGGCTGCGACGGGGCGGCCGGGACCGCATCCCAATCCGCATATCTGGCTTTCGCCCCCGCTGGTGCGCATCCAGGCCGCCAATATTCTGCGCGCGCTGGTGGCCGCCGATCCGGCGCACGCGGCCACGTTCCGCCGCGGCTATGCGCGCCTGATCGACATCATCGACGCAATCGACACCAAAATCGGCCATAAACTGCTAAACGTCGATCTGGCCAACCGCCGCTTCATGGTGTTTCATCCCGCTTTTTATTATTTCGCCCGCTGCTATGACCTCGAAGAGATCCCGATTCAGATCGAAGGCAAGTCACCGAGTCCCAAGGAACTGGCCCGCCTCATCCAGATGGCGCGACGCGATCACATCCGCGTGATTTTCGTTGAGCCCCAGTTTTCGCAACGCGCCGCCCGCACGCTGGCCGCCCAGATCGGAGCCCAGGTAAGGATCATCAACCCCCTGCCGGAAAATTGGCCCGCAGGCATGGAGGCCATCGCAGCCGCCTTGAGCGAGGCGCTCGCCTCGACGTCGTCATGAATGATGCTGTTATAGAAATACAAGACGTTTCCTACGCCTATGACACAGAGCCGGTGCTGGAACATGTCGATCTGACCGTGGAACGGGGAGAGTTTCTAGCGATAATCGGTCCGAATGGCGGGGGAAAAACCACTCTATTGCGATTGATCGTCGGCCTTCTCAAACCCACCCACGGTCGGATCTCCGTGTTCGGCAAGCCCCCTGGACGCGAACCGGCGCGCATAGGATATGTGCCCCAGCATGGCAATCTGGCCCCGGGATTCCCGGCTACTGTCGAACAGGTCGTGCTCATGGGTCTGCCGCATAGCCGCCGCCATGGCCCTACTTTCTGGTCGGACGAAAGGGCGCTGGCCCATGAAGCCCTGAATCGTACCGGCGTCGATGCGCTGGCCGGTCAGCCTTTCGCTGCGCTATCCGGTGGTCAGCGCCAGCGGGTGCTGATCGCGCGCGCTTTAATCACCCGGCCGGAACTGGTGTTGCTGGATGAGCCTCTCTCGAACATTGATCCCTATGGTCGGCAATGCATCGTCGAGACCCTGACGGCGCTCGGTGCGGATATCACTATCGTCATGGTCAGTCATGACCTCGGCATCACCGCTAGTGCGGTGACGGCTGTGGCCGCCGTCAACCGCTACCTGCTTTTCAAGCGCAGCCCCCACCCCACTCAGGCAATGCTGGAACTTATGTACGGAGTACACGATCCAAACTGTCCCGTGCGCACCCAAATGGCGCATCTAACCACCGAAGACGCACCAAAGGATGCCGAGCGACCATGAGCATCCTCCAGTTGCTCGGCGAATCCTTCGTCCAGCATGCGCTGCTTGCCGCGTTACTGGTCAGTATCGCCTGCGGCGCGATCGGCGCCCTGGTGGTGGTCAATCGGCTGGTCTTCATGGCCGGTGGCATTGCGCATACGGCCTACGGAGGCGTAGGTCTGGCTTTCTATACCGGGTTGCCGGTTCTGCCCATAACCGGCGGATTCACCGCACTGGCGGCTCTTTTGCTGGGCGGCCTGAGCCGGCGCCGTCGCGAGCGCACCGATACGCTCATCGGCGTGCTATGGGCGGCGGGCATGGCCATGGGCGTGATCCTGATCGATCTCTCGCCAGGCTACGGCGCAGACCTGATGAGTTACTTGTTCGGCAGCATCCTCACCGTCTCCACCCCTGTATTGTGGCTCATGGCGATTGTCGACGGGCTGATCCTTGCCTTGCTCACATACTATTTTCGCGACATTCTGTCGCTCTCGTTCGATCCTGATTTTGCCCGTTCGCGCGGCATTCCGGTGGACGGCCTGACCCTGATGCTGCTGGTGCTGGTGGCCGAGACCGTGGTCATGCTGCTGCAGGTAGTGGGCCTGATCATGGTCATGGCGCTGCTCACCATTCCGCCCTATCTGGCCGAGCGGCATACCCGCAGCCTGGCCGGCATGATGGTGGCCTCCAGCCTGTGGAGTTTGCTGTTCTGCGTGAGCGGGCTGTGGCTGGCTTACCAGACCAACCTGAGTTCGGGCGCGAGCATCGTGGCTACCGCCTGTGCCATCTACCTCCTGTTTGCCGGCATCCAGAACGCTTGGCGATGGTTTACCCATGTGGCCGAAAGATCAGCGTGACTGGGGATCGATGACTGCATACAGCACGGAATAGTCCAATTCCCCGAAACCTGCGGCAATCCCCGCAGCGATCGCCGCGCGAATGCCTTCTAGCGGTCGATCATCGAGACCATCGGCAGCCGCGACTTGCCTGAACAAATCGACGTCTTTGAGTAAATGCTTGAGAGGGAAATTGGGGTTGGAAAAATTCCACTCGATTTCCCGCGCCAACTTTTTGTCGAAGGTGGGTGCATACAAGGCGCTCTTACGCAAGACATCCATGAAAGTTTTTACATCCACTCCCTCGCGGCGAACCAGCCCCAGACTCAGGGAGAAAGCGGCCGTCAGGGAGGCGATGAGTTGATTCAAGGCGAGCTTGAGCGCCGCCGCCTGGCCGACTGCGCCGATATGGCGCGGCTGTTTTCCCAGCATTTCGAGGACGGGCAGCGCCCTTTCTACCACAGCCTCATCACCGCCGGTCATGATCAGCAATGTTCCCTTCAGCGCTTCGGGAATACTACCCAGCACCGGCGCCTCGATAAACGCCGCGCCCAGTGTTTTTATTTTCGCGGCCAGAGCGCGGCTTTCCTCCGGCGCGATTGTACCCATCTGCACCAGCAACCTCCCGCGCACGGCCTCGGTCATTCCCTCGCTGGCCAGCATGGACTCGATAGCGTCCGCATTGCTCAGCGTGAGCAGTACCACCTCAGCCGCCACCACCGCTTCCACCGCACTGCGGCAGGGGGTGATGCCGTATTCACGCAGCGCTTCGGCCCGTTGCGCCGTCCGGTTCCACACCGTCACGTTTGCACCTTCGGCACACAAGCGCCGAGCCATCGCAGACCCCATCAATCCGGTCCCCAGTAATGTCACGCGCATCTTGTTAATCACTCCTTTTTCAAGCACCTTGATGATCTCCAATCCTTGGCGTATAGGCCGGGAGTTTGCGGGGGCGCAGCTGCAAGCGCAAAGGTGTATACACCGGCACGCCATCGGCGAACACGGGCCAATCCTCGCCTTGTATCAGAGGTTCGAGATAACGACGAGCCGCCTCGGTAATGCCAAAGCCTTCCGCATCGATGAACTCGTCCGGCACAGGGCGTTCCCGATCGGCGATACTTTGCAGATCAGTCGCAGCAGTTCGCCAGGCGTAAGGCGCGTCACTCAGCCGTTCGATAGTCACCATGACCCGGCTGCGGCCGGCAGCGGCCAGCCCTACAGCCGCCTCGCCGACAGCGTATGCCTGCTCGAGATCTACGCGTGAAGCCAAATGGCGGGCAGCGCGTTGCAGATAGTCCAGCACCGCCCAATGGGTGCGATACCCAAGACGCCGACCGACTTCTTCTGCAAGCACACGGGCCACGCCGCCCAGTTGCGACCAGCCTCTCACCTGACTGCGTTGACGTACAGAAAGATAATCTCCGCTAGCGTCGCGAACACCCTCGCTCGCCACGACAACGCAATATCCCGCACTCTCCACGCGTTCGCGCACCGCATCGGCGAATTGCCTGGCGTCGAAAACGCGCTCGGCAAACAGCAGCACCAAAGGCAATTCCCCACGGGTTCGTTCTGCCAATCCTCCCGCCGCCGCCAACCAACCGGCATGACGCCCCATGACTTCAAGAATGAAAACCTTTGTCGAAGTAGCCTGCATGGATGCCACGTCGCAGGCAGCCTCACGGGTGGAAACAGCCACATATTTGGCTGCCGAGCCGAATCCCGGGCTGGTATCGGTGGCGAAAAGGTCGTTGTCTATGGTTTTGGGGATGCCGATCACCTGCAAAGGATATCCAAGTTCCTCTGCCGCTTCGGCGAGGCGGGCCGCGGTGAGCATCGAACCACCACCGCCATTGTAGAAAAAACAGCCAATATCATGAGCCGCACAAACGTTCAGCACCCGTTCGTACTCATGGCGATGTGTCTCGAAAGGATCAAGATCGAGGCGGCATGAGCCGAACACGCCACCGGGACGCTGACTCAAAGCGGCGATCGTGGCAGGCTCCTCTCGTCTCAGGTCATATAAAGACTCATCCAGCACGCCGACGATCCCGTCGCGGGCGGCAAACACGCCGCCAAACACATCCGCCCGTCGGCCCGACGCCTCGATTACACCACGGGCCGAAGCGTTTATAACCGCTGTAACGCCGCCTGATTGTGCATAAAGGATGTTTTGTTTCATTTGCCCGGCTCGCTGTGGGTGGAAATTCGCAATGATAGCGCCTCTGCCAATCACGGGACGCTATCACGCCCGTTTGTTTGCTATGATTTAGGAGTTTTAAACCCAACAGGCGGATGACCATGATAGACAACAAGACATTGACTCAATTCATCATCGAAGAACAACGCAAGATCAGCGGCGCGACCGGCGAGTTCACTTTGCTCGTCAACGACATTGCCACAGCCTGCAAGGCTATATCAGACGGGGTCAACCACGGTGCACTGGCCGGTGTGCTGGGTAGCGCCGAAACCGAAAACGTACAAGGAGAAACGCAGAAGAAAATGGACATCCTGTCCAACGATATCATGCTGCACGTCAACGGTCGCAACGGCCACGTGGCGGCAATGGCTTCGGAGGAACTGGATGAGATTTCGCCAGTGCCAGAAGGCGCCAAGCATGGCAAATACCTGCTCGTCTTCGACCCGCTGGACGGCTCCTCCAACATGGACGTGAACGTATCCGTGGGCACCATTTTCTCAGTGCTGAAAGCGCCCGAGGGCGTGGCCGAGCCCAGCGAAGCCGACTTTTTGCAACCCGGAACGCAGCAGATTCTGGCCGGTTACGCGCTCTACGGGCCTTCTACCGTACTGGTAATGACCACCGGCAAGGGCGTCAACGGTTTTACCCTTGATCGTAACATCGGCGAATTCATCCTCACCCATCCCAACATGACCATTCCGGAAGACACTCAGGAGTTCGCCATCAATATGTCCAACATGCGTTTCTGGGAACCGCCGGTGAAGCGCTACATAGACGAATGCCTAGCGGGCAAGGAAGGGCCGCGCGGCAAGGATTTCAACATGCGCTGGGTGGCGAGCATGGTGGCCGAAGTGCATCGCATCCTCACCCGCGGCGGCATCTTCATGTATCCAATAGACGAAAAGATCAAGGCCAAGGGCGAAGGCGGCAAGCTGCGCCTGATGTATGAGGCCAACCCCATGAGCCTGATCGTCGAACAGGCAGGCGGCGCCAGCACCACCGGCCGCGAGCGCATCCTCGACATCCAGCCCCAGCACATCCACCAGCGGGTGCCGGTGGTGCTGGGTTCGAAAAACGAGGTCGAGCGCGTCACCCGCTATCACCTCGAGGACTGAACGCCGCGCCTTGGCCGGACCATGGACATCGGCCTGCTGCTGATCGGAGACGAGCTCACGCGCGGCAAGCGTGAGGACAAGCACTTCCCGCACATGCGGGAAGTGCTTGCGGCGCGGGGGCTGGAAGTGGCCTGGGTGCGCATCGTCGGCGACGATCGCGCCCGTCTCACCCGCCATTTGCGCGAAACCTTCGCCTCGGGCGACCTGGTGTTCAGCTTCGGCGGCATCGGCGGCACACCGGACGACCTCACCCGCGAATGCGCCGCCGCCAGCGGGCGGCCGCTGGCGCGCCACCCGGAAGCGGTGGTCATCCTCGAAGAACGTTTCGGCCGCGAGGCCTATCCCATCCGCATCCGCATGGCCGAACTGCCGCAAGGCGCGACCCTGATTCCCAATCCGGTCAACCGCGTGCCCGGTTTCAGCGTGGGCGACCACCATTTCCTGCCCGGTTTCCCCGACATGGCCTGGCCGATGGCGGAATGGGTGCTGGACACCCGCTACCGCCATTTGTTCGACCCGCAACCGCCGGTGGAGCGGCGGTTGCGAGCCGAAGACACGCCGGAAAGCGCGCTGGTGCCGTTGATGGAAACCGTGCTCGCCGCCTGGCCCGAGGTCCAGGTGTCCAGCCTGCCTAGCACCGGCCGGCGAGGGCGCATCGAGCTGGGGGTGCGCGGGCCGCGAGCGCAGGCCGAGGCGGCCTTTGCGGCCATGCAGTCGGGCCTGGACGACCTGGGTGTGGCCTGGACGGTGCTATCATGAGCCGCTTGCCCCACGCCTTGCTGGCCGCCCTGGCCTGCGGGTGCTGGCTGGGCCTGTCCATGCCGGCGCAGGCGGAAAAGGTCTATATCTACCGCGACGCGCAGGGTGAGGTGTATTTCACCGACCATCCGGTGGCGCCGAAAAACTACCGCTTGCAGGGAGTGCGCCATTACGGCCGCCCGCCGGCCTGGAAGTCCTGCCTGGGCCTGAGCAACAAGACGCTCAAGCAACGCGCCGAACGCTATACGCCGATGATCAAGCAGGTCGCCGCGCAAAGCGGCGTGCCCTGGAAGCTGGTGCGCGCCGTGATCGCGGTCGAATCGTGCTTCGACCCCAAGGCGGTTTCCGTGGTCGGGGCGCAAGGCTTGATGCAGCTGATGCCGGACACGGCGCGGCGCTTCGGGGTGACGCATCCTTTCGACCCGCTCGCCAATCTCGAGGCCGGCACGCGCTATCTAGCCGGCCTGATCAGGCGCTATCAGGGCAACCTGCGCCTGGCGCTGGCGGCCTACAACGCCGGCCCCGCCGCGGTGAAGCGCTATGACGGCATCCCACCCTACCCCGAAACGCAGAATTTCGTCACCCGCGTGATGCTCGGCTACGTCTCCTGAACGGCCAGGGCCGCCCGGACTCAGCTCACCGTGAACTGCCCCATCATGCCGTTGTCTTCGTGTTCCAGGATATGGCAGTGATACATGTAGGGATGCTCGTCCCCCGCGCGATGGCGAAAGGGAATCAGCAACTCCACGGTTTCGCCCCGCCTTACCAGTACCACATCTTTCCAGCTACGCTCGTGGGCGGGCGGCGGCCGGCCGTTGCGGCTACGGATCAAGAACGAGGCGCCGTGCATGTGGAAAGGATGCGCCATGGTGCTGACGTTGCGCACCCGCCATAACGCGGTTTTTCCCAGCGGCATGTGCGCATCGATCACGTCCATGCGCATGTAACGGCCATTGATGGCGAACAGGTCGTAGCCGCCGATGCCCATGCTCATGCCGCCGGGGCCGTCCTGGCCGCGCATGCCGAAACGCGCCCGCATCATGTTCATCATGCCGCCTTGCATCATGCCCTCAAGGCTGAAGTCCCGGGTGGGACCGTCCGTGCTCAGGGCCGGCACGCTGCCCAGGCGGTCAAGCAGCCGCGCCAGCCGCCCCGAGGGCGGGCCGACGCGCAACTGCAGCAGATCGAAGCGGCCATGGTCGAAGGCGTCGGCGGCCATGGGCATGCGGTACAGCGCGGGCACCACGGCGCCGGAATCGCTGCGCAGCACCAGTGAGCGCCCCTGCTCGCGACGCAGATCGACCACGATCTCGGCACGTTCGGCCGGTGCGAGCAGCAGACTGCGTAGCGGCACCGGCTGCTCCAGCAGACCCGCATCGCCGGCAATCACATGAAATTCACGCCCGTCAGCGAAGGCCAGATTGTAGATTCGTGCGTTCGATGCGTTGAGCAGGCGCAGGCGCAGCCAGCCGGCCGGCACCTCGGCATGGGGCTGCTCGACGCCGTTGACCAGGAAACGGTCGCCTTTCATGCCCATCATGTCCGGCATCCGGTCCATGTAGGCAAGATGCCCGTCGGCGTCCAGGCGCCGGTCCTGAATCGCCAGAGGCAGATCGTCCACGCCATAGGTATGCGGCAAGCCGAGCCGCGCATCCTCGCCATCATCGATGAACAAAAAGCCGCCCAGCCCGGCATACACCTGCGGGCCGGTGTAGGTATCCGGATGAGGGTGATACCAGAGGGTGCCGGCCGGCTGGTCCAGGGTGAAAGCCGGCGTCCACACGGCACCCGGCGCGATGGTGTTATGCGGCCCGCCGTCCACCTTCCCCGGCACCTGGGCGCCGTGCCAATGCAGGGTGGTGGGCACCCCCAGTCCGTTGCTGACATGCATCTGCACCGGTTTGCCGCGCGGTATCCGCAAGGTGGGGCCGAGCAGCGCGCCGTTGTAGCCCCAGGTGGGCGAGCGTACGCCGGCGATCAGCTCGCTGAGGCCGCCCCCGGCACGCAAGGCATAGTGGAGCACGCCCCTTGCATCAGCCCGGCCATGCAGCGGCGCCGGCACCGGCAGCGAGCGCAAGAACGCGCCGGCGGCAGGCGCGCTTTGTGTGCCGCCCGCTGATGCGGCGCGTGGCCCCAGCCCGAGGGCCAGCGCGCCGCCAGCGGCAAGGCCGTGCAGCAGCAGGCGTCGGCGCGGATGGTTTATGTCTTCGTTTCGTTTCATGAGATACCTTTCAGCGCTCAAGGTCGCGCCGCATGCGTTCGTAGGTGTCGCGGTCGATCTCGCCGCGGGCGTAGCGTTCGCGCAACGCTTCCAGCGCGCTGTCGCGGCGCGGCAATGGTGGTGGAGGTTCCTCTCGTCCCTTCCAGGCCGAGCGCGCCACTGCGACGATCACCCACACCACAGCGGCCAGCACCGCCAGCATGATCAGGAAACCCACGACAGGCCCCCACCACATGCCACCGAAACCGCCAGGGCCGTATCCATAAGGCATATGCGGCTCCTCATCCCGTCACCACGAACTTGCCGTACATGCCCTTCTCGGCATGCTCAGGCGTTTGGCATACGTACCAGTAGACACCGGGTCGGCTCGGGGCGGTGAAAGTCGTACCGGCCGCGGCGAACAGCGATTGATTCAGGTCTTTCTTGCTGCGCCACGGGATCGGCGGCGAGATGCCGGCCAGAGGCGGGCCGTACTGGGCCATGGTCTGCATTAGATAGCGCGGATAGGGCGGCGGCGCGGCGGTGATGATCACGCCGTGTTCCATGTTGTTGCCGTAGTCCATGTTGACAAGATTGAGATGCACGGTCGCGCCGGCCGGCACCACCAGAGTCGGATTGGTGATGCCATGCACCTCGAAGGTGGTGTCGGGATGCCCGGGTTGCACCGCCACCATGTCGATGGTCACAGCATGCCCCTGGAACACCACGCGCTTGCCCTCGGCGCGGCCGTCCGCCTCCGAAGCAGCCAGATAGCGTTTCACCTGCGCATAATTCCAGGTGGCACCGCCCCAGCCGGGGGCCACGGGGCGATTGTTGATCGTACCCATCATGCCGGGGCCACCTTGGCCGCCACCCATCATGCCGGGGCCACCTTGGCCGCCACCCATCATGCCCTGAGCGAACGCGGGCGGAACAACGAGGGCGGCGCAGGCGGCCGCCAGGGCAAGGCGTGTGAAAACTTTCCTGTTCATTTCCATTTTCCTCGTGTGAGACAGCCTTCAGCCGCCGAACGCGGCGTCGAGCTGCGGTTTTTGCTCAGCGAAGGTGCCGTACAGCACCTTATCGCCGATCACGGTGATGGGCGCGACGCGCACGCCGTAGCGGGATTTGGCCTCCTCGGCCACGCCCGGCGCGGTCACGTCGCGTTCCTCGAAAGTGATGCCGTGCGCTTCGAGATAGCGCCTGACGGCCGCGCAGTCCGGGCAGCCGGGGCTGGTGTAAAGCAAAACCTCGGCCATGACCTAGTCCTGCACTTCGGCGTCGTAGCCTTCTTCGCGTACTGCTGCGATCAACTGCTCGGGGTCGGCCTCGCCGTGTACCACCGCGCCGCCCGGCTTCAAGGTGACTTCGGCCTTTTCCACGCCGGGCACGCTTTCGAGCGCCTTGGTGACGGCGCGCACACAGTGTTCGCAGGTCATGCCGGTGACTTTGAGTTTGATGTCGCTCATATTTCTCTCCTGTTGTGTGTTGAATATTCAGGCCTTGGCCACGGCTTCGGCCACGCGGTGCAGCTTCTCGGCCACTTCATGGCCGACTTTTTCCACCGTGGGATCGGCGATAAGGCCCAGCACCGACTCGGGATCCATGAACACCACGCTGACGCGGCCGTCGTCCTCCTCGCGCACCACCACGTTGCAGGGCAGCAGCGCGCCGATGTCCGGCACCGCCTGCAGCGCCTGATGGGCGTAGTTCGGATTGCAGGCGCCGAGAATGACGTAAGGCTTGTGCTCCACGCCGAGCTTGTTCTTCAGCGTGGCGGCCACGTCGATGGTGGTGAGCACGCCGAAGCCCTCGCTCTTGAGCGCCTCGGTGACGCGCTCGATGGTGGCGTCGTAATCAATGGGACTGGTAACGGAAAATACGATTTTGCTCATGGTGATGCCTCCTTGTTGGAATGGATGATCAAACTATGCGGCCGCCGGCGCAGGCTGCCAGGCGCGCAGACGCTTCAGGCGCAGGCTGTTGCCGAGCACGAAGATCGACGACAGGCCCATGGCCACGCCGGCCAGCATGGGGTTGAGATGAATGCCGACCGGCGCGGCCACGCCGGCGGCGATCGGGATCAGCAGAATGTTATAGAAGAACGCCCAGAACAGATTGCCGCGGATGTTGCCCAGCGTCTTGCGCGCCGCCGTCAATGCGGTGACCACCTCGCCGAGCTGGCCACGGGTCAGGGTCACGTCGGCTGCCTCGATGGCGATGTCGGTGCCGCTGGCCAGGGCGATGCCGACATCGGCCTGCGCCAGCGCCGGGGCGTCGTTGATGCCGTCGCCGACGAAGGCCACGCGCCGCCCCGCCTGCTGCAGTTCGCTGACTACGCGCGCCTTGTCCTGGGGCAGCACCTCGGCGTGCACTTCCTCTATGCCCAGCCGGGCGGCCACCGCCTCAGCGGTGCGCCGCGCGTCGCCGGTGACCATGGCCACGCGCAGGCCATGGCCGGCCAGCGCCTGCACCACCGCCCGAGCCTCCGGCTTGACGCGGTCGGCGATGGCGAGCAGCCCCAGCGGCCGGCCGTCGGCGGCCACGTACACCACGGTGCCGCCCTCGGCTTCCAGGGCCGCCGCGCGGTCCGCCAGCGCGCTGAGGTCCACGCCTTCGCGTTCCATGAAGCGGCGCGCGCCGACGATCACGCGCCGGCCTTCGACGCGTCCCTCGATGCCGTAGCCGGCCACCGCCTTGAAGTCTTCGACGCCGGGAAGTTCGAGTCCGCGATCCCGGGCCGCCGCGACGACGGCCCGCCCCAACGGGTGCTCGGAAGCCGCTTCCAGCGCCGCGGCCAGGAGCAGCGCGTCCTCGGCCTGTGGTCCTTCCACCGCCGTCAGCGCAGGCTTGCCTTCGGTGAGGGTGCCGGTCTTGTCGAACAGCACGGTGTCCACGTGCGAGAGTGTCTCCAGCGCTTCGCCCTTGCGGAACAGCACGCCGAGTTCGGCCGCGCGCCCGGTGCCGACCATGATCGCCGCCGGCGTGGCCAACCCCATGGCGCAGGGACAGGCCACCACCAGCACCGCCACCGCCGCCACCAGCGCGACGCTGATGTTCGCGCCCAGCCCCAGCCACACCGCAAAGGAGAGCAAGGCGATGGCGATCACCGCCGGCGAGAAGATGCGCACCACACGGTCGGCCATGCCCTGGATGGGCAGCTTGCCGGTCTGCGCGCTTTCCACCAGCCGCACGATCTGCGCCAGCACGGTGTCGCGCCCGACCGAGGTCGCTTCCATCACCAGCCGCCCGTCCAGATCGACGGTGGCGCCGACCACGGCATCCCCAGGCTGCTTGAGCACCGGCAAAGGCTCGCCGCTGAGCATGGACTCGTCCACGTGGGCGCGGCCCTCGATCACCTTGCCGTCCACCGGAATGCGCTCGCCGGGGCGCACCGCCACGCGGTCGCCGACACGAAGCTGGGCCGCCGGCACTTCCTGTTCCGTGCCGTCGTTCTGCAGCTTGCGCGCGGTCTTGGCCTGCAGGCCGAGCAGTTTGCGGATCGCCGCGGAGGTGCGGCCCTTGGCCAGTTCCTCCAGGTACTTGCCGAACAGCACCGCCGCGATCACCACCGCCGCCGAGTCGAAATACACATGCCGCGCCTCGGGCGGGAACAGGCCCGGCGCGATCAGCACCAGCGTGCTGTAGGCCCAGGCCGCGCCGGTGCCGGTGGCGACCAGCGAGTTCATGTCCGGCGACAGGTGCCGGTAGGCGATCCAGCCGGGGCGGAAGAAGCGCAGCCCCGGCCCGAACAGCACTACGCTGGCGAGCAGCCATTGCACCCAGTCCCAGAAATGCGCAAACGGGCTGGCCGCCCGCAGGGCGTGATCGAAAGCGGGAATGAAGGCACCGCCCATGGACAGCACCAGCACGATCACCGCCAGCGCCGCGGCAATGGCGACGTCCCGCCCCATGGCGCGCAGCGAAGCGCGCCGCTGATCCGTCGTGTCTGCTCCGGCCTCGCTCACCGGCTGCGCCGCGTAGCCGGCCTCGGTCACCGCCGCCGCCAGCGTTTCCGCGTCGGTCATGGCGGGCAGATAGCGCACGTGCGCCCGCTCGGTGGCGAGATTCACGGAAGCCTCCAGCACTCCGGGCGTGCGCTTGAGCGCGCGCTCGACCCGGCCCACGCAGGAGGCGCAGGTCATGCCTTCGATCGCCAGATCGATCTCGCGCGTCACCGGCGTGTAGCCGGTATCGCGGATCGCCTCAAGGATCTTCTCAGGGCCGAGCAAGTCCGGGTCGAAGCGCAGTTCGGCGCGTTCCGTGGCCAGGTTCACCGTCGCCTCGACCACGCCCGGCAGTTTTTGCAGGGCGCGCTCGACGCGCGCGCTGCACGAGGCGCAGGTCATGCCCTCGACATCGATTTGCAGGGACTTCAGGTTCGTGCGTGCGTCCATCAGGCATCCTCGCTCAGCAGCGCCCCCAGGATGGGGCATTCGGCGGTGGAACCGTGGCCCGGGCATTGCTCGGCCAAGCCTTCGAGCCCCGCCTTCATGCGTTCGAGATCACGAATCTTGCGCTCGATGTCGGCGATCTTTTCATCAGCCAGGGCCTTGACCTCGCCCATGTCCGCTTCGGGCCGGGCGTGCAGAGAAAGCAGCTCCCCGATCTCGGCCAGCGAGAAGCCCAGCGCCTGCGCGCGGCGGATGAAGCGCAACCGCCGCCGAGCCTCCGGCCCGTACAAACGATAGTTCGATGCGGTGCGGCGGGCCGGCTCAATCAGCCCCACCCGCTCGTAATAGCGCAGCGTCTCCGGCGCCAGCTGTTCGGTGCGCGCCAGGGCGCCGATGGTCACAAGTTTATCCATGCCTTGCCTCTGCTCTATACGCGTAACGTTGGATTCAGAGCAAGTATAAAGTCTGTAGCAAGGTGCAAGGTCAAGCCCCGCATTTGGATCGGTTTGGGTCGGGGAGCATCACGCAAAAGGGAGGCAGCCGGATGGCATCCAGCGCATTGGAAGATCAGGCCAGAGAAAGCATAGACCGCCTGCTCAAGCAGGCCGGTTGGGCGATCTTCGACGCCGGCGCCACCAACATCCACGCCGCCCGCGGCATCGCCATACGCGAGTTTCCCCTCAAGGCCGGCCACGGCTTCGCGGACTACCTGCTTGTACATCGATGGCAAGGCCGCCGGGGTCATCGAGGCCAAGAAGGCGGGCGCCACGCTCACCGGTGTGGAGGTGCAGGCGGCCAAGTACACCACCGGCCTGCCGGACAACCTGCCGGCCTGGCGCAACCCGCTGCCGTTCTCCTATCAGTCCACCGGCGCCGAGACGCGCTTCACCAACGGCCTTGACCCGGAGCCCCGATCCAGACCCATCTTCGCCTTCCACCGGCCCGAGACCCTCGCCGCGTGGCTGGAAACGGTACCATTTGATCAGGTCGCCGAGCAGCCGCCCGCTTACGCAAACCGACATGGCACCTTCCTCGCCCGCCTGCAGCAGATGCCGCCGCTGATCGAGGAAGGCCTCTGGCCCGCCCAGATCACGGCCATCCGCAACCTGGAGCAGTCCCTGCGCGAGAACCGCCCGCGGGCGCTCATCCAGATGGCCACCGGCTCGGGCAAGACCTTCACCGCCATCAGCTTCATCTACCGGCTGATCAAGTTCGCCGGGGCGCGCCGGGTGCTGTTCCTGGTGGACCGCGGCAACCTCGCCGATCAGACCCTCAAGGAGTTCCAGCAGTACCGCTCGCCCTACAACAACTTCAAGTTCACCGAGGAATACATCGTCCAGCGCCTGCAATCGAACACCCTCGACACCACCGCGCGGGTCTGCATCGGCACCATCCAGCGTCTGTACGCCATGCTCAAGGGCCGCGAGCTGGAGGAAGATCTGGAAGAAATCTCGGTTGATCAACTGGGCGCCCTGATGGATACCACCGGGCACAGCAGGAGGCCGCCAGCCAAGGCGCAAAGCAAGCGGGCAGCGCAATTGCCGGATGGCGCAATGAGCAGCGCAGCGAGTCCCGCAACGCCGGCTGGCGGCCTCCCGCGCAGACCGGAGCCGATTGCATACAACCCGAATATTCCCATCGAAACCTTCGACATCATCGTCACCGACGAATGCCACCGCTCCATCTACAACCTCTGGGCGCAGGTGCTCGAATACTTTGACGCCTACCTCATCGGCCTCACCGCAACGCCGTCCAAGCAGACCTTCGGCTTCTTCCACCAGAACCTGGTGATGGAATACAACCACGAGATGGCCGTGGCCGACGGCGTCAACGTCAACTACGACGTCTATCGCATCCGCACCGCCATCAGCGAGCAGGGCAGCAAGGTGGAATCCGGCTACGCGGTGCAGGTCATGGAGCGCGACACCCGCAAGAAACGCTGGGAACAGCTCGACGACGAGTTCGCATACGACCCCAACCAGCTCGACCGCGACGTGGTCGCCCCCGACCAGATCCGCACCATCATCCAGACCTACCGCGACAAGCTGTTCACCGAGATCTTCCCCGGCCGCGAATGGGTGCCCAAGACCCTCATCTTCGCCAAGGACGATGCGCACGCCGAGAACATCGTCGAGATCGTGCGCGAGGACAAATCGGCAGGACAGCCGATTTGGTCGCACGTAGTGCGCCCGAAGGGCGATGGCACAGGAGGCGCCATCGACAATTCGCCAAGGGCAACGACTTCGCCCAGAAGATCACCTACCGCACCACCGGCAAGAAACCCCGGGACTTGATCCAGGAGTTCCGCACCAGCCCCATGCCCAGGATCGCCGTCACCGTGGACATGATCGCCACCGGCACCGACATCAAGGCGGTGGAGGTGGTCATGTTCCTGCGCGCGGTCAAGTCCCGTGCATTCTTCGAGCAGATGAAGGGCCGCGGCGTGCGCGTGATCAAGCCCGACGACCTGCAGAGCGTCACCCCGGACGCCAAGGTCAAGGACCATTTCGTCATCGTCGATGCCGTCGGCGTCTGCGAGCAGGACAAGACCGACTCCCGTCCCATGGAGCGCAAGCCCACCGTCGCCTTCGACAAGCTCATGCAGGCCGTCGCCTTCGGCTCGACGGACGAAGACGTGCTCACCTCCCTCGCCGGCCGCCTGGCCCGCATGGAACACCGCATGAGCGCCGAAGACGACCAGTAGGTGCGCGAGCTGACCGGGGGCCTCGGCGTCAAGGACCTCAGCCATCGCATCGTCGAGGCCCTCGACCCCGACCGCCACATCGAACAGGACCGGGCCGATCTCGGCCTCGCCCCCGACGACGACCGGCCCATCCCCGACCAAGCCCTCGCCGCCGCCCGCGAAAAGCTCATCCAGCAAGCCGTCAAGCCCCTGCACGACCCCAAGGTGCGCGGGGCAAACCAAAAGCAATCATTACTGCGGACTGTATAAAGTTAAGGCTTTCAAAGGGCGTCCTTTCCGGACGATTCTTCATGTATGCAATTGAATCGGAACTGGTTCACAAGCAATATTTAGGAATAACGAAAGGCGTTGCTCAGCTGAAAATAAGCTTGGGCCGTTTCCGCTCAATCGGATTGCCACTACCACCACTAGCCGAACAACACCGCATCGTCGCCGAAGTCGACCGCCGCCTCTCCATCCTCCACGAAACTGAGGCCCAAGTTGAGGCCAACCTCCAGCGCGCCGAGCGCCTGCGCCAGTCCATCCTCGCCGCCGCCTTCTCGGGCCGGTTGGTTCCGAGCCATGAGGGCGCGGGCCCGACCGATGCGGATGCCGCCAGCGAGTCCACGACGGCGGTGGTATCCTGAGGCTGAAGATGAACGGGCAGACCGATGACATGATCGTGATCGCCGAGGGCCTCGAGGTGCCTCGGGCGGCGTTACAGGCATTGGCGAGAAAATATGACATCCGCCGCCTGTCGCTGTTCGGCTCGGCGGCGCGCGGCGAGCTGAGGCCGGACAGCGACATCGACCTGATGGTGGAGTTCGAGGAGGGGAAGGCGCCATCGCTGGGGAAAATGGTCACGATATCGGATGAATTCTCGCGGCTGTTCGGCGGACGCCGGGTCGATCTCGTCACCCCCGTCGTGCTCGAAAATCCCTATCGTCGGCGGACCATCATGCGGGATCTGGAGACGTTGTATGCAGCCTGATGAACGCGATGCGGCGTATCTTTGGGACATGCTGCAAATCTGTGAAGAGATCGCGGATCTGCTCAAAGAGCACGACGAGGCGGCATTCCACGACAATCGATTGCTTCAGCGAGCGATCGAGCGGGATGTGGAACTGGTTGGTGAAACCGCTCGCACACTGTCTCAAGTCTTCCGTGATGCGCACCCCGAACTTGCCTGGCGTGAAATCATCGGGATACGGAATATCCTGGCCCACGAATACGGGCGGATCGATCATGCACTCCTGTATCACACAGCGACAGACGACATCCCTGCGCTCGCCACACGACTGCGCCTGATCTTGCCGGCCAAAGAGGGGAAGACGTGACTCCTGCCAACATCGTCCAGAAACTCTGGAACTACTGCAACGTGCTGCGCGACGACGGCATGTCCTACGACGACTACGTCGAGCAGCTGACCTATCTGCTGTTTCTGAAGATGGCCGACGAGCGCTCGCGGCCGCCCTACAAGCAACCGAGTCCGGTTCCCGCAGGTTACGGCTGGCAGAACCTGATCAACAAGGACGGCGACGCGCTGTTCGATCACTATCGTCACACCCTGGAGACGCTGGGCCGGGACAAGGGCCTGCTGGGACTGATCTTCAACAAGGCGCAGAACAAATTTGATTCGCGCCATCCCTGGCGCTCACCCTGCGGGCGCACTCCGTGCGTCCAAATTCATTCCTGATGAATTTGTCAGGACCCGGCCAAGCTGCGGCGGCTGATCGTGGATCTCATCGACAAGGAAAACTGGTCGTCGCTGAGCGCCGACGTGAAGGGCGACGCCTACGAGGGCCTGCTGGAGAAGAACGCCCAGGACACCAAGTCCGGCGCCGGACAGTATTTCACCCCGCGTCCGCTGATTCAGGCCATCGTGGATGTGATGCAGCCCGAACCCGGCGAGACGGTCTGCGACCCGGCCTGCGGCACCGGCGGCTTTCTGCTCGCCGCGCACGACTATGTGGTGAAGAACCATCCTCACATGACCAAGACGGAACGCAAGTTCCTCAAGGAAAAGACCTTCAAGGGCTGGGAGCTGGTGCAGGCCACGGCGCGCCTGTGCACCATGAACCTGCTGCTGCACGGCATCGGCAGCCAGGAGTATGAGCCCATCGAGGTGGGCGATTCGCTGGCCGCCGACCCGGGCGAGCACTTCAACCTGGTGCTCACCAATCCGCCCTTCGGCAAGAAGAGCAGCACCACCATCGTCGGCGAGGAAGGCAAGGTCAGCAAGGAAAAGGACACGGTCGAGCGCGACGATTTCTGGACCACCACCTCCAATAAGCAGCTCAACTTCGTGCAGCACATCAAGACCCTGCTCAAGGTCAACGGCCGCGCCGCCGTGGTGGTGCCGGACAACGTGCTGTTCTTCGACAAGAAACCGGCCTCGGAGAAACCCTGGACCAAGAAACTCTGGATCTACGACCTGCGCACCAACAAGCACTTCACCCTCAAGACCCATCCGCTCAGGCGCGAGAATCTGGACGAATTCGTCGCGCTCTACAAGCCCGAGAAGCGCCACGAGCGCAAGGCCACCTGGCGCGAGGACAACCCGCAAGGCCGGTGGCGCGCCTACGACTACGAAGAATTGGTGGCCCGTGACAAGGCCAGCCTGGACATCTTCTGGCTCAGGGACGAATCCCTGAACGAGACCGAAAACCTGCCGCCGCCGGAGGTCATCGCCCAGGAGATCGTCGAGGATCTGGAGGCGGCGCTGGAGCAGTTCCGCGAGATCGCCGAAGACCTCGACCGCACTGCCGGAGTCCTGTCGCTCGATCCCCAGAGCTGATCGCATTGAGGCATTTATTGAAACGGCGGGGGATGAACTCGCCGCCAAGATAGGCTAATGTTCGCTCTTGCCAACAAACCCTACCCATCACGAGCGAGTCAATCCATGGATATTCTGCTTGCAAACCCCCGGGGCTTCTGCGCCGGCGTCAACCGAGCCATCGAAATCGTAGAACACGCGCTGGAGCGCTTCGGCGCACCGATCTATGTGCGCCATGAAGTGGTGCACAACCGCTTTGTCGTCGACGGCTTGCGTGAGAAAGGCGCGGTGTTCGTGGAGGAACTGGATGAAGTCCCCGACGGAGCCACCGTTATTTTCAGTGCCCACGGCGTATCCCAGGCGGTGCGCCGTGACGCGGAATCACGCGGACTCAATGTGTTTGACGCGACTTGTCCGTTGGTCACCAAAGTCCATATCGAGGTGAGCAAGTACGCCCGCGAAGGGCGTGAAACCATTCTCATTGGTCATCGCGGTCATCCCGAAGTCGAAGGCACTCTGGGCCAATACGACACGTCTTACGGTGGCACCATGTACCTTGTCGATTCACCGCAGGATGTAGAAAAACTCGAAGTCAGGGACCCCGATCATCTTGCCTTCGTCACCCAGACCACCCTGTCGGTGGATGATGCCCGCGTGGTAATCGGCGCGCTTCGCAAGCGCTTTCCCAACATCGAAGGCCCCCGCAAGGACGACATCTGCTATGCCACTCAGAACCGGCAGGATGCAGTACGTGATCTCGCCACCCGCTGCGATCTGATTCTGGTGGTCGGATCGGCTAACAGCTCCAACTCGAACCGCTTGCGCGAACTCAGCGAAACTTCAGGCGTCACCGCCCGCCTGATCGACAGTGCCATCGACATTGATCCAGCCTGGCTGGAAGGCAAGCGTCACATCGGCGTGACCGCCGGTGCCTCGGCCCCGGAAACGCTGGTCCAGGACGTAGTTCGTTATCTGCAAAGGCTGGGAGCGGTCGTCGCGCAAGAACTGCCTGGACGGGAAGAAAAAATCACCTTCAGCCTGCCAGTGACCTTGCGCGAATAACCAGCTCAAGAAACGTTTTTTGCGTTGAGCGGGAATAGATCGATGCCTGAGGTGTTAATCTGCTGCAATCCTAACAATCGAAGGAGATCCAAGCATGCGCAAATCCGCTTTGAAGTTGCTCGCTTTCACCGCTGCCGCCGTGCCTGCCCTGGCGTTTGCGAACCCCGCACACGAGGCGCGCGCGCATCTGCACGCTATCGCCCGCGGCGATGTGCCGGCGATCATGGCCGACTATTCGCCCGCCGCGGTGTTCCAGTGGGTCGGCGGCCCACTGAACGGCGATTACCGCGGCACGCCGGCGATCCGCCAAGTGTGGCACAAGTTCGCCAAGGCCAACGGGCCACTCAGGATCAAAATCTGGGACATGAAGGTGGCGGCCAACCCTGCCGGCGCCACAGTCACGGCGGACGTTGTGTTTAAGGGCATGAAACCGATCCCGGTGCGCTACGTCATGACCTTCCGGCAAGGCGTGCTGGTTGACGAGATCTGGCAGATCGACCCGCACCTGCTGAAACTCATGCACAAGCACGAAATGGCCTCAGGCGGCTATTGATCCATGAACGGGCGCGCTGAGGCGCGCCCGTTTTTGCTGCCGCATGGATGCCGCCGCGCTCGAAGCGCACATACCCCGCTTGCGCCGATACGCCCGCGCCCTGGCGGGAGATCCCGACCGCGCCGACGATCTGGTGCAGGACACCCTGGAACGGGCGCTGCGCAAGTTTTCCCTGTGGCGGCGCGGCAGTGATCTTCGCGCCTGGCTCTTCACCCTGATGCACAACCTCTATGTCAACCAGCGCCGTGCCGAACGGCCCATGCTGGAATGGAATGAGGCTTATCTGGCGCCTGTGGCGGCGACGCAGGAAGAGCAGCTCATGGTGCGCGATCTGCAACGGGCCTTGCAGCAGTTGCCGCCCGAGTTTCGTGAGGTCGTGCTGCTGGTGGGGCTGGAGGATTTCAGCTATGCCCAAGCCGCCGCCATCCTCGGCATTCCTCGAGGCACGGTGATGTCGCGCCTGTCTCGCGGGCGAGAGAAACTGCGCCGGGCGATGGAAGGCGAGCTGCCGCCAACGGAGAAGGGCCGATGAGCGGGCAGCGCCGGGTGTTGGACGACGATACCTTGCAGGCCTGGGTGGACGGGCGTCTGGATCCGGCGCGGCAAGCCAAGATCGAGGCGCGGATAGAGCAGGATCCGGCGCTCGCCGCGCGCGCCGCCGCCTACCGCCGTCATCGCCGCGCCCTGCATCAGGCTTTCGACGGCGTGCTGGCCGAGCCGATACCCGACCGCCTGCGCGTTGCGCCGCCGCGGCCGCGTCGGCGGGCGGCGCTGGCGGCGGGCGTGGCCAGTTTCGGGCTGGGCATCGCCCTGGGCTGGTTTCTTGCCCTGGGTTCGGGACCCGTGCCCCTGGCCACGGCGGCGCCCCGGCTGCCGCAGGAGGCAGCACTGGCCTACGCCGTGTACGCGCCGGAAGCGCGGCATCCGGTCATGGTCGGCGCCGCCGAAAAGGCCGAGCTGATGCACTGGCTGTCGCGGCGTCTAGGCCATACACTGCAGGCGCCCGATCTTTCCGCCTACGGTTATCACCTGATGGGCGGCAGCCTGCTGCCCGGCAGCGCCGGGCCCGCCGCGCAGTTCATGTATCAGAATGCGGCGCGGCGACGCATCACCGTCTATATCACCTGGCCGCGCCGGCCCGTGCAACGTACCGCCTTTCGCTTCGTGCGCCGGGACGGGGTCGAGGTTTTTTACTGGATAGACGGCGGCATGGCCTATGCCGTGGCCGGCCGCCTCGACCGCGCGGCGCTGCTGCGCATCGCCGAGAGCGTTTACCGCCAGCTTCGCGGCTAAACCAGGTTTACTTACCCACCCGAAACGACAGGCTGGCCGGCGGCAGGCAGACTTGCGCCTTGCATGCCTGAATCCTCAGCGTGCCGCGCACGGCGCGGGCCGGCGTTGCCCCGGGCGGCAAGACGACGCGGATCGTCGCCTCGCCGGTATAGACGCGCAAACCCTCGCGCGAGATGGCCGGGTGTATCCATCGCCCTTCAGGGTAATGGACGCGCACGGGCGTCAGGTTTTCGAGGCGCACCTGGGTGGGGATGAGGTAGGGCAAGGAGGCCGGATCGGCGTTGATGTGATAGCCCGGGGCGATGCGCAGGCGCAGGACGAGGCCGGGGCGGCCATCGACCGGCGCGCGTTCGGCAAGCACCGAGACCGCCTCGGCGCTGGTGGCGATGTGGAAGCCGCCGCCTGCCGCCTCGACGCCCGTCGGCGCGGCCAGGGCCTCGCGCACAGGTGACGGCAGATCGTTGAGCCGGGCGAGCAGATAGCCCCAGCGCTCGGGAGCGGCGGCGATCGCGGGCGCGGCGTTTCGCAGCGCCTCGCGGGCGGCGCGCGTGTAACGGGGGTCATGGGTGAGTTCGCCCAGGCGCAGCAGCAGCACGATGGCCGCCGACAAAGCAGATGGGCGATGGATGTCCCCCGTCGCCCGCGGCGCGACCGGGAGACTGGCATCGCCCCGCGTTTCCATCAACGCGCCGTCCGGGCGGCGGAAACGGGCGAGGAGCGCATCGCCCAGCCGCCGCGCGCGGTGCAGCCAACGCGGCTGGCGGTCATTGTGGTACAAATCGAGCAGGCCGTTACCGAACAGGGCGTAGTCGGCCAACAGACCGGCGCCGTCGGGACGCCCGGCCAGCAGCGCGTGAGCCAGGGTGCGGGAGCGCGCCTGCCAGGCCACGCGCCAGATCCGCTCCGCCGCCCGTGCGGCGATACCGGTCAGCTGTGGCCGGTGCAGGGCCAGCCCGGCCTGGGCGAATGCGCCTATGGCCAGTCCGTTGAGGCCGACCGGCATCAGCCGGTCTATCTGCGGCCTGGGCCGTTTCTGGCGGGCGGCGAGCAGCCGTTCGCGTTCCGGGGCCAGCGCCGCGATGCGCCGCGCCGTTTGCCGCCCACCCAGGCTTTCCAGCGCCTCGCGCACGCGCAGTACGCCCGGGATCTCGCCGCTGAACAGGGCCTCGGCGCTGGGGTGGCTGATGGGCGTGAGCGCGTAGAGCTCGAAAAAGCGCCGGGCACCCGCCGTGCCCAGCAAGGCGTCGATTTCCTGCCGCGTCCACAGATAATAGGCGCCTTTTTCGCCATGCGTCGCCGCCGCCATGCCGGCGTAGAAACCGCCCGCCGGCGTCTGCAGCCGCCGCGCCAGCCAGGCGGCGGTGTCAAGGGCCACTAGGAGATACAAGGGGTCGTGATCGCGGGCCCAGGCGCGGGCATAGACGGCCAGCAGTTGGGCATTGCCGGAGAGCATTTTCTCGAAATGCGGCAATGACCAGGCGGGATCGATGGCGTAGCGGTGAAAACCGCCGCCCAGCGCGTCGTGGATGCCGCCGTAGGCCATCGCGTCCAGCGTCTCGCGCAGCATAGCCGAGGCGCGTGGATCGTGTTCGTGTACCGCCGCGCTCAGCCACAGCGCAAGCAGGGGCGGGCGCGGAAATTTGGCCTGGGCGGCGCCCGCGGGCAGACCGCCGTGGCGCCAGTCGAAATGCGCGGCGCTGGTCGCCACCGCCTGTTGCAGCCAGCACCGCGGCTGGATTTTCGCATCACCCGCGCTGCCGCCCTGCGCCCGCATCTTCGCCACCACGGCGTCGGCGCGGGCCATTACCGCCGCGGGATCGCTGCCCCATTCGCGGTGGATGCGCCGCAACAGCGGCACGAAGGCGGGCGCGCCCAGCGAATCGTCCCGCGGCGAGAAGTAGGTGCCGACGTAAAACGGCTTAAGGTCGGGCGTCAGGAACAGATTGTTCGGCCAGCCGCCGCGGCCGTTCATAACCACCGCGGCAAGCTGGTAGACACGGTCCAGATCCGGGCGCTGCTCGCGATCGACCAGAATGTTGACGAACCAGCGGTTCATCAGGCGGGCGATGGACGGGTCGGAGAACAGCTCGCGGTCAGCCACATGGCACCAGTAACAGGACAGGTAGCCGATGGACAGGAAAATCAGCTTGTGTTCGCGCCGCGCCTTTTCCAGGGCGGCCGCCCCCCACGGATACCAGTCCACGGGATCGTGGGCGTGCATGCGCAGATACGGATCGGCCGAGTCGCCGAGATGGTTGGCCGCCGCGGACGCGCTCAAAATCAGGAGCAAGGCCAGGATCGGCAATCGCCGCAAGACAAAAAAAATTACAGCCCTCATACACGCATGACGCGCTAAGATCCTGCATTCTTCCATTTCCTTTCCCATGCCAGCAGCCACTCGGCGGCTCATAACGCATGGCTTTACTGAGCATCGCTTTACCGCTATGTTAAACAGCTCCACTTTTTGTCCCGGCAATCAAACCATGCACATCGGCTCACTTGAATTTTCCACGCCGTTGATCCTCGCCCCTATGGCTGGCGTTACTGACCGACCGTTCAGAATGTTGTGCCGACGGCTGGGTGCCGACCTGGCTGTATCCGAGATGGTGGGCACGCGCCCTGAACTGCGTTCCAGCTTGAAGACACGCTTGCGCCTGGATCATTCTGGCGAAGCCCCCCCTTCCTGGGTGCAGATCGTCGGTGCCGATCCCGCCATGCTGGCCGATGCGGCCCGCCTCAATGAGGCCGAAGGGGCGCAAATCATCGACATCAACATGGGTTGTCCCGCAAAGAAAGTGTGCCAGCAGGCGGCGGGTTCCGCCTTGCTTCGCGACGAGAAACTAGTAGGTCGAATCCTGGATGCCGTGATTGCCGCCGTTACGGTTCCTGTCACTCTGAAAATCCGCACCGGCTGGGATCCGGAAAACAAAAATGCGGTGCGCATCGCACGCATGGCCGAGAAAGCCGGCATCCAGGCATTGAGCATTCACGGCCGCACCCGAGCCTGCGGTTTCAAGGGTGAAGCCGAGCACGAAAGCCTGCGCCAAGTCAAAGAAGCAGTCACCATGCCCGTAATCGCCAATGGCGATATCGATAGCCCCGAAAAGGCGGCGGACATACTGGAAAAAAGTCAGGCCGACGGCCTCATGATCGGCCGCGCCGCCCAAGGCAATCCATGGATCTTTCGGCAAATCGCGCATTATCTCGCCCACGGGCAAAAACCCGCCGCCCCTTCCTTCGCAGAAGTCAAAGTCACGCTTCTTGAGCACCTGGATGCCTTGTATGCTTTCTATGGTGAGGAGCGAGGTTATCGCGTCGCCCGAAAACACATAGACTGGTACCTCAAAGCTCAGCTTCCGCCCGACATGGCCGCGATATGGCGACGACGGATTCTCGCCATAGATGGCGCCACTGATCAGCGGCGCATGCTGATTTCACTTCTCGATGCCACCGCCAACCACGAGGAACTCGCCGCATGAACGCCGAACCCGACATCTCAGCCCAAATTCCAGTCGCCGAGGAAGAAACCTCCCCACCGCTTGGATACGTGGTCGCGCAAGCCGTGCATGCCTATTTCGATGCCCTTGAAGATCATGAGCCGGCCGCGCTTTATCGCCTGGTCATGAACGAAGTGGAACGGCCCTTGCTGGAAACCGTGCTGCATCGGGCCCGCGGCAATCAATGTCGCGCAGCCGCCTGGTTGGGTATCAGTCGAGGCACGCTGCGCAAAAAACTCGCGGCTCACGGCCTGCTTTAACCCGAATGTTTCCCATGCGATCTCTACCAGGTTCGGTTTTCAAAGATAACCGAGGGGGAGCTCTGTGGTGTCCACCACTCGCCGCAAGACGAAACTGGAATGAACGCCGCTCACGCCTTCGATGCGAGTAAGGCGATTGAGCAAAAACGTCTGATAATGATCCATGTCGGGGACGACCACCTTGAGTTGATAATCCGCCTCCTGGCCCGTGATTAGATAGCATTCTTGAATTTCCTGGAACGTTTTCACCTTTTCCTCGAAGGACTGAAAGCGCTCCGGCGTGTGCTTGTCCATGCTGATGTGCACCAGCACAGTCAAGGACAGCCCCAATTTGTGACGATCCAACAAGGTGACGCGGCCTATGATGATGCCCGCCTCTTCCAGTGCGCGCACTCGCCGCAGACAGGGCGATGGTGACAAACCCACCCGTTCGGCCAGCGCCTGATTGCTCAAACCCGCGTCCGCTTGCAATGCTTCAAGAATGCGCCGATCCATGCGATCCAGAACGTGTATCTGGCCTTTCATTTTCAAGTAAAGAAATTAGTTTGCTCAAAATGAATTATCTGTAGCATATTATTTCAATTTTATCGTGTTTTAAGAAAAATTCGCAACAAACTGTCATCTCTGGGCTTTTATACTCTTTCTCAAACCTGATGGCTTACTTTTCGGCGCTGATTCCAACAAGGAGGCTTTACGAAAAGCCTCCGCTCAGCCCGAATAGTTCATCCAGTCGATTTTCAACTCAAGAGAGAAACTCGCCATGAATCGCTTCGATCATCGCAAATACCGTCCATTCGAGCCGATCTCCAAGCCAGACCGCCGCTGGCCGGACAAACGCATCACCCAGGCACCGCGCTGGGCCAGCGTGGATCTGCGCGATGGCAATCAGGCGCTGTCCCGGCCTATGAATGTGGAGCAGAAACTTGAGTTTTTCGACCTGCTCATCGCGATCGGCTGCAAAGAAATCGAAGTCGGTTTTCCCGCGGCATCGCAGCCAGACTTCGACTTCGTCCGCCGCATCATCGAAGAACAACGCATTCCGGAAGATGTCAGCATCCAGGTGTTGACCCAGGCGCGCGAAGACCTCATCGCCCGCACATTCGAGGCCCTGCGCGGCGTTAACAAAGCCATTGTGCATGTCTACAACTCCACCAATCCAGTCCAGCGGGAACAGGTGTTTCGCCTCGATCGCGCAGGCGTCATGGACATCGCCCGCCGAGGCGCGCGCTGGGTGAAGAAATACGCCGAGCAATTTCCAGCCACCGAGTGGACGTTCGAATACTCGCCGGAAAGCTTTTCCCAGACCGAACCCGACTTCGCGCTCGATGTCTGTAATGCGGTCAATGCCATTTGGCAACCGCGCGAGGGTCAGTCCGTCATCATCAACCTTCCTGCCACGGTGGAGTCGTCCACCCCCAATGTATTCGCCGATCAGGTCGAATGGTTCTGCGACAACCTCCCTGACCGCGAGTACGTTTGCATCAGCGTTCACACCCATAATGACCGGGGTTCGGCCGTGGCCGCCTCCGAGCTGGCTATTCTGGCCGGCGCCGACCGCGTGGAAGGCACTCTATTCGGCAACGGAGAACGCACCGGCAACATGGATATCATTACCCTGGCGATGAACCTCTATTCGCAAGGCATCGATCCGCGCCTTGATTTCTCCGATCCGCAGCGGATACTGAGCTGCTACCGACGCTGCACCGGCATGCCCGTACACCCTCGTCATCCCTGGGTAGGAAAGTGGGTCTACACCGCTTTCTCCGGCAGTCACCAAGATGCCATCCGCAAAGGAATGCGCCATTACCGGTCCCAGCCGGAAAACGGCTGGCAGGTTCCTTACCTGCCCATCGATCCGGCTGACATCGGCCGCCGATACGAGGAGGTGGTGCGGATCAACAGCCAGTCGGGCAAGGGCGGCGTGGCACATGTGCTTGAACGAGATTACGGTATCGATGCCCCGGCATGGCTGGCGCGAGAACTCAGCCGCATCGTTCAGGCCGAGTCCGAAGCCAGCGGCGAAGAAGTACCGTCACAACGCATCTATGCAAATTTTCAGGCGCATTTTTGTGTCATGCCGGAAAGTTGGCGCTTGGCCGGCTATGCCATCAGCCGCATTGGCCAACGGGTTGAGGTCAGATTCCAGCTCGAAGGCGATGATAAAGATTCATCTTGGCAAGGTTACGGGCGCGGTCTGGTCGAAGCCCTAGTGGACGCGATTACCCGCCGAAAACGCCAACACCTGAAAATCGAGTATTTCGATCAGCAGGCGCTGACTCGAGGAACAGACGCACAAGCGTTGGCGATCGTGCGCACGCAGCTCAATGGAGCCCATGCCACGGCAGCCGCATTCAGCAATGACACGGCCTCGGCCACGATTCAATGTGTGCTGTCCGCGGCGGGCCGCCTTATGGCTTCAGACAATGACGAAGGCATGGAGGGCGATGTTCCGCGTCGTGCGAATATCGGTTGAGCCTCTCCTGAATTCAGCGTGGTTGACTTGCCCTAAAAAGCGCTCTGCGGCACATAAGGCGGCGCTGGAAAATCGAACGCCTCGAGTACGCCATCAGCCAGCGCCGCCGCTGAAGCCATTTCATTGCGAAGATAAACCGCCAACGCGGCACGCGGCATCCAGCCAGGCGGCGGCTCAGGCAGAGCGCTGCGCCGCCAACCGTGTGCAGAGGCGGTCAGTAAGCCCGCTTGCTCGAACCAGCGCATCCGGCGCTCAAAATCGCCTGCGGCATCAGCGTCATCCGCCACGCGCAAACCCGCCGCTTGCAAGCGACTGCTCAATGCCTGCTGCAAAGCGACATAGTTCTCCTGCTCCATGCGCGCGCCGGGGCGCGCTCGCAAGATCCAATGTGCCATGAAATGGCTGGCCGTCAAGGTGGTCGCCCTCAGGATGCCTCTTGCCACCGCATCATCGAATGCGCGCCGCTGCGCATAATCGCCGCGACGCAACAGCGTGCCAGCATGAACAAATACGCGGGTACGCCACGCCGGATAGGAAGGATCGTAGCCCAGGCCCACCGGCACTATGGAAAGATCCGGCCCTGCTGTGGCCGCCAACTGCCATCCGCCGGCGCGCGGGCGCTGAAAAAAACCGCTGGGACTGTTTGCCCCCTCCGGCGCAATCATGACGGCCTCACCTTGCGCCAAGGCGCGGGCGAAAACATCCAGGTGTGCAGCGATGCGTGCCCGTTCCAACGGCTTGAAGGCACGAAAGGTATCTAGATTCAGGCGCCGATGCCCCCATTCGCCATCCACCAGCGAAGCAAACCGCGCCTGATGTTTGAGCAGCCATGAGATATTGCTTTCGCTCGGCGCCCCTGCCGCTTGCAGGCGGGCCGCCCAGCGCGGATGCAACACTTCTCCCAGCGTTTTCTCCCCGAAATCGCGGCGGAGATCGCGCAGCACCACCGCCAAGCTCTGTTCGCGGATGCGGTGAATGGGGTGCGCCTTAAATATTTCGAGAATGCGTGGCAAAGGAATCAAAGGAGAAAGCAAACGCGGCCCTATCAGCCAGGGCGAACGCCAGTAATGCCAAAGGAAATCGCGGTCGAACAAATCTTCCCGAGCAACGAAATGAGGCAGCGTTCCCGTGATGCGCCCACCTCGGGCACGCCCCAGAAAGACGCCAAGCACCGGAATATCTGCATCACGGCGGTGGTTGACAGTGATCAGGCAGGGATGCGGCAGGCGCCGAGGCAAGCCGCTTTCCTCGATTTTGAATAACGTTCGCACGATGCGATCGAAAGCCAGCAAAAACCAACGCGCCGCCGTTTTTGGCTGGGGCGGCAAGGTATTTTCCAACAGCGGGGTATCGGAATTTCTGTGTACGTTCATGGCGGGCAAGCATACCCGAATCAAGCGCCCGATGGGACTGCGAACGCTTGCCGGCAACCAAAACGAATCAGCATCTCATGGCAAAAGAATCAGATAACTGCCATACTGCGCCCAAGCAAACCTTTTGGCCAAGCAATCCAGGCGCTTCATGCCAGGTCAAAGCGAAAAAACAATAATGCCTCGCTGGAACTCCCTCATAGAAAGCCATCTCAACGCCAGCGGCGTCATCCGCGCACTGATTCCCATCGCTGGATTGATGCTTGCTATCGCCTCATTGGCGCTTGTCGTAGTCGTCAATCTTTGGTGGCTGCTGGCGGTCGCGTTCGCGCTAGCGATCGTGGCGCTCGGCGTTCACGATGCGCTGCAGCGCCGTTCCGCCCTGCTCGCCAATTATCCTGTAGCCGCGCGTTTCCGCTGGCTGGCGCTGGAATTGCGGCCATTCTTCCGTGCCTACATGGTTGAGGACGATCAGGAAGGAAGACCCTATAGTTACGAAGCTCGCCGGCTGGTGTACGAACGCGCCGATAAGGCAGCGAGCGTGCATCCTTTCGGCACCGATCTCGACACCTATGGGGCGGATTTTTTCTCTTTGACGCACTCCATCTCCGCTTCTGAAAACATAGACAACAACCCGCGAGTACGGGTCGGCAGCGGACACTGCGATAAGCCTTACGATGCGGCACTTTTCAATGTCTCGGCGATGAGTTTCGGCGCACTCTCGGCGCGCGCTATCGAAGCCCTGAACCTCGGGGCGAAGCGTGGCGGCTACTACCATGACACCGGCGAGGGCGGTATCAGCCCCTATCATCTCGCGCACGGCGGCGATCTGGTTTGGGAACTGGGCTCGGGCTATTTCGGCGCGCGCGACGACCAGGGCCGCTTCGATCCGGCGCTGTTCGCGGAGCAGGCGCAGCAGGAAAGCGTGCGCATGACCGAAATCAAGCTCAGTCAGGGCGCCAAGCCGGGGCACGGTGGGCTGCTGCCCGGCTCCAAGGTCACCGAGGAAATCGCCCGCGTGCGCAAAGTACCCGCGCATCAGGACTGCCTTTCGCCACGCGCCCATTCGGCCTTCTCCACGCCCGTGGAACTGATTGAGTTCGCCGCCCGCATGCGCGAGCTGTCCAGCGGCAAGCCGGTTGGCATCAAACTCTGCGTGGGTCATCCCCACGAAGTCATGGCGATCATTAAGGCCATGCTGGAAACCGGCATATTCCTGGATTTCATCGTCGTCGACGGCGCCGAGGGCGGCACCGGCGCGGCGCCCCTGGAATTGTCCAACCGCGTCGGCATGCCGCTGCGCGACGGCCTGATCGTGGTGCGCAACGCGCTGGTGGGTACCGGCCTGCACAGGCAAGTGCGGCTCGCTGCCAGCGGCAAACTGTATTCCGGCGCGGGCCTGGCCGAATGCCTGTCCATCGGCGCCGACTGGGGCAACGCCGCGCGCGCATTCATGTTCTCCATCGGCTGCATCCAGGCCAAACGCTGCCATACCGGCACCTGTCCGACCGGCATCACCACCCAGGATCCGGCGCGCATGCGCGGGCTCGAACCGGCTATCCAAGCGCAACGGGCGGCCAACTTTCAATGCGCCACTCTCGAGGCGCTGATGAACATCGTCGCCGCTGCCGGACTGTCGCATCCGCGCGAGCTGCGGCCTCACCATGTCCAGCGCCGCATCAGCGCGGCTCAAGCGCTGCCGCTGGATCACATCTGGGAGTTTCTGCCAGAAGAAGTGCTGCTGGACGCGCCCGAGGAAACCGCCTACGCGCGCTGGTGGCAAGCGGCCGACGCGCATAGTTTCAGGCCCCGTTGCCCCATGGACAATTTCCGCGCCAATACCGCTCCACGCGTTGCCGAACCCGATTACTGACAGCCTAGGAACCCTTATGTCCACTGTATCCGAAATCATCGTCGACACCCTGCTCGAAGCCAGCGCCAGGCGCTGTTACGGCTCCGCCCAAGGCCGAACCGGAACACCTCGCCGACACCGCGCTTTCGGGGCCTAGGCGGTTCTAAACGGCTGCGCCGATGAATTCGTAAACCTTTTGAGAAACAATTTCCTGCACTGATGTCCGACTCTCTACATCCGCCCGCCGATCGCGCCGCCACATCATCTACGCCGAGCAAAAGCCTGGGCGTGGTCACGCTCACCCTGATGACGGCGGCGCTGTTCCTGACCCTGCGCAACATGCCGATGATGGCGGCGACCGGAATGCAGATGGTGTTCTTCAACATCGTCACCGTGTTCGCTTTTCTCATTCCGATCGCGCTGGTGTCGGCGGAGCTGGCCACCGCCTGGCCGAAGAACGGCGTGTTCCACTGGGTCGAGGAAGCCTTCGGCACCCGCTGGGGGTTGACCGCGGTGTGGCTGCAATGGATCCAGAGCGTGTTCGGCATCACCTCCATCCTCTCTTATGTAGCCGCCAGCCTGGCTTGGGCGATCGATCCGAACCTGGCCGGAAACCGCTATTTCATCGTCACCGTGATTCTGGTCGTTTACTGGCTGGCGACCTTTGCCAACATGCGCGGCACCCGCATCTCCGGAATGATTTCGAGCATCTGCCTGAGCGCTGGCGTGCTCCTGCCCAGCGCGGTGCTCATCGGCCTGGCCGCTTTGTATATCGTCAAAGGCTACCCAATTCATTTGAATCTGGCGTTGCAAGTCGACAACTGGTTACCGCTTGCGCATCCACAACAGTCGCTACTCCTGTTTCTGAGTTTCATCTTCGGGGTCGTCGGCATCGAGGTTTCGGCCACCCATGCGCCGGAAGTGCGCAATGTCCGGCGCAATTATCCGATTGCGGTGTTCTTGGCGGCGACATTCGGATTCACCATCACCTTACTCGGCGGTCTGGCGGTGGCCGCCGTCATTCCTGTGAAAGAACTCGATCTGGTATCGGGTAGCGTGCAAGCCCTGAGTGCTCTGTTCGCCCGCTTCGGCGTCCCTTATCTGCTTCCGCTGTTTGCTGTACTCGTCGCTTTCGGCGCCGCCGGGCAGGTCAGCACCTGGGTGGTGGGACCGATCAAGGGACTTTGGGCGGCCGGCCGTTCCGGCAATCTGCCTCCGATCCTGCAACGAGCAAACGCTTACGGCGTGCCGCGTAATCTGCTTATTCTGCAAGCACTGGCCATGAGCGGTGTATCTTTGCTGTTTTTGATCATACCCTCAGTCAACGCCGTCTTTCTGATGCTGACATCGATGGCCGTGGTTCTCTATAGCGTCATGTACCTGATGCTGTTCGCCGCCGCCATCTATCTGCGTCACACCAAACCTGATGTCCCTCGCCCCTACCGTATTCCCGGGGGACGCGCCTGGGGTCTGTGGCTGGTCGGAGGCACGGGTTTTATCACCACATTCGCCTGTCTGCTGATCGGCTTCTTTCCGCCCGGCAATGCCGTTTCCGAACAGGTTTATGCCCCGGCCATGCTCGTCACCCTGCTGCTGATGATCGCGTTCCCGCTGCTGCTCTATCGCTGGAGACGCCCTGCCTGGCAGTCTGGAAACCGACCGGATTTGGAATGAATCCACTCACCGTGCCGCGTCATCATGCGCTGAATCCATGGCCCATGAAAAAGCTTGAAATTCTTCTTCCTATCCTCATGTTGCAAATTGACCGGTTCATTTGACTAATCGATTCCAATCAAGAAGGAGGAATAACGATGGCTTTTTTGAGCACTACCGATCTATTCGATCAATTCGGGCGCATACAGCGCGACCTGGATGCCCTGTTCGGCACGCTGCCGATCGGCATCCGCGCGATGGCAGCGGGCAGTTATCCGCCCTTTAACATCGGCTCCACGCCCAAGCAGGTCGATGTGTATGTTTTCGCCGCGGGCATGGATCCGCAAAAACTGGATGTGTCCCTGGAGCAGAACCTGCTGACTATCGCGGGCGAACGCGTTTCGGAACCGCCAGAAGGGGTGCAAATCTACCGCAGCGAGCGTTTCAGCGGCCAATTCAAGCGCGTGCTCGCCCTGCCGGAGGACATCGATCCCGACAAGGTCAACGCGAGCTACAAGGACGGTGTGCTGCATATCACCATCCAGCGCAAGGAAGAGTTGCAGTCACGCAAAATCGAAGTCAAGGCATAAGCGGATATCCCCTATAAAATCAGCCTGAAAGGAGAAAGCATCATGAGTGAGAACAAAGCAGTACAGCAGACGAAAACAGAACAGGCCAAGGCGCAAAGCGGCAGTGAAACGTTCATCCGTCCTGATGTGGACATCTACGAGGATGCGACGGGCATCACTCTGAAAGCCGATCTTCCCGGCGTGTCGCGTGAGCGCCTTGATGTCCAGGTGGACAACGACACGCTAACCATCAGCGGGGAAGCAGCGATCGATATGCCCGAAGGCATGGAACCCATCTATGCCGACATCAACACCACCCACTATCGTCGCAGTTTTACCCTCAGCAAGGAGCTTGATTTAGACCAGATCAGTGCCGAACTGAAAAACGGCGAGCTCACACTGCGCCTGCCGAAGCGGGCGGAAGTCCAGCCGCGCAAGATCGAAGTCAAGGCGGCCTAAAAACCTTCCGTTATTATTGTCTGGGGTATGCGGGAGAAATCCCTCGCATACCCTTTTCGCATTGATACCTTCAACAGCCGCTTGTGTTTGACCCCCCCCGAGTTGGGAGTAGTTGGGCCGCACTCTGAACCAGCGCTTGGGATTATCGTTATGGAACCGGAAATCGAGAATAGAAAATGCAGGCCCGAGAACGAATTCCGCCGTTTTTGGGGCGTGATGACCTTTTACGAGCGCTTCGAGCAACTCGTGGCCTTCATTCTTACCACTTTGATTGCGATCATCATCGCCATCGCCTTGTGGGAACTCGCCCTTCAGGTTTGGTTCATGGCCATCCATGGCAATCTCAACCCCTTGGATGCGAAAGTATTTCAGACTGTTTTCGGCATGATTCTCATCGTGCTGATCGCTCTGGAGTTCAACCACACCATCCTGCGCGTCATCGAACGGCAGGAGCACATCGTAAAGGTTAGGACAGTGATCCTGGTCGCGCTGCTGGCGCTAGCGCGGAAGTTCATCATTCTCGACCTTGAAAAGGTGAATGCAGGCGAGCTGGCTGCTTTGGGGTTTGCCGCGCTGGCACTGGGCGCGGTGTATTGGTTGCTGCGGGAGCGCTATGAATACGCGCGCCGCATCGCCCGTCTGGAACAAAGAAGGAATCAGCGCCACGCCGCCCGGAAAAAAGATGAACCGAAAGATTCCGACAAGGCACAATCTTGAATTGCAACCACGCTAGCCCCACATATCCCATGGATGATTGGTTCGATGGGAACATGACTCAAGAGGAAGGATGACATGGCCGACTTACTGCACCTTGGCGAAGAATTGAACAAAACCTGGAAAAATCTCAGCGCGGACTGGGCGCGGCTTGCCCGAAAGGCCGCAACCGCCATTACCCATTTCACGCCCAAACCCCTTGCAAACGGAGATCAAGCCGTCAATCCCAGCGCAGGCTGGGGTATCCTCGCTGCCGAAATAAGCGAAGACGATGACAAGATAGTCGTACGCCTGGAGGCGCCGGGAATGAGTCGCTCGGACTTCGACCTGGAAATCGCCAATGACCACCTGATCGTTCGCGGCGAGAAAAAATACGAACAGGAGCGCAAGAAGGGCCGTTATGTTCTCAGTGAATGCGCGTATGGCAGCTTCGAGCGCGTTTTGCCCTTACCCACGGCAGTAGAGGCCGATAAAGCCTCCGCTCATTATCGCGATGGCGTGTTGCGCATCGAGATTCCCAAAGCGCCTCAGGCCCGTCGCCGCCACTTCGCAATCAAGGTGAAATAAAGATGAACGCGACCGAAAGGAATACTTTTATCAGCGCTCCTGGCGGCGAAGCCTGTGCTCCCGCCGCCGCAGAAAGGATTCATCGCGTGAGGGCATCCGATCTTCCGATAAGCTGCCCTTTGCCGGAAGAATGTCTGTGGAACGCCCATCCGAGAGTTTATCTGCCTCTGGACAAATCACACCCGGAGGCTGTATGCCCCTATTGCGGCACCCGCTATATCCTGGAAACCAACACTGACGAGAAAGGCCAAAAATATGAGGATTCTGGAAACTTATGAAGGCTTCGTGGATGGAGCCGAAAAAGATATTCGCGCACTCCTTATTGAACCCTGGGTTCACAAACACCTGACCCCCCTCTTGCCAAGAGGGGCAGGTGATCTTCGCGTGCGCGTAAAAAAACATTCCAAAGGCGATTCAAAGTACAGCATCAGCCTTCGGCTTCCCGTTCCGCACAAAAAAATGCTGGTTGCGCAAGCGAGCAATGCCGATCTCAGATCTGCTGTAGAAGACGCAGAAAATAAGCTGCTGAAAGAAGTCCAAAAACATAATGATTTTCTCCGTCATACAGCCGAGTATCGACGCAAAGCCAGGCGCGAGCGCCTGCGCGAATTGAAATTAATGGCCGCCGAACGGGCCGAACCTGCCGCTGATGACTTTCATGGCGGCATCCAGGCGTTGTTGCCTCGCCTTCGTCGCATCGTTCGCAGAGATATCGAGTTTCTGCGCGCCGGCGGTGACTTGCCCCTGGATACGCCCGGAGTGAACGACATCGTCGATGAGGCCGTAGCTCGTGTATACAAAGACTGGAAACCGGGCACGCCGGAGGATAAGACGCTTGTCCACCTGCTGCGCGAAGCCTTCCGTGCAATCGATAGGGAAGTGGAAATAACTCATAATGAAAAAAACGCGTTGCATCTTGAACATCGCCCTCTCAAAGACGCGGAAGACACATCAGAGGAAATGGTTGAAGAAGAACTGTATGAATTCTATCAACCAGACGAGGTTATTCATCTTGAAGACATCGTACCCGATGAAGAAATCGAACCGCCGGAATCGCAAACAGAGTCTGATCAGCGTAGTTTCGCAATTGAGCGGATAGCTCAACTTCCTGCTCTGTGGAGACGCGTACTGATACTGGCCGAATGGGAAGATTTTGAGGCAGAAGCCGTCGCCGAGATCCTTGATCTCGAACACCGACACGCCGAATCCCTGCTTGCACAGGCGCGTGATTTCATGAATGCGCATTTCAAACAAGCAGGCTTTACGCCCCGTGAACAGAAACAGCTGTTCCCCGCCAAGCGCTAACGGCGGGGGGCTGGCTACGTCAGCCTGATGAATTTTACGATACCGAAAGAGGTGTATTACCATGGCAGACAATGACATAAAACAGAGCACGCCTTCCACTTCATCCGACGATGAATGGCTCCGTCAGTACGATGAGCTGGCCGAGCGGTTCAACGCTTTGTATGAAAAAGGTACGGAGCGCGGATTTGAGACCATGCTCCAGGCTTTGGACAAAGCCAAGGAGGAACTCGTCAACGCCAAACAGATGAGCCTCGAGCGTGGCGAACAATTGCGCCGTTTCCTGGAACGCGACTTGCGTGAGATGGTGCAAGCCGCCGAGGAAAAAGGTGAAGACCTTCTGCAGAAAACAGCCGCCGACCCTACAAAAGCTGGCGCCTTGGCCTCTCTGGCCACGGCCTTGGAACTCGCGGGCAAGGCGCTTTTGGGGATGAGCAAAAAAATGCGCGACCCATTGACCTACCATACCGGCGAGATCACTTCCGCAGGGACGCTGGTGTGTAAACAATGCGGGGAAAAACTGCATTTCGATAAAACGGCGCGCATCCCGCCGTGTCCCAAGTGCAAGGGAACGGAATTCGTTAAAACTCTTTGACTCGCTTGACGCAGGATCGATAACCAATGGAATTCAAGGACTATTACCAGATATTGGGCGTAAGCAAGGACGCAACTCAGGACGAGATTAAGCGTGCTTACCGCAAGTTAGCGCGCAAATATCATCCGGACGTGAGCAAAGAGCCCAACGCCGAGGCCCGTTTCAAAGAAGTCGGGGAAGCCTATGAAGTACTCAAAGACCCGGAAAAGCGCGCGGCCTACGATCAGCTCGGCGCCAACTGGAAGGCTGGGCAGGACTTCAGGCCGCCGCCGGATTGGGATCAGGGCTTTGAATTCCATGGAGGCGGATTTACCGGTGCGGATGCCGCCGGGTTCAGCGATTTTTTCGAAAGTCTGTTCGGCCGTGGCGGATTCGGTGGCGCTCGGCAAGGCAGGGCTGGGCGGGGTTTCCACGCCCGCGGCGAGGACACACACGCCAGGATACTGATTGATATAGAAGACGCCTACAAGGGCGCAACCCGAACCATTACTCTCAAGCATACGGAACTCGGCCCCGATGGCCGCCCGCATCTCAAGGAACGCAGCCTGAACGTACGCATTCCCAAAGGGATCCGGCAGGGACAGCAAATCAGGCTTGCCGGACAAGGCGGCGCAGGCATCGGCGGTGGGCCAGCAGGCGATCTTTATCTGGAAATCGAGTTCAAACCTCACCCCTTCTACAAAGTGGAAGGCAAGGATGTCTATCTCGATCTGCCGGTCTCGCCGTGGGAGGCAGCCCTGGGGGCCGTGGTGAAAGTGCCCACGCCTTCGGGAACGGTTGATCTGAAAATCCCACCCAATTCATCGGCGGGCCGTAAACTTCGGCTCAAGGGACGCGGCATTCCATCCAAAGAACCCGGAGATTTCTATGTAGTCCTGCAAATTGCTCTTCCGAAAGCGGACACTCCAGCCGCCCGTCAGGCCTATGAAGCATGCAAAAAAGCGCTCGATTTCAATCCTCGAGCCCAACTGGGGGTATAAACAGCATGGCAAAAATGATGCAGATTGTGCTGCAAGGAGAACTCATAGACGACCAGGGTGGATTCACCCTCGGTCAATTGTGCCGCCTGAGCCGCATGAGCGCCGAGCAAATCATCGAGCTGGTCGATTACGGCATCCTCGAACCGCAAGGGCGGAGCCTGTCTTCCTGGCGGTTTTCCGGCGCCAGCATTCACCGTGCCCGCTGCGCGTATCGATTGCAAAACGATTTGGGCATAAATGTGGCCGGCGTCGCGCTGGCGCTCGATTTACTCGACGAGCTCGATCGCCTGCGGCGTATCAAGAGATGAAAAGCGCAACATGAGCGCCGTGGACGAATACCACTGGAAAAGCCACATTTGGCACAATCGCCTGCAATCGGCATTCCTCATGCTTATCATGGCCGCTTTTGCCTATTTTGTGGGCTACCTGCTATGGGGGAGCGATACGCTGCTTGTACTGGCGGTTATGTTTGCGGTGGGTATCGCCTTTAGCCCCGCGTTTTCTCCCAAAACCATACTTAGACTCTACGGTGCCCGGCCGCTCGAACGAAGCGAAGCCTTGCCGGTTTGGCGCCTTGTGGAAGCACTTGCCGAGCGAGCCGGGCTGGCGAGCGCACCAGATCTCTATTACGTACCCTCCCAAATGCTCAATGCTTTTTCGGTGGGCAATCCAAAACATGCTGCGATTGCGGTTACAGACGGCTTGTTGCGCACCTTGACTCTGCGTGAGCTGGCTGGCGTGCTTGCGCATGAGATCAGCCATATCCGCAGCAATGACCTGCGGGTAATGGCTCTCGCCGACATGTTCAGCCGCGCCACCAGCATTTTTTCCCTCATCGGGCAATTTCTTTTGTTTGTCAACCTGCCGCTGATCATGACCTCTCACGTGCATATCAATTGGGGCGCCATCGCCTTGCTCATCTTTTCTCCCACCTTGAGCGTGCTGGTCCAATTGTCTTTGGCGCGTACCCGCGAATACAATGCTGACCTCAATGCGGCCATGCTCACCCACGATCCCGAGGGCCTGATAAGTGCTTTGAAGAAACTGGAAAACCAAGAGGGTGGCTGGTTAGAGCAATTGTTGCTACCGGGGCGGCGAGTGGAAGTGCCCTCACTGCTGCGTACCCACCCTCCCACCGAAGAACGCATTGCCCGCCTGCGCGCTCTTGAACCCAAGCTTTCCAAGGAATATCATTTGCTTCCGGCTGAGACCGAAAACATCCATTTCAAAGAATCAACGTCCGCGCGACGCCCCCGCTGGCATCTCAGCGGTCTATGGCATTGAAATTCAAGATTTTCCAAACAGAAACATTCTTTATCTTGCAAACAACCTCTGGATGCTATCATGAGCGACACTCTCCATATCGTTTGTCCACACTGCGACGCCGTCAATCGCATCCCCGCCGACCGCCTCGATGCCGGCCCGAAATGCGGCAAATGCCATCAGCCCCTGTTCACCGGCCACCCTGTCTCCCTGACCACCGCCAACTTCGCAAAGCATGTCACCCGCAACGACATTCCGGTGTTGATCGACTTCTGGGCGCCTTGGTGCGGTCCCTGCAAGATGATGGCGCCTCATTTCGAGCAGGCCGCGCGGCAACTCGAGCCCCATGTCCGCCTCGCGAAAGTGGATACTGAAGCCGAACAAATGCTGGGCGCTCAATACGGCATCCGCAGCATCCCCACGCTGGCCTTGTTTCTGCATGGCCAGGAGCTGGCGCGCCAGGCAGGTGCCATGGGAGCGGCCCAGATCGTAAGCTGGACGCAGACCCACATGCGCTGATCAAGGACTCGCCCGTAACCTCTGTGCTTGCCGAAGAGCGGATGAATTGCAACAATCTCCCTAACGGCAGTAGTTTGCTCGGAACACTCCAGTAGACCTGGCCTTGAGAAACACCTTGCCAGGCTGTTGACAACCATGGCTAGAATCCACACTCGAGATAAAAGCCTCTCGACTTCAACGACTTGAAACAGAATCGAGGAAAAGCAATGGCAGGGAAAATTCACCAGACCGGTCTCGGTCCAAAGAAGCCGAAAATAGAAATCAACAAGACCACGAAGCAACAATTTTGGCAAAATCCCTGGTTTACCCTGATTCTTTTTCTGCTATTCATCTACCTTTCCTTTTTTCTCTGGCCCGCCAAACAAGCACAGCAAGTGGAGCCAATCCCCTACAGCAAGTTCCTTCAATACGTAGAAAAAGACCAGGTTGAAAAAGCCGTCATATCCAATCAATCCATTTACGGGACGCTCAAGATCAACAACCCGAAAACAGGGCAACCGGTGCATTTCGTTACGGTGCCCTTATGGAATCAACAATTGGCTGATTTGCTGGTCAGCCATCATGTTGACTACAGCGTAAAGCCCAAGGGCAACGACTGGTTGGCGCAGTTCTTCTTCAACTGGATACTCCCGTTCGGCCTTTTGTTCCTGTTCTGGGCATGGTTCTCTCAACGCATGAGTGGAGGGCTGGGAAAAGGCTTTCTCAATATCGGCAATCATGTGCATGTCCATCCCGAACAAGGACCCAAAACAACCTTTGAAGACGTCGCCGGCTATCAAGATGTAAAGCAGGAATTACGGGAAACAGTCGATTTTCTCAAAGATCCGAAGCGCATCCAGGAACTCGGCGCCCGTTCGCCCAAGGGCGTGTTGCTCGTCGGTCCACCCGGCACCGGCAAGACCCTCCTTGCCCGCGCCGTCGCCGGCGAGGCGGGCGTGCCTTTTTTCAAGATCAGCGGTTCGGAATTCATTGAGATGTTCGTGGGTGTGGGCGCGGCGCGGGTGCGCGAACTCTTCGAGGAGGCGCGCAAACAGGCTCCGTGTATTATTTTCATCGACGAAATCGACGCTATCGGCGCCGCACGCGGCGCCGCACCCGCAACGGGCGGGCATGACGAGAGAGAGCAAACCCTGAACCAGCTCCTCACCGAAATGGATGGCTTCGATCCATCCACGGGCGTCGTCGTCATGGCGGCCACCAACCGTCCGGAAATCCTCGATCAAGCACTGCTCCGGGCCGGCCGTTTCGATCGCCGCATTCTGGTGGACAAGCCGGATCTTGCCACCCGCGAAGCCATACTCAAACTCTATGCCGGCAAAATGAAGCTCGCCACCGACGTGAACCTTCACATCATCGCCCAGCGTACACCGGGATTCGTTGGCGCCGACCTTGAAAATGTCTGCAACGAGGCGGCCATTCAGGCTCTGCGAGCCAATCGTGATCAAGTGACCATGGCCGATTTCGAGGCAGCCATCGATCGCATCATCGCCGGCCCAGAAGCCAAGCAAAAGGTGCTCACAGCCGATGAAAAGCATCGTGTTGCAGTGCATGAGTCCGGGCACACCGTGGTCGCGCTGGCGGTACCCACCGGCGAACCCGTGCATCAAGTCACCATCATTCCACGCACCATCGGCGCGCTGGGATTCACCTTACAGTTGCCAGTCTCGGAAAAATACCTGTCCACCACCGAAGAGATCAAAGACCAGATCGCCATTCTGCTTGGAGGTCGGGCCGCTGAAGAAGTGATCCTCGGCAGTATTTCATCAGGCGCCGCCAACGATCTGGAAAAAGCCACAGAGTTAGCGCGCAACATGGTTGCTCGTCTTGGCATGGATGAAAAACTCGGGCCTGTGGTTTGGGGACGTGAACAACGCCTGCAATATCTTAGCTCTGCGCAGACCGTCGAAGATCGGAATTACAGTCAAGCCACCGCTCAGGCTATCGATGAAGAAATAAAGGCGCTCGTCGAAGAAGGTCATGAACGCGCGCGCGAAATTCTCAACCGCTGCCGCGAGACACTGGAAAAACTCAGCGCCGAGCTTGAAGCGCGTGAAAACCTGAAAGGCGAAGATGTAATACGCATTGCGGGAAAATGCCAACACTCATCCAAAACGCATGCCGGCAAGCAAAATAGCTGATCATAATGCCAGGAAGTAAAGATGTGCACGGCCGCCGCTGCCCCTGCGTCATCTGCGGCAAGATCTTCGATGAAGAAGACCTGACATCGGGGGAACAGGTGCGCGAACCCGTGGCCGAACTCATTCGCAAAGACTATCCGGCCTGGGACGATGATAGTCTGATCTGCGACAACTGCCTGGAGAAATACCGGCAACAACATATTCAGGAATTACTGGAGCGCGAAAAAGGCAAACTTTCGGATCTCGAACAGGAAGTGCTCGACAGCCTCAAGCATCACGAGCTGGTTTCTGAGAACATAGACGAAGAACTTGATACCCAATGGACCTTAGGCGAACGCATAGCCGACAAGATTGCTGAATTTGGTGGAAGCTGGACATTCATCATCATCTTCTTTTTGTTTCTGGCATCGTGGATTGCGACCAATTCATTCCTGCTGGTCAAACATCCCTTCGATCCTTATCCCTATATTTTGCTCAATCTGCTTTTGTCCTGTCTTGCGGCGATTCAGGCGCCCATCATCATGATGAGTCAAAACCGCAAGGAAGCACGCGACCGGCGGCGTTCCGAACACGACTACCAGGTCAACCTCAAAGCCGAGCTCGAAATCCAGCTACTGCATGAAAAAATGAATCACCTGCTCGATACCCAGTGGGAAAGCATGACCCAGATTCAGGAAATGCAACTCGATCAGCTTAACGAACTACGCAAACGACTGGACCGCTCCACTTTGCGTCGCCGGCGGGATGATTCGCCCTCCACATCGCGCGACTAGCCCATCCACACATGGCACTTCAACCCCAGAGCTCTTCTAAACGAAGGAGAAATACCATGGTCAAAAAACTCCGCCCTGACAGCGAACTCGCGCCCACCTTTGGTTCCCGCACCATGTCCGAGCCGGTGCCCAAATACAGTTTGCCCCCAAAAGGGGTGTTGCCCCGCACGGCCTATCAGCTCATCCACGACGAACTCATGCTCGACGGAAACGCCCGCCTCAACCTCGCCACATTCGTTACAACATGGATGGAGCCCGAAGCTGAAAAACTGATGGCTGAGACCTTCGACAAGAACATGATCGACAAGGACGAGTATCCGCAAACCGCCGAGATAGAAACCCGCTGCGTCAACATGATCGCACGCCTGTTCCACGCCGAGGAGCGCGAGGAACCTGTAGGCGTGTCTGCGATCGGTTCCAGCGAGGCGGTGATGTTGGCCGGCATGGCGCTCAAGTGGCGCTGGCGAGCGCGCCGCCAAGCCGCAAAAAAGCCAGTAGACAAACCCAACCTTGTCCTCGGCGCCGACGTGCAGGTGGTGTGGGAGAAATTCTGCCGTTACTGGGAGGTCGAGCCGCGCTACATCCCGATGCAGGAAGACTGCCATGTCATCACCCCCGAGGAAGTCACAGGGCGTATCGACGAAAACACTATCGGCGTAGTCGCCATCCTCGGCACCACCTTCACTGGGGAATTCGAGCCCGTCGAGGCGATACACGACGCCGTGGTTGCGCACAACGCCGCCCACGATCTTGCCGTCCCGCTGCATATCGACGCCGCCAGCGGCGGTTTCGTCGCGCCTTTCATTCACCCCGACTTACGCTGGGATTTCCGCCTTCCGAACGTGGTCTCCATCAATGTCTCGGGGCACAAGTACGGCCTGGTCTATCCGGGCGTTGGCTGGGCGATATGGCGTGGTAAAGAACATCTGCCCGAGGAACTCGTGTTCCGCGTTAATTATCTAGGCGGTGATATGCCTACCTTCACCCTGAATTTTTCCCGCCCTGGCAACCAGATCGTTGGCCAGTACTACAATTTCCTGCGCCTGGGACGCGAAGGCTATACTCGAATCATGACGACCTTGCGCGAGATCGCCACCGAATTGTCCGCCAAAATCGCCGCCTTGGGACCCTTCGAGCTTTTGAGCGACGGCTCGACCATTCCGGTGTTCGCCTTCCGTCTCAAGGACGCCACGCGCTATTCCGTATTCGACGTCTCGGCCCGACTGCGCATGCGCGGCTGGCAAGTGCCGGCCTATACATTGCCGGCCAACGCCGAAAATATCGCCGTGCTGCGAATCGTCGTACGCGAGGGTTTCTCCCGCGACATGGCCGAAATACTGCTGTCAGATCTTCGTCATATCATCAAATCCCTCGAGGCCGATCCACCTCCCCACCCAAAAGCGCCTGAAGGTCATTTTCACCATGGCTAGACGCCTTTTTAGGGGATCAACTTCTTATTCATTGACCGTGAATCAATCGTAATCGTTGATCTCACAACGGGTCGTATCCTGGCGTATACTTGGCTTATGAGTGAATTGCTGGATCCTTTTGGGCGTCGCATCGAATATGTGCGACTGTCCGTAACCGACCGCTGCGACCTGCGGTGTGAATACTGCATGCCCAAGGGCTTCAAGGATTTTCATGAGCCTGAGGAGTGGTTGCGTTTCGACGAAATAGAGCGAGTTATCGCCGCATTCGCGAGGCTAGGAGTTAGCCGGGTGCGGCTCACCGGCGGCGAGCCGCTCGTTCGACGCGATATCCACCTTCTCGCAGGCAGGCTCGCGCGCCTTCCTGGCATCGATGACTTATCACTGTCCACCAACGCCACCCGCCTCGAAAAACAAGCCAAGCTGCTGCATCACGCGGGCATCAAACGTATTAATGTCAGCTTGGACACTCTGCATGCCGATCGTTTCAAACATCTTACCGGCGGTAAGCTGGAGAAAGTGATCGCTGGCCTCATGGCCGCAAAATCCACCGGCTTTATGCCGATCAAACTGAACATGGTGGTCATGCGGGGCGTCAACGACGACGAAATAGAGGACATGGTCGAATTTTGCATCGAACACGACTTTACTCTGCGCTTCATAGAAATCATGCCCATGGGCGCAAGTGGCCGGGCCGCCACTGACCGCTACCTCAACCTTCAAACCGTGCGCGAGCGTTTGGCCAAACGCTATAAATTGATTGAGGGGATGATGCCGGGCGGCGGCCCCGCCCGTTATGTGCAAGTGGCTGGCACCGAACTACGCATCGGATTCATCACCCCGATCTCGCAGCATTTCTGCCAAACCTGCAACCGCGTCCGCCTTGCCGTCGACGGCACGCTTTATCTCTGCCTCGGGCAGGAAGACCGCATCGAACTTCGTCCGTTATTACGCAACGGGATCGATGATGAGGGTTTGGAAGCCACCCTCCTGGATGCCATTTCGCGCAAACCCGAGCGGCACGAATTTCGCGAAAAACCTCAAAAAGTTTTACGCTTCATGTCTATGACCGGTGGTTGAGATACTCCATAAAACCATGCTCAGACTGAGTGGAGGCCTGCTTTTTATTCATTCGGGAGGGCAAAAAATCAGGTTGTATAGCACTCACCTTGAAACATAAGCATACCGCCCACATACATTATTGGCATCGCTAGGCATACTCGGCTGGCGATAGACCTTAACCAACAAATGCAATCAGAATTGGAGTTTTAATCATGTCTAGCCAAACGCTCAACAAAGCCGATTGGGAACACTATTTCAATCACCTCTCCAGCGTGATGTCTACTTTCCTTGCAGAAGTGGAAGTGGCCGGGCTGGATATTGGTGATCAGGTGGAAGGAGAGTGGGTACCTCTCAGTGGCCTTGCTTACGATCCAAAAGATGATTTGATCACCATAGACCTGGATAGCAGTCGCGTCATGCACAATGTGCAAAATCCCGTGGAAGTGGTTGTCGAAGAAGACGACAATGGGTTGAAAAGCCTCTCCATCAAGGATGCCGACGGCCACTTGACCATACTGAAACTCAAAACCCCCATGGCCCTGCCAAAAAAATAAATCTCAAACAAAACCCGCGCAACTTGATTCTTTTGCGCGGGTTTTTCGTCAAATAATCGTCCGGTCGCCACAAACGGAGTCAAAATTCAAGCGGCAGCAATGACATTCCAGGCCGAATGTTTCACCCACTGGATGCGATGACCATGCCGCGGCAGGCATTTGCTGAACTCTTCTGGATAGAAGCCGTTATCGATCCCATGAGCCATGGGTCAGGGTGTCTCAAGCATGGGTTTTAGCTTGGCCATCAAGCTTTGCATGTCAAGCGCACCAAGTTTTTGATAGACGACACGCCCGCCAGGACTGATCAGGAAATACGTCGGCGTGAGCTGCACGTCACCAAACGCCTTGGCGATCTTCCCATCCGTATCCAGAACGATTGGATAGGCGATCCCGCGCGCCTTTTGCATAGCACGCACCTGCTCTTCGGGATCATAGTACATAGCCACTCCGATCAAACGAAACCCACGGCCTTTCAGTTCCTTGTATAGTGCATTGAGATGCGGCAGTTCCGCCACGCACCCCGGACAACTCGTTGCCCAAAAATCGATCAATACCGGATGCCCGCGCAAAGAGGCAAGATCGATTTTCTCTCCATCTAGCAGCGTCATAGAGACATTCGGGGCCTTGGCATCGATAGCTTTCCCGCCAAACCACAGGTAGATAACGCCTCCTAGCAATAAGGCGACCACGATAGCAACAATAAATTCTCTGAACTTCATATCTTCCGTCACATTCTGATTTCGGCAAATCATATCGCAAAATCACGTCATGATTTTTCGTGGATGCGAAACGCACATGCTTCAAGCAAGAAAGCCCTGTGACGCGCGTTATGATGCCGTAAGTAAGCGAAGATCGGCCACATAGCCTATGAGACATACCCTTGGCCAAGCAGACTTGTATACTTCGCCCCACAGTTATGAATTGACGCCCTGTTGCGAAGCATACAGAATGGTTTTAAAAGCCATACCAGCTCGCTTTGCTCCGAACCATGAAAATCGCTCTCCGATATCTTTCCTTTTTCTTGCCGGTGTTCTTCGGCGCCCTTTTCATAGGTAGCGGCGCCGCCGCTCAGGCCGATTTCGTTGCAACCAACCCCCAACGCTTCAATCAGGCGCTTGCGGCCCTACAAGAAAAAGACATGAAGAGATTCTCCCGTCTGGAGAAACAGATGCGCGGCAATGTGCTTTGGCCTTACCTGCGCTACGCCCAGTTGCGAGCGGACATTCGCAAAGCCAAGCCATTTGAAATCAAGCAATTCCTGCGCAAAGAAACCACTCTCCCCATCTCCGCCACTCTTAGGCGCGCTTGGTTGTTGGAATTGGCACGGCGCAAACAGTGGCGCGAATTTCTTCGCTTCGACACGGTCAAGAAAAACGGCGCCCTGCTCGCATGCGCACGCGCCCAGGCGCTGGCAGCAACAGGTCGGCACCAACAGGCCGAGCAGCTTGCGCGTCGCCTATGGCTGGTCGGCTACAGTCAACCACAAATCTGCGAGCCCGCCTTCGATCTGCTCAAAAACAAAGGCCGCCTGCCTTCTGAATTGATCGAAAAGCGAGTCATATTGGCTCTGCAAGCGGGCAACCTTTCTCTTTCGAGGTATTTGACCTCACTACTGCCAAATAAGCAGAAAAGGTCCACGCAACGCTGGCTGGCAGTCTACACCGCTCCCGAGGATCTTCGCATTCCCTCTTTTGCTTCGCGGCTAGACGGCCGATATGCCGATCGCGCCATTACCGCCGCGTTGATAAACCTTGGACGCAAACACCCGGCACAGGCGCATGTCTTGTGGAAGGCCATAAAGACCCATATGACGCATCGGATTCGCCCAGCGCAAACGCAGCGCATCGAACGCACAATCGCGGTTTTTGCAGCTATTGATGCGCTGCCGGAAGCTCGGCGATGGCTCACCGCGCTACCCAAGGGAGCCCAGAACGCTTCCAGCCGCGCATGGAGCGTCCGCGCGGCGTTGCGAGCGGGAGACTGGCAAGCGGTGCTGGCAGCCATTCGCCTCATGCCAGCGTCGCAACGGCGCGAGGACGTGTGGCAATACTGGGAAGCCCGGGCATTACTCCAACAGGGGGATTACACCACTGGCCGCGCCTTGGCCCGGCAGGTAGCCACGCACTACAGTTATTATGGATTTCTTGCCGCCGACCTCGTCGATGGGTCTTATGCCCGCGGCCCGCAACCGAAAGAAATCAACGCCCTGCTGGAGCAACGCGTCGCCAAACAGCGTTTCACCCGAATCGCGCTGGCGCTTCATCAGGCGGATCACCCCGCCTGGGCGGGCGCTGTCTGGCGGAGCTTACTCGCTCGCCTCTCACCCAAGGAACGTCAGACAGCCGCTTTCTTGGCCGCGAAACAAAATTGGGCCTATGGTGCTTACGCGGCTGCCGTACGTTCCCCCGGCCGGGGAGCTTCGACTTTGACATTCCCGAGAGCACACTGGATGGCCGTGAAACTGGCCGCAACCGAGAACGGAATCTCTCCCGACCTCATTCTGGCCCTCATGCGTCAGGAGAGCACATTCCGGTCCACAGTCTGCTCCTCTGCGGGCGCCTGTGGCTTGATGCAACTCATGCCTGCGACCGCCTGCTGGATCGGGCAAAAGACGGGCCGGAATCAACGCTGGTGCATACCCGCAAAGCTGGGGCATCCGGGAACCAATATCCGGGCGGGCAGCACCTACCTTGCCTATTTGCTGAACCGGTTTTCGGGGGATACTGTAGCGGCGCTGGCTGCCTACAATGCCGGGCCCGGAACCGTCAGCCAATGGCTGTCCAAGCCGGTTTTGCGAGCCGACAGTGCTCGCTGGATAGCGACCCTGCCCTATGGAGAAACACGCCGCTACATAGAACAGGTGCTATTCAACCTCGTCGTCTATGCCCACATCCGGCCCACGCAAAACGCATCGAATGAACATCTCGCTCTACGCCTGAACGATTTTTTCGGGGCGCGCTCAATCGCCGCTACACCCTCAACCTGAAGATTTCCTCTCAGTAGATGATCATGCTCACCCGCAAGGCTGATAGACTTGTGATTTTCGTGGGTATTCCATGAACGGACTCAGCGCACCCTAGGCACATTCCTGCCATAGAAAATCTCTGTCATCTCGCGCCGCAAACGCCCCTCAATACGCTGCAACTGTGCATCGCTATACGCCTCGCGTCCGGCGCCGAATAAATAATTATCGATATCGAATTCATTGAGCCGCATTTTGGTATGAAAAACCTTTTCGGCATAGACATTGACATCGATCATTTCGTACCGCTCGCGGGTTGGCCTGTCAATGAAATTCTGGATCGAATTGATCTTGTGGTCGATGAAATGCTTCTTGCCACGTATGTCACGGGTAAAACCGCGCACTCGATAATCGATAGTGACGATATCCGAGTCAAAGCTGTGAATCAAAAAGTTCAATGCCCGCAGCGGAGATATTCTTCCACAGGTAGAAACGTCTATATCAGCGCGGAAGGTGCTTATTCCGCCTTCCGGGTGACTTTCCGGATAGGTGTGCACAGTGATGTGACTCTTATCAAGATGAGCCAGCACTGTTTCCGGCAAAGGGCCAGGTGACTCGCTAACCCGGCCATTCTCGCCGATCTTCTCCGAGACGACAGGCTCTTCTGAAATCAGCATGACAACGCTGGCCCCCTGAGGATCATAGTCCTGATGGGAAACGGCCAGCACATTCGCTCCGATCAGCTCCGCCACCTCACGCAAGATCTGACTGAGTCGCTTGGCGTTATAAACCTCGTCGATATATTCGATATACTCGGCACGGTGCTCTTCGGTCTGCGCGTAGCAGATATCATAGATATTGAAGCTCAGACTCTTGGTCAGGTTGTTAAAGCCATGAAGCTTGATTTTGCGCGCACGTGATCTTGTAGGCAAAGTCCATTTCTCCGCTATGCTCTGAAGCGATCAAGCAATCTCAATGATCTCATAATCGTGGGTTATCTCGGCAATCGCGCCCAGCATGATGGAAGCCGAACAGTATTTTCCCGCAGACAGCTCGATCGCCTTGGCAACGCGCTGCTCGCTGAGGTCGCGTCCTTTGACCACGAAATGCACATGGATGCGCTTGAAGACTTTCGGATGCTCATTCGCGCGCTCGGCTTCGAGGTGGGTCTCCAAAGAGATCAAATTCTGGCGTCCCCGCTGCAATATGCTAACAACATCAAAAGAAGTGCACCCCCCCATGCCGAGCAACAACATCTCCATCGGCCGAACACCCAGATTACGGCCGCCGAATTCGGGCGAGCCATCCATCACCACCGAATGCCCGCTTTCAGACTCGCCGACGAAACTCATGTGATCCAGCCACTTGACGCGTGCTTTCATGATCCTTCTCCAGAACATTCAAGATCGAACAATTCGGCCAGCGCCGCCCCCGGATCGGGCGCGCGCATGAATGTTTCGCCCACCAGAAATCCCTGCACTCCAGCCTTACGCAGACGACTCACATCAGCACGAGTGCGTATTCCGCTTTCGGTGATAATGCGGCGGTCTTTGGGAATCAGGGGCAATAGATTCAATGTGGTCTCGATATGCGTTTCAAAATCACGCAGATCTCGGTTGTTCACTCCTATCAGGTGTGCCGGTAGATTCAGAGCGCGCTCCAGCTCGCCTCGGTCATGCACTTCAACGAGGGCGTCCATATCGAGCTCACGCGCCAGCCACAACAACTCGTTCAGTCGAGTGTCATCCAACGCGGCGACGATCAGAAGGATACAATCAGCGCCCAACACCCGGGCCTCATAGACCTGATAGGGGTCGATGGTAAAATCCTTGCGTAACACCGGCAAAGCGCACGCCATCCGCGCCCTGACAAGATACTCGTCGTCGCCTTGAAAGAATTCGCGGTCGGTGAGAACCGACAGGCAGGCGGCTCCGCAAGCTGCATAGCGGCGAGCGATGTCGGCGGGCGAAAAATCTTCCCTGATCACCCCTTTGCTCGGCGAGGCCCGTTTTATCTCAGCGATCACTCCTGCACGACCTGCCATCACATGAGCCTCGATGGCCGCAGCGAAATCACGCGTGGGGGGCGCGTTCTCCGCGCGCTCACGCAGTTCAGAAAGGGGCATATGGCTTTCCCGCTGACGCAACTCTTCGCTCTTGTGAGCGAGCATCCGGCGCAAGATGTCAGGAGGCTTGACGTTCATGGGTGCTGTTCTCCGGCCAGTTGCTGACTCAGCGTTATCAAAGTATCACGCCGATCACGGGCTGCGCCGCTGTCCAGGCTCTCGGCGGCCCGACGCACACCATCGGCAATCGATTCTGCCGCGCCGGCCACATACAGCGCCGCGCCGGCGTTGAGCAACACGATATCGCGAGCCGCTCCTGGCTTGCCGACCAACACATCTTCGACCATCGCCCGGCTGGAGGCTGGATCGTCGACCCGGATGGCATCAAGCGCAGCGCGTGACAATCCAAAATCTTCCGGCGCAATCTGATATGTTCTGATTTCGCCATCCACCAATTCCGCCACTTCAGTGGGTGCGGCGATACTGATTTCATCCAGCCCGTCTTGCGAATGCACCACCAGAACATGTCGGCTACCGAGGCGCCGCAGGACTTCTGCGATAGGCAACACCCAGCACCGGTCATAGACTCCCAACAGTTGATTGACCACACCCGCCGGATTGGTCAAGGGACCGAGGACATTGAAAATCGTACGCACCCCCATTTCACGTCTTGGACCCACGGCATGCTTCATCGCCGAATGATGCAGGGGAGCAAACATGAATCCCACTCCAGCCTCCTCGATACACTTGGCGATCGCGGGCGGCGCGAGATTCAAGTTCACCCCCATTGCCTCAAGCAAGTCAGCGGCGCCAGAAGCGCTGGACACGGAGCGATTACCATGCTTTGCCACCCGCGCTCCAGCCCCGGCCACAACGAAGCTCGCCGTGGTGGAAACATTAAAGGTTCGAGCGCCATCGCCACCGGTGCCGACGATATCGACCACGCCTTGGGTATCGATATCCACCGGCGTGGCCAGCTTGCGCATGACTTCAGCGGCAGCGGCGACTTCGCTCACCGTCTCGCCCTTCATGGCCAACCCCATCAGGAACGCCCCTATTTGCGCGGGCGTGGCCTCTCCATTCATGATCAGGTCCATCGCCTCACGCATTTCATCGCTATTGAGATCTTCGCCCGCATGTAGTTTGCCGAGCGCGTTCACCAAACTCATGCCGCTACTCCTTGCGGCAGCGTGCCGCGTAAGAAATTCTCCAACAAGGCATGCCCTTGCGGGGTCAATATGGATTCAGGATGAAACTGCACGCCTTCTACCGGCAAGCTCTTGTGGCGCACCCCCATGATTTCATCAAAGCTTTCGTCAGGCCGCTCCGTCCAGGCGGTGATCTCAAGCTCCCGAGGCAGGCTGGCGTGTTCCAGAACCAGAGAATGGTAGCGCGTCGCCTGCATGGGTTGGGGAAGCCCTGAGAATACTCCCTGGCCGCGGTGATAAATGGGCGAAGTCTTCCCGTGCATGATTTCACGCGCATGAATCACCTTGCCCCCGAAGACCTGACCGATGCACTGATGCCCCAGACATACGCCGAGAATTGGAATGCGGCCAGCATAACGCTCGATCACAGCCATGGAAACGCCCGCCTCGTTGGGGGTGCATGGCCCTGGCGAAATGACGATATGGCTGGGGGCGAGCGATTCCACCTCGGCTGGCTCAATGGCATCGTTGCGCACGGTATGCACCTCGACGCCCAGCTCGCCGAAATACTGCACCAGGTTATAGGTGAAAGAATCGTAATTGTCGATCATGAGCAACATGTCTTTATCTCCTCCTGGCAGTGCGCTGTTGTCGCTCAGGCGATAAATAAACGCATGCTCAGTTTACATGAATGCGCGTTTGAACCGCGGGCAAAGCTTGATCGCCGGTCAATCCTCAACGGTGAGATCCATCGAGTCCCGCCTCGGCCAAGGCCACAGCGCTGAACATGGCGCGGCGCTTGTTCAGAGTCTCCTCCCATTCCGTGGCGGGAACCGAGTCATAGACGATCCCACCGCCGGCTTGAATATGAAGCTCGCCGTTTTTGATAACCGCCGTGCGGATGGCAATGGCTGTATCCATGTTGCCGTTCCATGAAAGATAACCGACCGCGCCGGCGTATACGCCGCGTTTAACCGGCTCCAGCTCGTCAATGATCTCCAGAGCCCGGATCTTCGGTGCGCCGCTAACGGTGCCAGCTGGAAAGGTCGCCCGCAAGACATCCATGGCGCCCAGCCCTGCCCTGAGGCGACCGGTTACATGGGAAACGATGTGCATGACATGCGAATAGCGCTCGACCACCATTTGCTCGACTACCTTCACCGAGCCGATTTCGCTCACCCTTCCCACGTCATTGCGCCCCAGATCAATAAGCATGAGATGCTCAGCCAGTTCCTTTGGATCGGATAGCAGGTCGGCCTCCAGCGCTTGATCTTCGGCCAGCGTTCTTCCCCGCGGGCGGGTACCCGCTATCGGCCGCACAGTCACCTCGCCGTCCTCGAGGCGCGCCAGAATCTCAGGTGAGGAGCCGACGATATGAAACTCTCCCAGATCAAGAAAGTACATATAGGGCGATGGATTGAGAGTGCGCAAGGCGCGATATACGTCCAGGGGCCGGGCGGCCAAAGGGATCGTCAAGCGCTGCGAGGGCACGACCTGCATCACGTCGCCATCGACGATGTACTGGCGAATCCGCTCGACGGCGGCCTCGTAACCCTCACGGCTGAAGCTGGAGCGAAAATCCTGTTCTTCCACGTTTCGCGCCACCGCTGCGGGTGTGTAATCGGCCATGCCGCTGCGCAAACGCGTCACCAATTCATCAAGACGCCGCTGTGCCTTTCGCAAGGCCTCCGGCTCAGCCGGATCGGCATGTACTATGAAGCTTAATTTGCCGCTGAGATTGTCGAATACCACCACCTCATCGGACACCATGAGCATGATATCCGGCGTACCCAGGGGGTCGGGCTTATCTTTGAGGCGGCGCGCCGCCAACCGCGGCTCGATGAATCGCACCGTTTCAAAGCCGAAATAACCGACCAGACCGCCGCTGAATCTCGGCAAATCAGGGTTCTCGGCCACCCGGAAGCGGTTTTGATAAGCCTCGATCCAAGCCAGGGGGTCATCCACAGTGGCGCGTTCCTTGACAAGGCCATCGCGTTCCACGCGCACTTCATTACCCATTACGCTCAGAATCTCCCGCGCAGGCAAGCCGATCATGGAATAACGGCCCCATTTCTCCCCTCCCTGCACCGATTCGAGAAGGTAGCTGTAGGGCGCGCCATGGGCGAGTTTGAGGTACGCAGACAGAGGCGTATCGAGATCAGCGAGTATCTCGCGCATCACTGGGATGCGATTGAACCCCCGCGAGGCGAGGGCATTGAATTGTTCGGGAGTCATGGGCAGGTATCTAGAAAAAAAAAGGAACACGGAAAAAATGCCGGCGAATGAATCATCATCACCATCGAGTTGTGCTTCCTATTTTTTTGACCTGGAATTCCGGCATGTCTCTTGGGTCCATAGCTGACAGGCTCAAAACCCGTCCTAATGTAGAAAAAATCTCCCGCGGCGAGAGAATATGGAGCCTGATTTTAAGGACAGCTTCTGAGGCGCTCGGGGGATTAAAAGCCTATTTATCATAAGTAGGGCGCGTTGGCTATGGCAGGGATTGGTCTTCGGCAAAAACGCCTGGCAGTTCCGCGAGGGAGTCGATCACCACATCCGGCTTTTCAGCCCGGATATCGATACCGTGGTTATATCCATAGCTCACGCACACGCAGCCAAAACCGGCGGCGCGCGCCGCGGTGACATCACTGCGTGAATCCCCGATCATGACGGCAGCAGACGGCGGCACGCGGAAATATTCGGCAGCATACAAAAGTGGCCGTGGCGATGGCTTGCGTTCTGGAAGCGTATCTCCGCTGACCACCAGCTCAAAGCGCGAACGCAAGCCCATGGCCTCCAGCAATGGAAGCGTAAACTGTTCCGCCTTGTTGGTCACGCAAGCCAGATGCGCGCCGCGCTTCTGGAGAAAATCCAGCCCCTCTTCCACGCCGGGATAGAGCCGACTGTCCGTAGCGCCATGCTCCGCATACAGCCGCATGAAGATCGGCAACGCCCGGGCACGCAATTGCGGTTCGGGTCGACCTTCAATGTCGTCGACCAACGCCCTTTCGACCAGACGATCGACGCCGTTACCCACCCATCGACGCACGGAAGACTCGCTGCGCTCTGGCATACCAAGCTCACGCAACATGCCGTTCACGCACCAAGCAAGATCGGGCACGCTATCGACCATGGTGCCATCCAGATCGATTACGGCGAGGCGTGGCAGAGGCAAGACCGGTTGCATCAGCCCGCCTTGGCCAGCTCGGCCCGCATCGCAGCGATCACGCTGTCGTAATGATGAGGATCGTCTTTGACGGCAGCACCGAAGATTGCCGAACCAGCCACGAATGTATCTGCGCCTGCAGCCTTGATTTCAGCGATATTGTCCACCTTTACGCCGCCATCGATTTCCAGGCGGATATCCAGCCCGCCGTCATCAATGAGACGCCGCGCCTCACGCAATTTCCGCAACGTGGCGGGGATGAATTTCTGGCCGCCAAATCCTGGATTGACTGACATCAACAGGATCATGTCGAGCTTGTCCATCACATAATCCAGATAATCGAGGGGAGTGGCGGGATTGAATACCAGTCCGGCCTTGCAGCCATTGTCACGAATCAGCTGCAGACTGCGGTCGATATGTTCGGAAGCTTCAGGATGAAAAGTGATGTACGTGGCGCCCGCCTTGGCGAAATCCGGAATGATGCGGTCCACCGGCTTGACCATGAGATGAACGTCTATCGGTGCCGTCACGCCGTGCTTGCGCAATGCATCACAGACCAGCGGGCCGATAGTGAGATTTGGCACGTAATGGTTATCCATTACATCGAAATGGATGATGTCCGCCCCACTGGCGAGCACATTGTCCACCTCTTCCCCCAAACGCGCGAAATCGGCAGAGAGGATGGATGGAGCAATCAGATTGTCTTTGGACATGGCGACTCCTTTTACAATTAATAGTATTGGTTTACTCTACCGCATTGGGCGAAAGTTTTTAACCCGAATGTTTCATAACTAGTGCCGATATCGCGCCGGATATTGTTTTCAAAAGGGGGATTTCAGAGGGAGCGGCGGGAATTTGTGAAACATCCGGGCTGATATGTTTTAACCTGTCAATAGGTGGGTGTCACTACTGACATTGTCTCATGGTATTTGCCTATTCATTTGTCTGTTCCTGTGTCATGTCAAGCCCCTTGGCTCAGGGCCAGTAAGGCAGATGGCGACGGTGGATCATGCGGATATACGTGCATTGGTGACCACCGGACTTCACTGCGTCGCGGAGCTGACCTTTCTCGTCGCAGTAGGGATTTTGGAATCGGTGAGCGCTCAATGTGCTCGCCTTGGTGGATAGTGCCCGCAAGAAGGTTGGCTCTACGTAATTCGGCCCTACCGTCTCCGAGTACTATGAAGTGATCCGACTTCCCATTGGCCGTCTGGCAACATTCCCGTTTCTGGCGGTTCTGTATGCCTTACCCTTCCCTTGGTGCCCATGGGATCTCCCGCGTTCATGACGCATCTCTTGTTACATGCCGTAGCTTGAGAACTCCGCCGGCTCTCCACAGGCTCACCAATACGCCTGCTTTGTGTTGGCTTCACGGACGTTACAACGCTGGCCAACCGGAACTGTTCATTTCGAAGCGATACCATCTCTAAGGTCCTACGTGACCAAACGGCCTATAACATTCTCTGTGTACGCTTCACCTCTCTTGTTCACGAATGCACCAGTCTCCTTAACCAGTGCACCGTTCCGCCAGAGGCGCAACACTCGATAATGGTGGGGGGTTAACCCTTTCCATGCCGGGACTCTCACCCGGCAAGATGCGCCACGCTTTGCGCGGCGCGCTAACGTCCATCATATGGGGCGAGCCGCCATGCAGCGGTGGCGCGTCCCAGTGAGCCGTAGGCGAACGACATGATGTACTTGTTATGCATTTGACTTAGCGATGTAGCGACATTTCGGGAATGAGCTACATGCGAGAAACTCAGTGCCTTTGTGCTCCCCTTTCTTAGCCACCTTTTTGACAAGAGGTGATGAGCATTTCGGGCAAAGCTGCTCTTCAGTGACTTCGGGACCAGGTGCTTCAGGCAACGAAGACTCCTCAGCTAATTCTTCCGGAGGAGGAAAAAGGACATTTCTTACTTCACTAATGTTGTACGTAGCAGCGGCCTTAAAACGGTGCAATGGTAGCCCGGCGCCGGAACATGCCGTTTCAAGGAAACGATCTCGCTCCGCACGCTTACCTTTATTGTGCGATTTATCATCCAATTCGATTGCGGCCAAAACCGAAAGGGTATCAGGGGAGCAAATGACGTAATCGAAGTGCTTGGCGGAGATGCGATTGAATGCTTTTTGCCAGTTGCTTCTTCCCATACCTTTGGGAGGGCGGAGGACATCAGCTACACGCACCTTCCCCAAAACAACGGCATTGTCTTTTGCCGCTTGGCTTAGCACACCAAAGAAAGACCTTTCAGCTGGCGAAAACAACGGTTCATTTTTTTCATACGAAAATTCATCCGTGTTGCCTCCTTTTTTCGCAAGTGCTGCAAATGCTATGAGAACCAACAGAACCAGCAGAGCCAGAAATATCAGCCATTCCATGTTGTTTCCTTGCCTCTTTTGAATTTCGAGTGGGTAGTCTACGTCCATCACTGATGGATATGGAGTACCGACATGAACAACCCACTGTTTGAAGCCGCCCTTGGGGTGGCCGAGCCTTGGCACGTTGAAGGCGTGCGATTCGATGCCGCCAAGAAGACGCTAACCATCGTCATCGATTTTGTTGCTGGCAGCCCTTTCGCTCATCCCGATGCTCCCGGCCTGCATCCGGTTCACGACACCCAGACCAAGCGCTACCGGCATCTGAACTTCTTTCAGCACGAATGCTATCTGGAAGTCCGCGTCCCCCGTGTCCGGCTGCCTGATGGGCGCGTGGCGCTGGTGGAGCCGGACTGGACGGGCAAGCTTGCTGGCTTTACCTTGCTGTTCGAGGCCCTGGTATTGGCATTGTGCCAGCAGATGCCCTTTGCCGCTGTCGCACGCACGGTGGGAGAATCCTGGCACCGGGTGCACGCCATCTGCT
>JALUXU010000019.1 GCA_027013225.1 Acidihalobacter sp. | reverse complement strand
AGCCGCGACGGTGTTCAGAAACACGGATTCAGCGTTAAACTCGTTCATGACCTGCCCTCCTCAATGTGGCTCTGCTTAAGGGTGTATACCCATCCTCAACGGTAACCCACGATCGTTGAGGATGGGCGGGTCAAAATATCGTGTCTAGGGTTATTTTTTGTCCTCTACTGAGTGAAGGTTGGGAGCCGGGGTGGTGCTTTCCTGATGCGCTTCATGCTCACCTGAGATGTCTTTTGAGGGAGCACTTTCCACTGGCTGCGGCGACACTTTCATTGCGGGGGTGATGAGCTCTGTTGCGTCAACCGGATAAGAAGGGGGATGCAAGGTTGAAGCAGGTTGCTTGTCAATAAGCTGTGACGAGGTCTCCGAGGGTGGATTTTCCGATGAAGACACAACATCTGAATCGAGAGTTGCAATGTCCAGATTCTTCCTATCCTTTGTATCGGCCACCTCAGTCTGAGCACGCACGCGGTTCCCGCCTCTACGGGAGCCTCCGCGCCGGCCGCGCCGAGATCGTCCGCCTGTATTCGATGGCGCCTTGTCCTGCTCCTTCTGGTTGTCTTCGATTGTTCCATTGGTTTTTTCACCCTCAATGGAAGATTTTTCTTGTTCGTTTGCTGACTGCTCTGGCGTTGGATTGGTAAGTGTTTTTTTCGAGCGGTTGCTGCTTCGGCGCCGGTTTGAGCGACGGCGACGTGTGGGTTGCTTGGAGTTTTCGTCATGTTCTGACGGATTGCTTTCGTTACTTTCTGGCTGCGTAGGTGCAGGATTGCCGCGCTCCTCTTTTAAGCGTCTATTTTTCTCAGCTTTTTGCTCTTGCGATTCGGCAGATTTATTTGCGTTGCTACGGGATTCGATGGACGTGCTTTCTCCCGCAGCCTCTTGTGGCATTGGCGCAAAAAGGGTTTGCCAGATTCTACTGATCAGACCGGATTTGGGTGTTTTCTCTGCCACGCGGCTTTTTTCAGTCGAAGTAGGGGGTGGGGGTGGGGTGGGGATTTGAATTGCGGCGACTGCAGGTTTGCGTTCCCGGCTGGCAGGAGCTTGTGAAGGCTGTTCGCTCGGTTCGGGGGCGCGCCGATAGCTGGGTTCTTCGCTCGATCCGGATTGCTCGCGGCGGAGTCGTTCGAGTTCATAGTGCGGCGTTTCAAGTGCCTGGCTGGGTACAATGACGACCCGAATTTTATGTCTGTCTTCGATTTCGAAAAGGGTGGATCGCTTTTCATTAAGCATGAAGGCAGCTACGTCGACAGGCACCTTGACGACCACTTCTCCCGTTCGATCCTTGATGGCCTCTTCTTCGATCAAACGAAGGATAGAGAGTCCCAGGGATTCGGTATCGCGGATTGTACCCTGGCCGCTGCAGCGTGGGCATACAATCTGACTGGATTCACCCAGCGATGGGCGTAGGCGTTGACGCGACATTTCCAATAGGCCGAACCGAGAAATACGCCCTACCTGTACGCGCGCCCGATCGAGTTTGAGCGCCTCACGCAAGCATTTTTCGACTTCTCGCTGATTCTTGTTGGCCGCCATATCGATGAAATCGATGACGATGAGCCCACCTAGATCACGCAGTCGTAACTGCCGTGCGATCTCTTCAGCGGCTTCGAGGTTGGTGTTTAGTGCGGTTTCCTCGATATCACTGCCTTTGGTAGAGCGGGCTGAATTGACGTCGATGGCGGTCATCGCCTCGGTATGATCGATGACGATTGCTCCCCCGGAAGGCAATTGAACTTCTCTTTGAAAAGCGGTTTCGATCTGGTGTTCGATTTGATAACGATTGAATAGCGGAACTCGATCCTCGTAGAGTTTCAACCTGCCCGAATTTTGGGGCATGACTTGGTTGATGAAGTTCATCGCTTGGGTATGCACCTTGGGATTGTCGATAATGATTTCCGAAATATCATTACGGAAATGATCGCGCAAGGTGCGAATGATGATGTTGCTTTCCTGATAGATAAGGAAGGGGCCTTTTCGCGCATCGGCAGCGGATAGAATGGCTTCCCAGACTGTGAGCAGATAGTCCAGATCCCATTGCAATTCCTCGGCGCTGCGGCCGACGCCGGCGGTCCGGGCGATAAGGCCCATGCCCGCCGGGACCATCAATGTACTCATGGCTTCGCGTAATTCGGTACGGTCTTCGCCTTCAATGCGGCGAGACACTCCACCTGCGCGTGGGTTATTGGGCATGAGAACCAGGTAGCGACCGGCCAAGCTGATGAAGGTCGTCAACGCGGCCCCTTTGTTACCGCGTTCTTCTTTCTCTACCTGAACCAGTACCTCTTGGCCTTCGCGCAAGGCGTCTTTAATGCTGGGCTGAGATTCACTGTCGCGCACCGATTCGGCGTAGTAATCCGGCGCAACCTCCTTGAAGGGGAGAAAGCCATGGCGGTCGGCGCCGTAATTCACGAACGCGGCTTCCAGGCTGGGTTCGATTCGTGTAATTACCCCTTTGTAAATGTTCGCCTTTTTCTGTTCTCGAGACGGTATCTCGATATCGAGGTCATATAGTTTTTGGCCATCGACCATGGCCACGCGCAGCTCTTCTGGCTGGGTGGCGTTGATTAGAATTCGTTTCATGGAATGTTCGTTCTCTAGTTGGGAACGCTTCCCGCCTGAATTGCATGGCATGCGGTATACACGCTGACACAAGGGCTTTCACCCTCGATAAGGCGAGTAGCGAATTTGCAATCTTGCCTCGGAACAAAGCGGTATCGAATTCAAAGCAGAAAGCGTAGTTGGATTTGAATATTCTTTGCATGACCCTGCTCAGAATTGATCGGGAGCGTAAAACCCATCTTTCCCTTTTTGGCGCACGGCTTTCATGCCGGGGAAAGCAAAGGGCAGATCGCATCAACATCAATTCAAGCATGGCGTAGAATATCTTTATATCTATGGCAAAAAAGAAAAACCTAGTCGCTCGTTTCGAAGGGCGGGTATTCATGTCTTTCTTTGTTTCTGCCATCTTTACGAATAAGTGGTCTACTACATTTGGCGATTCAAGGACTTAGGGCAAATCCCGCAGTCGATGGAATATCGGGTGGGCAATCGCCCTTCCACCCAGTTTCTCCTTAGATTCCTGGAGGCGCCTAGACCAGTGTGGATTTGGCCTGTATCACCGTAATACCTGAAAATCTGGAAACAGCGGCAAGCCGGATTTTGTTGGTTTTTGGCAAAAAGAGCGAGCTCCTTTTGCGTTGCCAAGAAGATTTCCAGTAAAAACAGGCGGACAACAAAGCACAGTCGGGCCATCCGATTTCAGCTTTGTCTATAACAATATACCAGTAAGGAGTGAATCAGGATAGCCGAGGTCTCATTATATATAGCAACTAATATATCTGTTTGCTTCTAGTTTGCCGAGAATTAGGGTTTGTAGAGAACTTTGTGTGGTGTCCTGATCAAGAGGGTTCAGCTGGATGGATATGCGGATTCAACTTTGTGAAGGTGGAGAAGTCATCCTTGTTGACAATGGGTTCGTGCTGCTCGCACTAAATCGTATTTGGCCCAACTCTCCGGTTGCTGTCTTGCTTGCGTTTTTTCTTTCAGCGCCTTCGAATTAGAAATACTGGTTTTACCTGGAATCAACCCCATATAATTGGCTAAAGCGGTTCTTATCAGTATCGGTCGACTCAAGGAGAAAACAAGTATGCCTATATATGAATATCGTTGTGAATCATGTGGTCATGAAATGGAAGTCATGCAGCGCATGAGCGATGCTCCCCCCAAGAATTGCCCGGCCTGTGGAAAACCCACCCTGAAAAAAAAGATATCGGCCGCGGGATTCAGGCTTTCCGGTGGCGGTTGGTATGAAACTGATTTCAAAAAAGAAAACAAGCGCAACATCGCTTCCAAGGATGGTGGCGGAGAAAGTTGCTCCACCGGCGCATGTCCAGCCTGTTCAAGCAGCGACGCGGCTTGATCTTTTAATATGTCTGTTTAAAGGGGGCGCCTTGGCGTCCCCATTTTTATGGGTCGATAGGAGTCAGTCCTGATGGGAGCTTGGTTACGGCGGTATCTAATTGCCGGATTGTTGGTTTGGGTGCCCTTGGTTATTACTATCGCGGTGGTCAAGGCGCTTGTCGATTTTATGGATCGTAGTCTGATTCTGCTTCCTCATGCATGGCGCCCGGAGTCCTGGCTAGGATACGCCATACCCGGTTTGGGATTGTTATTGACCTTGAGTATCGTTCTGATCACAGGGCTTTTGGCTGCCAATATGTTTGGCCGACGCCTCGTGGCGCTATGGGAGTCCTTGCTCGCGCGCATTCCGCTTGTCAGACATATTTATGGTGCCGTTAAGCAAGTGGCGGAAACGCTTTTTTCCAGCAATGGAGAGGCTTTTCGCAAGGTTTTGTTGATAGAGTATCCTCGCAAAGGCATCTGGACGCTTGCTTTTCAGACCGGCGTCGCCTCTGGAGAAATTCAAAGACGCACCGCATCCGAGGTGATCACGGTATTCGTCCCCACAACACCGAATCCGACTTCGGGTTTCATCATGATGATTCCGAGGGAGGATGCGATGGAATTGGATATGCCGGTTGAGGACGCACTCAAGCTGGTCATGTCTCTAGGAGTTGTGACTCCGAACGGCCATGAAGTACGAAATGCAACCAGAAGGATGGGAGAAAGGGCTTCATAGACTTGTCTCATCAATAAGTTGGCCCGATTCCCGGTAGTTAATCGAGGACGCCCATTGCGGCAAAATCATCGCGTTTAAGAGCGAAACTGTTTGGATGATATTTGACTAACAAAACATTTACTTTCCTTGACTTGACCTGGTGATTCGCGGTAACTAGAATACTTTATAAAATTAGTCGGATAAAAGCAGGATTCGATCAGGTGTATGAGAATATGAAACTATCTACTAAAGCACGCTATGCGGTGACATCGATGTTGGATGTGGCTCTTCATCACGAGCATGGTCCCATTACCTTGTCTGACATATCGGCCTGTCAAGGTATTTCGCTATCCTATCTTGAACAATTGTTTGCGAAATTGAGAGCGGCCGGTTTGGTCGAAGGTGTGCGCGGGCCGGGCGGGGGTTATCGATTGGCAAAAACGGCCGACAAGATATCCATCGCCGATATTGTCAATGCCGTTGATTTCCCGGCCGCAAGATCCAGAGGCGCGGAAAGAAGGGCCGAAGACCATTGTCTGAGTCATCAACTATGGAATGACTTCAGCGAACGTCTGTATGCCTTTCTGAATGATATGACGCTCGACAAATTTTCAGAGCGCGACGAGATCAAGGAGCAGTTTTCCTCCCGGCTGCACAAAGAACAGCGTACTGCCGCCTAAGCCAGGATATTCCGTCCAGTTGTCGGGATAAGATTATAGTTTGCGGATTTAGTATCTTATACTGTGAGATTGGGGCACAGTTGGAGTTGCCTTGGCATTGACAAGGCAGCCCTTGAGCGATGATTTCTCTCTTCAGATTCAATACAGTCGATGTCCGTCTGAGAACGCTCATGGGATTCGATCACCGCATCGTCCCGAGGCTGGAACAGCCGATCCAATGTCTGTGATCTTGTTAAGGGGCTTTTAAGCCGGTATCGCCTACGGTTTAATCCACAGAATTCATAAAGAGTTTCAGCGGTCGGCGCATGCTCTAGGCTAATCGGTTTTGCATTTATGACTTGTGTACCGTATCCGGTCATTTAAATGTTTTGACAAGCTTGCTCAGCACGGCTAAACGGCGTGTATATTCATCGGCCTGTGCTTGAGCGTAGCGCGTTTTTTCATAAAATCTGGCAATTCGGCGCGCCTGTTCGGATTTTTCCGGCCATGCATTTGCCACTCTTTCGGCAAAGTCCTGTGGCGCTTCTCCAGGGGCAGGGCTCATTCCTCTGCGGCCAAGGTCAGTGATCCACCGTCTATACAAGCGTTGCGCCGGATCGGTAGGTGATGATGATCGCGGAAAAAGTTCCACAAGCCCTATGACAACGAACAGAAAAACCACGCCGGCGGCAATATAAAGTCCTTGAATCGTTGCGCCCGTCGCAAGTCCTAGCGAATGCAAGAAAGCGCGCTGCTGTTCTGGACCGAATGCGATGATCGAAAGCTCCCAGAAATAACGAGCGCTATCCCACCCTAGATTGACTTGGTTGAGCCATGCCCGGATTCCATTGAATTGAAAAGAAGAATTCGTCTCCATTAGGGCGGCTGCGGAGGCCGCGCCCGGCTGAACACGATTTTTGGCGATGGCGGCCGTGGGATCGACGCGCGTCCAGCCGCGGCCCGAAAGCCATACTTCAACCCAGGCGTGCGCATTGGCTTGATGGACAAGAAAATAATGCAGTACCGGATTCCACTCGCCGCCCGCGTAGCCGACAACAATACGTGCGGGAACGCCAGCCGCACGCATCAAAACGGCAAAAGCGCTGGCATATTGTTCGCAATATCCTTTGCGGGTATCAAATAGGAAATCGTCGGTGATGTCGCCATGTAAGGGCGGAGGGTTCAAGGTGTAATAAAAATCTTGGGTGTGAAAAAAGGCAAGGGCGCGTTCGATGACGCCTTGAGACGTATTGCTTGAATGTTTCCACCTTAGAGCGAGTGTGCGCGTTCTGGGCGCCGTGCCAGGCGGAAGTTGCAAGGCTGCCTCGCGGGATGCCGCACTCAGCTTCGTATCGAGACGATGGCGGAGTATCGAAGTCAACGGATACTCTACGGTTTGATTGATTGGTTTGATCGCTCTTAAAGTGTGACCAACCATCAAACGCAAACCCGCGGGAGGCTCGATCGGTATATCGAGCGCAGGCACCGCATGATGAGAGGAAGCTTGCAACAACATCGTATAATGCCATGCGCGCCCTTTTTCCTCAAGTTTCCCGACTGACGCTTTGTGATGTGTCGATGGCAGCCATTGGTAGCCATTGAAGCGATCCAATACGTAGGCACGCCAATACAGATCCGCCCTGGGTGGCGGCTTGCCGGCAAAGTGGGCCCTGAACGCAACCGCCTGAGATTGAGCCAGTCGAGCAATACGGCCGGGATCGAGTATGTTGGAAAGTCCGGTGACTCCAGCCGGATTGTGCGGAGCACGGCCCCATAATGGCCCTTCAATACGAGGGAAGACGGCGAACAAGAGTACGGTAAGCGGAAGCGCGGCAGTCAGCTGAGCGAGCGTGTTTTTTGCAAGAAATTTCCAGTCCGGTGGGTTCGGCCCGGCGTGCAGACGGTGCAGTATAAAAGTGAGTGCACCGGTGAGACTCAAGCCATAAGCCACCCAGGGAAGTGATTGATCGAAAAGAAAACGCGCCAGTACGAGCAAATAGCCAAGATAGATAAGAACGATGATATCCCGTTGGGAACGGGTTTCATGGCTTTTGAGTGCTCCGGCGAAAAGCAGTAATGCGACGCCGGGCTCGCGTCCGTTGAGAGTGTGAAACTGGGCAAAGACCCCGGCGGCTCCAACGATCGCAAACGAGATCAGAAGCCTAGCCGGAAATGTACCCTGATTCCGCCGCAGGCGAAGAAGCCGTAGCATTATGCCGCCCACGGCAATGGCGGGTATCCATGTGGGCAAGGGCCCAATCAAGGCGAAGGCGGCGATCGTCAGCACGGCCAAAAGCCAAGTGAGGAGGCCGCGCTGTTCGGGGGTAAGGGTGGAGGCGGAAGATCGAGACTTCATCGTATTGCCCCATAGAGCGCGAGCTGACGAAGACATTTGCGTCTATGGGCGATGCCCAGTGCAGGTGCAACGCTCCAATCGGGCAGTCGCAGGCCATACGCTAATTGGCGGCGATCAGCCTCGAGAACCCAGCGGCATAGAATAGAGAGGCGATCTTCGGTATCTCGCCCTTCTAGCCTCAGCCAGTCCAGCCAGACAAGCGACATGGTTTCACCCTGCATGCGTTTGCTAAACAAGGCATCGCCGCGCGCCGATGCACGCCATGCGATCAAGCGGGGAGGGTCGCCGGGTTGATAGGGACGTAAGCCATCATAATCGGGATCGATGGTTATTCTTTGAGCCGCTGTATTTCTCCCACAACCCATTGGCGCCTGTGGCAAAGGAGGAGCCTGCTTGGACGGTGCAGGATATACCAGTAAGTAATGTTTGAACCGCAGTAGTGTCCATGCGCGGAAAATGCCCAATGGATAGCGACTTGCAAGGCGTAATACCGGGATTTCGTTGAGTCCTCGTTTCATTGGGGGGAGAGTGAGTTCGGCAAGAGCGGGGAGTCCAGCGGAGATCAGTACGGGTTCTTGAGGTTTCCCGGGCGTTTCCCAAGAGAATTCCAGCGCACGGCGGGGGCGCTTTCCAGGTTTGAGTTGGAGTTTCAGCTTGGCGGGCCGGTCGGCGAAAATCTCTTCCGGTTCGAGCCATTCGATGCACAAGCCGAGCAGGTTGCGGTGCGTTTGCCACATGGCATTGAGCCCCATACTGCCAAGCAAAAAAGCGAAGGCAAAGACCATATTGTTGTTGTAATTCGTCGCCACCAGCAGGAGCACGCCGATCAACGTCGCGTATGTAAGGCCGGCTCTAGTAGGTAAAATGAACAGGTGGCGACGATTGAGGCATGTAGCCCCTCCCTCGACAAAGAGCCGCGATCCGGCCCACCGTAGCAGCCAGGGGGTTTTCATTTGTTCGTTACGGAATAGGGACGCGATCAAGGATGCCATGCACTTCATTGGCCGTGGGAGAGGTCTCCGTTTCGACCAGGATCAGACGATGGCCCGCAACGGCTGGGAATACGGCCTGTATGTCCTCGGGGACGAGATATTCGCGTGCTCGGAGCAGCGCCATGGCGCGCGCCGCAGCCATCAGCCCCAGCCCGGCGCGGGGTGAAAGGCCGTATTTTATATGAGGACTTGTGCGCGTCGCTAGAAGCAAAGCCTGAACATAGTCGAGTATTGGGGGAGCCGCGTGGATGTTCGATGCCATTTCTTGGAGCGCGAGAAAGGTGGGGACGTCCATGCAGGCATCAATCGCTTTGATAAGCTCCTGTCGGTCCCGGCCGGAAAGTAGTTCTCGTTCTGCTTGTGGATCGGGATAACCGATATCAATTCGCATTAGGAAACGGTCAAGCTGCGATTCGGGCAGTGGATACGTGCCGACTTGCTCATTCGGGTTTTGGGTGGCGATGACGAAAAAAGGTGCTGGCAAAACATGACTTTGCCCATCAATACTGATTTGCCGTTCTTCCATGGCTTCCAACAACGCACTCTGCGCTTTGGGAGTGGCACGATTGATCTCGTCAGCGAGGAGTACCTGGCTGAAAATGGGGCCAGGGTGGAAACGAAATGCGCCTTGATCGCGATCATAGATGGAAACGCCAGTCACATCCGCTGGCAGCAAATCGCTGGTGAACTGAATGCGTTGAAATTCGAGCCCGCAACCGCGGGCGAGCGCATGCGCAAGCGTGGTCTTTCCTACACCGGGCAGATCTTCAATCAGTAAATGACCACGAGCCAGTAGACAAGTGATCGCAAGTTCGATTTGCGTTTGCTTGCCCAAAATGATGTGCTCAAGTTGGTCTATGAGCTTGTGTAAAGGAGAAACCGGCATAAAAACTTTGGCCTGGATAAGATAAGCCATGCATTCTAGAGGATTCCGCAAACCTGCAGCCGGTAAATGTATGTCGGAGCCGCCAGGTGGTAGCGATTGGCCGATGAACCAAGGGTTCAGATTATATGGAGTATCCAGAACACACCCACGATGACGATGCTGATAACAAGCAGTGACAGGCCAAAATGCTTGCTGACGAATTCAGTGATCTCGGCACGGGTGCGTTCCATTTCTGAGCGCCAGTTGAAATACCTGCGCACGATAAGGATCAGGGCGATCAATCCAACGAAAGACAGGGCGGCGACGGGGGCATAATCATGCATCCAGGCGAGAATCGTGTGAATGTGGTTGCCGAAAAAATAACCGATAATAATAAATTCGCTAATGCCGATGACTACTGCAGGGGTGTTGAAGCGCAAGAAGGTGATGTAGTCAAGCTTGAATATACCGGCCAGTGCGGGCGTGACCCAGGAAAGCGGGCCGCTCAAGCGGGCGATGAAGACCGCGAGCGCGCCTCGCTTTCGAAAGAATTCCAGTCCTTTTTCGTAATTCTCGCGGTGGATCAGACGGCCGATGAACGGCCAATGCTGAAGCCGGTCGAACAAGCCTTCGCCATAATGGCGGCCCATCCAGTAACTCACATTGTCACCTAGAATACCTCCTATATAGAGGACAGCCATGACGGCCGGAAGATCGAGAATCCCCATGCCGGCCAGCAATGCGCCCGCCAGAAAAATGACCTCGCCCAGTACAATGAGAGAAAAGGGGATGACGGTTTCAAAAAAAGCGCCAAAAAAAAGCACTATATACGCCCAGTTGCGATGATCCTGCAACAGGGCCATGAATCGATCCAGGGAGCCGAAATCAGCGAATGACATGATATTTCCGGCTTAGCTTGAGGCGCATGGGTAACAAAGCTTCGACGACCCAACGCAGACTTTGGCGCAAATAACCGCGCGATTCAAAGCGCCGTGTGGAGGTGGAAACCTGATCGGTAGGAAGAAAGAAAAACTTGCCGTAACGGCGACATTCCTTGATGAACAGCAGATCTTCCGCGAAATGCAGCGATTCATGAAAGCCGATGCCGCGAGCTACTGGGGCGCGAGCAATCTGAATTGCAAACGAACTCTTGGTCAGGCGATGTATCCAGTCGAAAAAGACGAACCAGGCACGGGCGTAGAGATGGGTACTGCGATGCGGTCGAACCGAGGCGGTGCCAATGCTGAGCCCTTCTTCTCCATGGCGGTTCAACCATGTGTTCAAGTGGTGCAAGAAGTTGGGGCCAAGATGCGTGTCCGCGTCGCAGAATACAATCCATTCGGATTCGCGGGATACTTCGGCCAATCCGGCATTTCTGGCGCGGGAAACGCCGGTTTCACTTTGTAATAGGCGAATTCTACAGGCATTATTGGGGTTATCGGCATAGTGTTTGGCAATCTCAAGAGTTGCATCCGTGGAGCCGTTTTCCACTACGATGATTTCCATGCGATCGGCAGGATAACGCTGCTTCAAGAGGCAGATCAAAGTCTCGCCCAGTTCTCGTTCTTCATTGTGGGCCGGTACAACAATAGAGATAAAATGCTTTCGCAATTGGGCGGACATTGCATCCTTGAGACGCGCCAGTGATTCCTGGGTGCGCCAGGGCGGCTCGAAAAGGCGCGTATGCCGGCAGGCTTCCAACGCCTTATCCAGATCATTGATCCTCCCTTGTTCGCGCACGATGTAATGCTCTAGGCCACCAAGATAGAAGGCGAGATATTCTTGCTCGGTTTGATTGGGAGTGGGAATCAGCAGCGCGCGCTTGCCGTGTTCCGCCAGATCCATGATGGTAGTGTAACCGGCGCGGGAAATGACGCATTGGGCCTGGCTGAACAATGTTTGCCGCAAGGAACCGCTGGCGACAGGGTAAATTTCCAGGTCTGGCCGGCGCCACGCATCGTACGCGGCGGTATCTCCCTTGGCATTGCCGAGCACGAAAACTTTGCGGCCTGGCAATTGCCGGGCCTGATCAAGCAGGCTGCGAATGAATGAGTCTTTGTGTTCGAGCAGATAACCACTGATGATGAACAGAAAATCGATGGTCTTTTCTGTGTCGAGGTGGGGATAGGAAGACAGAATGCCAATATAGGTGTGTTTACAACGATGCAGGCTGGGGGTGTGAGCCAGATTGCCAGCCAGGTTGGCGTTGGGATAAGGGAAATCGGGAATGAGGATGCGATCGAAGCGGCGCAATGCCGCAGTATTGATGTGTTCGGTTAACCAGGAGGTTTCGCGCAAGCCCTTGGGCGGCATGAACGCGATCTGGTGGGAGAGGATAAACGCAGGTGTCCATGGGTGATAAAAGCCATAGCGCCCATCGCTGAAGATAAAGTCATAGTCATTCCCGATATGACGCACCGTCTTGTGTTCTGCATGGATGATGCGCCAGGTTTTGAGTAAATCGATCAGAAGATAAGCGTACAGACGCCAGCCGGTCCCTCTTTCCAGAGGCGGATAATCCTGCATTTCCAGAAATTCAACGGCCGACTCGCCAGACAGTTCCATGCGTAAAAACGACAGAGAATTGCCGGTCGAAACAAGGGTGACGTGGTAGCCTTGAGAAAGAAATTCACGGATCACCACGAGGCTTCGGGTGGCGTGACCCAAGCCGAGAGAGCTGACGGCAAACAAGGCGCGGGGCGTATACTTTGGCATGGTATTTAGTTCGATGCGCGGCGCTTTGCTCATAAGATAGGATGTGTAGCAGTTGCGCTTGCTCGGCGTCTTGGGAATGGGCCGCGACGTGCGCCCAGCATTCCACCCGAACGTGTTTCAACCGCTTGTAAAGGCCTTGTGTTGAATGATAATTGAAGTCGGTTGGTGCCCCGGACAGGATTCGAACCTGTGACCTGCCCCTTAGGAGGGGGCCGCGCTATCCAGCTGTGCCACCGGGGCTGCGCGCCAAAGTTTAGCAGAAACTCGATGACAATGGATTTCCATGGGGATGTCGAGATCAATCTTGAGATCGGATCTTCCAAGTTTCTTTGAGTGTATATGAGAGTGCTACACTGCGCTTGTGCGTTATTAAAGCTTAGGATCACAAAATCATGGCCAAAGAGGATGAAACGCCCGATTCGCCCCTTCATTCTTCAGGAAAGGAATTTTGATGAAACCATTACGCCTTTATCTAGCATTGACTTGCAGCATGGTGATCTGTTTTTTCGCGATCAGCTCCGCATTTGCAGCGCCGATTGCGCCCACTACCACGCAATCGGCGCTGCCGCCATCTGTTCCCATCAATGGACCGGTGCGGTATGTGACCGATCAATTCCAGATTACGCTCCGCTCGGGCCCCGGCATAAATCATCAGATTTTGGCGATGCTCAAGAGTGGACAACCCGTGACCGTGATCAAACAAGATCCGCAAACCGGCTATACCGAGGTCCGTATCTCCAGCGGCGTGCAAGGATGGGTGCTGACGCGTTTTCTGATGGGGCATCCGGCAGCGCGCGTTGAGTTGGCGAACGCACAGAAACTCCTGGCCGAAGCAAATGCGAATGTCTCGAAACTAAAGGCCGGTTTGGCAAAGGTACAAACCGAGCTATCTATCCGTGTGAAAGCAGAAAAAAACCTGCAGGACAAATATCGCGCTTTGCAAAAACAGTATCAGAATCTGTTGGAAACGGCCAAGAATGCCGTGGCGCTGGCGAGTGAAAACAAGGTGCTCGCCGCAAAGGAGGCGGAATTGACCCGTCAGCTCGCCGCTATCAAAAAGAAGAATGAAAATCTGCGCAACAGCCGTTTCGTGCAGTGGTTTCTGATAGGTGCTGGAGTGCTGTTGACCGGGTTGATACTGGGCTTGTTGATGCCTTCCTTGGCTCGCAAGCGCAGGGATACCTGGTTCAACTGAGGCTTAAAAAGCCAAAGCAGCCGCCATTCTAAAGAAAGTGGCGTTAGGTGATGACATCGGGATGATCGCGTCCGGTACGTTCACGGATTCCTGCAAGAATATCTGCCGTTTCTATCAGCGGCCGCAGCAGTATTTGCGCATCTGTTTCCATTTTTTCGGGAGCCGTCTCGCGCTGTTCTATATACACGCGCAAGGTAGCACCTTTCGTACCGGTCCCCGAGAGGCGATATACGATTCGCGCTTCGTCTGCGAACAGGATGCGCAATCCCTGATGTTCCGTTCGGCCACCATCGATGGGATCTACATAGGCAAAATCATCCGCGGCGCTCACCACCATGCCGGCATGTTTCGTACCTGGAAGCTCCGGAAGTTTTTGCCTCAATGCATCCATAAGTGCTGACGCAGCTTCGGAATCGAGCCCTTCATAATCATGGCGGGTATAGACGTCGCGCCCATACCGATGCCAGTGATCACGAACGATGTTCTCGACTGACTGCGCACGCACGGCGAGCAGATTGAGCCAGAAGAGTACCGCCCAGAGTCCATCTTTTTCACGGACGTGATTCGAGCCCGTGCCGAAACTCTCTTCACCGCAAAGGGTGATACGCTCTGCGTCGAGCAGATTGCCAAAAAATTTCCAGCCGGTAGGTGTTTCATAGCATTGTACGCCAAGCGCTTGGGCCACCCGGTCGGCGGCACGACTGGTCGGCATCGAGCGGGCAATGCCGACGATGCCTTCCCTGTATGCCGGCACACAGGTGGCGTTAGCGGCAAGAATGGCGAGGCTGTCGCTCGGATTCACGAAAAAGTTTCTGCCAAGAATCATGTTGCGATCCCCGTCGCCGTCCGATGCCGCGCCAAAGTCCGGACCATCCGGTGAGTTGAGCATTTTTACCAGCTCGGCGGCATAGGTCAGATTTGGGTCAGGGTGACCGCCGCCAAAATCGGGTAAAGGCGTGCCATTGATTACTGTGCCGGCCGGAGCGCCGAGCAGCTTCTCGAAAATGACCTTGGCGTAGGGGCCGGTGATGGCGTGCATGGCATCGAAGCGCATCCGAAAGCCACTGGCGAAAAGTTCGCGTATGCGGTCGAAATCGAACAACCGTTGCATCAACGCGGCATAGCCAGTAACCGGATCGATCACTTCGACCGTCATTGTCTCCAGCTGGAATGTTCGCTGCGTGTCGATATCGATAGGCGTCGGTGGGAGGATGAAATACCTATCTATTTTCTTGCTGCGCTCGTAAATACGTTCGGTAAGTGGCTCCGGCGCCGGACCGCCATTATGGATATTGTACTTGATCCCGAAATCCCCATCGGGTCCGCCAGGATTGTGGCTTGCGGAGAGGATGATTCCACCGGCGGCACCTCGTTCGCGGATCGCAGCGGAAACGGCCGGCGTTGAAAAAAGGCCGCCTTGGCCGACCACCACCCGAGAAATACCATTGGCCGCGGCCATGCGTAAAATGATCTGAATCGCCTCGCGATTGTAATATCGGCCGTCACCACCCAGAACCAGAGTGGCTCCCTTGACTTCATCGGCGAGGGAATCGAAGACCGACTGAATGAAATTTTCAAGGTAATGGGGTTGCTGAAAAACGCTGACGGGCTTGCGCAGCCCCGAAGTACCAGGGCGCTGGTCGGAGAAGGGGCGAGTTGATATGGTTTGTATCATTAAAAGATTTCCTCAAAATAATCGACGAGTGAACGTTAACAAATCAAATCCGGCTTGTCCCTATGATATCCTCCGATGATGTTTGAAGCACTTGCCATTCCCGCCCATCTCGCAGCCAGGCCAGCCAGTTTTGCGTCTTTGATGGATCTGTATGAATGTAATTACATCGCCATGCGGCGCTTATGTCCCGTGCTGCCGCATGTTACGCAAGAGCATTGCGTGTCGCGTGTGGAGAGAAGCTCCCCTTTGCATTTCAATATGCTCGAACGCGGTCCTTACACCTCTACGTTGAAACTCTCGCAATATATCAGCGAAACCGGCCGAACGCCGAGCCTTCCGATACGTGTTTATCACGATGCAAGACAAGCGGAAGTTTTGTTATCCGGCATCTACCACGAAGGTTTGGCCAATGATATGCACTCCCGAAGATCGCGTCGGCGTCTTGATATTTGCTGGCAAGCCAACCTGTTTTTGAATGACTGGCTCGAATATTGCCTTGCGCAGGGGCATCGTTTTTGATAAATGAGGGGCGGTCACCGCGGTTTGCTGCATTTCCACATAGGCGGGTGCATTGACGGCAAGCAGGTAATAGAGGCCGCGGAATGCAAAATAACCCGGGAGCGATAGCACCGCCAATACCAGCAGATACCAACTCAGTCGTTTGCGCGGCCGTTCGGTTGGCGCATAGGGAACCTTGGGTCCGCTCTGTAGGAAACCTCTATCAATGCGATTTTCGCCGCCCAATGGGCACCAAAATCGCGGCCAATAGGCATGAGTCCCTAACCAATCGGTAAATTCGACTTCTCGATGCCTGTCAACGTCCCAAAAAGCGACTTTTCGCTGCCGAATCTGGCCTTCAGAGGGGGTATTTACCCTTCCACCAGCCCTTCAGGCGCACCTCGTCTGCAAGTAGACCCATCGGCGCAGGTTGTAGATGATGTTCATCATGCCACTCTTGACCCGTGCCCGAGCGAGCCCGATGGTGCGTACCAGCATCCCGCCCATTACGCTCTGGGCAGCGACACATGCTCGACTCGCGCCCGGACCTTGGCCCGGCGATGATTCGCCTTGGTGGCCCGTTCGGACAGCTTCCGCTTGGCCGTGCCCTTGGTCTGGATGTGGCGTCGGTAGCCTCGCTCTTTCAGTTCGGCCTCCTGCTTCGCGGAGCGGTAGGCCGAATCCGCCCAGACATCAGCGCTGATGT
>JALUXU010000018.1 GCA_027013225.1 Acidihalobacter sp. | reverse complement strand
ACAATCAGGCACGATCAAGCGTCATGTAAGGAAAAGACGGTAAGAGGGGCTGGAGAAGGCACAGCACCAGCCCCCTCGATTACAAAAAGACCATCATCCAGAAAACCAAATCCCGCCGAGGACGCTATCTGACGATAAACCTGCGCTTTTGTTCTTCATCGGGTTTTCCAAAACGATATCGCAGGAAAGTGGTATAAAAGCGTACCGCTTGAGAAAATGCATCCACCTGGTCGTTGTACCGGCCAGCCGGGAAAGCGCGCACTTCATCAAAAAATCCCTCAAGCCACTTTGCGCTTTGGGGCAGAATAATATTCTTGTTCTTAACTTCGATCATGGCCTGCTGCATGCGATCTTCTTTAGAGGTTTTAGGGTGGATCACATGATAGTTTCCTGCCCTGTCACTTTGCTCCATACGGGCAAAGACCGCTTCACAGACCGCGATTCCATACCCAGCATGTTCCAACACGATACCTTGAATACCGTGTTGATTGCGTACAGCAAAAATTTTGTCGACTAGCTGGGGCAGAGGCCATCTCCCCCAAAAGCAATGGGTCATGAACAATATCCCAAAACGCATTTTGTAGAACTGGATCACGGTAAAACTGCCTCCTTTAATCCCAGAAGCCGGATCAATGCTCATAAACGTGTAATTAAGATAGTGCACCGGTGCCTTATCATAGCGTCTAAACCATGAGATATCGATAAGCCCGGCCCCTTGTGGCACCGGTGCCTGCATATACTGCGCCATGAAGGCCGCCTCCCCCATCTCCAGTTTTTTCTCATCCAGAAACTTCCGTGTCAGCCTGGAGGGATGCAGCAAATCTCCCTGTCTGAAGGTGTGCATATTTTCTGGCCCGATGGGAAACTCAAGGGTTTTGTCGGCAATGGCAGGTAAGATAAGCGTTTCCCACCCCGACTGTTCAAGCACATGAGCTGTGGTGTCGTATTCACTGAGCCTTTGCATGACCAACAGTATAGGGGTTTTCGCCGGGTTATTGACCCGGGTAAAAAGCACTTTGCTAATCCTGTCATTGATCTTTTGGCAGGCGGCCTGATTGTTGGCATCAGAGGCATCGATCGGGTCATCAATAATGATCAAATCAGCGCCCAGCCCGGTAACCCCCATTTCCATTGAAAGGGCGATCCTCTGTCCGCCTTCAGTGGTCTTGAAATTAAGCTCCGTATCTTTCTGACCGCCATTCCTCATGTGTGGGAAGGTTTGGCGATAAAATTTAGACGAAATGAGTTTACGAAACTGATCAGCCAGCTCACTTGCCAGTTTCTGATTATGGCTAACCACCATGATCGACATGGACGGATTGCGCCCCAGCAAAAAGGCCGGCAAGCAAACAGAAATGATAAAGGATTTTAGGGAGCGCGGCGGCACGTTAATGGCAAGTTTTTTGATTTTACCATCAAGCAAAAGCTTAACCTGATGTATAATTGAAAATATGTGCCAGTTTTCCCGAAGGGGCGTGTTCGGGTGTAGAACCTTAAAGCTCTTCAGGACAAAAGATCCAAAATCAGTGCGAAGTAATGCATTGATTTCCGCCTGCGTTGGTTTGATAGGTTTACCATGGGGGTATTTTTTAGGATAAATTCCATTAGTCATCATTTTTCTCCTTATTGTTGCTTTGATTGGCGATAAATTTCATCAGCAAGGCTATGTCTTCCTCATGGGCAGGCATGTCCTGCATGGCCGTGGCCTCAAGATCCGACAGATGCAGATTAACTTGGCGCAGGAGCTCGGTGAGGGCTTTGGGATTGCCATTTAAGGCATCGGTCACCAGGCGCTTGGCCAGCACCTCCATGCGGCTGACCTTGCGCTTCTTGCCCTGCTCCTTGATGACCATGGCGCTCTCCAGCTCATGCTGTAAGGCTGTCTTGAACGAACGGGCGCCCTTGGGACGCCCCTTGGGGTTGCCGGACTTGCCCTTTTTGAATGTGGTGGATTTGGGCGGCTTGCCATAGCCGACGCTATAGGTCTTGGACATCAGGCAGCCTCCCCGTCGTGAACCTTGGGGGCTGGCAGAAGTTTCTGGGCCCGGGCGGCCTTGACCTCTTTGAAACTGGCATCAGAGCCCGCAAGCCGGGCCTTTATGCCGCTCTGAGCCTCAAAGCGCTTGATGGCCACATCCACATAGCGTGGATCGATCTCCATCACCCGGGCGTAGCGTCCCGTTTGCTCGGCCGCCAGGATCAGCGTGCCAGAGCCCCCAAAGCCATCGATCACCACATCTTTGGGATGGGTGGTATCCAAGATGGCATCGGCTACCAGCGCGGTGGGTTTAACCGTGGGGTGGTCCGCAAGGTCCTGATCTCGCCCTTTACGAAAGGTGTTGACCCCCGCATAGGTCCAGACATTGGAGCGGTTGCGCCCAAAGCGGCCCAATTGAACATTATTGATATGCTTTGCGGTGCCCACCTTATATAGGGCAAAGAGCTCATGACGGGAGCGATAGAGCGAGCCCATGCCCGCATTGGTCTTGGCCCAGACAATGAGATTGAGCTGGCGCACATAAATCGGATCACAGGCGGCATAGAGCTCACGCAAATGCCGATGGTCCATGGCAATAAAATGCAAGGCCCCGTCATGGCTGTATCGAATGGCAAAGGTGAGCGCTATTTTAAGAAAATTAGTAAAGGCCTCAGGCGACATCTCCCCGGAGGCCATGGCAAACTCATCATGCCCCTTGGAGCTGACATGCCCAGCAATGGGGACATTGTAAGGCGGATCGGTAAGACATAATTGTGCCCGATCATCGCCCATAAGAGCGACCCAACAGGGCTCGCTCAGGCCATCGCCGCAGAGCAATCGGTGCTCGCCCAAGAGCCATAAATCTCCAGTACGAGATACAGGACTGGCGGGAATGTCTGGAAGGACTTCCCCTGCCACCCCCTCGGCGGCGCTTTCATCATGCTGCAATAAAAGATCGATCTCGCCAGCTTCAAAGCCGGTCACTTCAAGATTCAAAGGCTCTGCAGAAAACTCAACCAGCTTGCCAAGCTCCAGGCGGAGCTTTTCCGGGTCCCAGCTGCCAAGCTCCGGT
>JALUXU010000017.1 GCA_027013225.1 Acidihalobacter sp. | reverse complement strand
CCATGACAGTCAAAGCCGCCTCAACTTCCTTCCAAGATCGAGTTTTCAAGCCACAATCAGGGTTTATCCATAACCGTTCCTTTGGAATACGTTCTCCTGCGTTGCTGATTAACGAACAAATATGTTCTATTGAAGGTATATTGGGTGAATGGATGTCATATACTCCAGGACCGATAGCATTGGGGTAATCGAATGATCTAAATACATCCAGCAGGGCCATATCGGAGCGCGATGTTTCAATGGTAATCACATCAGCATCCATGGCAGCAAGCGCTGTGATGATGTCATTAAAATTCGAGTAACACATATGGGTATGAATTTGTGTGCTATCTTGCACGCCAGATACAGTAATGCGAAACGACCTCACAGCCCAGTCAAGATAATCTTGCCAGTCTTCTTTACGTAGGGGTAGACCTTCACGAAGGGCTGCTTCATCGACTTGAATGATTCGAATACCAGCTTTTTCCAGATCGTTGACCTCATCACGTAAAGCCAGTGCCATTTGAGTACATGTATCGCTGCGTGGTTGATCATCACGAACAAATGACCAATTCAGAATAGTTACAGGTCCAGTCAGCATACCTTTTACGGGCTTCTGGGTAAGCGATTGTGCATACATAATCCACGCCGTGGTCATAGGGGTTGGTCTGCTAACATCACCATAAATGATCGGCGGTTTAACACAGCGTGATCCATAGGATTGGACCCAGCCGTGTTGGGTAAAAGCAAAACCTTCCAACAGCTCGCCAAAGTATTCTACCATGTCATTGCGCTCTGGTTCACCGTGAACGAATACATCAAGTCCCAGCTCTTCCTGAAGGTTAATAGCTTTTTTAATTTCCCCCTTCATGGCCTCACGGTATGTGTTTTCCTGCACTTCTCCCTTTTTGAATTTACGGCGAATAGCACGAATATCAGCTGTTTGTGGAAATGAGCCAATTGTGGTTGTCGGGTAGATCGGTAGTTTGAGCCAGTCTTGCTGTAAAGCAGAACGTGCCTCAAAGGAAGCATTTCGCTGTGTCATGGCATCATGAATATTGTTAAAGCGCTCTTGCACACGGTTATTGTGTGTTTTGCCTGAACGTTTCCGATGCTCGCATATATCCCGAGACCACTTCAATGGCGCGGCAACAGCTTCTACCCCTTGATTCAGGGCTTGCTGCAATAATGAAACTTCTCCCAGCTTTTGTTTGGCAAAGGCAAGCCAAGATTTGATTTCACCATCTAATTCTGTTTCCCACTCCAAATCGATGGGGACATGCAACAATGAGCAGGATGGAGACAGCCATAAACGATGACCAAGTTTTTCTTTAAGGGGTTGCAAAACTGCCAACACCTGGTCTAAATCGGTACGCCAGATATTGCGACCATCCACACAGCCAACCGACAATACATGTGTTTCAGGCAATAAGTCGATGATGTTATGTAACTCTGATTTGGCACGTATAAGATCAAGGTGTAGGCCATGCACTGGTAACGTGCAGGCCAGTTCAAGGTTATCACGTAGTTCGCCAAAATAAGTGGTTAACAATACCTTGGGGGATTGGGCTGCCAGTTGTTTATAACAATAAGCAAATGCATCGCGCCACTGTGTACCGATATCAATGGTTAACACGGGCTCATCAAACTGTACCCACTCAACACCCTGTGATTGAAGCTTGTTGAGAATTTCTCGATAAACTGGAATTAGTCCTTCCAGCAAATCCAGCTTGTCAAAGCCTTCACCTTTTGCTTTACCAAGCCACAAATAGCTTAATGGACCGATAATAACTGGTTTAACCTGATAACCCATGGACTGGGCTTCAGAGACTTCATCAAATAGTTTGTGTGAAGTCAGTTTGAAAGATTGTTCTTTGCTAAATTCAGGTACGATATAATGATAATTGGTGTCGAACCATTTGGTCATTTCACAAGCACTGGTGTCAAGCCCTGTAGGAGCCCTGCCGCGTGCCATTCTGAAATAAGTATCAAGGTTCACTTCACCGCCCTGCCAACCAAATCGTTCTGGAATAACACCCAGCATCAATGAGGTATCCAGTACATGATCATATAAAGAAAAATCACCGACAGGGATATAGTCGATGCCAGCGCGATCCTGAATTTTCCAGTGCCGTTTGCGTAAACTTGCGGCTGTGCGTTGCAAATTCTGGGCGCTAATACTGCCTTTCCAGTATTGTTCCAGCGCAATTTTTAATGATCGTTGTTCGCCGATGCGGGGGAACCCAAGGTTGTGTGTTTGTATCATCTTTTATGCCTCCAATGAAATGTTGCGCGGAATATATAGACTTGTGATAGTTCGACATATCTCATAAAATTAATTATAATTATGAAAGGAATTCATGTTTATAGAAATAAGACATCTTCGTAGTTTGCAGGCAATTTCAAAAAGTCGTTCGCTGGCAGATGCTGCACAGCAGCTACATATCAGCCAGTCTGCTCTTTCCCATCAGATTAAGGTTCTGGAGAACTATTTTGAAACGCCTTTGTTTTTTCGAGGGAGAAAGCCGCTGAAGCTGACCCCTGCGGGAGAGCGTATGGTGGGGTTGGCTGAAAATATTCTACCACAAATAGCCCATGCAGAATATGAGCTAAAACGTATATCTGGTGGTGAGCTGGGACGCTTGCATATCACAATTGAATGTCATGCATGTTTTGAATGGCTTATGGGAACATTGGGCAACTATCGGAAAGATTGGCCTGATATTGAAGTGGATTTGCGTATGGGTATGAGTTTTGATGCGATATCAGCACTGGCACAAGGTGATATTGACTTGGTGATTAGTTCAGATCCGATTACTACCGATGGTATTTGCTTTGAGCCTTTATTTCCCTATGAAGGCAGATTGGTTGTTGATCCTGAGCATGCCTTAGCCAGAAAAACCTTTGTGCAACCTTCAGATTTGGCGGATCAAACATTGATTACCTACCCAGTTCCTCGTAATAAACTGGATATATTTCAGCATTTTCTTACACCCGAGGGGGTTGAACCCAAAGCTGTGCGCCATGTGGAACTAACGGCAATGATATTGCAGTTGGTCGCCAGCAAGCGCGGGGTAGCAGTCTTGCCAGATTGGGTATTATGCGAGTCAACCATATCAGGGCAGTTATGCTCATTGCCTCTGGGTGCACAAGGCTTGCATGGCATGCTCTATGCCGCAGTACGCAAATCAGATACCCACCTGCCTTTCATTCAAGACTTTATCAGTCTGGCTTCACTTGCGGTCACTACTAATGGGGCGCCTCTCTCCACGGGCACTCAATGTACCAAAATTGGGGGTTAATCGGTTGGCTTTGAATGAATCTCATGCAGGGATGCGGTGAATAAGAAATAT
>JALUXU010000016.1 GCA_027013225.1 Acidihalobacter sp. | reverse complement strand
CCCAGGAACTCGCCGGCTTCGCGAATACTGACCATCTTACTAGACATGCTTAATTTGTATATGAACGCGCAATATCGTGCAAGTAACTGCTTAACTGCTCGAGCCCTTCAGCCCCTTGTTGCGCCTCAGCTCACGGCTGATCGTAGAAGGGCTTCGCCCCAGTGTCTCAGCGATCTCCTTCTGCGTGTGGCCCGCTTTTCTGAGCGCATGAAACTTGTATCGTTCTTCTTGGGTAAGCTGCGCATAGCCTCTCATCGTGCTCCTCTTTCTTGGCAGTTAGAGTAAGCCGTGATGCTATCGTGGCTTACCCTCTCACCTCCAGGTTAAGTTGCACTTACGAGTTGAATTCAAGCTCTGTAATCTGCGCTTTCTCTCCCGATTTTTCCTTCTTTCGCACTCACCTGAGCGAATTTCAACAGCCTGTCAAGGGGCGCTGATCGTGTTGAGAGGAGGATTCTCGCAGAAAAGCCGCTGACTCCTGCGAAAAGTGCTGACCGCAATCAACAATAGACGTTGTTTCAATCGATACGATAATTTGGCGCTTCCTTGGTGATAGTCACATCATGCACATGACTTTCGCGTATGCCCGCATGAGTGACCCTAACGAAACCGGGACGGGTTCTCATCGTGGCTATATCGGCGGCACCGACATATCCCATACTTGAGCGCAAGCCTCCCAGCAGCTGATGTATGATGCTGGAAATCGGGCCCTTATAAGGCACGCGCCCTTCGATACCTTCCGGAACCAACTTTTCAACCGCAGAGGCGTCCTGGAAATAGCGATCAGAAGAACCTTTTTGCATCGCTCCTAACGAACCCATGCCGCGATAAGATTTATACGATCTGCCCTGAAAGAGTTCGACTTCTCCAGGCGCCTCTTCCGTGCCGGCGAACATGCTTCCGATCATGACGCTATACGCGCCTGCGGCAATCGCTTTGGCCACATCGCCAGAGAAACGGATGCCGCCGTCGGCGATCAGCGGCACATCCGTGCCTTCGAGGGCTTTGCAGACATTATCGATCGCCGTAATCTGCGGCACCCCTACTCCGGCGACGATTCGGGTAGTGCATATCGAACCTGGTCCGATACCGACCTTGACGCCATCCGCACCCGCTTCGACCAAGTCTCGCGCCGCTTCTCCAGTGGCGATGTTGCCCCCGATGACCTGCATCTCTGGATGTTGCTGCTTGATCCATCGAACCCGGTCAAGAACGCCTTGCGAATGGCCATGTGCCGTATCGACGATCAACACATCGACACCGGCTTCGATCAAGGCTTCAACGCGTTCTTCAGTGTCCTCGCCGGTACCGACCGCCGCCCCTACCCGCAAACGGCCATGCTCATCCTTACAGGCATTGGGGTAATCACTGGATTTCTGTATATCCTTGACTGTGATCATCCCACGAAGCTGGAACTCATCGTTGACCACCAGAACTTTTTCAATCCTGTGTTTATGCAGCAAGCGCCTGACTTCCTCACGGTTGGCGCCTTCCTTGACCGTCACCAGTCGCTCTTGCGGAGTCATGATGGAGTTGACAGGCGCATTGAGGTTATCCTGAAACCGCATATCCCGGCTGGTCACGATACCCACCAGCTTTTCTCCCACCACCACCGGTACGCCAGAAATGTTGTTTGCCTTGGTGATCTCTAACACCTCCCTGATGCTGACGTCAGGGGAAACAGTGATGGGATGGGTGATAACACCACTTTCATACTTCTTGACCTGGCGAACTTGCCAGGCTTGCTGTTCAGGAGGCATATTCTTGTGAACGATACCTATACCGCCTTCTTGCGCCATGGCAATAGCCAGCCTTGCCTCCGTCACTGTATCCATCGCGGCCGATATCAAGGGAACATTCAACGCAATAGCGCGCGTCAAACGAGTATGCAACGTAACGTCCCGCGGCATGATTCGGCTATGGGCAGGCATCAGCAACACATCGTCAAAAGTGAGCGCTTCCTGAACGATTCGCATCTCAAAACCCCATATAAAAATTAGTTGGCCATTATAGTTTTGCGATGCTCCAGGGTAAACTGCCAACTTGCCTATACAATGAATATAGATATTTTTCGTCTGAACACTGATGTATCTGCTAAACCAGTGAATTTGTGCAATCGAAAGAGAGTAATTCGGCTATCTGGATAAGCCAAGGCGCATTGATTGCATCAAAGATCATTTCAAGTTCTCCGATTCTGTTCAGTCTGGCAAGATTTTCTGGCGGACCGAAAACCTGCACACGGCTTGGGCTGAAACAGTTTTGAAAATTACAGGCTATCATTGCTCGTAATGGATCGCCGAACCGGAACCTGAACATGCCCATCCAAGCTACACTGCCTTTGCTCGGATTTGTCGGCTGGAGTGGAGCTGGCAAAACCACACTGCTGCACGCCGTCATTCCTCTGCTGCGTCAAAGAGGATTGCATTGCGCACTGATAAAACACGCCCACCATCATTTCGATATCGATCACCCCGGCAAGGATAGTTACGAACTCAGGAAAGCCGGAGCCGAGCAAGTGCTGGTCGCTTCCAGCCGTCGCTGGGCGCTGATAGTCGAACAGGAAGCACCGGACGAACTGCCCCTGGAATCATTGGTTCGCAAGATCGATGCCGAGCATGCGGATCTCATTCTTGTAGAAGGTTTCAAGCATGCAGACATACCCAAGATCGAAGTGTATCGGGCCGCCTTGGGTAAACCGCCGCTCTATCATCAGGATGCAACCATCGTCGCTGTGGCCAGCGACACGCCCATTCACTCGGCTCGACATTGCTTGGACATCAATGTGCCGATGCAGGTGACAGACTTTATAATCACTCAATCCGGCTTACTTTTCACGTGAGGATCCCATGCACACCGCTACCTGTGACACTGAATTCGACGCCTTGGCTCTGACTGAAAAGCAAGCCCGCGAACGCGTGCTGGCCGCCTGCAAGCCTTCGCCAGAAAACGAATTGATTGGGCTGACGAAAGCGTTGGGCCGCGTATTGGCTAAAGATGTGAAAGCGGTGGCCGATGTGCCGCCACACCGCAATTCAGCCATGGACGGCTACGCCTTGCGCGCCGAAGATCAACAGCCGGGCCATCCGCTCGAAATCGTAGGACGCTCATTCGCAGGCCATCCCTTCACCCGCGAGCTCGGACCTGGTCAATGCGTGCAGATCATGACTGGCGCAGGGGTTCCAAAGGGCGCCGATACGGTGGTGCAGCAAGAACTGACTCGCAGGGAAGGCAACCTGCTCTTTGTAGAGCAGGCACTCAAACTTGGCGCCAATATCCGTTTTCCAGGAGAGGACATTCGCCGCGGGGACTTCGTACTACGCGCTGGCCGCGCGCTTTCGGCCGCTGACCTGGGTCTGCTCGCGTCGGTGGGCTTGCCCAAAGTGCTCGTCCATCGCTTGCCGAGGGTCGCGTTCTTTTCTACCGGTGACGAATTGCGTGGCGTGGGCGAGCCCTTGGGCGAGGGAGAGATCTATGACAGCAACCGTTATGTGCTGCATGGTTTACTTCAAAGCGTGGGCGTGGAAAGTATCGACATGGGACGCATCCCCGACCAGCGCGAGGCCGTCGAAGAAGCCATGCACACGGCGGCCGAACAAGCCGACGTAGTTCTTACTACCGGCGGCGCCTCAGTGGGCGAAGCCGATTATGTCACCCGTATTCTGCGCGAGCTTGGGCAGGCGGAATTCTGGAAGATCGCCATCAAACCCGGAAAACCGCTCAATTTTGGCCGCATCGGCAAGACCTTATTCTTCGGCCTGCCCGGCAATCCCGTCTCCGCCATGGCAACTTTCGGGCTGTTCGTCGCCCCTGGCCTGAGGAAAATCCGCGGTGAAAACCCAAGACCTTATCGCGTGTTCCGCGCGATCACCCGCGATGAGTTGAAAAAACGGCCGGGGCGTACCGACTTTCAGCGCGGCATACTCCACGTCGAAGCCGATGGTACGCTTAGTGTCACGACCACAGGCATGCAAGGCTCGCATATGCTTACCTCCATGAGCCGCGCCGATTGCTTCATCCGCTTGCCGCGCGAATCCGGCTCAGTCCCCGCAGGCGGGCAAGTGGACGTAATACCTTTTAGCGAAATATTTTAATTACCAGGAAGAACTTCTTATGAAAAAAAGCCCCATTCATGTGTTCACTTCCGCCCTGGGCCTGATCGCCCTGATGCTGCTGACTTCCGCATGCACTAAAGGTGGAAGTTCGAATCTGGATCAGCCGATCTCCTCCCAAATCGCCAAAGATCTGAAATCCTCTTCGGCCGCCTCGCTACAGATCAAGGAAACGCCGCTATTCACCTCGATACAAGCCATCGACGGCCCCAATCCCGCGACGCCGCCAAAGGTTGGCGTACTCTACGTAGGCGCGGATTTCTGCCCCTATTGCGCCGCCCTGCGCTGGCCGCTTATTGTGGCTTTACAACATTTCGGCACTTTTAGCGGTCTTGAAACCATGCGTTCCAGTCCGACCGATGTCTATCCCGACACCACCACTTTCACCTTCATCAAGGCCCACTACAGCAGTCCCTACGTGAAATTCATCGCCGTGGAAACCGCCGACCGCCATGGCAAACCTCTGCAACCTCTCAAAGGACAGGCCGCCGAGCTATTTCGCAAATATGATGCGCCTCCGTATACCACTCAAGCGGGAGGCATTCCCTTTCTATATATAGGCGGCCGCTGGCTGCTGCTTGGCTCACCTGTGAATCCAAAAGAAATGGGCCAGCGGCCATGGGCTGAACTGGCGACGGAACTCGCCAAGCCGAACAGCAAACTCGCCAAAGCCGTACTACCCCAGGCCAACCTCATAACAGCGGCCATTTGCCAACAAACTGGCGGGAAACCGGAAAAAGTATGTAAAGCCCCAGCCATCGTCGCGGCCTCCAAGCTGTTACCTCCCCGCTAATTCGGTACAGAACGGGCGAGCGAGCAGATCGTCCCCTCGAAACCGTCTTTACGTTTCTTGATCATGTGGGCTCTTTCATTCCAATCGCCTGCCAATGTATTACACTCGAATGAACGCGGCTCGAACGATCCGCGTTCATTCCCTATACATTAGCGAGGTGCCGAGCATGATGAAAACGATCTGGATTTTGGCCGCCAATGCCGGCCGTGCACGCCTTTTCTCAGCAACCAGCCGCAACGGCGCACTGATTGAAGAGCAAGCCTGGTTGGATAACGAGGCCCGCATGAAGGGCCGCGACATCGTCACTGACCGCCAGGGCAGAACGTTCGATGGCAGTGGACGCCCTGGATATGCCATGGAACCCAGGGTCGATGTCAAATCCGAGGAAGCGAACCGGTTCGCCCGTCTCCTCTGCCGTATGCTGGGCGAACAGGCCGACCGCAAGGGATGCGAACGCCTGCACATTGTAGCTTCGCCCGCTTTCTTAGGACGCTTACGCGAATTCATGAAACACTCCTTGCGCAATCGCATTTCCAGCGAACTTCCCAAGGACCTAACTACTCTTGATGCCCGCGCACTGCGCCGCCATCTCCCTGACTATCTGTGATTCCACCATGTGGCCCGTCAACTTATGACGGGCGTTTTTTTATCCGGCAGATTAACAGCTTGAATGAAAACCCTTACTCTTATGCGGCACGCCAAATCGAGCTGGAGTGATCCGAAGATCGCTGATTTCGATCGTCCTCCGAATAAACGCGGTCGGCGTGATGCGCCTTTGATGGGTCAGTGGATCGCCACTCATTTGCCGGCACCCGATCGCGTCGTCTCGAGTCCAGCTCGGCGGGCACGGGAAACAGCCGAAGCGGTGGTGGCCGCACTGCGCCGACCGCCCGCAACCATCGTATGGGAACCCAGGTTGTATGCCGCCAGCAGGCTTCCCTTGCTGGCCGTGATCCGCGAGCAACCCGACTCCGCCGGGCATGTGCTGCTAGTGGCACACAACCCGGGATTGACCGAGTTGGCCAATACTCTTTGCAACGATAGCCTGGAGAACCTCCCAACCGCGGCCATCTATTCGCTAAACCTACCTCTGGATCGCTGGTCGAAAACGTGTTTCGGAGTCGGCGTACGCCGCGCTTTCGTCACTCCCAAACAACTGCAAGTCGATAGTCAAATGCCCTGATTTCGGAGAGCTCAAGCCCCTCCTTCAAGTCGATCGCAAACAGCCTCGTAATAATCTTTCTGTAGACGCAGATCCTTCCGGCCAGCGACACTAAGGCGCAGGCGCAAGTATTCAAGCCGCCGCTGTGCTCGATCGCTGACGCCTACGTCGATGGCGGAACGCAACAAGTCTTCGGCTTCGCGGATTTCACGTCGCAATTCCACTTCAGGCGGAAGAAAACCCGCATTTTTCAACACCCGATACGCAGCCCGCAATTCAGGAGGCACTTGAGAATCATCGTCGAGTTTCAATGGCTTACCCGCTCCAGGAAGATTTTCTAACTTTCCGAGCTCTATGGCTTCGCGTATGCGGCGCTCAGCGATGGCTTCGATCGGATCCATAAAGTCACTCCCGAGAGAACACGGCGATGGATTCCACATGCCCTGTATGTGGAAACATATCCATCACGCCGGCGGCTGCCAGCCTGTAACCATGGGTATGCACCAGCTCTCCGGCATCACGCGCCAGGGTAGCCGGATCGCAGGAGACATAGACAATGCGCGAAGGACTCAAGCGGCCAAGGTGAGGCAACATTTCGCGTGCACCGGAGCGCGGCGGATCAAGCAATACCTTCTCATATCGCCGGCGTAGCCAGGCGGCTTGAGGATTGGGGTTGAAAAGATCGGCCGTATAAAATTCACCTCCCACAAGAGCATTGGCGGAGGCGTTTTCCATTGCCCGCCGCGTCATACCCGCCTCTCCTTCCACCGCAGTGACATGCGCTCCGCGGCGCAACATGGGTAAGGTGAAATTGCCCAAGCCACTGAACAACTCCAACACGCTATCGCCGGATGTCAACTGCAACAATTCGAGCGCCTGCGCCACCATTTTTCTGTTGATGGGCGCGTTGACCTGAATGAAATCACCGCCTTTGAAATCAACGCGCACATTGAAATCAGGATGCTGATAAAAAAGTGGCTGCTGGGCCGGCCACAGCGGTGTGATGCTATCCGGTCCGCTCGGCTGTAGCGCTACGAACAGCCCATTTTTCTGGGAAAACTGGATCAGAGCCGCCTTGTCGGCTTCGCGTAGCGGTTCGAGATGCCGCAATACGAGGCAGGTGCTGGCATCGCCGGCCATTACCTCGATCTGCGGAATCCGCTCGCGCGCCTCAAGACCGCCGATGAGCTGAGCCAAGGCCTGCAAACGCTCCCCGACCTCAGGCACCAATACCTCACAACGTGTCAGATCGGCGAGCAAGCGTCCCTGGCGCTCGCGAAATCCGACCAAAACCCGGCCTTTCTTGGCCACATAACGAACGCCAAGGCGCGCCTTGCGGCGATACCCCCATACAGGCGCAGTAAGAGCATCCAGAATCCGCTCAGGACGTACCTGGCCAAGACGCTGCAATGCTTCGATAAGCTGAGCCTGTTTGGCTGCAATCTGCGCCTCGGCTTTGAAATGCTGCAGGCTGCATCCCCCGCATACGCCGAAGTGCGGGCATTTCGGCGTTGTCCTCGAGGGTGAAAGATGGAGGATTTGCGCGGCCTCGGCTTCGTCGAAATCCCGACGGACGTAGGTGAACTCCACTTGTACCCGCTCGCCGGGCAAGGCACCGGTTACGAACACGGTTTTGCCGTTCAGCCGCCCCACTCCGCGGCCATCTCGAGACAAAGACTCGATATCGATCTCGGCCGGCGGTCGTGGAGGGGCGCGGCGCTTTCGCTGCCGTTTCATAGCGGCGTTTCCCAGGCGGCTAGAAATTCCTGCAGATGCGATGCCTTCGACTCTCTCAACAAATCGCGCACTCGTTGTTGTTCTTCAGTATAGCTTTCCAGATCGAGATGACCACGTAAATGCTCAAATCGCAAGTACACAAGATATGTATTCAACACGTCCGTTTCACAGTAATTGCGGATGGCGGCAAGATCGCCTGACTGGAATGCATCCCAGACTTTTGAGCCATCCATGCCCATTTTGCCGGGAAATCCAAGCATGCTGGCGATTTCATCCAGCGGCGCGTTTGCTCTTGGCTGATAGGCGGCCAGCACGTCCATAAGATCGATATGACGCCAGTGATAGCGCCCCAGATAACTGTTGTAACGAAAAGCGCGATCCTCATCGCCCACTTCCCAATAACGCGGCGCGCTCACCCCATGCAACAAAGAGCGATAATGCAGCACCGGCAGGTCGAAACCGCTGCCGTTCCAGGAAACCAGAGTAGGCGTATAGCGCTCGAGGCCATCGAAAAAGCGGCGGATCAACTCAGCCTCATCCGATCTTTCGTCGCCCAGAGACCACACTTTGAGAGAATCCCGCACACGGAACACCACCGAGATCGCGACGATGCGCTGCAAATGCTGAGGCAGAAAGTCACTGCCGGTTTTGGCCATCCGCAACTGGAACATGGCTTGCGCGATCGCCTGTTCTTCGAGCCCATCGAGATCATAAAGCCTGCGTCCCGCCTCGACGTCCGGCACGGTTTCGATATCAAACACCATTACATTCATGCGTTTTCCATTGGTCAGCGAAAAAGATCAGCCTGCCTGGATCTCGAGCCCACTTGCTTGAATCGATAACTGATGAGTACGTTCGCCTCGCCAGTCATTGACTTCCAGGCGGTAGACAAAGCGCGCCTTTTCAAGATCAGGGCGCACGCCAAGTTCGTTGTAATTGAAAGCGATCGCATCATGCAAAGCTCCGGTTCGCGGATCGCCAAGACGCAGTTTCAGATGCCCTCGCCCGACTTCGCGGGCTTGCTGAATGGTAAAAAAACCATCGAACAGCGGCTCGGGAAAGCCTTGCCCCCACGGACCACCGGCGCGCAAGGCTTCCGCATGTGCCAGATTGATCTCGTCAGGGCCAAGCTCGCCATCTGTCCACACGACAGGTTGCAAGACTTCCGGATCTGTCAGACGGCGGAGGCTGCAAATGAGTTCTTCTGGAAATGTTTCCAGGTGCGCAGGCTCCAGTGAGAGTCCGGCCGCCATGGCATGGCCGCCAAAATGCTTGAGCATCCCGGGACGGCGTGCGGCGATATCGGCAAGTACATCGCGAATGTGCACGCCAGGTATGGAACGCGCCGAACCTTTGAGCGAACCGTCCTCGGCACACGCGAATACGACGGCCGGCCGATGGAAGCGGTCCTTAAGACGACCGGCGACCAGCCCCACTACGCCTTCGTGCCAGCGTGCGTCATGCAAACACAGCACCTCCGGCAAACTCAGGCCGTCCAGCTGGCTGAACGCCTGTTCTACCGTCGCCATGGCCTGTTCGCGCATCTCTTGCTCCAGCGCCCGGCGCTCACGATTGAGGGTGTCCAGGCGTTGCGCCAATACCAGCGCAGCATCTTCGTCTTTGGACAACAGGCATTCGATGCCAACAGCCATATCATCAAGCCGGCCCGCCGCATTGAGTCTCGGCCCGACGGCAAACCCGAGATCGCTTGCCGTCAGTCTGGCCGGATCGCGCCCGGACACCTTCAACAATGCCCTGATGCCGGGGCGTGCGCGGCCAGCACGGATGCGCCGAAGCCCCTGTTCTACCAGAATGCGGTTGTATGCGTCCAACGGCACCACATCGGCCACCGTGCCCACGGCCACGAGGTCCAAAAGTTCCGCCAGATTGAGTTCGGCCAAAGCGCGTTCCCGAAACCAACCCGTGTCGCGCAAGCGGGCACGCAAAGCGGTCATCAGATAGAAGGCTACGCCAACGCCGGCCAGGGATTTGCCCGGAAAAAGGTCACCAGGCAGGTTCGGATTGATCAGGGCATCAGCCGGCGGCAAGGTGTTGCCCGGCAGGTGGTGATCGGTAACGATCACGGCCATGCCGGCGGCTTTCGCCGCGCTCACCCCCACATGAGCAGCCACACCGTTATCAACCGTGATCAACAGTTGCGCACCTTGTTTTTTGGCCGCCTCAACAAGCGCCGGTGAAAGGCCATAGCCCTGGGTGAAACGATTAGGTACAAGATAGCTCAGGCGATGGGCCCCGCAACCCCGCAAAGCCTCCATTACCAATGCCGTGCTGGTGGCGCCATCAGCATCGTAATCGCCGACGATGAAAATGGACCATTGCTCACGTAAGGCCTGCTGCAAGAGATCGAGCCCCTTTCCCATACCTCCCAGATTGTGGTAATGGGGCAACGCCGCCAAACCTCGCTCCAGCTCCTCAGGCTTCGTTACTCCGCGGGCGGCATAAACGCGCTTGAGAATATCCGGCAAATCCGCCGGCAAGTCATGGGAAGGCATGGGTCTGCGGCGTATCAACGGGCGCACGCCATTCATGACGATACCCCCAAGGCGCGCGACAGAGGTGCAGATTGTCGCAATAAGCGCCATGGAGCCCGCCGCCGACATTCCCATTGCCAGGCGTCTCCATAGACATGCACGCGTTTCAGATGGCGGGCTCTCAATGCCTTCGCCAAAGGCGCGAACCACACCTCGTCAAGATGAGAAAGAGCAGTCTGCCACGCCTCTATATCGTCGTAGGCAGCTGCCGGACGAAGGTCATTCAGCCAAGCGATTCCTCCGCCTCGTAAAACTTCGTCCCGCTGGATGGTTTTCACTTCGATGCCTGCCGCATCCGCCATGCCAATAAGAATGGGATCGCTTGCGAACACCAACGACACCGGGGAAGAGGCAGAATTGCCGACACGCCTCCCACCCCAGAACCACAAAGCATTCACCGCCGGTTCGTCTTGGCTCATGCGTCCCAGATTGACTGGCGCACGCGCCAAAAGCATTTGCAGTTCCGTGTAGAAACGTCGCCACTCGGCGCTTTGTTCGCGGCCGCGAATATATGGACCCACATCAGATCCTGCAATTTCAGCCGGTTCAGGCCATGGCGGAGGTTCCAGCCCCTGAGGTGGGAAAGCATACCAGTGCAATGCGCCGCTCATTGTAAAACGCCATCCATCCCGGCCAAACCAGTCCTGCACGCTTGCCAGCAAATCGCGGGCCTGGTTTTCGTCAAGGCCTAGATGTTCTCCTTCGACCAGCAATGCCGAATCCACATCGGCACGCAAATGAACGGGATCTGCGCACACTGCGCCGGACACTGCGCGCCCTGCGCCACGCTCCCGAAAACCCGCCAGCGCGCCTTGCACGCCGAGCAAGGCCGCCACTTTGTGGTAAGCGGATTCGGTTCGTGGCAGGCGAGATGCATCATTGAGCAATGTTTTCAAACCACTTGCCTGTGGAAGCCAGCCATAGCTTCGCTGCCATTCGCCGAGCGGCGAATCGAGGCCTGGAATGAAAATATGCGCGACAGAATCTGAAGACATGGGGTGGCGTTCATAGGCGAAAGAGGCATTTTCGGCATGCTGTTGCCGATGGTCAACTCATAGGGCGGTTGTAATTGCCCCGGCCCTCACCTGCTCCAACAAGCAACGCGCATTGTGAAAGGCGTAACCTGACTGGTCATTGTCAAAATAAACGAACACATTTTCTCCCACCTGCAGATGCGTCGTGATCACTCGAGCCTGTTCACGCAGGAATCCTTCTCCATAGTTTCCTTGATAAGCCGCCCCGGGGCCATGCCAGCGATAATAGGCGAAATCCGCCGTATAGATTTGTGGTGAGCGAAATCCGGAAAGCTCATACACGCAAAGTGCGGCATGATGGCTTTTAAGCAATTCATACACGGGCGGTACAAACCAACTCGGATCTCGAAACTCGAAGGCATAGCGCCAGCGCGCGGGCAAAGCGGCAAGAAATCGTTGCAGTCGATCAAGGTCGAGATGCCAATGAGGCGGCAATTGAAACAGTATCGCCCCCAATTGTTCGCCCAGCATTTCGGCGCAATGCATCAGTGGTGGCAAGGTGCGCTCCGGATCACGGAGTTTCTTGCGGTGCGTGATGTAAGCGCTGGCCTTGAGCGTGAATATGAACTCGTCCGGAACGGCTTCACGCCAGGATTTCAGCACCCGATCGGATGGCAGATGGTAGAAACTGTTGTTGATTTCGACGCTCGGCAGATGCGCGGCGTAAAAACTCAGCCGCTTGTGCTCCGGCAAATCATGCGGATAAACCGTACCCTGCCAGTGAGGATATGACCAGCCGGATGTGCCTATATATAGATGCCCAGGCATTTTCTCAATGGTCATAAAGTCGTTTGTCCTTAGAACCATCTGCAAGAAGCGCTTCAATACCCCCAAAGCGACGCCCAGGCAATCGCAGGCCATCGCCTGTCCGGCTCGACGAATCCACGAACCGCCGTGGCACGGTGTGTCACTTCCCGTTCCTGAGGAGGCTCCAGCAAGTGATCGCGCGCATCTAGGAAACTGACCACCCAGCGCAATCTGCCGTCCAGGACTCTGCGGGTCACACAGGCTTTTTCATTGTTTGCCAGACGCACCAGAGTCCCTGGAGGATAAATTCCGAAACGCTTTAACAGCACATTCGTGATCATGAGATCCAGATGTCTCCTTTCAGATCCGAAAACATCCAGAAGCGCATGGCGCGGCGATCGCGGCGGACGATAATACCGCCCGCTCACTTTTGCGCAATAAACATCCGCAACCCGCAGAATGCGGGCTCCAAAACTGATTTCCTTGAGAGTCAGTTTATTCGGATACCCTGTTCCATCGATATTTTCATGATGCTCGAGCACATACCTTATCCAGTCGGCATCAACGCCAAGGGCTGACAGTCGATCAGCAGCCCGCAGCGGATGAGAATACAACTGAGCTCTTTCCTTCGGCCCCACAGGGGAACGCCTTCCCCACATGGCATCGTGAAGATCGAGATCGGCAAGGTTCATGCTCAAGGCCGCACCGACCAAATTAATTAAATCGCGCCTTTCGAAGTCAAATGCCTGAGCCAGAACGGTGGAGACGAGCGCGACGTGAATGCAATGCCGCACACTATGGCTGGCCAGCGGTGCTCGCAAGACGTAACCCAGGCAGGCATCCGGATCGTCCTCCAATAATTCAAGTAGCCGTTCGGCCGAAGAAGCCAGCGCGGCCGGCTCAAGTGTAGCCAGAATCTTCCCTATATCTTCAACCAGTTCGATTAGCAAACGCAAAGGATTATTTGTTTCGCTGTTTTCTGTTCTTATAAAAATATTCTTTTGCGTAAGCGTGAAAAAAAGCTGTTCATCGGAAATAACCGTTCCGGCGCGGGCAAGCAAAACGCCATTTTCGGCGTAAATATCCCAAGGCAGATTCTTCCCTATGAATCCACTATCGAGAACTATCGGTTTCAGCAAAATTTATCGCCCATTAATTAAACCTCGCCGAACCATGATCCTTATCAGAGTATGAGTGACAAAGTATATAGCCTAATCTCACGAGAGACAGCCGAGAATCCAACGCTCAGAGAAACGACGTAGAACTAAAAATCCTTACTATGAAAATGAAATGCCCCAGTTAACAATAAAGGCAATATTTTTCATGCGTTATTATCCCAATATGCCCGTTTACATTGGATTTATGTATTTTATATTTCTCTAATATTCTTTGTTTTTATGGGCCGCAAAAAAAATCGAATGGTAAATTCCTTTACATTCTTTTGCCCTTTTGAATCTCACACTATAAAATGCCCGCCTACTAAAACATGAAGCATAGAGGCTATATAAGCGGTTCCTTATTTAATTTTAATCAGGAACTTATACTAGAACTCCATTTTTGATAAACCCTCTTATTAATTGGATTCAGGGAGTCGTGGTCGATCATGAAGCGAAAAAAAATCCCGATGTTTTTGCGTTTTTTTGCACTCATCCCTTTGCTTTTGCTGGGTGGCTGCAACACAGAGCATTTCTGGCTGTTTAACCCCAAGGGGCCGGTAGCGGCGGCCAACCTATATTACATGGTCGTCGATGTCGTGATCATGAGCATCGTCATTGTGCCGACTGTGATTTTTACTATTTGGGTGATTTCGCGATACCGTGCCTCGAAAAAGGCGCATCACGATCCCAAGTTTTCTCATTCCAATGGGTTGGAAGTCCTGGTATGGGGAATACCTATCATTATCGTGGGGGTGCTTGCCTTTTTCAGCTATGAGGGCACCCATGCGGTCAACCCCTGGAACCCCACAGTGATTACGAAAAACCCCAAATACGCAGACACCAAGCCACTGGAAGTCGATGTCGTCACCACGGACTGGCAATGGATGTTCATCTACCCAAAACAGCACATCGCCGTGGCCAATGAACTCGTCATTCCCGTACATACTCCGGTCCATTTCAGACTCACATCCACTTCCGTCACCAACAATTTCTATATTCCACAGCTCGTTGGCCAGGTGTATGTCATGCCCGGCATGCGTAGCAAACAGTCCCTGGTCGCTACCCATACAGGTGAATATCACGGCTTTTCCGCAGCGCTCAGCGGGGGGGGGTTCTCCTGGATGGATTTCAAGACCAAGGCGGTTTCCGAGGCGGATTTCAATGCCTGGGTGGAGAAGGTCAAACAACAGGGCCGTAGGCTGGCTTATCCCAAATTCGCCGCATTCGCCAAACCCACCGTAAACCTCGCTGGAAAAGTTCATTATTTCAGTGATGTTCAGCCGGGCCTGTTTGCCGAAGTCATAAAGAATGTGCGTGACGGCAAACTGCAATATGCCACTCCCATGTTTTTAACCGAGAACATGGACTCGAAAGAATTCAAGCAACATTCAAACTGATCCTGGAGGCACCAAATCATGCTCGTTGATCTACAAGGACCCTGGAATCCGATTTTCGGGCGCCTGGGCTTATTGCTCGAGGTTCACTATAACAATCCCATCATTTTCTTCGCCTTCATGATGGTTGTTATCGGCGGTACGGCTGCCCTTTCTTGGGTGACGTTCACCGGCCGCTGGGGTTGGCTGTGGCGCGAATGGCTGACCACCGTCGATCATAAAAAACTAGGCATCATGTACATTCTCGTCGGACTTGTGATGATGCTGCGCGGTTTCGTCGATGCCCTTATGATGCGCACCCAGCAGGCAATGGCCGTCGGTCCTGACTCTCCCGGTGTGTTAGGTGCCGCGCATGGTTACCTTCCCCCCTACCACTTCGATCAGGTGTTCACGGCGCACGGAATGATTATGATCCTGCTGGCCGCCACGCCCATTCTGGTCGGCTTCATGAATCTCATCATGCCAATCCAGATCGGCGCACGGGATATGGCGTATCCCTACCTCAACGCACTGGGCTTGTGGTTGACCGTCGCCGCTGCTTCGCTGGTGATGATCGCCCTGTTCGTCGGCGATTTTTCCCACGCCGGCTGGGTTGGATTAACCCCCTTGACCGAACTTCCCTACAGTCCGGGCGTCGGGGTCGATTACTACCTCTGGTCCATCCAGATCGGCAGCATCGGCACGACCATTGGCGCGGTGAATCTGATCGCCACCATCATCAAGATGCGAGCTCCGGGCATGACCTGGGGACGCCTGCCGATCTTTACCTGGACCACGCTGGCCAGCAACATCATCGCCCTGACTTCATTCCCAGTCCTGGGTGTAGCGCTGGCGCTGCTGACCCTCGACCGCTATATCGGCACCCATTTCTTTACCGCCGATCTGGGCGGCAACCTGATGATGTACACCAACTTGTTCTGGATCTGGGGTCATCCGGAAGTGTACTTTGTAGTCATTCCCGCATTCGGCTTCCTTTCGGAAATCATTCCAACTTTTTCCGAGAAGCCATTATTCGGCTATGTGACCATGGTACTTGCCTCCATGGCCATCGCCGGCGTGTCCTGGACCGTGTGGCTGCATCACTTCTTCACCATGGGTGCCAGCCCGGGCGTGAACAGCTACTTCAGCATTGCCACTATGCTGGTCGGCATTCCCACCGGCGTGAAAGTGTTCAACTGGGCCTTTACCATGTGGCGAGGCAAACTGCGTTTCCCCACGCCCATGCTGTGGGCGATCGGCTCACTGTTCCTGCTCATAACGGGCGGAATGACGGGCATGATGCTGGCCGTGCCGGCGATCAACTACCTCGTGCACAACAGCGTGTTCGTAATTGCCCACTTTCACAACATGTTCTTGCTGATCGTCTATGCAGCCTTTGGCGCAACGGTCTACTGGTGGCCGAAAGTCTTCGGTTTCAAGCTCGATGAATACTGGGGCAAGGTGTTCTTCTGGCTGTTCACGGCGGGCACGCTGTTCGTGTTCGTACCCATGTACACCCTGGGTTTCATGGGCATGACGCGCCGTCTGGACTACATTCCGCACACCAGCTGGGAGCCCCTTTTGCTGCTCGAAGTGATCGGCACCGGATTTTATCTTCTTTCCATCTTAGCTTTTGTTATCCAGCTCGGTGTCAGCATCTACAACCGTGAAAAAAACCGGGTCGTGGCTTCCGATGCCTGGGGCACCTCGCGCTCGGTGGAATGGATGACTCATACTCCGCCGCCTTTCTATAACTTCGCGGTCACACCGGTGATCCATGCGCGTGATGAATGGGCATGGCGACGTGAACACGGCCTCACCAACCTGATGCCGGAAAAATTTCTGGACATTCACATGCCAAAGAACACCGCCGTCCCCTTGATCATCAGCTTCTTCACGTTGGTGTGCGGCTTCGCCCTTGTCTGGAGAATCTGGTGGCTGGCGGCAGCAACCTTCGCGGCCATCATTATCGCCATGATCATCCGTTCCTTCGACAAGGACACCGACTACATCATTCCTGCGGCTGAAGTCGAACGCATGGAGAAGGAAATCGTAGCCCGGGCCGAAGGCCGGATTCCTGCTGGGGAGCCCGCTCCCGTCGGAGGCGGTGCCGGAGGTGCGTATGCGTCTAAGCGCACACCGACGCAACGGCGAGATAACGACTGACGGCCTAACGATCCGGGTCTACTCTGACCCGGATCATTCCTCAAGAAGTTTTTAGAACACTGGAGAAAACATCATGAGTTCACACGACAACGCGCCCGTTGATCCGAACACCGTTGAGTTATGGGACTACGAGGATCACGGTCACGATTTCATCGGCACACGCACCCTGGGTTTCTGGCTGTACATGATGAGCGACGCCATGATTTTCGCAGCCTTGTTTGCTGCTCATGGCGTCTATGTGCGCAACTTCGCGGGCAGCTTTACCTCCCAGGAGGTCGTTCATCCGATGAACGCTATTTGGCCCACCGTTTTCATTCTTAGCAGCGTGATGACCTACGGTCTAGGCATGGTGGCGCTTAAAAAAGGCAACAAGAGCGGCGTTGTGAATGCCTTGATCCTGTCTTTCCTACTTGGTGTTGGGTTTTTGCTCATGGAATGGCGCGAATTTTCTGAACTGGCCGCCATGGGCGCGATTCCACAGATGAGCGGCTTTCTATCTGATTTCTGGACTATCGTGATCGCTCACGCCGCCCATGTTCTTTTCGGCCTGATCTGGATGGCTGTCATGATTGTTCAGGTCGCGGTCAATGGCTTTGACCAGAACAATGTCTATCGGCTGCTCAATCTGAAGATTTTCTGGCACTTTCAAGCCGTCATCTGGGTCAGCATCTTTACGTTCGTCTATTTGTTCGGAGCCATCTGATGTCACACGCAAACAGCAATCCCATAGATCATCCTGAAGTTCAACTGGCCAGCCCCGGCGCCTATCTCGTTGCCTATGCGGCGGCATTGGGCGCCATGTTCCTAGAACTCTGGCTGGTAGTGGCGCATGTGTTATCGCCCATTTCTCTTACAACGGCGATTACCGTCATTGCCTTGTTGGTGATCACGGTGCAGATGTATCTTCTGTTCAAGCTCGACCTGTCGAAGACACAGATCTGGTTTACGGTCAGTTTCATCATGACAGCGCCACTGATCTTCATGTCCATCGGGCTAACCATCTGGATGTTCATCACTCTGATGCAACGAACGATGTTGCCTGGCATGTAACTGTTCAGATCTGTATCTCTTAGATAGAAACTGCACAAGATGAACGCCAACCTGCCTCCCCACGCCGCAGAAGGCAAACACGTCGTAGAAGGTGAAATCACGCGCACCGTGCGCACCATCGGCCTGCTCATCGGCAGTCTTCTGCTGCTTGCCGTGGCCTTGGGCGTCTGGCGGGGACTCACCTCGCCAGAAA